>CAYYGO010000010.1:0-95789 GCA_964471635.1 uncultured Hyphomicrobium sp.
CGCGCTGCGCCCGCTAGAAGTTGTAGTCTGCGTTCTTCAAAAGCTTCATGATGATGTTCTCGACGTCCTCGCCGACATAACCGGCTTCCGTCAACGTCGTCGCGTCGGCCATCGTGAAAGGCACGTCCAGGATGCGGGCGAGCGTCTGGGCGAGCAGCGTCTTGCCGCATCCGGTCGGGCCGACGAGCAGAATGTTCGACTTGGCCAGCTCGACGTCGTTGTTCTTCGCGGCGTGGTTCAGACGCTTGTAGTGGTTGTGGACGGCGACGGAGAGAACACGCTTGGCGTGGTACTGGCCGATCACGTAGCTGTCGAGCACATGGCAGATTTCCTGCGGGCTCGGCACACCGTCGCGCGACTTGACCAGTGTGTTCTTGTTCTCCTCGCGGATGATGTCCATGCACAGCTCGACGCATTCATCGCAGATGAACACTGTCGGACCGGCGATGAGCTTGCGCACCTCATGCTGGCTCTTTCCGCAGAACGAGCAGTAGAGGGTGTTCTTCTCCTGTGCCATTCGTCGTCTCACCCTTTCGAGGGAAGCCCTGCGGAACGTGACCGTCCCGTAACCGTGCCTGCCATCACGGACCGGATCATGGCGGACCAAGCCATGACGGTTCGGGACTTGAAGGGTTCGGAACCCGTTGGCGGGCCCGACATGACCCGCCCTCTCCCGACACCGACCGCTCCCGACACCGTCGGCCGACCCTGCCGCCGGAACATATCGTCCGTCTTCCGAAGCCCAGCTTCGAACTTCTACGCAACCACGCTTCTACGCAACTGGGCTGATGTCGCGGCCTTAAGGAGCGCTTGCTCCTGAAGTGGGCGCCTGAGCCTGCCGACGGGCATCGTACCGAGTCCACCTTTTCCCAATCTGAGCACGCTAGTGTTGCCGAGATCAAGAATGGATTAAGGGCTGGTCCACCAAAGGCCGGAACCGCGCGACACGTTTAGCGAAGCGTTGTGACAATCGGGCCCCGCACTGTTGCCGCGGAGCCTTCGACGCACCGGATGCCCGTCACGGCCTGGTGGAAAGGAGCGCATATTTTGGACAGTTGCGGCTCACACCCCGCTAGTGCCTGTCCAGTGCGATCTAGCCGCCGGCCTTGGGATCGGCGCCCGCCTCGGCCACTTCGTCGCGCTTCTCGAGAACCCGGTCGATGAGCCCGAAATCCTTGGCCTGATCGGCGGTCATGAAGTAGTCACGGTCGAGGGTCCGCTCGATCGTCTCGTATGGTTTGCCGGTATGCTTGACGTAAACCTCGTTCAAGCGGCGCTTCATCTTGATGATGTCCTCGGCATGCCGCTCAATGTCCGAGGCCTGACCCGAGAACCCTCCCGACGGCTGATGCACCATGATGCGGGCGTTGGGCAGGGCGTAGCGCATGCCCGGGGTACCTGCGGTCAACAGCAGCGAGCCCATGGACGCAGCCTGACCGATGCACAGCGTCGCGATCGGACAACGGATGAACTGCATGGTGTCGTAGATCGCCATGCCGCTCGTCACCACGCCGCCCGGCGAGTTGATGTACATGGAGATTTCTTTTTTCGGGTTCTCGCTCTCGCAGTAGAGGAGCTGCATGCAGATCGAGGCGGCCATGTGATCCTCGACCGGACCCGTCACGAAAATAATGCGTTCTTTCAGAAGCCTGGACGGCAGGTCGTAGCCGCGCTCGCCGCGATTGGTCTGCTCGACCACCATGGGCCAGAACGTGTTGGTGAGGGTGGCGACGGGATCGAGCATGGGACCGCTATTCTCCTTGTGTTGCGTCCGCCCGGCTGCTCGCGCGGACGCTGCCCGACCGGACGAATCGGCCGGGCCTTGGGCAACATGAGCATTGCACGATGGCGCCGCAAGGGCCGTTTCAAGCCTCCGATGCGGCCTCGACGGCCTTCGTCAGCTCCTCGCGCGTGACTTTGCGCTCGGTGACATTGGCCAGCGACAGGATATGGTCGACGACCTTGTCCTCGAAAATCGGGGCCCTGAGCTCGGCCAGCGCGCCGGGCGTCTTCTCGAAATACTCGTAGACCATCTTTTCCTGGCCCGGAAACCGGCGCGCCTGCTCGATAAGTGCCCGACGCAGCTCGTCCTGCGTGACCTGGATCTTGTTCTTGTCGCCGATCTCGCCGACCACCAGTCCGAGGCGCACGCGGCGCTCCGCGATGACTTTGTACTCCGCCCGCGCCTCGTCCTCGGTCTTGCCCTCGTCGGCAAAGGTCTTTCCCTGCTCCTTGAGGCTCTTCTCGAGCTGGGCGAAAATCTGGTTGAACTCGAACTCGACGAGCGACGGGGGCAGCTCGAACGAGTGCAGCTTCTCGATCTCGTCGAGCAGCTCTCGCTTGAGCTTCATGCGCGCGCCCTGATCGTACTCCGCCTTGATCTGGCCGGATACTGCATCCTTGAGCTTGTCGAGGCTTTCGAGCCCGAGTGTGACCGCAAACGCGTCGTCGATCTCGGGCTTCACTGGCCGCGCGATCTCGGTCGCCGTCACCTCGAATGACGCCTGCTTGCCGGCAAGGGTCGGTACCGGATAAGCCTCGGGGAAGGTTGCGACGATCGTGCGGGACTGGCCTGCCTCGATACCCTTGAGCCCGTCTTCGAAGCCGGGGATCATACCGCCCTGCCCGATCACCACACCCATGCTGGTGCCGCTGCCACCTTCGAAAGGCACGCCGTCGATGCTGCCTGAGAAGTCAACCGTCACACGGTCGCCTTCGACGGCGGCGCGGCCCTCCTCGGCCGTGAACGTCGTGCTGCGTGCGGCGATGTCGTCGAGCGCCTTGGCGAGGCTCGCCTCGTCGACATCGACTGTCAGCCGTTCGAGCGACAGCGCGGAGAAGTCCGCCAGCGCGATCTCGGGCAGCACCTCGAAGCTCATCGAATAGGCGAGATCGGCCTTGCCCTCGAGGACCTGCTCCATGCCATCCTTGCCGCCGACCAGCTCGATGCTGGGGCGCAGCGCCGGGCGTTCCTTGCGCTCTGCGATCGCCTGCGAGCTCGTCTCGTTGACCGCCTTCTCGAGCACCTCGCTCATCAGCGACTTGCCATAGAGCTTGCGGATGTGCGCCGGCGGAACCTTCCCCTTTCGGAAACCCTTGAGCTGGACCTGGTCCTTGATCTCGTCGAGCTTCTGATCGAAGCGCTGGCTGAGTTCGCTCGCGCCCACAACCACCTTCAGCGTGCGCTTCAGACCGTCGCTGCTCGTCTCGGTAATCTGCATATCGTCGCCAACCCCGGTTTATCGGTTCCAAGGCGCGTGGGCGCCCCGCTTCCAAGGCGCCATTGCGCCCACTTCGTCGCGCCGCGCGCGGTGCGCTTGCGCGCTGCGGCAGCATCCGGATGAGATCCGGATCGTCATGCTCGCCAAGCGCGCTGCGGTTGGTGCGGACGGAGGGACTTGAACCCCCACGGCCAGGGCCACCAGAACCTAAATCTGGCGTGTCTACCAATTCCACCACGCCCGCGCGCCCGGATCTTTCGCCAGACCGCAACCGGCCACGACGGCCGATCGCGGCCGACAGCGCGCGCACGGGCATGGACGAAGGGTCTGACAACCGGCCGCGACCGCACGTCGCTCTGCTGGCTCACCGGACATATACCGGGCGGTATCGGCGAAGATCAATCGAGAATTCGCACCCGAGCGACGATGCGCCCTCAGCGGGCAGTGTAGAGTCCGGCTGCGAGCAGGACCGTGAACGTGACGAGCATCAGGCTGGTCGGGCGCATGATATCGTCGAACACCCCCATCTGAAGGTAGGCGAGCCCGGCGGCACCGAGCCCCAGGATCCAATAGACCATCGCGCAATCCTCCGTAACGCGCCGGACGCTTCGCCCGGCGTCATCGCGGGGTCACGCAAGGCCTGCGCCAAGAGGATGTCCCGAAACAAGAAAGCCGGCCTTTCGGGCCGGCTTTCCTCGCGTCTGGTTAACGGCCGCGAGGCGGCGGCGTGATCGCGATCACTTCAACGGCTGCTGGCCGCAGCAGTCGGCCTGACCGAAGTGGTAGCGGAGGCCGACCTTGAACTCGTGCGCCGCGATGTCGTCGATCTCGACGCGAGGGTTGACGAAGCCGGCGTTGTCGACGCGGCCGGAGCTGGCCTTGCCCAAGTCGATGTAGCGATAGCCGAAATCGAGGATCGCGCGCTCCGAAACCTGGTATCCGACGCCGGCCATCAGCGCCCAGGCGAACGACAGGTCTCGGTCGCCCTCGATGCGGTTCGTCAGCGCCGGATTGCCCGTGAAGAACACCTCGTCGACGATGTGGTAGGCCGCACCGACGCCGACACCGACGTAGGGCGTAAACCCTGCGTAGTTGCCGAGGTCCTTGTAGACGTTGAGCATCAGCGTGTACGACGTGAGCGAGGTGTGCAGCGGATCGATGATGTCGCCCGGGGGCGTGCCCGGATAGGGATCACCGACAACGGGCGGCGGTCCGAAAATCAAGGGCTCACCCTCGAGGTCGCGCTTGCCGCGGTAGCCGAACACGAGCTCACCGCGGAAGCCGCGCGAGCCCGAGCCGCAACCGATGCCGCCCTCGGCCAGCCAGGTGTTGTCGAGGGTCACGCCGGTGACCGCGTCGCCGGCAAAGACCGACGTGATTTCGCCGGCATCAATGACGCCGTTGGAGTTGGCGTCGCCAGTCAGGATCTCATTGTTGACCGGCCACTTCGCCTCGGGATCGCGCGACAGCGAGTAGCCGACGTCGGCGCGGATGTAGCACGGGCCCGCGGGGCCGCGGTGGATCTCCGGCAGCGGGGCGACGTAGCCGTCCTTGATGGAGCCACGGCCATAGCCGAGATCGGCGGCCGTGCTGGGCCCGGACATGCCGGCGGCGAGCGCGAGAGCTGCCGAGGCAATGCCAGCCTTTGCGACGAATTTCATTTGGGCTAGTCCTCTATTGACAGGCTCTCTTCGTCTTCGAGGCCTGTTGACCTCAGGTTTGCACTCTGAAAGTGCGCATGGACCCGTAAATTCCGAGTTAAGCGCTGTGCCGGGCTGGCACGCACCCCCGGGAACAGACCAAGCCTGCTCCGTCGACCGGCTGGGTCCGCGACTTAGCCCGCGAGCCGACAGGGACTATCCACAGCCCGCCTTGCCGCCCGTCCGGACCGCCGATAGGGTCGGCCCCCGGCACGCTAAAGCGCCCGCCCGGAACCAGAACCCCATCCTCCAATCGGGAGACGACGCCTTGCAGCCCGCCCAGTCCATTGCCGCGGCCGTTGGCCGGACGCCCCTGGTGCGGCTGCGCCGGGCGTCCGAGGAGACCGGCTGCTCGATCCTCGGCAAGGCGGAGTTCATGAACCCCGGCCAGTCGGTCAAAGATCGCGCGGCGCTTTACATCATCGAGGACGCGATCCGGAGCGGTGCACTTCGCCCAGGCGGAACGATTGTCGAAGGGACCGCGGGCAATACCGGTATCGGGCTGACCGTCATCGGCCAGGCGCTTGGATTTCGCACCGTGATCGTCATTCCCGAGACCCAGTCGCAGGAGAAGAAGGACACCTTGCGCCTGCTCGGTGCCGAGCTCGTCGAGGTGCCGGCCGTCCCCTACAAGAACCCGAACAACTACGTGAAGTACTCGGCCCGCCTGGCCGAAGCCCTGGCACGCACCGAGCCCAATGGCGCGGTCTGGGCCAACCAGTTCGACAACGTCGCCAATCGACAGGCGCACATCGAGACCACGGCCGCGGAGATCTGGTCCGCAACGGAGGGCCGGGTCGACGGGTTCGCTGCAGCGGTCGGGTCGGGCGGCACCCTGGCCGGCGTCTCGCTCGGCCTCAAGGCGAAGCGGCGCGATATCCGGATCGCGTTGGCAGATCCGCCAGGGGCGGCGCTCTACAGCTATTACACCACCGGAAAGCTCGAGGCGTCGGGCTCGTCGATCACCGAGGGCATCGGGCAGGGTCGCATAACGCGCAACCTCGAGGACGTGGTGATCGACCACGCGTACCAGATCCCCGACACTCAATCGCTGCCGATCACGTTCCAGCTTCTGGCCGAGGAGGGCCTCTGCCTTGGTGCGTCGTCCGGCGTGAATGTCGCCGGCGCCATGCAGCTCGCGCGCGAGCTCGGGCCCGGCAAAACGATTGTCACGATCCTCTGCGACTACGGCACGCGCTATCAGTCCAAGCTCTACAATCCCACCTTCCTCCGCTCGAAGGGACTGCCGGTGCCGCCGTGGCTGGATCGCGAGCGCCAACCGCCCACGTCCGTCTTCATCGAGAGCGGGGCGGCCTGATTTGACTGCCCGTGAACACAATGCCGGGTTGACCGCCCAGACGTCAGTTGCCAGTTTCGCGTCCACGAGGTCCCTGGTTTCAGACCACGCGGTCGCTGCGGCAAGTCCGCGACAACAACAGGACCCGCAGCGGCCAGCGGGCCAAGGAGGAGACGCAGGTGCCCCATAGCATCAAGAACTGGATCGTCGAGACGGACTGGCTCGCGACGCACCTTTCCGCCCCCGATCTCGTCGTGTTCGACGCCTCCTGGCATCTGCCGACGGACAAGCGGGACGCCCGCGCCGAGTATTTGGCCGCGCACATTCCCGGCGCGCTGTTCTTCGACATCGACGACCTCTCGAACGAGAAATCGTCGCTTCCCCACATGCTGCCGTCGACGGTCAAGTTCGCGAGCCGCATGAAAAAAATGGGCGTCGGCAACGGCATGCGGATCGTCGTCTACGACACCCAGGGGCTTTACTCGGCGGCCCGCGCCTGGTGGACGTTCCGCGTCATGGGATTCAATGACGTCGCGGTGTTGAACGGCGGCTTCAAGAAGTGGCTGGCGGAAGGCCGCGAGGTCGAGGACGGTCTGCCCGTAAAGCGCAGCGAGCGCCACTTCATCCCGCACCAGAACTCCGAGCTCATCCGCGATATCGACGACATGCGCGCGCTCCTGCAGAAGTCGGGAGTGCAGATCGTCGACGCGCGCTCGCCGGGTCGCTTCACCGGTACCGAGCCCGAGCCGCGGCCGGGCCTGCGAGGCGGGCATATCCCAGGTGCCCGGAACGTTCACTATGCGACGCTGCTCAACGCCGACGGCACGCTGAAATCGAAAGCGGAGATCGAGGCCGTATTCCGAGCCGCCGGCATCGACTGGCGCGAGCCAGTCGTCGCGACGTGCGGATCTGGCGTCACCGCCTCGATCGTGGCCTTGGCGCTGGCCTTCCTCGGCCAGACCAACACGGCAGTCTATGACGGCTCGTGGGCGGAATGGGGCCAGGAGAACGGCCTGCCGGTCGCCACCGGACCTTCGAGCTGACAGGACCCGAGGCTAGCGGAGAACTGAGCGCGTTTGGTATCAGTTCGCGTACCGGGACACGCGGCCACGTGACGGGACAAGCGCAGTGGACCCGCCCGGGCGGCCACTCACACCTCGGGCAGCGGTATGAATTCCGTAGCGTCGCCCGGCACGGGCTCGAAGCGGCCCGCCTTCCAGTCCGCCTTTGCCGCGTCGATTCGGTCCTTGGAGGAGGAGACGAAGTTCCACCAGATATGGCGCGGGCCATCCATCGGCTCACCGCCGACAAGCATCAGACGTGACTGGTCGACGGCGAGGACCGAGATGCGATCGCCGGGCTTGAAGACGATGAGCCGCCCCGCCTCGAAGGTCTCGCCGGCAATGTCGATGCGCCCGGCGACGATGTAGATCGCACGCTCGTCGTAGTCGGGATCGAGCGGGAGGATCGCACCCGGCGCGAGCACCGCTTCGGCATAGAAGCATTCGTGCGGAAAGCTTGCCGGAGAGCGCGCGCCATAGAGCGCGCCCATGATAACGCGAACCCGCTTTCCCTCCCCTGCGACGCGTGGCAACTCGCTCTCGGCGTGATGCACGAATGCAGGCGCCACCTCCTCGTGCGCGTTCGGCAGCGCCGCCCACGCCTGGATGCCGAAGAGTTTCGGACCTGAACGACGCTCCTCGGGAGCCGTGCGCTCGGAGTGCACGATGCCCCGCCCGGCCGTCATCAAGTTGAGGGCGCCCGGCCGGATCGCCATGTCGGTGCCGAGGCTGTCGCGGTGCACGATCTCGCCGTCGAAGAGGTACGTGACCGTAGCGAGGCCGATGTGGGGGTGCGGGCGCACGTCGATCCCTTGACCGATCAGGAACTCCGCGGGACCCATCTGGTCGAAGAAGATGAACGGACCGATCATTTGCCGGCCGGCCGCGGGCAAGGCGCGGCGCACCGAGAAGCCACCGAGGTCGCGGGCGCGTGGCACGATCACCTGCTCGATCGCCTCGCAGGACCGCTTGTCTCCTGGCAGCGGGTCCTCGGCCGACAGGAAGCTCATGACGGACGCCCTTTCCACGATTGGTGCGAGGCCTATCATGCGGACAAGGTGCGCGCTCCACAAGGGACGACTCGGTCATGACACGGCATACCAAGACCGCAGCGCTGGCCACTGCGACCGCAATCGCGGCCCTCGCTGCCGTCGCGAGCGCATCTGCGGAGCCGCCGACCTCGGCGCGCTGCAGCGACGACGCGATCCTCGTGTTCGATGCGTCCGGATCGATGGCCCGGCTGGCTGACGGTGGCAGCACGCGCATTTCCCTGGCCCGCGAGGCTGCCCGGCACGTCGTACCCGCAGCCGCCAACGTCCGACGCCTCGGCCTTGTCGTCTATGGGCCGGGCGCGGGCGACGCGTGCCGCAATTTCGAGCTTCGCGTCGCACCGGTCGCGGACGCCGCCGCACCGATCCTCGCCGAGATCGAGGCCACGTCGACCAGCGGCGAGACGCCGTTGACGGACGCCGTCGAGAGCGCGGCGGAAACGCTGCGATTTCGCGAGCGGGCGGCGGTCGTGGTGCTGCTGACCGACGGCGACGAGAATTGCGGCGGCGACCCGTGCGGGGCGGCCCGACGCCTGAAATCGGAGGCGCGCGAGTTGACCGTGCACGTCGTGGGTTTCAAGCTCGGCACCGCGCCGCGTTTCAGGGCAGCCTGCCTCGCGGAGGAGACGGGCGGGCTATTCGTACCGACCCAGACGCTCGACGAACTCGTTACCGCGCTCGAGCAGACCCTGACCTGCAGCGATATCGCCTCCAGGTAGCGCCCCGCCATCGACGCATCGGCGGGTCCGTCACCCCTCTGGGAAGTACTGATAGATCCAGGTTTCGGTGAGTGCGCGGTCGCCGAGGCGAAGGTAGGCGCGCAAGTCGACGGGCTCGCCGCCGCCGGTGGCGGTGATATCGAACAACGCTCGCCAGCGTTCGCGCTGATCGACGACCGGGTGGGAGTACGAGTTGCTGACCGCACCCCGCGATGCACTAACCACAATCTCGACGCCGTCGCTACGGCCAAGGCCCGCAAACACGCCACCCTGGAAGTCGATCACGAACTTCCTAGTTCCCGAAGGACGCTTCTGGCCCGGCCGCCCGCCGAGCCCGGTCCAGGTTGCGGTTGCAAAGCCGAGATTGTCGGGAAGCTTGATGTCGTCGAGCCAGGACAGCCGGTAGCGATAGGAGCGGGTGTCGCCGGGCGCGAAGGCCTGCTCGGGGCACCAGTAGACGGCAATGTTGTCGTGCACCTCGTCGTCGGTCGGGATCTCGACGAGATGGACGGCACCGCGCCCCCAGCCCTCGAGTGGCTCGACCCAGGTCGAGGCGCGCCGCTCGTAGAACACACCGTCGTCGAGGTAGTGCACGAAGTCCCTGTCGCGCTGGAGAAGCCCAAAGCCTTTCACGTCGTTGTCGGCGAAGGCGCTCGTCATGACGCGCGGCGGATTGTTGATCGGCCGCCAGATGCGCTCGCCGCGGCCGGTGTGGATCGCCAAACCGTCGGAATCGTGTATTTCCGGCCGCCAGTCGCGCGCCTGATTGCGGCTGCCTTCACCGTACCAGAACATGCTCGAGAACGGCGCAACACCGAGACGTCGGATCAGGCCGCGCGCGGTGAGCTCGCATTCGATCTCCATCACGCAGCGATGGATGTCGCGCTGATCCGTGACGCGTTCGACCTGAATACGGTAGGCCCCGGACACGCGCGGGCTGTCGAGCAGCGCATAGATCGTAAGTGCAGACCCGCTGCGCTCGGAGCCCTCGAGGAAGAATTCGGTGAACCGCGGGAACTCCTCGGGCGTGGGCATCGCGGTGTCGATGGCGAGGCCGCGCGCCGACAGGCCATACTGGTTGTAGGGGCCGGACGTGCGGAAGTAGGAGGCTCCGAGGAAGGCCAGCCAGTCCGTCTTGAGGTCCGGCGCCATGACGCGGAAGCCGGCGAAGCCCAGGCCGTCCGGAAGTCCGCGGGCGGGATGACCCGATGGGATCTCGAACAGTGCGGCACTGTAGTTGACCTCGCGCGAGGCCCCGTCGGCGACCACGTGAACACGGGCCGGCTCGCGGAAGTACTTGCCGAGGTGGAACAACTGGACGGGGCTGCGCCCTTCGCGCTCGAGCCGCAGGCTGTTGGCCGGGTGGTAGCGGATCTGCTGGTAGGCGTCGTAGTCGATGCGCTCGAGCGCATCGGCGCTCGACGCCTCGGGCTTCTGCCAGCTGTCGGCGGCCATCGCGCGGGCGCGCTGCTTGAGGATCTGGAAGCTGAATGGGCGCATTGGACCGAAACGCAACCCATTCTGCTCCGCGCCGGCAAGCGCGACCTGGAACCGCGCGGCCAAAGCCGCCGCCGCGCCACCCGCGATGATCTGCCGTCTCGTGTAGTGTCTTGCCATCATCTGCCGCCGTAGACTGACCCAGCCGACCACCGGCTCCAGGTCGCATGCCAAATCTGGCGCAACTCCGCAGCCGGCGGCAGCCTCTGATCCCCTCGCCGGGCTTTTCTAGGGCAGAACAGAAGCGGAATCCAACCCTTCGTCCGGCGCGACTGCCTGCCGCTGATCCCTGGCGCGGCAGCCGGCGTAAATCTCAGGCCAACTCACGAGAGCCCGCCATTGATCCGAAACATGATCCTCGTCCTCGGCGACCAGTTGTCGCCCGCACTGTCGAGCCTGGCGGACGGGGATCCGCGCCGCGACATCGTGCTGATGCTGGAGGTGGCCGCCGAGACGGCCTACGTACCGCACCACAAGAAGAAGATCGCCTTCATCCTGGCGGCCATGCGCCATTTCCGCGACGAGTTGGCGGGGCTCGGCTGGACAGTCGACTACGTGCGGCTCGACGATCCCTCGAACGAGGGCTGCTTCACGAGCGAGGTCGGACGAGCGCTCAAACGACACCGGCCCGAGCGCATCGTCGTGACCGAGCCTGGCGAGTGGCGGGTTCTCGACGCGGTACGCACATGGTCGGTCCTCTTCGGTCTGCCGGTCGACGTTCGCCCCGATACGCGCTTCATCGCCAGCCGCTCGGAGTTCGACACCTGGGCTGCCGGGCGCTCGACGCTTCGCATGGAATATTTCTACCGGGAGATGCGGCGGAAGACCGGGCTGTTGATGGACGGCTCCAAACCCGCCGGCGGACAATGGAACTTCGACGCGGAGAACCGCAAGCCGGCGACCGGTCGTCTCCTCATGCCGCGTCCCCATCACGTCGCGCCGGACGCTGTGACGCAGGAGGTGATCGATCTCGTCGCGACGCGCTTTGCGGACAACTTCGGCGACCTCGAGCCGTTCTGGTTCGCCACCACCCGAGCCGGCGCCGAGACGGCCCGGGATCATTTCCTCGGTACAGCCCTCGCGGACTTCGGCGACTACCAGGACGCCATGCTTACGGGCGAGCGGTTTCTATATCATGCGGTGCTGTCGCTTTATCTCAATGTCGGACTGCTGGACGCGCTCGACCTTTGCCGCCGCGCGGAGGCTGTGTGGCGCGCGGGCAAGGCACCGCTCAATGCGGTCGAGGGTTTCATCCGTCAGATCATCGGTTGGCGGGAGTACGTCCGCGGCATCTACTGGCGCGAGATGCCCGGCTACACCGAGCGCAATGCACTCGCCCATCATCGACCGCTGCCGGAGTTCTATTGGACCGGAGACACGGAGATGGCGTGCCTCAGGGAAGCTATCGGCCAGACCCGCTCGGACGCCTATGCCCACCACATCCAGCGCCTGATGGTCACGGGCAACTTCGCGCTCCTGGCCGGCGTTGACCCGCATGACGTTCACACCTGGTATCTGGCGGTCTATGCCGACGCATTCGAGTGGGTCGAGGCACCGAACACCATCGGCATGAGCCAGTTCGCGGACGGCGGGCTGCTCGGATCGAAGCCCTACGCGGCCAGCGGCAACTACATCAATCGCATGTCGGACTATTGCGAGGGGTGCCGGTTCGACGTGAAGCGGCGCACCGGTGCCGGCGCCTGCCCGCTCAACGCACTCTACTGGCACTTCGTCGACCGCCACGCGGACCGACTCGGCGGCAATCCACGCATGTCCCAGATCTACGCCACGTGGCGACGCATGTCAGAAGAAGACCGGCAGCTCATCCGCGCCGAGGCCGGCTCTTTTCTGGCCGGGCTCGACGCGGCTCAGGCGGCGCAGAGGCGACGGGATGGGGTCCGGTTCGACACGAATCCGAGCCCGACCGGCGATCGCGGCGGCACCGTTCAGAGCAGTAGCGCACGTCGTCCCAGACGCGCGCCCACGCCTTCCGCCAAGTGAATGGACGGCCGCACACGACGCAGGGCTTGCTCGGCAGCTCGGATTTCGAGCGATGGCGCGGCATGGCGGACTCCCAGGCACGAGACGAACAGCTGGCAACGCCCTCAGTATGGACGGCTCCGCTGCTCGGATCTCCGCCGGGCGAGGCGACGTTCGGCGCAACGACCTAGAGCAGGAGGCTTGCCAGGAAACGCAGCGCGACGAGGTAGAGGAAGAGGGCGAAGGCGAGTTGCAGCGTGCGCCGCGAGACGCCATGAGCGACGCGCGCGCCCCACGGCGCGGCCAGCACGCCGGTCGGGATGATGGCCGCGGCACCGACGAGGCTCACATACCCGACCGACAGCGGCGGCAGCCCCGTGACGCCCCAGCCGGCCCAAACGAAGCCCAAGAGCCCGGTCACACCGATCGCCGGCGCAAAGCCGGTCGAGGTCGCGACGGCCTGCAGCAGCGGCCGGCCATAGAGCGTCATCAGCATCACGATGTAGGCCGCCCCGCCGATGCTGAGCAGAACCGAGACGAACCCCACAGCCGCTGCATAGACCTCCACGATCCGGTTCTTCGGGATGTCGGGGCCGAGCCGCCAGTCGTCGCGACCGAAAGCGAGTTTTGTCGCCATCAGCGAGCCGAACGCCACCCAAACCCATTTGAGGCCGTCGCTGGTGGTATAGCGTGCGAGCAGGACGCCGCCGACAACACCCAGTACGACCCAAGGCAGAAGCCGGGCAACGAGTGCTTCGTCGACGCTGCCGCGGGCATGGTGGGCGCGGTAGGATGACAACGAGGTTACAGCTATCACGGCCAGCGAGGTGCCGAGCGCCATGTGCATGCGGCTATGCGGCGCGACGCCGAGAACGCCGAACGTCTCGTAGAGCACAGGCACCAGGATGCCGCCGCCGCCGATGCCGAGCAGGCCCGAAAGAAAGCCCGTCGCGAGGCCGGCTAAGACCAGCGCGAGCGCGAGCATTGCCAGGCTGCCGATCGGCAATCCGAGATCCACGTGAGTTCTCCGTAGAGTGCACGGACACCGCCGCACTCGTTCTTGGGCAGGCGAGACCAGGCAAGTCGAGCGGGACAACGCAGCCCACAGCTCGTAGCGCCAATCATGTGCCCTGTCGCGACCGTTCGCGTGCCGACGGCTATTCGGCCGCAGCGCGCACGCGACTGTCCTCGGCGATCGCCACCGCCTCGCGCAGAACTTCGACACCTGCACCTTGGCGGACACCCTCCACGCTCAGATGGCGGCGGAACAGACGGCCGCCAGGACGCGCGTGGTAGAGCCCCAAGACATGACGGGTGATCTCGGCGAGCCTGCGGCCCGAGGCAAGTTGCGCCTCGGCGTATGGCACCAGCCGGTCGATGGCCGCTGCCCGCGTCAACCGCTCGCCGCTGCCGCCGAACAGGCCGCTGTCGACGTCAGCCAGAAGGTAAGGGGTCTGGTAGGCGGCGCGGCCGAGCATGACGCCGTCGACATGATCGAGGTGCGCGGCAGCCGCATCGAGGCTCGAGATGCCACCGTTGACGACCACCTCGAGATCGGGGCGTTCCGCCTTGAGGCGATGCACGCGTGCGTAGTCGAGCGGCGGAATCTCGCGATTTTCCTTCGGCGACAATCCGTCGAGCCAGGCCTTCCTGGCATGCACGATGAAAACCGTAGCCCCGCCGTCGCCAGCGACGACATCGACGAAGCGGCGGAAGTCTGCCTCGCTGTCCTGCGCGTCGATGCCGATCCGCGACTTGACTGTTACAGGCACCGATGACGGAACGGCGTCGCGCATGGCCCGGATGCAGCGCGCGACCAGAGCGGGCTCCGCCATCAGGCAGGCGCCGAAGCGACCCTCTTGCACGCGGTCCGAGGGACAACCGACGTTGAGGTTCAACTCGTCATAGCCCCACTCGACGCCGATGCGCGCTGCGGCCGCGAGCTTGGCCGGATCCGAGCCGCCGAGCTGGAGCGCCACGGGATGCTCGGCCGAGGAAAAGCCGAGCAGTCTGTCGCGATCGCCGTGGATCACGGCATCGGCCGTCACCATCTCCGTGTAGAGCACCGCGTGCCGCGAGAGAATGCGATGGAAAAACCGGCAGTGCCGGTCTGTCCAGTCCATCATCGGTGCAATGCAGAATCGGTGGATCGGGCGGTCCATTGGCAGGCTCGGTGCCAGCATCGTGAGCGGTATCGGTATCGGTTTGCGGAGCAGTGTCCCTGGTATGCCCGGCAGCGGCTCCTGCGTCTATCTTTAGTAGGCTTGACGCCCTGCCCCACACGCCCAACTGTGGGTCATTGCAAATGGCAGGCGGAAGAGTCCGGCAAGGGTCCATCACCCAGGTCGGCGCCGGAGGAGCAACCGCCCCGGAAACTCTCAGGCAAACATACCGCCTGCCAAGAACAACTCTGGAAAGCGGTCGAGGCGCTGACGCGTTCGATCCACCGAAGGATGCAAGGCGGGCGGCTCTGCCTCGGGCGGCGCCATCCTCCGAAACTCTCAGGTGCCGTGACAGAGGGGGCTCCTTGAAGCGCGCGGCACACGGTTGCCGCACGCACGGGTGAGCCATGGGACCCTGCGATGTCAACGACGCCTCCAGACGCCGCGGCCACGCCGCCGCTCCGCACACCGCTCTATGAGACACACGTCGCGCTTGGCGCGCGCATGGTGCCGTTCGCCGGCTACGAGATGCCGGTCCAGTACGAGGACGGCGTGTTGAGGGAGCACGCATGGGCGCGGACCCAAGCAGGTCTGTTCGACGTCTCGCACATGGGGCAGGCGCTGATCGTCGCCCGCGACGGACGGTACGAGACGGCGGCGCTGGCGCTCGAGACCCTGGTGCCGGCCGATGTCCTCGGACTGAAGCCCGGCCAGCAGCGCTACACCCAACTGCTGAACGACGCCGGTGGCACAATTGACGATCTGATTCTGGTGCGGGGACTCGACCCAGAGGCGCAGGGCCGCATTCAAATCGTCTGGAATGCCTCCCGCAAGGCGGTCGACGCTACCCATGTGCATGCGCGGCTTCCCGACGGCGTTGCACTGCAGACGCTCGATCAGCTCGCACTTGTTGCGCTGCAGGGTCCAGCCGCCGCCGACGTGTTGCGGCACCATGCCCCGGGAACGGACGCCCTCGCCTTCATGACGGCCGGCTCCTTCCGGATCGGGAGCATCGAGTGCACCGTCACGCGCTCGGGCTACACGGGCATGGACGGCTTCGAGATCTCGACCGCGGGCGACCGCGTCGCGGCGCTCTGGGCACTCCTGACGGCCGATCCGCGCGTGGCGCCGATTGGGCTCGGCGCCCGCGATTCCCTCCGCCTCGAGGCGGGCCTCTGCCTCTACGGTCACGAGCTCGACGAGACGATCTCGCCGGTCGAGGCCGGCCTCGCCTGGTCCATCCAGAAAGTGCGGCGAGCCGGCGGAGCACGCGCCGGCGGATACCCCGGCGCTGCGCGGATCGACCGCGAACTCGCAAACGGCGTTGCGCGCACGCGCGCCGCGTTCCTTCCCGAGGGACGCGCGCCAGCCCGAGACGGGACCGAGATCCGGGCGGGCGACGGCAGCCTGCTCGGCCGCCTCACGTCGGGCGGCTATGGGCCGACCCTGCAGCGCCCGATCGCCATGGGCTACGTGCCGCCGGGCTACGCGACCACCGGCACGGAGGTTGGCCTCGTGGTGCGGGGCAAAGCGCTGCCGGCACGGGTCGTCCCGCTGCCGTTCGTCGCTCACACCTACCGCCGCGGTGCGTGAGAGCAATCGGCGGCGGATTGGATCACGGCGCACGGCCGGAGAGATCGAGGAACGAGGAGAGCACCATGATGAGGTTCACGCAGGAGCATGAATGGCTGAAGGTCGACGGCGACGTCGCGACCGTCGGCATCACCGACTTCGCCGCCAAGCAGCTCGGCGACCTCGTGTTCGTCGAGTTGCCCAAGCCCTGCACCAAGCTGACGAAGGGAGCGGCGGCCGCCGTGGTCGAGTCCGTCAAGGCAGCCTCCGACGTCTACGCCCCGCTCGACGGCGAGGTGCTCGCCGTCAACGCGGAAGCCGCCGCGGATCCGGCACTCGTCAACGCCGACCCGATGGGGCGCGGCTGGCTCTACACGCTGAAGCTCGCAAACGTCGCCGATCTCGCCGGCCTCATCGACGAGAGCGCCTACGCGAAGCTGACCGGCTGAGAGAGGGCATTGCCATGGCCGCCGACACGTACGACCCCTACGACTTCGCGAACCGCCGCCATATCGGCCCCTCTGTGGCGGAGATCGAGGAGATGTTGAAGGTCCTCTGCGCACCCGACCTGCACCATCTGATCGACGAGACGGTGCCTGCGTCGATCCGGCAGGCGGAGAGGCTGGACTTCGGCAAGGCGCTCTCCGAGCGTCGCGCCCTCGACAAGCTGCGCGAAACCGCCAACAAGAACCGCCTGCTCGTATCGCTGATCGGCCAGGGCTACCACGGCACCACGATGCCGCCCGCCATTCAGCGCAACATTCTCGAGAACCCCGCCTGGTACACTGCGTACTCGCCCTACCAGCCGGAGATCAGCCAGGGCCGTCTCGAGGCTCTGCTCAACTTCCAGACGCTGGTCGCCGACCTCACCGGGCTCGATATCGCCAACGCCTCGCTGCTCGACGAGGCCACCGCTGCCGCCGAAGCGATGAGCATGGCGCACCGGATCGCCGGGGCGCGACCGCCGGCCTTCTTCGTCGACCAGGACTGCCTGCCGCAGACGATCGCCGTGATCCGGACCCGAGCCGAGCCGCTCGGCTGGCAGATCCTCGTCGGCGATCCCTTCTCCGATCTCGATCCTGACGCGGTGTTCGGCGCGATATTCCAGTATCCCGGCGTCTGCGGCGCGTGTCACGATTTCTCCGCCATCATCGGCCGCTTGCACAGGGCCGGCGCGATCGCCGTCATGGCCGCCGACCCCCTGGCGCTGACGCTGCTCAAGCCGCCGGGCGAAATGGGCGCCGACATCGCCGTCGGATCGATGCAGCGCTACGGGGTTCCGATGGGGTTCGGCGGTCCGCACGCCGCCTACATGGCGACGCGGGACGCCTACAAGCGGAACTTGCCCGGCCGCATCGTCGGCGTGTCGGTCGACGCGCGCGGCAACCGCGCCTACCGCTTAGCGCTGCAGACCCGCGAGCAGCACATCCGGCGCGAGAAGGCGACATCGAACATCTGCACCGCGCAGGTCCTGCTGGCGGTCATCGCGTCGATGTACGCCGTGTACCATGGGCCCGCTGGCCTCAAGGCGATCGCGCACCGCGTCCACCGCGACGCCTGCCGCCTCGCCGACGGTCTCGCGGGCCTCGGCTTCAAGGTCGAGCCGGAGACGTTCTTCGATACGATTGCCGTCGATGTCGGCCCCTACCAGGGGCTTATCATGCGCTACGCGGTCGAGAATGGCGTCAACCTCCGCAAGGTCGGAACGAGCCGCATCGGCATCACGCTCGACGAGCGCACGCGTCCCGACACGATCGAGGCGGTTTGGCGCGCGTTCGGCGCTTTTAGCCTGCGCTACCAGGAGGCCTATCCGCCGCCGCGCCTGCCGGCAGCTCTGGTGCGGACATCCGACTTCCTTACCCACCCGATCTTCCATATGAACCGCGCCGAGAGCGAGATGACGCGCTACATGCGCCGCCTCGCCGACCGCGATCTCGCCCTTGACCGCTCGATGATCCCGCTCGGCTCGTGCACGATGAAGCTCAACGCGACCGCCGAGATGCTGCCGATCTCGTGGCCCGAGTTCGCCGAGATGCACCCGTTCGTTCCGGCGGACCAGGCCCTCGGCTACAAGGAGATGATCGACGACCTCTCGCGCAAGCTGTGCGTGATCACCGGCTACGATGCGATCTCCATGCAGCCGAACTCCGGCGCGCAAGGGGAGTATGCGGGGCTGCTCGCCATCCGCGCCTACCATCTGAGCCGCGGCGAAGCGGGTCGCACCGTCTGCCTCATCCCGGCGTCGGCCCACGGCACGAACCCGGCCTCGGCGCAGATGTGCGGCATGTCGGTGGTGGTGGTGCGGACCGACGCGACCGGCAACATCGACGTCACCGACTTCCGCGCCAAGGCGGAAGCGCATTCGGGTGCGCTTGCCGCCTGCATGATCACCTACCCCTCGACGCATGGTGTGTTCGAGGAGACGGTGCGCGAGATCTGCACCATCACCCATGCGCATGGCGGGCAGGTGTACCTCGACGGCGCCAATCTCAACGCGCTCGTCGGCCTCGCCAAGCCGGGCGAGATCGGCGCCGATGTGAGCCACCTCAATCTGCACAAGACGTTCTGCATTCCCCATGGCGGCGGTGGACCGGGGATGGGGCCGATCGGCGTCAAGGCCCACCTGATCCCCTTCCTTCCGGGTCACCCGGAGACGGACGGCCAGGGACGCACGGTGTCCGCCGCTCCATTCGGCTCGGCGTCGATATTGCCGATTTCCTGGAGCTATATACTGATGATGGGCGGACGCGGCCTGACCCAGGCAACGCGCATCGCGATCCTCAACGCGAACTACATCGCCAAGCGGCTCGAAGCCGCGTATCCGGTGCTCTACACCGGACGAAACGGGCGCGTGGCGCACGAATGCATCATTGATGTCCGGCCCATCACGGCGGCCACCGGTGTCACCGTCGACGACATCGCGAAGCGGCTTATCGACAACGGCTTTCACGCGCCGACCATGAGTTGGCCGGTGGCCGGCACGTTGATGATCGAGCCGACCGAGTCCGAGACCAAGGCCGAGCTCGACAGGTTCTGCGACGCCATGCTGTCGATCCGCGCGGAGATCCGCGCCATCGAGGCGGGAAAGATCGACCGCAACAACAATCCGTTGAAGAACGCGCCACACACGGTGGAGGATCTGGTCGGCACCTGGGATCGACCCTACACGCGCGAAGAGGCGTGCTTTCCGCCCGGGGCCTTCCGCATCGACAAGTACTGGCCACCGGTGAACCGGGTCGACAATACCTACGGCGACCGGCACCTCGTCTGCTCATGTCCGCCACTGGACGCCTACGACACGGCAGCCGAGTAGGCCGCACATCTGTCGCGTCCGGTGCCGCGATCGACCGACGCTTCCGTCGTATGGCACGACGAAAGTCTCGACGCGCGCTGACTTTGGTCAAGCGCCGCAACGGCTTGCTCAGAAAGTCGCAAGACCAAGTGTTGTGTTCCTCTGAACGCGTCAGGAGCCTAGTTTCCGCGCGTCGCGAACCGTGGCGCTGAGCAGGCGGACGCTACGCACCGTACCAAAAAAAACGAGGCCAAAAGCCCTTAGCCCTCGCGGCTTTGCCGCCGCGGGGAACGCGCAGGCACATGCCGGCCCGTGCGGGCTCCCGTTCGGTCCGTCGCCACTCGAGCAGGAAACGCAACAACAGGAGACGACCGCACGTGGATCCTAAACTCGTTGAACGCATCAAGCAGAACCCGAAATACCAGGAGCTGGTGCGCAAGCGCTCGTCGTTCGCAAAGATACTGACGATCGCCATGCTGCTTCTCTATTTCGGCTTCATCGCGCTCGTGGCGCTGAACAAACCGCTGCTGGCGACACCGATCGGCGCCGGCGTGACGACGATCGGCATCCCGCTCGGCGTGTTCGTCATCGTCTCGGCCTTCCTGCTCACCGGCATCTATGTTCGCCGCGCCAACAGCGAGTTCGACGATCTGACCAAGGATATCGTCGAGGAGGTGAAGAAATGAGCCGCATCCTTCTCGCGTCCCTCCTCGCCGTCCTCGTCGGCTCGACCGCCGCCTACGCTGCCGGCGCCATCGAAGGTGGCGGTCAGCAGGCCTTGAACCTGCCGGCCATCATCATGTTCGGCGCGTTCGTGCTGTTCACGCTCGGCATTACGAAATGGGCCGCCTCGCGCACCAAGTCGGCGGCCGACTTCTACACCGCCGGCGGCGGCATCTCGGGCTTCCAGAACGGCCTGGCGCTGGCCGGCGACTACATGTCGGCAGCCTCGTTCCTCGGCATCTCGGGCCTCGTGTTCGCAACCGGCTATGACGGGCTCATCTTCTCCGTCGGCTGGCTCGTCGGCTGGCCGGTGATCCTATTTCTCATCGCCGAGCGACTGAGGAACCTCGGCAAGTTCACCTTCGCGGATGTGGCCTCCTTCCGACTGTCTCCGACACCGATCCGCATCCTCGCCGCGGTCGGCACGCTGACGGTGGTCGCCTTCTACCTGATCGCGCAGATGGTCGGCGCGGGCAAGCTCATCGAGCTGCTGTTCGGACTGCCGTACCTTTACGCGCTGATCATCGTTGGCGCGCTGATGATCGTCTACGTCGCTTTCGGCGGCATGACGGCCACGACCTGGGTGCAGATCATCAAGGCCTGCATGTTGCTCGGCGGCGCGACGTTCATGGCGCTCGCGGTTCTCGCCAACTTCGGCTTCTCGCCCGAGGCGCTGTTCAAGCGTGCGACAGAAATCCATCCGAAAGCCGGCACCATCATGGGTCCGGGCGGCCTCGTCACCGATCCGGTATCGGCGCTCTCACTCGGCCTCGCGCTGATGTTCGGCACCGCCGGCCTGCCGCACATCCTGATGCGCTTCTTCACGGTGTCGGACGCCAAGGAGGCCCGCAAGTCGGTGTTCTACGCCACCGGCTTCATCGGGTACTTCTACATTCTGACGTTCATCATCGGCTTCGGCGCCATCACGCTGCTGATGAGCGACCCGAGCTACTACAAGGTCGCAGCCAACGGAAATTACGACAAGATCAAGGACCTGCTCGGCGGTACCAACATGGCAGCCGTGCATCTCTCCAAGGCCGTCGGCGGCTCGCTGTTCCTCGGCTTCATCTCGGCGGTGGCGTTCGCGACCATTCTCGCGGTTGTGGCGGGGCTCACGCTGGCAGGTGCCTCGGCCGTGAGCCACGACCTCTATGCCTCCGTCATTGCGAAGGGCAAGGTGTCGGAGGACAAGGAGGTCATGATCTCGAAGGTGAGCTCGGTCCTCATCGGCATCGTCGCCGTGGCCCTCGGCTACCTTTTCGAGAAGCAGAACGTGGCGTTCATGGTGGGCCTCGCGTTCGCCGTCGCCGCCTCGATCAACTTCCCGATCCTGCTCATGTCGATGTTCTACTCGAAGATGACCACGAAGGGGGCGCTGCTGGGTGGCATCCTCGGTCTGATCAGCTCGGTGGCGCTCGTGATCCTGAGCCCGACGGTGTGGGTGGACGTGCTCGGCAATGCCAAGGGCTCGGCACCCTTCCCGTACTCGAACCCGGCCTTGTTCTCGATGTCGCTGGCCTTCCTCGGCATCTGGATCGGATCGAAGATGGACAACAGCGCCCAGGCCGCAAGCGAGCGTGCTGCCTTCGACGCACAGCTCGTGCGCTCGGAGACCGGCATCGGTATCGCGAAGGCGTCCGCCCACTGACGCCCGGCACACGAGTCAAGCAGCAGCGGCCAACGCAATCGGCCGCCTGAAACGGAGACTACGGCCGGGCAGCAGTGCCCGGCCGTTCGAGCTTCACGCATCCGGATGGCGCGCCAATGCAAGACTTCGATACACAGAACCCGCCCTTCGATCGCCTGACGCTGCAGGAGGCGGCCGAGCTCAAGGCGGCGCTCGATATCGCCTACTACGCGCCGGGCGATGTCATCGTGGCGAAGGGCAGTGCGGCCGAGCACCTCAACGTCGTCATCAAAGGCTCGATCGAGGAGCGCGACGGAACCGAGGTCGAGGCGCTGCTCGGACCGCGCGACAGTTTCGACGCCCGGGCGGTGGTGCACGGAGCGGCAGGCGGCACCTACGTGGCCGCCGAGGAGACCCTGTGCCACCTCGCACCGAAGGCGCTCGTCGTCGACCTCATCCGCCGCAATCCGGCATTCGCGGGCTTCTTCTACCGGGAGCTGTCACGCAAGCTCACGGGCTACGCGCGCCGCCAGGAGACGGAGGGTGTCGAGCAGGTTCTGCGCGCGCGCATCCGCGAGGCGCGGCTGCACCCGGCCGTATGGATCGACGGCGGATGCACGATCCGGGAGGCGGGTCTGATGATGGCCGAGCACAACACCAACGCACTGCTGGTGCGCGACGCCGACCGTGTGGGCGTGGTGACGGGCATGAACTTGTCGAAGGCCGCCGTTTTGAACGAGCTGCCGCTGGCGACACCGGTGTGCGAGATCTGCAGCTATGCGCCGATCGCGGTCGATGCGGACGACTTCGTGTTCGAGGCGCTGATCAAGATGACGCGGCACGGGAAGCGGCGGCTCGCGGTGATGTCGAAGGGCGACTATGTCGGGATGCTCGAGGACATCGACATCCTGGGCCTTGTCGCCGGAAACTCCCAGCTGATCCCGGGCCGCATCGACCGGGCGCGCACCATCGAGGATCTCGCCGAGGCGTCCCACGACATCCAGAGGCAGGTCGAGCGCCTCGAGCAGCAGGGCGTCAAAGTCGAGGTCATTGCCGAGATCACCTCAGACCTCAACCGCGGCCTGCTTGCCAAGCTCTACGAATTGATCGCCCCGCCATCCATTCGCGAGCACGGCTGCCTGATCGTGATGGGCTCGGAAGGGCGCGGCGAGCAGACGGTCCGCACCGACCAGGACAACGGCCTACTGCTCGCCGCCCCCGTGCCGCAGCAAGAGCTCGAGCGGTTTCGCACCGAGTTCACCGTGGCACTCGAGCAATTCGGCTTCCCGATCTGCCCGGGCAACGTGATGGTGCGCAATCCGCAATGGTCGCAGACGGTCGACGACTTCATCCGCCAGATCCGGAGCTGGGTGCTGACTCCCGACGAGCTGTCGGCGATGAACCTCGGCATCTTCTTCGATGCGGTGGCCGTCGCGGGTCGGCGGGAGTTGCTTTTGCGGGCGAAGACGGAGATGGGCGTCCTGATGCGCGGCGAGACTGCCTATCTGACGCGCTTCGCCCGTGCCATCGACCAGTTCGAGGACGCGAGCGCCGGCATGCTGTCGACCTTCATGGCTACCGTCGGCGTGGCGTCGGGCGCCATCCATATCAAGAAGTCGGGCACCTTTCCGATCGTACACGGCATCCGAACGCTTTCGATCGACGTCGGGCTGACGGAGACACCGACCGCGCAGCGCATCGACGCGTTGGCCGCGAGGTCGGTGCTCGGCGAGGAGCTGGCGCGCGACCTCAAGAGCGCGCTGTCCTACTTCATGGAGGTGCGCCTGCGCTCGCAGCTGCGCGCCATCAAGACCGGTCGGCGGGAGGAGGAGGCCATCGTACGCCTGGCCGAGCTGAGCGCCGGCGATCGCGATCTGCTGCGCGAGTCGCTCAAGGTGACGAAGCGCTTCCGCGAGCTGATCCGCAGCCGCTATCACCTCGCCTTGTTCTGAACCCTACCGCGACGCGAGCCACCGCCCATGTCTCCCCTCGGCTTTCTCCGCCGCGCCATCGACCGGATCGCGATCAACGATTCGAGCTATCGGTTCATGTTCCCCCGCCAGGAGACGGACGAGGCGGTCTCGATCGATTGCGAGACGACGGGCTTCGATCCTTGGGTCGACGAGATCGTTTCCGTTGCCGCGATCCCGATTGAGGGCAAGCGTATCAACACGAGCCAAGCCTACCGCGCCGTCATTCGTCCGGACGCGTGGATGAGCGAGACGTCCATAAAGGTGCATCAGCTGCGGCGGCAGGACGTGGCGAGCGGGCGCGCGATGAGCGACGTGCTGCCCGAGCTGCTGCACTTCATCGGCAACAGGCCGCTCGTCGGATACTGGATTGCCTTCGACGTGAGCATGCTCGACAAATACGTGCTCCGTATGTTGAACGTCCGCCTGCCGCACGTTCAGTACGATGTCTGCGACATGTACTACGAGCGCAAGTACGGCAAGGCTCCGCCGGGCACGCAGATCGACCTGCGTTATGCTTCGATCCTCAAGGATCTCGGCTTGCCGGCGCTCAAGGCACACGACCCCTTCTTCGACGCGTTGGGTGCCGCGGAAATGTATGTCATCCTGAAGGATATGAAGGCGCGCGGCTACCGGATCCCGCGCGATGCGGCGGGCGATATGCGCGAGGCCCCGGCCACTGGCTGATCGGCCGTCGGCTGATCTGAACTCCCGGGACGCGTTCGGGGTTCGGCGTCGCGCTGCTCCCGCTCGATCAGAGCACGCTTGCGCTCGATGCCCCAGCGATAGCCGCCGAGGCCGCCGTCGTTGCGCACCACGCGGTGGCAGGGCACCGCTACCGCGAGCGGATTGCCGGCGCAGGCACGCGCCACCGCTCGCGCCGCCCCAGGCCGGCTGATGCGTTGCGCAAGCTCGGCGTAGCTCGCCGTTTCCCCGGCCGGTATGGCGCGCAACGCCTGCCAGACACGATGCTGGAATGCCGTGCCGCGAATGTCGAGCGGCAGGCTGTCGGACGGCACGCGGCCGTCGACGACCGCGATTGCAAGCGCGGCCAGTGCCTCGAACGCGGCATCGCCGCCGCCGAGCCGCGCTCTCGGGAACCGGCGCTCGAGATCGTGGACGAGCGCGTCGGGGCTGTCGCCCAATAAAACCGCCGCAACACCCTTGGTCGTCGCGGCGACCAGGATCGCTCCGAGCGAGCATTGCCCCACCGCGAACATCAGCTCGGCATCGGCTCCTCCTGCCCGGTACGCAGCCGGCGGCATGCCGAGGCTGCCGGCCGCTGCGGCATAGAACCGACCGCTCGAGTTGTACCCGGAAGCGTACGCCGCCTCGGTGACGGACGAGGCGCCCGGCAGTCCCTCTCGCACCCGGCGCAGCCGCACCGCGTCGGCGTAGGCCTTGGGCGTCAGACCCGTGGCAGCCTTGAACACGCGATGGAAGTGGTGCGGGCTGATGCCCACAGCGGCGGCAAGCTCGGCCAACGCAGGCGGCGTCTCGGACGCTTCCATCATTCGGCAGGCTAACGCGACAGCATCGGAGCGGGTGCCGAGCCCGTTCAGTTCGTCGGGACGGCAGCGGCGGCATGGCCGAAAACCCGCCGTCGTGGCCGCTTTGGACGACTCGAGGAAAACAACGTTCTCCCGCAACGGACGGCGTGACGGGCAGGAGGGACGGCAGTAGACCCCCGTCGTCGTGACCGCATAGACGAAACACCCATCCGCCGCAACGCTGCGGGCCATCACTGCGGACCAGCGTTCGGTCTCGCTGCCCCCGGAGACCGGCAGCCCATGTCTATCGTTTTCGATCTCGCTCATAAAGGCGCCTGTCAGGTCGCTGCCGTTTGACAACACAACAGGAGCCTAGGGTGCATCGGGCTCGCACGCATCCCGAAGCTTGCGGTCGAATTCCCGCCCCTGCTACCGCACGACCCCAGCGCTACCAGCGCAGCAGACGGCGGCCGGCGAGCGCACCGAGCGCTACCGACGCGAGGATGCCGATGGAATACCAGACGGCGACGAAGAGTGGCGAGTCGTCCGGGCAGTGCAGGGCGTAGAGAAATCCGCCGAAAGCACCAGACACGAGGCCGGCTACGGCGCCGGCCCCGGTCGGCGACGCCGGGGCGTCGTCGCGCAACACCGAGAGAAGGGCAAACAAAGGCGCTGCAGCCAAGGCGGGCACGGCGATCATGCAAAAAAGGCTGTTTGAGCCGAGCATTTCGGTCCGCCAGGCAGCAGACGGTAGCGCCGACATCTCCACAGCGACGGCGAGGGCCAGTGCGGCCGGCGCGACAAGCAACACCGGAAATGCGTCCGCGGGGCGGGCAACCGGCCCGCGCAGGCGACTGCACGCCATGGCTGCCGTCGCGAGCAGCAGCGCCATGACGAGCACCTTCACGGGAAACCGCCAAGTTCCCGAAGCTCCGACGAAATCGGGGCGCAAACCGAGCATCAACGCGAACAGGGCAACGGCAACCAGCCCGCCGACAGCCAGGAACCCGGCAGCACGCGACCGCCGACCGCCCATCGATGGCGAGGCCGCATCCGCCGCAAGAACCCGTATCAGCTCGTCCGTCTTCATCACCCTTCCTCTCTGTGGGCTGCCGAGAGCGCCTTTAGAGCTCTATGCAAAGCAACGCGCACAGCACCTTCCGAAAGCCCGAGGGCATCGCCGACCTCACGCGCCGACCGGCCTTCGATAGAAATCGACTGGACGATCTGGCGCTGACGCGGACCTAGCGCCGCCAGCATCCGCTCCGCGTCGATTCCATCGGTCGGCGACGGGTCAACCGAAGCAAACGCGCTCTCCTCGAGCTCGTCCACGGAAATCTGGACCCGCCGACCCCGCCGTCGCAAGTTGTCGATCAACTTGTTGCCGGCGATCGCCCGAACCCAGGGCGCAAGGGGTTGATCTTCCCTCCATGTATGCCGTTTGAGATGAACTGCAAGCAGCGTGTCCTGCACTACATCCTCTACGTCGTCCGGACCGAGGCCCGATCGTTTGAAGCCGAGACGCGCAACCCGCCTCAGATACGGTGTCAGCTCACCGAGCAGCCGTGCGTAGGCGCCGCCGTCGCCGCGGTTTGCGGCGCGCATCATATCGGTCCATTCGTGGAAGCGATTCTGCACGATCGTGTCCCGGGGTTACGGCAGGAGGCTGTGGAGTGTTACAGCGAGCCCGTCCAATCATCTCGCCGTGACGACTGTGCGTCTCCAAGGGCCTTCCATCGGCCTGATGACGCAAATGCAGCGAGAACGGCTTAGCATTTTAACCACCAGTGATGGACCCTGACCAATGACCGGACGTTATGCCGTCTATTACCAGCCGTCTCAAGAAACACCGTTGTGGCGGTTTGGTTGCAGCGTCATCGGCTATGATGCGCTGACCGGGCGTGACGTGGGGCACCTGCCCGTTCCGGGAGTCCCTGCCGAGGTTCTCAGAGAGGCCACGGCGGCACCCCGACGCTACGGGTTCCACGCCACGCTCAAGGCCCCTTTCGAGCTGGCGCCGGGCTGCTCGGAGGCCGATCTCCTGGCCAAAGCGGCAGAATTCGCCGCCAGCCGCAAAGCGGCTCTGGCTCCCCCCCTTGAACTCACCGACCTCGACTCGTTTCTGGCGCTGGCGCCTGCCGAAGCAGGACCGGTACTCGACGATCTGGCCGGCGCCTGCGTTGTGGCTTTTGAGCCATACCGCGGCGCCATATCCGCCTCCGACCAGGCCCGTCGGCTGGCCAAGGTGCTGACCGAGCGCGAGCGGCAGCACCTAGACACGTGGGGATATCCTTACGTGTTCGAGGATTTCCAGTTCCATCTGTCGCTGACGGGGGCCCTCGAGCCGGGCCTCAGTGCAACACTTAGGCCCGCCCTTGAAGCGCTCTATATGCCATTGCAGGCCCCGCTCCCAGTGGACGCGATTGCCATTTTTCACCAGCCCGACCGACAATCGCCGTTCCACGTGCTTGGCCGCTTCGCGTTCGGCGCCTAGCGTTCTGTCGCTACTGAGAGCTTGGGTCAATGCCAACCCGCGCCGAGCGAGGCACGGCACCGCCCCGCCATGCAGGGGGACATTGCGCGCCGCGCGTCCGGAGCGGCCTGCCAGGGTACGCACCGTCTCAGGCCCCGTACTTCTCCAGGAAGGCCTCTATGGCGAGATGCCGGAAGTCCGGGAGCGCCGCGCGCAACCGCGCATGGTTCCAGTCCCACCAGCAGAGCCGCTGGAGGCGCTCTGCCACGGCCGGAGGGAAGCGGTTCCGGACCGGTTTCGCCGGTACGCCCGCCACGATCATGTAGGGCGGCACGTCCCGGGTGACGATCGCGCCGGCCGCGATCACGGCGCCGGTACCGACGCTGCGGCCCGGCATCACGACCGCTCCGTGCCCGATCCAGACATCGTGCCCGATTGCCACCGGGAACGAGCGGCGCCAGCTGAAGAACTCCGCCTCGTCCGCCTCGCCCTCGAAGTAGCGGCTCGACCGGTAGACGAAGTGGTTCTGCGTCGCCCGCCACATCGGGTGATTGCCAGGATTGAGCCGGACCATTGCAGCGATCGAGCAGAACTTGCCGATCGTCGTGTATATCACCTCGCCGTCATTGACGATGTAGCTGTAGTCGCCAAGCTCGCTTTCCGCGATCTGCGTTCGCGCCCCGACCTCGGTGTAGCGGCCGAGCCGGCAGTCGCGCACGGTTGCCGTCTGATCGACGAACGGTTCGGGGCCGAGCCTTTGCACGCAACACTCCTCAGACCAGGTGCCGGCGGAGCTGCTGGCTCACAATGTCGATCAGCATGACTGTGCCGACCACGATGATCATGATGGCCGCGGTCTCGCCGTACTGGAAGCTGCGGATGTTCTCGTAAAGGGAATGTCCGATGCCGCCCGCTCCGACGATGCCGAGCACGGTCGCCGAGCGCACGTTGGTCTCGAAGCGATAGAGGGAGATGGAGCTCCACAGCGGCATCACCTGGGGCACGATCCCGTAGACCACCTCCTGCAAGCGGCTCGCCCCGGTCGCGCGAATGCCCTCGACGGGACGCGGATCGATCGACTCGACGGTCTCCGAGAAAAGTTTAGCAATGATGCCGAGATTGTGCACGAAGAGCGCCATCACGCCCGCGAGCGGCCCGAGACCCACCGCGACGACGAACAAGAGCGCGAACACGATCTCGTTGATGGCCCGCGAAGCGTCCATCAGCCGCCGCACTGGCTGCACGATCCAGGGGGGGCAGACGTTCGACGACGAGAGGATGGCGAACGGCACGCCGAAGAAGACCGCCAGCGCCGTTCCCCAGATCGCGATCTGGACGGTCTCGACCATCTCGCCGAGATAGGCGCGCCACTCGTGGAAGTTCGGCTTCAGGAAACCGGTGACGAATGTCGCCATGTTACGAGCGTCGGTCCATAGCAGCGTGCTCTTGTCCATCTCGACCGGATAGAAGCTCCAGGCGAGCAGCAGCGCCACGACCGACCAGCCGGCGAGCTTGCCAAGCTTGGAGACGAGCGAGGGCTCTGGGATCACTACGCGATCCAGATTGCCCGCTGAAATCGACTGTCCAAGCCCTGACATCCGCGTCTCCTCAACGTCAATACCAGAACCTGACCCACAACCCGTGGCCCAACGACCAAAAAGCTGGCGAGGCGGTTTTCTACCTTGGAGCCAAAGCTGGGGGGCGGCGCCACGTCGCGCGACGTTGAAAAGCGCGCCCCAGTACGAGGATGCCGGACGCTCATCCGCCCGGCACCCTCACGCCGCCCGTCGGCAGCTTACTTCTTGTTGAAGCCGGCCGCGAAGTCGCCGATCATTTTCTTGATGTCGTCGGCTTTGGCCGCCTTGTCGGCGTCGAGGAATGCCGTGACCTTCTTCGTCATCTCGCTCGCCTCAGCCGTCTTGGCGGCCTCGCCGAGCTTCGCGATCTCGGCCTTGATGGCCTCGACCTGCTTCTTCTTGTCCTCGGCCGCGATCTTGTCGTCGCCCTCGACCTTGAGGAGCTTCCGGTTCGCCTCGAGCTGGCGGATCGGGATCAGCTGGTCATTCGAAGACGGACGGAACGGTGCCCAGCCCAGAGCGGCCAGAACCGCACGCTGCTTCTTGAGGTCCTCCTCGGTGCCGACGCGGCCGTAGCTCATCAGGAAGCCGTAGAGCTTGGCCTTGGCGTCGGCCGAGAGATCCTTGCGCCACACGAGAGGATCGGACGGAATGAGCGGCGACGTCCAGATGACGCGCAGAGCGGCGTGCGCCTCGGGCTTGGTCACGCCGAGACGCTCGAGGCTCTCGTTGTTGTTGGTGGCGACCTGCAGCTGCTTGTTGGCAACGGCGAGCAGGTTGGCCTCGTGATTGGCGTTGCGAACCGTCTTGAAGCACGACTTGGGGTCGATACCCTTCGCGGCGAAGATGTAGGCGGTCGGCACCAGGAAGCCCGAGGTCGAGTTGGGGTCGCCGATGCCGAAGTCGAGGCTCTTGTCGCACTTAAGGACGTCTTCCAACTTCTGGAACGGGCTGTCCTTGTGCACGATGAGGTGCGACCAGTAGCCGGGGTTGCCATCCTTCGAGACCGACTGGATGAAGACCTCACCGTCGGCGCGATCGACTGCTTCCATGGCCGATTTGTTACCGTACCAGGCCACCTGCACCTTGTTGAAGCGCATGCCCTCGATGATGCCGGCGTAGTCGGAGGCGAAGAATGCCTTGATCTTGAGGCCGGTCCCCTTCTCCATCTCGGCCAGGAAGGGCTCCCAGACGGTCTTGAGGTTCGAGCTGGCCTCGGTAGAGATGATGCCGAAATTCAGCTCGTCGGAGGCCGTGGCCGCCGTTGCGCCTGCCGCTACGCTCACCGCGAGCGCCGCCGCAGTCACCAGTTTGCGGATCATGCTTGTCTCCTCATGTCATCCTGAGCGGAACGTGCAGCCGGAGCGGGCTAGTGCGAGGAGCCCCGGCGAGGCGGCTTGGGCGTGTCAGGTCCCACCCATGCTGCCGAACTCTTGGTGTCGAGCAGGTGCGTTGCGTCAGGCGCGCACGGGTATCAGCGTGCCGCCATCGGGCGGGGCACGGTGATCGGGCTGCGGGTCGGGCAGGCGCGGAAACGGCACGCCGGCGCCCGCCTCACGGCCGGCGGTCTCGCCGAGGCCGGGCAGGAACAGCGTCTCGCTCTCGGCGCCGTAGAGCTCGGAGAGGAAGGCCGGGGTGAGGGCCGAGGACGGACCGTCGTAGACGACCTTTCCGCCGCGCAGAGCCACCGTGCGCGGGCAGTAGCCCATCGCGTACTCGACCTGATGCAGCGAGACGAGAATGGTGATGCCGTCGGTTTTGTTGAGATCTGCAAGCGTATCCATCACGCGGCGCGCCGAGGATGGATCGAGGGAGGCAATCGGCTCGTCCGCAATGATGACATCGGCGCCCTGGACCAGAGCGCGGGCGATGGCGGCGCGCTGCTGCTGCCCACCCGACAGCTGGGAGCCCCGCTTCAGTGCCTGATCCGCGATGCCGACCCGCTCCAGCGCGAGCATGGCGCGCGCCTTCTCGGCGCGCGGGAAGACGCCGAACGTGCCTCGCCACCGGGCCAGCCGCCCGAGTGCGCCAACCAGCACATTGGTGAGCACTGGCAGCCGGGGCACCAGGTTGAATTGCTGGAAAACGACGCCTACCCTCGTCCGCAGGGCGCCAGCCGATCCGCCGATGCGGCCGCCTCTTTGCATTGTCTCGCCGAAGATCTCGATCGAGCCCTCGACAGGCTCGCCGAAGCGGCTGCGGTCCGCCCGATCGATCGGCAGCAGGCCGGCAATGGCCCTGATGAGCGTCGACTTGCCCGAGCCCGAGGCGCCGATCAGCGCCACCATCTCACCGCGTTCGATCGACAGATTGATGCCGTCGAGAACGGCTTTCCCGCGCTCGAAGCTCTTCGACACCTGACGGATTTCGATTGCCTGCCGCGCCACGACGCCCTCCACGTTGCGCGCCCCACCTAGCAACCGCGCATGGCAGGATGGATTCAGTTCGATGACAATCGCGTGACAGTGCACAGGCGGACGGCGCAGACTGCGCAATGGCCCAGGCGCGCGGTGCAGCGCCCTTGACGTCGCCACTGGCGACAAGCCTGTGCGGCATGGCGGTGTGTGTCACAAAAGGTTCAACAGGCCGCCCTATGCGTCGGATCCTTCAACACGGGGTGGAGAGGTATGTCGACTTCGGACGAGGCTCAGGCTTCGCGGTCCACCTTGATGCGAAGCTGCGCCTTTGCCAGCGACGCGGAGCTTGCGGCTGCGGTTTCGGCGCTTGGCCCGCTGCCTCCGGTGGCGGAGTTGCGCGCCCCAGAGGTGGGCCTCTCGATGCTGCGCGGTCGCATCGGCGGCGACGGGGCCCCGTTCAACGTCGGCGAGGCGACGGTCACGCGCGCCGCCGTGCGGCTCGAGAGCGGCGAGACGGGTCTCTCCTATCTTCTCGGCCGGAGGCCGGAAGCCGCCCGCGTCGCCGCGCTGATCGACGCGCTCGGCCAGTGCGCGGAATGGCGACCGCGACTGCAGAGCGCGCTGGTGGAGCCCGTATCGGCTCGCATCGCCCGCGAGCGGGCCGAGCAACGCGCCGCCACCGCCGCCACCCGCGTCGACTTCTTCACGCTAGTGCGCGGGGAGGATGCAGCCTGATGACCGGCAGTCAATCGCATGCCGCTTCACGCCACACTGCCGGCCTGCCGCGCGAGGCGAGCGGGTTCGCCAGCCCAAGCCTCGACCAGCAGGCCGTTTTTCGCGCCGCTCTGGATGCTTTGTCGCGACCCGGCACGATCGTTCCAATGACGCCGCGCGTCGTGGCACCTGCGCCTCTCGGCGGCTTTGCGGCCTCGCTCGTGCTGGCGCTCGCCGACTACGAGACCGCCGTGTGGCTCGACGCGCCACTTGCGGCTAGTCCCGCTGTTGCCGACTTCATCCGCTTCCACACCGGAGCCCGTGTCGTGGCTGCACCCGATCGAGCGACGTTCGCCGTCGTGAGCGACCCGATGGCCATGCCACCGTTGTCGACCTTCCACCAGGGCGACGCGCAGTATCCAGATCGCTCGACCACGCTCATCGTCGAGGTCGAGGAGCTGTCCGGGCGAGGCTGGCGGCTCGAAGGCCCTGGCATCGACGGCACGGCCTCGTTCGGCGCTGCGCCGCTGCCAGCCGACTTCCTCGCCATGCTGGCCGCCAACAGGAGTGCCTTTCCACTGGGCATCGATATCCTGCTGGCCGGCCCAACGGCGATTGCGGGGTTGCCGCGCTCCGTCCGCATCTCGGAGGCCTGAGCCATGTACGTGGCAGTGAAGGGCGGCGAGGCCGCGATCGACGCGGCGCACCGGCTGCTCGCCCGCGAGCGGCGCGGCGATCCGGCCGTGCCGGAGCTGACGGCGTCGCAGATCGTCGAGCAGCTTGCGCTGGCCGTGGACCGCGTGATGAACGAGGGCTCGCTCTATGACCGCGATCTCGCAGCGCTGGCGATCCGGCAGGCGCGCGGCGATCTCATCGAGGCCATCTTCCTGGTGCGTGCCTATCGCACCACCCTGCCGCGGTTCGGCTACAGCGAGCCGCTCGAGACGTCCGCCATGACCATCCGCCGCCGCATCTCGGCGACCTTCAAGGATCTGCCCGGCGGCCAGATCCTCGGACCGACCTTCGACTACACCCACCGCCTTATCGATCCGGGCACCGCGCACGACGCCCTGCCCGTCGCACCGGAGGCTGCCGCCGATCCCGGGCCCGACGTCGGCGTGCCGCACGTCACGGCGCTGCTTGGCAGTGACGGCCTTATCGAGGCGAACCGCACGCCTCAGCCGGGTGCCGAGGTCGGCGACCTGACGCGGGAGCCGCTGTCGTTCCCGGCCGACCGCGATCTCAGGCTGCAGTCGCTGGCCCGCGGGGACGAGGGCTTTCTGCTGGCGCTCGGCTACTCGACCCAGCGCGGCTACGCACGCAACCACCCGTTCGTCGGCGAGTTGCGGATGGGCGACGTCGAGGTCGAGCTGGTGCCCGAGGAGCTCGGCTTTGCCGTCGCGATCGGGACCATAAAGATGACGGAATGCGAGATGGTCAACCAGTTCAAGGGCTCGGCCACCGAACCGCCCAAGTTCACGCGCGGCTACGGACTCGTGTTCGGCCAGTCGGAGCGCAAGGCGATGTCGATGGCACTCGTCGACCGGTCTCTCAGGGCCGGAGAGCTGGGGGAGGACGTGAAGGCGCCGGCCCAGGACGAGGAGTTCGTCCTCTCTCATGCCGACAATGTACAGGCGACGGGCTTCGTCGAGCACCTGAAACTGCCGCACTACGTCGATTTCCAGGCGGAGTTGGCGCTACTGCGTCAGCTCAGGCGAGAGCGCGATGGCGACGATGCGTGTCGGTCCGCCGACACGCCGTTGGTCGACGGGGCCAAGGCCGCGGCCGAATGAACTCCGCCCCGATGATTATCCTCGTCGCAATCGCAACCTTCAACGCCGGCCCCCGTCGCCGTGGCGAGGACGGCGGCAATTGCCGCAAAGGCCGCAAGCCAGATCAGCGCGGCGACGATGGCGCCTGTTGGCGCGCATGTCGCAATTTTGGACCCGAGGCCGCATGTCATGAGTTCGATCATTCCTGCTTATACTCCGAACACGCAGCAATGTCGACGCACACGGCCTTTTATCGTCAACCGAACCTTACCGCCCGTGCGGGAATGATTGCGCCATGAGCGGACCCGTCGCCTACAACTTCGCCTACCTCGACGAGCAGACCAAGCGGATGATCCGCCGTGCGCTGCTCAAGGCGGTGGCAATCCCGGGCTACCAGGTCCCGTTCGCCAGCCGCGAGATGCCGATGCCATACGGGTGGGGTACCGGCGGAGTGCAGGTCACGGCGGCCGTGCTGGGCCCGGACGACGTACTAAAGGTGATCGACCAGGGCGCCGACGACACCACCAATGCGGTCTCGATCCGCCGCTTCTTCCAGAAGACAGCAGGTGTCGCAACGACCACGCGGACCACCGATGCCACCGTCATCCAGACCCGCCACCGTGTGCCGGAGACGCCGCTCGCCGAGGGGCAGATCCTCGTCTACCAAGTCCCGATTCCGGAGCCGCTTCGCTTCCTCGAGCCGCGCGAGACGGAGACGCGCCAGATGCACGCACTTGAGGAATATGGCCTCATGCACGTCAAGCTGTACGAGGACATCGCGCGCTACGGGCACATCGCGACCACCTACCACTATCCGGTCAAGGTGGACGGCCGTTACGTCATGGACCCCTCCCCGATCCCGAAGTTCGACAATCCGAAGCTCGACGACTGCCCGGCGCTGCAACTGTTCGGCGCCGGCCGCGAGAAGCGGATCTACGCCATTCCGCCTTATACCCGGGTGGTGAGCCTGGACTTCGAGGACCACCCGTTCGAGCGTACGCGGTTCGAGAAGCCGTGCGCGCTCTGCGGGGCAACCGGCGTCTACCTTGACGAGGTGCTGACCGACGACCGCGGCGGGCGCATGTTCGTCTGCTCGGACACGGACCACTGCGAGACACGGCGCGCGGCGGGCCACGCCGGCGAGATGCTGCCGCCCTCCCCCCCGCAGGGCAGCGCGCCATGACCGGCGCGGCGGCAGGAAACTCGGGCGGAGTTGCGTTGCGTCTCGCCACGCCACATGACATGCCCGAGGTGCAACGACTCTATGCGGACACCGGCCTCGACGACGGCGAGCCCCTGCCGCTCGCTGCCGCGCTCGACATTCTGCGCCGCATGGAGAGCTATCCCTCGTTCCGGCTCTGGGTTGCCGAGGCCGATGGTGTCATCGTCGGCACCTACACGCTGCTCGTCATGGACAACATCCCGCACCGGGGCGCACCCAGCGCGATCGTCGAGCAGGTGGCGGTCGCCGCCGCGGCGCAAGGTGCGGGCGTCGGCACAGCGATGATGAAGCACGCCATGCAGGAGGCGGCCGCCGCCGGCTGCTACAAGCTGGCACTCACCACCAACCTGAAGCGGCATCGCGCCCACGCCTTCTACGAGAAGCTCGGCTTCGAGCGGCACGGGCTGAGCTTCCTTGTCCGGATCGACGACATGACGGAGAGCTTGGATGACGGCCGCTGAAGCGCCGATGCTCGAGGCCGAGGGCCTGACGAGGCTCTATGGCAGCCGCGTCGGGTGCGCGGACGTCTCGCTCGAGCTCTATGAGGGCGAGGTGCTGGCGATCGTGGGCGAATCGGGCTCCGGCAAGTCGACGTTGCTCTCGCTACTGTCGACGCAGATGGAGCCGACGCGCGGCAGCGTGCGCTACCGCATGCGCGACGGCCAACACCGAGACCTGGCACAGCTGTCGGAGGCCGAGCGGCGACTGCTGCTGCGAACGGACTGGGGCTTTGTGCACCAGGATGCTCGCCTCGGGCTGCGGATGGGCGTTTCGGCGGGTGGCAACGTCGGGGAGCGACTGATGGCCGTAGGCTGGCGCAACTACGGCCGCATCCGCGGCGAGGCGCTCGACTGGCTCGGCCGTGTCGAGATCGACGCCACGCGCATCGACGACGCTCCGCAAGACTTCTCGGGAGGCATGCGCCAGCGGCTGCAGATCGCCAAGAACCTCGTCACGCGCCCGCGTCTCGTGTTCATGGATGAGCCCACCGGCGGCCTCGACGTCTCGGTGCAGGCGCGGCTGCTGGATCTTTTGCGCGGCCTCGTCGAGGATCTGGGGCTAGCCGCCGTGGTAGTGACGCACGATCTCGCGGTGGCGCGGCTGCTGTCGCACCGCATGATTGTCATGAGGGCCGGGCGCGTCATAGAGACCGGCCTCACCGACCAGGTGCTCGACGACCCGCGCGAGCCCTACACGCAGCTGCTCGTAGCCTCCGTTCTCCAGGTTTGAAGGAACGCCTGCAGTCATGATGCCGGCCATCGACGTCAGCAACGTCTCGAAATCGTTTGTCGTGCACCTGCGCGACGGTGCGCGCCTGCCCGTGGTGCGCGAGGTGTCGTTCGCCGTCAGGTCGGGCGAATGCGTGGTGCTCGGTGGCCCCTCGGGAGCCGGCAAGTCATCGCTGCTGAAAATGATCTACGGCAATTACCGCACCGACACGGGCAGCATTCGCATTGCTGCCGGCGGCGGCGTTGTCGACGTCGCCTCGGCCGCTCCGCGCGCGATCCTCGCGCTGCGTCGCTCGACGCTCGGCTACGTCAGCCAGTTCCTCCGCGTCATTCCGCGCGTCTCGACCCTCGACCTCGTCGCGGCCGCGGCCCGCGAGACCGGCGCGGCACCGGACACGGCATCGCGGCGTGCCCGCGAGCTGCTGGCGCGGCTCAACCTGCCGGAGCGGCTCTGGCATCTGCCGCCTGCGACGTTCTCGGGCGGCGAGCAGCAGCGCGTCAACATCGCGCGCGGATTTGCGGCCGGCCGGCCGGTGCTGCTGCTCGACGAGCCGACCGCATCGCTCGATGCGGCCAATCGTGCGGTCGTGGTCGAGTTGCTGGGCGAGCAGAAGGCGCAGGGCGCGGCGATCCTCGGCATCTTCCACGACGACGACGTCCGCACCCGCGTAGCGGACCGCGTCATAGACATCACGAGGTTTGCGGCATGACCGAGGATCGGATCGGCGACGGTACCCACGTCATCACCAACGCCCGGATCGTCACGCCGGACGATGTTGTGGACGGCTGGCTGGCCGTGACCGCCGGGCGCATTTCAGAAATCGGCACGGGACGGGCGCCCGAGCGCGGCATCGACCTCGGCGGCGACTACCTGTTGCCCGGCCTCGTCGAGCTTCACACCGACCACCTCGAAAGCCATCTCGTGCCGCGTCCCAAGGTACTGTGGCACCACCTCTCCGCCGTGCTTGCATACGACGCGCAGATGGCGGCCTCCGGGGTCACCACCGTCTTCGACAGCCTGCGCATCGGCTCCGACGTCGACAGCCGCTCGCTGGCCGGCGAGATCCAGGGCATACTCGACGCGCTCGATACCGCACGAAACGACGGCCTGTTGCGAATCGACCACCGAACGCATCTGCGCTGCGAGATTTGCGCGAACGACGTCATCTCCGAGACAGAGCGGCTCGTTGCCGCGACGCCGGTGGACCTCATGTCGCTTATGGACCACACGCCGGGCGCCCGCCAGTTCCGCGATACCGGCACCTGGAAGATCTACTATGGCGGCAAGTCGGGCGTGCCCGACGAGGTGCTCGAGCAGATGATCCGCGACCGCGTCGCGTTGCGGGAGGCCAATCACGATCGGCACCGGGCTCGCCTCGTGGCCATCGCGCGCGAGCGCGGCATCGTGCTTGCGAGCCACGACGACACGACCGAGGACCATGTCGAGCAATCGGCCGCCGAAGGCATCAGGCTGGCCGAGTTCCCGACAACGGCTGCGGCGGCGGTGGCCTCGCATGCCCGCGGCATCCAGGTGATGATGGGAGCACCCAACGTCGTGCGCGGCGGATCGCACTCGGGCAACGTGCCGGCCGAGACGCTGGCCCGCAACGGCGTGCTCGACATCCTGTCGTCCGACTACGTTCCGGCCAGCCTGCTGATGGGCGCCTTTGCGCTCGCGGACCGCATCGAAGACTATGGGCTGCCACGCGCCATCCGCACGATCACGCTCAATCCCGCCCGCGCGACCGGCCTCGACGACCGCGGCGCGCTTTCGACTGGCCTGCGGGCCGATCTGGTGCGCGTCCACATGACGCGTGGGCTTCCGGTGGTGAGGGAGGTCTGGCGCGATGGGCGGCGCATCGTCTGATACGGTGGAAACTGACGAAACCGCGCATGCGGGGGGCCGGGCAACGCGCATCGGACCCGGCTGTCTCGTGCTGCTCGTCGGGCCGAGTGGATCGGGCAAGGACACGCTTCTGCGACTGGCGGAAGCGGACATCGGCGGTGTGCCGGACATTGTCTTCGCGCGTCGCACGATCACCCGCGCCGCCGGGGCGAGCGAGGGCAACGCGGAGCTCGATGACGACGCCTTCGCCGCCGCCGAGGCAGCCGGCCGGTTCGCATTGTCTTGGCGGGCGCACGGTCTCCGCTACGGCTTACCGATCGAGATCGACGAGGCGATCCGCGCCGGCCACACGGTGGTTGCCAACGCCTCGCGAACGGTTGTCGCAACAGCCCGTCAGCGATACGTCGACACGCGTGTCGTTCTGATCGATGCTCCCACCCACATCCGCGCCGGGCGGCTCGCGGCGCGCGGCCGCGAGGCTGGAGACGCGATCGTGAGCCGGCTCGACCGCGCGACCGACGGGTTCGGGCCAGACGACGCAGATATCGTGATCGTCAACGACCAGTTGCCGACGGCCGGTGCCATTCGCCTCGTCGCCGCAATCCGCGGCCCGACCGGGACCGGGGCATCGGCACCAGGGACAAGCGCCAACGTGCCGTGACGGCCGGGCTCAGGCGGCCTATATCTAGTCTCGATCCGTCCCGTCGGCCGGCGTTGCCGCGTGCTTTGCCCTGCGCCGTTCGCCGGAGCAGAGCCGCCACTGCGCTGGCAGGCACACGACCAAGAGGCTCGCCATGAAGCCCGAGACGCCCGCAGCCGTGCTCCTCGCAGACTACCGGCCGCCGTCCTACCTGATCGACACGGTCAGTCTCGTATTCGTACTCGGTGCAAGCGAGACCCGTGTCACCTCGCGGCTGCGCGTTCGCCCGAACCCCGCCGTACCGAGCCGTGGCCGCGGACCGCTGCGCCTCGACGGCGAGCACTTCGAGCTGCACAGCATCGCAATCAACGGAAAGCCCCTGCCGACCCAGTCCTACGCCAGAGACGACCTCTCGCTGACGCTCCGGGACACACCACAAGAGCCGTTCACCCTCGAGACCATTACAGTCGTCAACCCGGACGCCAACAAGGCCCTGCAAGGGCTCTACCGCTCGCGCGGCGTCTACTGCTCGCAATGCGAGGCGCAGGGCTTCCGCCGCATCACCTACTTCATCGACCGGCCGGACGTGCTCTCGACATACACCGTGCGGCTCGAGGCAGACGCCGCCGAAGCACCGATCCTGCTGTCGAACGGAAACCCGGTCGAGCGCGGAACACTCGACCGCGGGCGGCGCCACTACGCGGTGTGGCGCGATCCGCATCCCAAGCCTTGCTACCTGTTCGCGATCGTCGCCGGCAACCTGTCGCCGGTGTCCTCCAGCTTCACCACGGCAAGCGGCCGCGAGGTCGACCTGCGCATTTATGTCGAGCACGGCAAGGAAGCACGCGCCGCCTGGGCCATGGATGCCCTCAAGCGATCCATGCGATGGGACGAGCGCCGCTTCGGCCGCGAGTACGACCTCGAGGTCTTCAACATCGTCGCGGTGTCGGACTTCAATATGGGCGCGATGGAGAACAAGGGGCTCAACATCTTCAATGATCGGCTGATCCTGGCCAGCGCCGATACCGCCACGGACGCCATGTTCGAGGCCATCGAGAGCGTCGTGGCGCACGAGTACTTCCATAACTGGACCGGCAACCGCATCACGTGCCGCGACTGGTTCCAGCTCTGCCTCAAGGAAGGCCTTACGGTTTACCGCGACCAGGAGTTTTCGGCCGACGAGCGCTCACGCGCCGTGCAGCGCATCACGGACGTTCGCCAGCTCCGCGCCTTCCAGTTCGCCGAGGATGCGGGCCCCCTCGCGCATCCCGTTCGCCCCGAGAGCTACATCGAGATCAACAACTTCTACACAGCGACGGTATACGAGAAGGGGGCCGAGCTGGTGCGCATGATCGAGGCCATCCTCGGCGCAGAGACATTCCGTGCCGGGCTCGATCTCTATTTCCAGCGCCACGACGGCAGCGCGGCGACCGTCGAGCAGTTCGTTCGCTGCTTCGAGGAGGCGGCCGGGCGTGACCTCGCACAATTCATGACGTGGTACCGGCAGGCGGGCACGCCGACATTGGTGTGCCGGCTCACCCACGACCGCGCCGCGCGAACGGTCGAGTTGCAGGTCGAGCAGGTGCTGCCGCCAACCACAGGCGAGCCGAGAAAGACGCCACTCCACATCCCGCTGCGGCTTGGCCTTATTGGCGGCAATGGCCAGGACCTCGACCTCGTGCTCGATGATGGCACTGCCGTGTCCGACGGAGTGCTGAACGTCACCGAGCGACGGCAGAGCTTCCGCTTCGTTGGTATCGCATCTCGCCCCGTACCGTCGCTCCTGCGCGGCTTCTCCGCGCCGATCAACCTCGAGTTGGCGTTGTCCGACCGCGATCTCGAGTTCCTGCTGACCCACGACGGCGACCCCTTCAACCGATGGCAAGCGTCGAACACCTATGCCGCGCGTACCATCGTCCAGGTTGCGACCGCGCTGTCCGAAGGCAAGCGCTCATCCCGCGGTGTCGCCTTCGCCAAGGCCCTCGGTACGGTCGTGGCCGATCCCGGTCTCGAGCCCGCCTACCGCGCCGAGCTGCTCCGCCTGCCGACGCAGGCCGATATCGCCCGCGAGATCGGGCGCAACGTCGATCCCGGCGTCGTATCTAGGGCCCATCGGCAGGTCTCGCGGCTCGTCGGTCGCGCACTCGGCGATACGCTCGAAGGCCTTTATGCCGAGATGGCCGACCGGGGTCGCTTCTCTCCGTCGTCCGGGGCGGCCGGGCGGCGGGCCCTACGCAATGCGGCGCTGACATTGCTCACGGCCCGCGGCACGGTGCGCGACCACGCGCTGCTCGCGAGCCATTACTTCAAGGCCCGCAGCATGACGGAGGCCTCGCACGGCCTCATGCTCCTCGCCCAGGAAGAAACGGCCGAGCGGCAGGCCGCGCTCGACCATTTCCACGATCGCTGGAAGGACGACCACCTCGTCGTCGACACCTGGTTCGCCGCACAGGCGCAATCGCCCCTGCCCCGCGCCCTCGACGACGTCGCCGCGTTGGCGGGCCATCCCCTCTTCTCGCTCAGTGCCCCCAACAAGGTGCGTGCGCTCTTCGGCACGTTCGCGATGCAGAACCCCCAGCAGTTCCACCGTCCCGATGGCGCCGGCTACGAGTTCATGGCTACCCAGGTGCTGGCCCTGGACGCCTTCAACCCGCAGATTGCGGCCCGCATGCTCGGATGTTTCAAGACCTGGCGCTCCCTCGAGCCGAAGCGCAGATCGTTGGCCCGGAAGGCACTCGCAAGGGTTGCGGCCGCACCCGGCTTGTCACGGGACGTCTACGAGATCGTGACCAGAACGCTCGAGGCTTGACATCAATCGCGCCACAACTTCGCCGCGATTTAAACTCCCTCGACAGGCGATTCGGCTTGGTGTGAACTGGTGGTGCGATTCGGGAAGTACGGGGCCCCGAATTGCTAGGGGCACAATCACGATTCGTCGGGGATTTCAGGATGGCGTCGACAACGTCGGCCAGTCCGTGGGCGCACTATGCGCGCACGTACGGAACGCAGCGGCCCGCGGCGACCCGGCCGGGCGCTCGGCGCCAAGCTGGCACCGACGGCCAGCGCGCGGTACGCATTGCGGCGCTGCTGCACATCCTGGTCCTTGCCATACTGGCTCCGACGTTTGCCCGCGCCGACGGCGCGGCAATCATCGTCGCGAGCGGGCTCTTCCTTGCTCTAGCCGCCGTAGCCTACGCCGGGCTTGCGTCGCGAGAGACGCGCGACAGCGATGCTGGCACCTCGGCCATCGCCTCCCCCAATGAGATGCCGCAACCGCCTGCGGCAGCGGAGCCGTGCCTGCAAGACAGACGCGAGAACGCGGTCTCCGCCAGCGACGCCGCATCGACGGTGCCGCGCGACATGTCGCATCCCGCTCCTCGCTCCGAGGACTGGAGCCCGCCAAAACACAACGAATGGGCTTGCCTCATGGCCCGCGTCAGCCACGAATTGCGCACGCCGCTCAATGCTGTGCTCGGCTTCTCCGATGTGATGGACCGCGGCTTGTTCGGACCGCTCGGCCACGCCCGCTACGAGGAGTATGTCCGCCACATCCACGACAGCGGTCGCGAGCTTCTGAAATCGGCCGAGGACACGCTGACGGTCACCTCCCTCCTGGCCCGCACCGATGCCGCGCGGCCCCGCGAGACCCTCGACCTGAACAGCCTGCTGCGTGAGGCGTGGAGCTTCTTCGGACGCCGGCCGCAGCAACGTGCCATCGAGCTCGACCTCGAGATCGACCCCTCGGCCGAGATCGTCGGCGAGCGGCGTACGATCCGGCAGGCGCTGGTGAACCTCTTCTCCGAGGCGCTGAGCCGCGCCGACGAGGGGACCGCAATCCTGGTCCGCGCGCGCGCAGGGGCCCACGCGGTCGAGCTCAGCATCCTGTCGCGCTCGGCACCCGGTGCCGTCAGTCGCGAGCCGAACAGCCTTCATGTCTGTCTCGCTCGCAAGCTGCTCGAGGTCGAGGGCGCGCCTTTCGCCGAGATGGTCAGCGACCGTGGGCTCTGGACGGCGGCCACCCGACTCGAGCGGGCATCCCAGGCCGACTTCTTCGGCGGCGGCTTCGAGCCGACCGAAGCCCGCCCGCACTGAGCAGACCGCTCAGGCCTCGGGCTCGATCGCTTGGCTGCCTCTGGCTGAGCGACCCGCTCTCCTACGATACAATCACCGGAAACAGCTCGGCGACCGACGCTAGCGTCGCCTTGAGATCCGCCTCCAGCGCCGCAAAGCTTGGCGCATTGCCCGCTGCGGCCAGAAGGTCCTTCAATCCCTCCGGTGCGGCGGCAGGGTCGAACGGGCCGTCGTGACAGAGGCGCAGGATCTGGGTCAGATCATGGACCAGCTTCACCGCCGGCATCAGAACGGCGGCGTGGGCGGGCTCCACAAGCCCTTTCGCCGCAAGCCGCTGCAGCGCCCCGAGCGTGTTCTGATCGAGAACGTCCGGATGACGGCTCGCGTGCACGAGTTGCAGGAACTGGACGATGAATTCGAGGTCGACGAGGCCGCCGCGCACCTGTTTCAGCTCCCAGATGCTGTCGGTGCCCTTCTCCGCCTCGATGCGCCGTCGCATGTCGATCACGTCCGCCGCGGTCCGCACGCGCTCGCGCGGGCGTACCAGCGCAGCGCCGATCGCCGCCTCTACACGGGTGCGCAACTCCGCAGGCCCCGTCAACACCCGCGCCCGCGTCAGTGCCAGATGCTCCCACGTCCACGCCTCGCCCATCTGGTAGTCGATGAAGCTCGACAGCTGCGTCGCGACCGGCCCCTTCTGGCCCGACGGGCGCAGCCGCATGTCGACCTCGTAGAGCGTGCCCTCCGCCGTCGGCGCGGCGAGTGCCGAGATCAGCCGCTGCGTGAAGCGTGCATAGTACTGGGCGGGTGCCAGCGGCTTGGCGCCCGACGACATCGCCGTGTTGTCGGCGAAATCATAAACCACGATCAGGTCGACGTCGGACGAGGCCGTCATCTCGCAGCCTCCGAGCTTGCCCATGGCGATCACCGAGACGGCGCCGCCCGGCACGGCGCCGTGCTGGCGCCGAAGCTCGCGGTCGACGATCACCTGCAACCGCGCGATCTGGCGCTCGGCCAAAAGCGCATAGGCCTGCCCAGCCTGGCTCGCGTTGATCGATCCGGACAACACACGAATACCGATCAGGAAGGACTGCTCGCTGCCGATCACACGGGCCCGGTCGAGCGCCTCCTGCAGGTCGCCGGCGCCGGACAGCTCGGCCTCGAGCAGCGCGTCGATCTCTTCGGCGTCGGGCAGCGTCGCGAACGTGCGTGGATCGATCACCGCATCGAGCAGGCGTCGTCGGCGCGACAGGATCCCGGCGAGCCGCGGCGCCGTGCCCATGATGTCCGCCACGAGCCGCAGCAGGCCCGGATTGGCCTTCAACAGCGAGAACAGCTGGACGCCCGCCGGAAGGTCGCTCAGAAAGCGGTCGAACGCCGACAGGGCACGATCGGGATCGGCGGTATCCGCCAGCGCCTTGATGAGCAGCGGCTGAACCTCTGTCAGGAGCTCGCGCGAGCGGGCGCTGCGCACTGCGCGGCTGCGGCCGTGGTGCCAGCCGCGCACCGTGGCGAGAACCTGTGACGGCTGGGCGTAGCCGAGCCGCATCAGCGCCGCCACCGTGTCGGGATCGTCCTCCTCGCCGGCAAACACCATGTTGGCATCGCTGTCGGTGAGTTCGGGGCTATCCTCGAACAGCGCCGCGTAGTGCCCCTGAACCGACTTCAGCACCGGCAGAAGCGCGGCCGAGAACGCCTCCACACCGGCGTAACCCGCGAAGCGCGCAAAGCTCTCGAGCGGCGGGCCGCTCGCCGGCAGCTCGTGTGTCTGCTCGTCGGCCACCATCTGGATGCGGTGCTCGATGCGACGCAGATAGAGGTAGGCATCGACCAGCTCGCGCGCTACCGGCGCCTTGATCCAGCCCTTCTCGGTCAGCGTCTTGAGCCCGTCGAGCGTGCGCCGCGAGCGCAGCGACGGCTGGCGCCCCCCCGCGATGAGCTGCTGTGTCTGGACAAAGAACTCGATCTCGCGGATGCCCCCGCGGCCGAGCTTGATGTTGTGTCCCGCGACCGCGATCGCGCCGAGCCCGCGGAAGGCATGGATCTGGCGCTTCATCGCATGCACATCGGCGATGGCCGCGTAGTCCAGATACTTTCGCCAGACGAACGGCGCGAGATCGGCCAGGAATGCGTTGCCGGCCTCGAAATCGCCGGCGACGGGCCGCGCCTTTATGAAGGCAGCCCGCTCCCAGTTCTGTCCGAAGCTCTCGTAGTAGTGCAGCGCCGCGTCCGTCGACATGGCGATCTGGGTCGCCCCGGCGTCCGGCCGCAGCCGCAAATCGGTCCGAAACACGTAGCCATCGGCCGTTCGCTCGTCCATGAGCCGCACGACATCGCGCGTCAACTTGACGAAGAATGGCTGCGGCTCGAGGCCCGCCCTGAGCGTCACGCGCTCGAGATCGTAGAAGACGACGAGGTCGATATCACTCGAGTAGTTGAGCTCGCCCGCGCCGTACTTGCCCATGGCGAGCACGATGTAGCCCGAGCCGGCATCGGGCCGCTCAGGATCGCGCGGCAACCAGTCGCCTTTCCGCGCCGCCTGACGGAGCAGGAAGCGAATGCCGCCCGACAGCGCCGCATCCGCCGTCCGGGTCAGGGCTTCGGTCACGGAGGCAACCGGCCAGATGCCGGAGATGTCGGCGAGCGCTGTCAGCAGCGCCACGCTCGACTTGGCAACCCGCACGGCGCGCATCGCCTCGGCCAGTGTCTCGGCCGCATCGAGCGCCGAGCCGAGGTCTGCGAGCAGCCCGTCGAGATGCGCGTCCGGCGCAGTATCGAGCAGCGCCGCGAGCCGCAGCGGATGGCGCTGCATGAGCCCGCGGAGATACGGCGAGCCGTCTGCGGTGCCCACCACGAGCGCGGCAACACTTGAATCCCGGAGGTGCTCGCCGAGGCGCGCCAGGCTCTCGTCGGCCGCCGCGGCTACTTCCAGCTCCGCGAGAATGGCCGTCCCGCTTCCGGCCGCTGTCGCAACCGGCCATTCTGCGATCCGCCAGCAAAAGGGTGCACCCTCCCGGTCCCCTGCCTCGTTGCGCCCGTTCATGATGCGTGCCCGTGTCGAAACCACACTTACGCCGGCGAGCTTACGCCTCCCGCGCGGCGGTCGGGAAGCGCCACGACGATGCGCAGGCCGGGCGCGTTGTCCTCGAGGCGGATGGTGCCACCGTGGAGGCGTGCGACGGCCGCGACAAGGCTGAGGCCGAGACCCGTGCCGGGCTTCGTGCGGCTCTGCTCCAGTCTCACGAACCGGCGCAGTGCCCGCTCGCGGTCGGCGACCGCGATCCCTGGTCCGCGATCCGAGACCGAGATCTCGATGCCGCCCTGCGTCTCCGCCAAGCCGACGCGCACGCTGCCACCACCGCCAACCGCCGCGCCGTACTTCAAGGCGTTGTCGACAAGATTCGCGACCGCCTGACCGATGAGCTGCCGGTTGGCCGTCACCAGGCGCGAGGCTGGTGCATCGACCACTAGTAATTGCCCAGCCTGCTCGGCGACGGGCTCGTAGAGTTCGGCCACATCGCGGACCATGGCGCAGGCGTCGAACGCTTCGACCGTGTCCTCGATTGCCCCCGCCTCGAGCCGTGCGACCAACAGCAAGGCGTTGAACGTCTTGATGATCTCGTCCGACTGCTCGATCGTCTGCTCGAGGCCTTCGCGGTATCCCTCGGCGTCCCGCGCATCGCGCAGCGCCGCCTCGGCCCGGTTGCGCAGCCGATTGAGCGGCGTCTTCAGATCGTGCGCTATGTTGTCGGACACCTCCCGAAGACCGGACATCAACTGCTCGATGCGGTCCAGCATGGCGTTGAGATTGTCCGCCACACCGTCGATCTCGTCACCGGCCGCCGTCAGTGGAACGCGGCGCGCAAAATCGCCCTGCATGATCGATCGCGCCGTGGCGTTGATGGCCTCGATGCGGCGTCCTATCGCTCGACTGAATGCATAGCCGCCGATAAGACCGGCCATTGCCAGGCCGCCGAACCCCATCAGGAAGATCTGGCGTACGCGCACGGCGAACGCACGCTGATCCTCGATGTCTCGGCCAACCACGAGCCGTCGCGATACGCCTCCGTCTGCCGAGATCGCGACCGCCAGCCGCGGACCGTGCTCGGCCGCCGCCGCTGTCTGTGGCAGGTAGCGGAACACCGCGCCGGCGGGCGACGCTGCAACCTCGCCAGGCTCGTTCGCAAGGTTGCCGGCCAACCGCATCCCGCTGGTATCGGCGGACAGATAGAGCATCGGACCGCCCGGCAGGCTCCGCTCGGCTACCGCCGCGTCGAGCGCATCCGCACCCCGCTCTCGCGCGATCCGCGACAGCGCGTCGGCCTCCGTCCTGAGGCCCGATACCACCTGGCCGGTCAACGCGGCGTTGGTCTCGAGATAGAGCGTCATGACGATGGCGCCCGCCACCGCCACGAACGCCGCGATCATGACCGCTGCAAGACGGAAGGAGGAGGAGGAGAGGGCAGCGGCGAGCCGGTTGGCCATGGCGGGCGCGGTCCTAGCCGCCGCCGTCGCGAATCATGTAGCCGGCGCCCCGCACCGTGTGCAGCAGCGGCGCCGCAAACCCTTTGTCGATCTTGCCGCGCAGCCGCGAGACGTGGACGTCGATGACGTTGGTCTGCGGATCGAAGTGATAGTCCCACACGTTCTCGAGCAGCATGGTGCGCGTCACCACCTGCCCCGCGTGCTTCATGAGGTACTCGAGCAGCCGGTACTCCCGCGGCTGCAGATTGATCGGCTCGCCGCCGCGGGTCACCCTGTGCGCTAGACGATCGAGCACCAGATCGCCGACGACGTAGCGCGTCTCCTGCTCCTCGGGGACGGCCCGCCGCGCCAGTGCCTCGATGCGCGCCAGCAGCTCCGAGTAGGCATAGGGCTTGGTCAAATAGTCGTCGCCGCCGGCCCGCAGGCCGCGCACCCGGTCATCGACCTCGCCGAGTGCCGACAGGATCAGCACCGGGGTCCGATGTCCGGCCTGGCGCAGCGCCCGCACCATCGACAGCCCGTCGAGCTTCGGCAGCATTCGATCGACGATCAGCACGTCGAACGCGCCGGCTTGAGCCACTGCAAGTCCGGCCTCGCCGTCCTCGGCCAGCTCCGCAGCATGCCCGCTCTCCTTCAGGGCCTTCTGGAGAAACTGAGCCGTTTCACGGTCGTCCTCGATCAGCAGTACGCGCATGGTCCGGGCCGGCCTCCGCTTTCCGCAACTGCCGCAGCATAGGACGGCAGGATCACGGCATGCAAAGGCGGCGCGCTTCGTGGTGAAGCGCGCCGCCCCGCAGTCCTCTCGCCGAAACGTCAGCCCTTCTTCAGCTGGATCGCGACGAAACGCTTGGTCTCGGCCGACTTGACGTGCAGCAGAACCGCCTTGCGGCCGATATCGCCGGCGCGCTTGACGCCCGCGACCACGTCCTCGGGGCTGGCCACCGGCTGGCCCTGCACCTCGAGAATAATGTCGCCCGGCTTCAGACCCTTCTGGGCTGCATCCGAGCCCGGCTCGACCTCGGCGATGACCACGTCCTTGCCGGTGCCCTGGCGTGCCGGCAACAGCGTGAGACCGAGCTGGGCGAGCGAGACCTGACCCGCCGCACCGTCCGGCTTCGACTGCTCGACCTTGGCCAGGTCCTCTTTCGAGGTCGGGAAAGTGCCGAGCTTCACCTTGACGCTCTGCTCTGCGTTGTTGCGCCAGACCTTGACGTCGACCACCGTATTCGGCGCGTACTCGGCGATCTTGCGCGCAAGGTCGCGGCTGTCGGCGATCTTGTCGCCGTTGACCTGCAAGATGGCGTCCTGCGGCTTCAAACCCGCGGCGACGGCCGGACCGTTGGCCGTCACGTCGGTGACGAAGGCGCCCTTGGGATCGCTGAGGCCGATCGAGGCGGCGGTGTCCTCGTCGACGTTCTGAATCTTCACGCCGAGCCAGCCGCGGCTCACGGTGCCGGTCGCCTTGAGCTGGGTCACGACATCCATCGCGGTCTTCGAGGGAACGGCAAACGCGATGCCGACGTTGCCGCCGGACGGGCTATAGATCGCGGTGTTGACGCCGATCACCTCGCCGTCGAGGTTGAACGTCGGTCCGCCCGAGTTGCCGCGGTTCACGGCCGCGTCGATCTGGATGTAGTCATAGGGACCCGAGCCGATATCGCGGCCCATCGCGGACAGGATGCCGGCCGTCACCGTGCCACCAAGCCCGAACGGATTGCCGACCGCGATCACCCAGTCGCCGACGCGCGCGGGCTTCTCGGCGAACTTCACGAACGGGAACGGCTTCTCGACGTTCCGGATCTTGAGCAGAGCGAGATCGGTGCGCGGATCCGTTCCCACGAGATCGGCATCGAACTTGTTCTGCTCGTCGAACGAGACCTGCACCTTTCCGGCATTCTCGATGACGTGATTGTTGGTCACCACGAACCCGTCGGCCGAGATCACGAAGCCCGAGCCTTGGCCCTGCACCGGACGCTGCGGCGCCTGCTGGCCCGGCTGGCCGCGGAACTCCTTCGGCAGGTTCTTGAACAGCTCCGCCAGCGGATGGTCGTCCGGCAGCTCGGGCAGGCCGCCGGGAGGTCCGCCTTGAGGACCGCGCGGGCCGCCCTTTTCGCCCTTCTCGTTCTTCGCGACCTTGACCTCGCTCGACACCGAGATGCTGACCACCGCCGGCTTAACCTTGTCGACGATATCGGCGAACGACAGCGGCGCCCGGCCGGCTGCGTCCGGTTTGAACTGGGCGAGCGCCGGGACCGGCGCCAGCGCGCCGCCTGCGACGAGCCCGCCCATGATCGCAATGGCGGCAATCGCCGCGCAAGAGGCGGCCGACCGGCGCGTGCCCGTCCTCGAAATTGGCCTCGGAATTGCTAGGCCCGGTGCGGGCGCTTGGGCGATCATGGGTGCTCTCCGTTCTTCCCGGCACATCCTGCCGTGTCGTATCCGGAGATAGCCGAGTGGCCCTTACGGCAGCATGTCGGCTGCCTTAAAGGTTGGTAATGTCGGCGCTTACACCCGCCAGCGCCACGGAAGGCTCGGCAGCGTGTACCGGCGTAACAGGACAGACGCGAAGACGGGCGGGCCCAATGGGGGCGCCGCATCCGCGGGCCGCTCTGCCTCGTTGTGGCACACCGCGAGCCTGGTGGGTGTGCTGGCTCTGACACTGGCCCCTCCGTGCCGCTCGTCGCCCTTCGAGCCGGCTCCCCCGACGCCACCTCGGGCGCACATCGGCCTAAGGCCGGTTGCGATTTTCGGTGACGACGAGCGCCAGCCGCTGCCTGCCGAGCGCACCGCACTGGCCCGCAACCTCGGCATTCTCATCGACACCGGGCGCAACGTGGTTTGCACGGCGGTCTGCGTCGCACCGGCGACGGTCCTCACGGCGGCTCACTGCCTGTTTCCCCCCGACCAGTCGGCCGCCGCTCCGGCCGACATCCGCTTCCGCCGGTCGCTCGGGTCGACTGACGGCGAGGCCCGCGTCAAGGGCGCCCGCCAGTCGAATGGCGCCCAGCACGTCTTGGCCGGCACCACCCGTCTCAGCCTCGAGCCGCCGATCGACGCCGCGCACGACTGGGCACTCATCAGGCTAGACCGCCCCGCCTGCACTTCGGGCGGCCTGCCCTTGAGCCGACGGTCGACGGACGAGATCATCGCCGCTGCCCGCGACGGCCGCGTCTACAATGCGGCCTTCCATCGCGACTTCGGGAATTTCACGGCCGCCGTTTCCGCGCCGTGCTCCGTCGGGCGCTCCTTCGACGGCGCAACATGGGACAGCATCGTCCGCGACTTCGCCGACCCCGACCGCATCGTCCTGCACACCTGCGATACCGGGGGCTCGTCGTCCGGCTCTCCACTGCTCGTTGACGAACCTTCCGGGCCCGAAATCGTCGCCGTCAACGTCGGCACCTACCTCGTCACGGCGCCGTCTGTGCCCCTGGCCGCCCGGCGTGACGGCGCGAGCGGGCCGACAGGTCGCGAGACACGCGACATCGCCAACACCGCCGTTGCCGGGCACGCGTTCGCCGACCTTGCCGCCGCCTTTCTCCGCGCCGATATCATCGAGGACACGAGGGGTATCGCCCGGCTGCAAACGCTCCTGGCCTCGCGGGGATTGCGGAGTGGTCGCATCGACGGTCTCTACGGGCCGGCCTTGAAGGCTGCCATCGAACAATACGAGACCGCGGCGGGCCTGCCCGCGACGGGGCTGGCGACACGCGACCTGCTGCGGCGGCTGGGCGCCGTCACCGCGACCGAGAGAGACTGAGACCCGCGACCGGCGCGATCCGGTCGACGATCCGGATCTGCTCCTTGCCCCATGACGCCTACCGTCCGCGCCGTGGCGCACGGACCGCGAACCGCGGCTACCGCCGCCGCGCCTCGTCGCCGGCGCCAGGCGTCTCCAGCAGTCTTCCGAGCCGCGCCTCCTCGTCGGCCGTCAGAGGGGCCGCGTCCGCGGTTGCGAATGCTTCGTCGCGGCCGGCGCGCGGGAGGCCGCGCCACATCAGCCAACCGACGACCACCAGCAGCAACGGTGCCGAGATCCACAACAGGAGCGTGCTGAGCTTGAAGGGCGGGCGCAGCAGCACGAAGTCGCCATAGCGCTCCACCACGAAACGCATCACCTCGGCATCGCTGTCGCCGGCCTTGAGCCGCTCGCGCACCAGGAGACGAAGATCCCTTGCCAGAGGCGCGTTGCTGTCGTCGATCGACTGGTTCTGGCACACGAGACACCGCAGCTCGAGCGAGAGCGAGCGCGCCCGCACCTCGAGCTTCGGATCGGCCAGCACCTCGCCGGGCTCTACCGCGAGCGCCCAGCTCGACGGCCCAGTCGCGACCAGCATCGCCGCGAGCGCCAGCATCCAGAACCATGCCCGCACGCCACGCATGGGCTACTCCGCCGCCTGGACAGCGGTGCGCCGGCCGCGCCGCGACGGAGCCCCGACGCGGAGCCGCCGGTCCGACAGCGAGATCGCTCCGGCGACGAACATCACCACGGCGCCGAGCCAGATCAGCCGCACCAGCGGATTGAAATAGATCCTCACCGACCATCCGCCGGCCTGCTGCTCGTCGCCGAGCACGCTGTAAAGATCGCCCCGCCAGGATGCCAGAATGCCGGCCTCGGACGTTGGTTGCGGCGGCTGGTCGTAGATGCGCTTGGAGGGATGCAGCGTGGTCACCGGGATACCGCCTCGTGTAACCTCCAGCGTCGCCACCTGCTCGCGGTAGTTGGCCCCACGCGCCGGCGCCACGCCCTTGAACGCCAGCTCGTAGCCCGCGACCGCCACCGTCTCCCCGGTCTTCATGACCAGGATGCGCTCGGTCTGGTAGGCGCTGGTCGCAATGATACCCACCACCATCATGCCGACACCGAAGTGCGCGAGCGCGGTTCCGACCACCGAGCGAGGCATATTTGAGAGGCGCCGCAGCACCTCGTCACGCGACGCGGAGCCGACCTTCGCCCGGTAGGCGATCTCGGACACCGCGCCCGCCATCACGAACACGCCGAGGCCGATACCGAGCGGTGCGAGCCAGGGACCGCGGAACGCCACCGCCAGCGCTGCAACGGTCGCGAGCAGAGCGAGCCCGGCCGCAAACAGCAGGCGCTGCGCCGCTCCGTGAATATCGCCCCGCTTCCACGCCATGAACGGCCCGAACGGCAGTGCCAGCAGCAAGGGCAGCATCAGCGGGCCGAACGTCAGGTTGAAGAACGGCGGCCCGACCGAGATCTTGTCGCCCGTGATCGCTTCGAGCGCGAGCGGATAGAGAGTTCCGACGAGCACCGTCGCGCAGCTCGTCGTCAGCAGCACGTTGTTGAGCACGAGGCTCCCCTCGCGCGAGATCGGCGCGAAGAGCCCGCCCTGGCGCAGTCCGCCCGCGCGCAGCGCGAATAGCGCAAGCCCGCCCCCGACGAATAGCGACATCAGGACAAGGATGAAAACGCCGCGCGCCGGATCGACCGCGAACGCGTGCACGCTCGTCAGCACGCCCGAACGCACCAGGAAGGTGCCCAGAAGCGACAGCGAGAAGGTGAGGATCGCGAGCAGGATCGTCCACACCTTGAGCGCCTCTCGCTTCTCCATCACGAGCGCAGAGTGCAGCAGTGCGGTGCCGGCGAGCCAGGGCATGAACGAAGCGTTCTCGACCGGGTCCCAGAACCACCAGCCGCCCCAGCCCAGCTCGTAATAGGCCCACCAGGAGCCCATCGCGATGCCGAGTGTCAGGCACATCCAGGCCGCGAGCGTCCACGGACGCACCCAGCGCGCCCATGCCGCGTCCGTCCGCCCCTCGATCAGGGCGGCGATCGCGAACGAGAAAGCGATCGAGAAGCCGACGTAGCCCGCGTAGAGGAAGGGCGGGTGGAAAGCCAGCGCCGGGTCCTGGAGGATCGGGTTCAGACCGCGCCCCTCCAACGGCGCAGGATCGAGCCGATCGAACGGGTTCGATGTCGCCAGGATGAAAAGGCAGAACGCGAACGCGATCGAGGCTTGCACCGCCAGCACGGTCGCCTTCAGGGAGTGGGGCAGGTTGTCGCCGAACAGTGCCACCGCGGCACCGAACGCCGCGAGGATCAGCACCCACAACAGCATCGAGCCCTCGTGGTTCCCCCACACGCCCGAGATGCGATAGATGAGCGGCTTGGCCGAGTGCGAGTTCTGGTAGACGTTGGCGACCGAGAAATCGGAGACGACGAAGGCGTAGGTCAGCGCCAGGAATGAGAACACCAACAGCAGAAGCTGCACGATGGCGGCCGGCGCCGCCACGGCCATCATCTGGAGATCGTTGCGCCGCGCGCCGACCAGAGGGATGGTCGTCTGCACCGCCGCCACGACCAAGGCCAGTATCAGCGCGAAGTGCCCGAGCTCGACGATCATCGGCAAACCCTTCGTGGTGGATCCCAAGACCCATATCCGGGATCAGATCGGCCCCTGGCCGAACTCAGCTCAGTTCGTGTTGCCCGCCGCGCCGCCGCCCGCTGCCGGGGCCGACCCGCCCGGATGCTTTGTGTCGCCCAGCTTGACGCCCCGCTCCTTCAGCGACTTGGCCACCTCGGGCGGCATGTAGTTCTCGTCGTGCTTGGCAAGCACGCTGTCGGCGACAAATACGCCGGCCGGCGACAGCTTACCCTCGGCGACCACACCCTGTCCCTCGCGGAACAGGTCGGGCAGAATGCCTGTATAGCTCACCGGCAGCGTCTTCAGCGTGTCGGTGACGGCGAACTCGATCCGGGCGCCCTCGCCCCGCTTCACCGAGCCGTCTGCAACAAGCCCGCCCAGCCGGAACCGCTGACCGGCCTTAATAGACTTCTCGGCGACGTCGCTCGGCGTATGGAAGAATACGACCGTATCGCGCAGCGCAAACAACACCAGAAGCGCGGCAATCGACAGCACCGAGACGCCGAGCCCGATCAGAAGTCCGCGACGCTGCTTGCGTGTCATCGAGTGAGTTCCCGCTCGCTCCCAACCCACGACGACCTTGTCGCAGCCTCTGGGACTACGATCCGTGCCGGCGACGCGATCAATCCATCGTCCATCATGACTCGAGCCCCAACGACCGCGCCAGCGCCGTGATTTCGGTCAAGGCAAGCGCATCGCCGGCAAAGTTTTTTCGCGCCGAGGCCAGCGCCGCCGCGGCCTCCCCCTTTTGACCGAGCATGGCATAGGCGCGGACGAGGCGGAGCCAGCCGCCAAGGTCCTTGCCGTCCGCCGCAAGCCGCCGCGCCAAACCATCGACCATGCCTCGGATCATGGCTGTGCGCTGCTCGGGCGTCATTTTCTCGGCCGCTGCCATGTCCTCGGCAGAAGGCCCCTTGTCACCGACGCGGTCGGTGGGTGTGCCGGTTTGCCCCGCCCCCCCACCGGCCGCACCACCCGCTTCGGCGACCGGTGCGCCCGAGATGGCAGCAAGCCGCCCCTCGACCGTCGCCCGCCACGGGGCGTCGGCCGGCGCAAGCGCCAACAGCGCGCGATAATCGGCCGCAGCCTCGCCTCTCCTGCCGTCCTGCTCCTTGGAGAGCGCCAGCCAGAACCGCGCCTCGATGCGCGAAGGGTCGACCGCCAGCAGACGCTCATAAGCGAGCCGCGCCGTATCGTTGACGATGCCATTCTGGGCCATCACATGCGCCTCGCCCAGTCCTGCCAGCCGCTTCGGACTCTCGCCGAGGTAACGGATGGCTCGCGCGAACGCATCGGCTGCGTCGGTGTAGCGCTGCTGCATCAAGTAGACCGGGGCCAGCACGTCCCAACCCTTGCCGTCCTGGGGCTGGTCGCGAAGCCGCGCCTCGACCTTGGAGATGAGGTCTGCAATGCTCGCCTGCTCCGGCGAAAGCTCGGTCCGCGGCGCGTGCGGCTGCGACGGCAGTCCCGGGGAGCCGATGGCGAGATAGAGCCCGATCGCAGCGAGCGGCACGGCACCCGCCACAACGAACCCGAGCGACGACAGCGCGGACCGCGGTGCTGTTGCAACCGCCCCCTCACGGGAACCCTGCCCCTGAGCCGGATGCGCCTCGGCACTGGCGATCAGCCTCCGCGCCACCTCGGCGCGCGCTGCCTCCGCCTCGGCGGCGCCGATCAAGCCACGCTCTCGGTCGGTCTCGATTTCTGCGAGCTGGTCGCGATAGACCGCGATGTCCGCGTCTGCCGATGCCAGCGCACCGGCCGACGAGCGGAACAACGGCCGAACGACCGCGGCAACGACCGCGGCGCTCAACAGCGCGAACCCGATCCAGAGCAGCATGTCCGTCCCAATCTCGGCCAACGGCTTTGGGATAGGGGCGCTTCGCCGCCAGCACAAGGCCTGCCTTGGGCACAATGCGCTTCTGTCGCGGGGCTAGCGCCCCCCCGCGGACACGGCGCCGGACCGGCGCCTCGCCGGCTCAGCCGACGTTGGTCCAGGTTCCGTCCGGATTGCGGCAAGCGGTTCCGCGCATGGCCTGCGGACGGCCATCGATATAAATCTTGTGGGTGTAGTCGCGGCAGTCACGCTCGCCCCGGCGGTAGGGGCGGCTCGGCACCACCTCGCCGTAGCGACCGTTGTCCGGGTTGCGCCACACCTTGGCACGACCGCTCTCGCCCCGCTCCAGCGCATCGAACTCGGTTCGCTGGGCAAGCATCCGGTCCTGCTGGTCGAGCGACCGGCCGATCTCGTTGCCGATGATGCCGCCGATCACCGCGCCGGCCGCCGTGGCCAACACGTTGCCGGTCCCCTTGCCGACGGTATTGCCGATGAGACCACCCGCCACCGCGCCTGCGACGAGACCGGTATCGGCCTTGTTCGGACCGTTGGGGCCGCAGGCCGCCAACACCAAGGTCAATGGCAGCGTGATGATGAGAAGCTTGCGCGATTCGCCCATGGCGGTCCCTCCGTCGTCGACAGCTACGAGTGCCTGGGCCGACGTCCAAACGCGGCGACGATCTGGAATCCGGGGGGCAGGAAGCCTCATAGACGATCCGGAAATCGCCTGGGATTCGGGCGAAAGTTCGGCTGAGCCCGTTGATATCGTGCAGATTGCCGGTTGGCCGCGCCATCGGGGTCGCCCGCGCGAACTCCGCGGCCGAAGAGGGGCCGGGGCATCACGCGCTCGGCAATGTCAGCCGCGCCGCCAGCCCGCCATGCCGCGACGCGTCCAGCGCCAGACTGCCGTGATAGCTCTGGGCGAGTTCCGTGACGATCGAGAGCCCGAGGCCCGAGCCGGGTTTGGTCTCGTCGAGCCGCAGCCCGCGCTTGCCAAGCCGCGCGCGCTCGTCGGCGCTGAGCCCCGGTCCGTCGTCCTCCACCGTCAGGACGATGCGTCGCGCCTGCCCCTTGGACGCCGGCTGCGCGACGACAGTGAGATGCACCCGGCGGCGCGCCCATTTGCAGGCGTTGTCGAGCAGGTTGCCGAGCATCTCCTCGAGATCGTGCTTCTCGCCCTGAAAGCGCGCCTCGGGCGGACAGACCACGGCGATCTCGATGCCGCGCTCGCGGTTGATCCGCTCGAGTGCGCGCGCCAGCGGCTCGACGACGTCGGCGACCGGCGTCACGCGGCCGATCACCCCGACCCGCGCCGCCATCCGAGCCCGGTCGAGATATAGGCTCACCTGATCGCGCATGATCTCGGCCTGCTCTCCGACCTTCCGCGCGAATGTGCTCTTGTCGTCGCGAGCCTCGTTGGTGATGACCGCGAGCGGCGTTTTCAGCGCGTGGGCCAGATTGCCGACCTGCGTCCGCGCCCGCTCGATGATATCCTGGTTGGACTGGATGAGCGCATTGAGTTCGGCCTGCAGCGGCTCGATCTCGGCCGGCAGCGCACCATCGAGCGTCGTCTTCTCGCCGGAGCGGATGGCGGCGAGCCCCAACTCGATCTGACGCAACGGCAGCAAGCCGAAGCGGACCTGAAACAGCGTAGTGGCGAGCAGACCTAGCCCGGCCAGTGCCAGCGCGATGGTAAGCCTTTGGCCGAACTCCGCCGCCCGCGCATTGAGGTCGTCGATCGGACCAGCGACCGTGATCGAATAGCGGGGCCCTGGCTCATGGCGCAGCGTATCGACGAGTTCCACGATGCGGATCGGCTCGCCGACCGGGCCCTTCACGTTCATCCATCGCGTGCCGGTCTGGTCGGTCGGAAACGTCCGCTCGTAGGGGCTTTCGAGTTGCGCCGTTGCTAGCGAAGCCGAGACCAGCCGCTGCCTTCCCGGCTCGTCGAGCGGCTTCACCTGCCAGTACCAGCCCGAATGGGTCTGCTCGAACAGCGGCTCGAAGCGGTTGATGGGCGCCAGCGGCTCCGTCTGCCCGTCCATGCTGTCGAGGCGAACGCCGTCCGCGAGCCGCTTCAGCCGCTCGTCGTACTCGCTCTGCAGGTCGTGCTTGTAGATCCGGTAGATGATGAATCCGGCCAGCGGCAGCACCAGCAGCGTCCACGCCGCCAGCGTTGCCAGAAGACGGAACGCAAGCGAGTTAACCCTCATTGCTCTCTTCGGAGAGTCGATAGCCGAGCCCGCGCACGGTCTCGATCACGTCGGCAGGGATCTTCTTGCGGAGCCGGCCGATGAACACCTCGATCGTATTCGAGTCGCGGTCGAAGTCCTGCTCGTAGAGATGCTCGACGAGCTCGGTGCGCGAGACCACCTTGCCGCGATGATGCATCAGGTAGGCGAGCAGCCGGTACTCGTGGGAGGTGAGCTTGATCTGCTGCCCCGCGCACGTCACCCTTGCAGATTTCGTATCGAGCATCAGCGGCCCGCACTCGATCTCGCTTTTGGCGTGCCCGGACGCGCGTCGAAGCTGCGCGCGGATCCGCGCCAGAAGCTCCTCCATGTGAAACGGCTTGGCGAGGTAGTCGTCCGCCCCCGCGTCCATTCCGGCAACCTTGTCGCTCCAGCGATCGCGTGCGGTGAGCAGGATCACAGGCATGTTGCGGCTTGCGCGGCGCCACTGCTCGAGTACCGACAGGCCATCCATCTTGGGCAGACCGATATCGAGCACCACGACGTCATAGGGCTCCGTCTCGCCGAGGAAGTAGCCTTCCTCGCCGTCGCTGGCCGTATCGACGGCATAGCCTGCATCCGAGATCGCCTGCACGAGCTGGCGATTGAGATCACGATCGTCCTCGACCACCAGTATGCGCACTGCGGACCGGGCCTCCCATGGCGGCCGGCGCGGTGCCGGTCCGAACAGAGCTGTTATAGTGCGAAGGTCGGCCAAAGGCCAAGCCGGCACCCTGCCTACCTTCCGAAGGGCTTGCGGGCGTCTGTCGAGACCGACCGCAACTGACCCTTGGCGTCCCGCACGACGAGCCGATAGGTAAACGTGCCGTTGTCCTGGCAGAGCATGGTCCGCACGATGTCGCCGGCACCCGTCGATCGGGCGAGGTGCGACAGTTGCTCGACGGTCGCGAGCCCCTCCTTCTTGACCAGCGGAGCGGCAACCGACCAATCGCCGGTGCACGTTTCGGCCGCGTGCGCCGGCACACTGCCGCAGGCGGCAGCGAGCAGAACGGCAATGAAGCTGTGACGGCGCATGGCGCTCAGTGGTCCGTTCGGTAGGCCAGAAAATGGGCTGTAGAGGCCCTCTCGATCTGTCCGAGACTAGCGATCCCGTTCTGAACACGCCATGAATAACGTTCCCTGTTGGTTTCCAGGGCGGTGAAACCCGTGGCGCCTCGCCTTGGCCTGCACCCGCTGCCCCGGCTCGCCCGCCGCCTCGTCACAGCCGGAAGCTGATGTCGCGCTGCCCCAACGGCTGGGTCGCGCGGAGCCGCCCGCGGATCGTCAGCAGTGTGCCGACGAGCCCGGCCAGCGCCTGCAGCACGATTGCCGCCTGACCGCCCGCATGGCGGATGATCTCGCTCGAGATATCGACGCCGATCAGCGGCCCGAGGGCCGGCACCACGGTCGCCATCGCCGAGACGATCGCGCCCCAGACGGTCATTGATTTGCCCCACCACTTCGGCTCGATCCCGGCCGGTGTCTCGATCTGCATGCTCGTCTCTCCTCTTGCTGTCGTGATTTCTGCGCGATCGCCGGCATCGGCGCGCGCGCGGGCGAGCGCGATGTCCACGCGCCGCAGCCAGCCGCGCCCGAACCGCGTGAAATGCGGAAGTCTCCGATAGCGCTCGCGCCGCAGGTCCGCGTAGCGCTGGAGCAGCTCGGTCCGCCCGGCCGCATCGACCGCGGCCAGGGTCAGCGGCCCGATCTCGCCGTCGAGATCGGCACCCGCCGCCTCCTGCAGCATCCGCGCCGCCGCACCCACGCCTTGGTTCACTGCCGCGTCGAAGTGCATCATCTCGACCCCCGCCGGCAGGACCGGGCAGCGCGCCGGCTCCCAGTAGCGGCGCCGGTAGATCTCCCGCACCGTCTCGTCGGGGATGCGCATCAACTCGTCCTTCAACGCGGCATGGTTCGTCGCATCGAGCGTCACGCGACGCCACGCGGCGTAGACCGCGAGCGTGATGCCGCGATTGGTCGGTCCGCCGGGATCGTGTGGATCGTCGGTGAAGCCGCCCTCCATCTCGAGCACGTGAGCCAGCGCGCGGTCGAAGCGGCCGCTGTCTCCTGCCTCGCGGGCCGACACCGTTGCCGTAGCCGCGCCCGCCTCTGCGCTCGTCATCGGCCAACGCAAGCCGAGCAGGCGGTCGCGCGGAAACCGCTCGACCGACACCTCATCACCCTGGTTTCCGCCGAGCAGAACGATCCCGCCGTCGACCCAACCGACGAGGAAGCCGACATGGCCCGCGGCTGGATCTGCGCCGCGCGACAGCACGGCCACCGCACCAGGCCGCAGTCCGTCGGCAGCCTTTCCCCAGTCGAGGTAGCTCCGGGCCCTGAGCGAGCCCGTGCCCGCGATCCCGCTCCGCGCCAGGCACGCGCCCACCAGCGCCGCGCACCAGGCCGTCTCGTCGCTCGTCACCATGGGATGCCCCGCGTCTCGGAACAGCGCCGATATCCGCGGATTGCTGGCGCTGCCGCTCTGCTCCCGCTGTCCGAGCTCGTGCCACGCACGCGCCAGCCACGGCGGCTGCCGGTCGCTTCCCTCCATGCTTCAACCTCGATTTCTGCTCAGGTTCCGCGTCTCGTGCCCACAGGTTACGGACCTCCTCGCGGCAGGACCGCCGGCGACATCGGGCGTCTCGCGTCAGACGACGGCTTCGCGCACTGCGCCCCGGCCGAACGACGCCGAGACCTGCGCGACGCGCACCGTCACCGCGGGCTGAACCGCGCCGAAGTCTTCGATCTGCTCCGCCGCGGTGTAGATCGCCGAGGGCACCGTTGTGGTGAGCGTCCTCAGCACCTCGGACCCGCTCGTCACGTCCACCTCGTAGCGCTCGCCCTCTTCGGCCAGCGGCACGTCGGCCGCCTCCCACCCATCGCCGCCGATCCGCGTCCGCCGCACCCAGGCGACGGCGAGGTCGCCGTTGAGGGCACGGCTGCCCCGCACGTGCACCGGTGACAGCGGCCGCGCGCCGAGCCCGCGGAACGTGTGCGCGGTCTCGACGTAGCTCGCATGCCCGATGTCCCGCGCCGCCGGTCCGATCCGCCACGTGTAGGGCAGCCTGACCTCGCCCGCCGCAAGCGCCAGCCGCGCCAGCGCCCCATCGACGACGACGAAGCGCGCGCCTGTCGCCAACGGCCTTCGCATCGCACCCTCGCTGCCTGTCTGGCCACGCAAGAGCCCGGACAGCTCATAGGTTCGCGGCCCCACGAGCTCGGCCGTCTCGAACTGGATGACCTCCCACTCGCCGGCAGCAGCCTCGACAGCCGCAACGTTGCGTCCGGCGCACAGCTCGAGCCGCGTCACCGAGCGCAACGCCCCGCCGTCGAGCGCCACCCGCACCCGCGTGCCCCAGTCGAGGCGCCCTTCCGGGCCGGTGGGCATCGGGTCGAGTGTCGTGCCCGTCACTGCCGCAACGGAGGCGAGCCCCTTCAGCAGAAAGCCGTCCGTGCCCGGTGAGCCATAGATCGCCATCGTCCCCGGCCACGGGCTCTGCCGCACCGCGACGTAGCCCGCGTGTTCCGGCTCGTCGCCGCGCAGCAGCGGCAAATCGAGCATCGCCACGGAGGGCTTGCCGGATGGTCGTGGCGGCTCGGGCGGCACCGGGCGCTCGGGCGTCGGGATGCGGGCGTAGATCTCGGGATCGAGCGTGCGCGCCTCGATCTCGCGAACGCCGCGCTCGCCAACCTCCGTCACGCGGAGCAGCGTCCTGACGCCGGCGCGCTCGACCGCAATTGTGTCCCCGGGCTCGATCGCCAGAAGCGACGGCGGAAGCTTCATGGACGCCCGCTCGCGCGACGCCCACGTCTCGTGGAGCCACGTCTCGGCGATCGCTGCGGCCGCATCCGCCTCGAGCACCACCGGCAGCTCCGCCTGGGCCAGCCGTCCGCTCGCGCCCGTGAGACGCCTTGCCTCTGCCACTGCCTGCCGGTAGTCGCCGGCGGCCGAGATGTAGCTCACTTTCGCCGACGCCGGCAGTTCGGTCTCCTGGCCACGCGTCAGCGTCAATAGCGTCTCGCCCTTGCGGTCCTCGACCAGATCGCTCTCGCCCAGCACGGCCACGGGCGCCTCCTGCCCGCGATGACGGAAACGGATCGCGCCTCCGCTCTCCGCGATATCGATGAAGTACCCGAGCTCCAGCGGTTGCATCGCCTCGCGCGGCGACATCGGCCGATCGATAACATAGCCAGGCACCGTGCCCTCGAGCGCGGCAGCATCGAAATCCGCAAATCCGTAGTCGTCGAGCATGCGCCCAACGAGCGCCGCCAGCGGCGCGCTCGCCGTCCGCCCGTTGAGCCAATGCCCCGTTCGCCAGCTCGCGCCGTCGCCCCAGGTCTCCGTGTCGTAGGGAAACGCGGGATAGGGCCGCGCATCCCAGGCGTAGACGTGGATGCGGTCGAGATCGACCATTCGTCCGCCATAGACCGGCGACACGGGATTGGAGCCCGCCACGTGGCGCGGGCCTGTCGGATCCAGTGCCCCGATCAGTGCCTCGATGTAGCGGCGCTGCATGAGATCGTCGCGTATGCCGTTCGAGCCGTAGGGCAGTGCGCTCTCCGCACTTTTCGGATCGACGAACACGTTGGGCTGGTTGGCGCCCTTGTCGACTGCCGGGCAGCCGATCTCCATGAGCCATATCGGCTTCGAGCGCGGCACCCACGCCGTCGCCGTGCCGCTTTCGATGCCGCCCGGCCGGTCGTGATGCTGGTTCTCCCACCACGCCGCCAGGTCCTTGTAGCGGAACACCCAGGGCTTGCCCTGGCCGTCTGTGATCGGCGTCCGGATCTGCGCCTCGCGGTCGGCGTCGCTCGCGTAGTACCAATCGAAGCCTTCGCCGGCACGCACGTTGGCGGCGAGATAGTCGAGATCGTAGATCGAGCGCCGCCCCGACCGGTAGTCGCGGTGCTCACGCCCGTCGCGCCAGTCCGACAGCGGCCAATAGAGATCGATGCCGATGGCGTCGATGGCGGGCGAGGCCCACAGCGGATCGAGATGGAAGCGCACGTCGCCCGTGCCGTCCGCCGGCTGGTGCCCGAAGTACTCCGACCAGTCCGCGGCATACGTAACCTTGGTCGACGGGCCGAGCACGGCCTTGACGTCGGCCGCCAGCGCGGCAAGCGCGGCGACGAACGGATACGTAGCAGACCCGGAGCGAACCTGTGTCAGGCCGCGCAGCTCGGTTCCGATCACGAAGGCATCGACGCCGCCCGCCGCCTTGGCCAGCCAGGCGTGATGCAACACCATGCGCCGGAAGCTCCACTCGTCGGGGCCGTTGTAGGTCACGCCCGTGCCCGCCAGAGCGAAGTGCGCCGCCTGCGCTGTGCCCACGAACGCCGCGATCTGGCTGGCCGCCGCCGCGGTCTTGTCGACAGTCCCCGGCCGGCCGGGTGCCGGATGGCAGGTGATCCGCCCGCGCCAGGGATAGGTCGACTGCTCCGTCCCGCCGTAAGGATCGGGCAGCATGTTGCCCGCCGGCACGTCCATCAGAATGAACGGCGTCAGCGTCACCTTGTAGCCGCGCGCCGTGAGATCGCGGATCGCCGCCACCACCGTCTCGTCCGACGGCGTGCCGCCGTAGGCCGGCCGCCCGTCGCGCGGGCTGACGGTATAGGCGCCCGCCCGATCGACACCCGCCACCCGCCACGCGAGCGGGTTCGTCACCTTGTCGGCGCTGTCGACGCCAGGCTTGATCTGGCACGCGCCGGCACGCAGATCCGTGCCGAACCAGCTCACCACCAGCGAAACGGATCCCACGGCCGGCAGCGCGGCCGCCATCTGGTCCAGCGACACCGCCCAGTCGACCGCGCCCTGGCGCGTGTGGGCATTCTCGGTCGCGTTGTTGCCGCCGCCACTGGTCCGCGTGACCTCCTCGGTCGCATAGACGAACTCGCCCGACCCCGGAATGAGCACCACGCCGCGGATCTCGCCGCCAAACGGCTCCACCGCCCGGTAGATCTCGAACGAGAACTGCGGCAGCCTGTTGCCGAACGCAGCGAGCGCCAGCCGCTCGAACACGATGTAGGCGACACCCCGGTAGGCCGGTGCGGCCTCCGCTCCTTCGTGCGCAGCAATGAGCGGATCGGCCTCTTGCGTCTCCGAGCCCGTATGGAGCCGGTACGTAACGTCACCGAGCCCAAGCTCCTGGCCGTCCGCCCACACACGTCCGAGCCCCGTGATCTCGCCTTCCGCCAGGGCCACGGCGAAGCTCGCGAAGTAGCGATATTCGGTCGCCGACCCGGCTGCGCCACCTCCGAGCCCGCCCTTGCCTGCCCCGCCCGCCTCGCTCGTGGCGGCCTCCTCCTCGAAGTCCATGGCCCAGATCACCTGGCCACCGAGCCGGGCACGCCCGTAGACGCGCGGTATCGGCGCGCCCTCGGTCGAGGCCGTGACGTGCAGATCGCGCAGCCTGGGCCCTTCGACCGGCTTCTGGCCGGACGGGCCGAGCAGCGCCTGATCGATGTAGGAGCCCGCGAACGCACCGAGCTGCGATCCGATCGTCGCGCCCGTGATCGTCGCGCCGAGCAGCGTGAAGCCCGCGGGCAGCAGCGTGCTGCCGACCGCCGCGCCGACCGCGGCCAGTGCCAGTGTCGCCATGCTCAGTCCACTCCCGGATATCGGAACGCCGCAACCATCCGGCGCTGCCACCAGGTGCCCAGCGCTACCTCGCCGACCGCTCGGCCCTCGACGGCGTGGATCATCCGTCCCGGCGCGGTCACGATCCCGGCGTGTTTCGCGGGTGCACCCGCCCGCATCCGGAACAACACCACGTCGCCCGGTCCCGCCGTCGCCGCACCGACCGCCACGAGATGGCGCTGTGCAGCCTCGATCATCGTCTCGCGCCCGCCCGCCTCGGCCCAGTCCCGCGCATAAGCCGGCGGCCGCTCGGCCTCGCTGCCGTAGAGCTCGCACCACACGCCGCGCACGAGACCGAGGCAATCGCAGCCGATGCCCTTCGTGCTCGCCTGATGGTGATAGGGCGTGCCGATCCAGCTCCGCGCCGCGCGCACCACGTCGTCGCCCGACAGCGCCGGGCCACCTGCCTTGCCTCTCATGGATCGCCCTCTCAGGCCTGCCGCGCGACGCGGGTCAGCGCGTCGTTGCCGGGCATGTGGGGAAAACCGCGAAAGCTCGCCGCGTTGGCGAACTTGTTCCGGCAGGTCGAGAGCTGCTTGTCGCATCCGGCCGTGACCGTGAAGGTCTGCCCTGTAACGAGCGGCCCGCGCGCCGGCTGCCAAAGCTCGATGGTCACGACCGCGGCCCGGACGGTGTGCGCCCGAACCTCGATCCGTTGCCCCGCCGCGGCACCCGACGTAAAGCTCACGAGCCCGCGCGTGAAATGGTCGTGAGCGAACGCCGCCAGCCCCGATGCCGTGAACCGCCGATCCCCGGCCACGGCAACGATGGCGCCCGAGCCCCTGTAAGCCGCAGCCGCCGTGTCGACGCCGCAGCGCGCGTCGCCGAGGTCGGCATCGCACGCATACTGGTAGAGCCGGCCGCTGGTCTGTTGCAGATAGTGCGCAAGCCCGCGCACCTCGGCTACGAACGTCGCTCCCTGCCGCTTGACCTCGCCGAGGCTACCGGTCCGCATCAGCACCCGCGCGGCTGTGTCCGCCCAGTTCACCCGCCAGATCTCGACCCGCGCATCGTCGTAGAGGCCAGCCGCGAGGTCCGCCTCGCTCAGCCGCTCCGACGTCAGCGCACTCGTTACCTCGAGGTTGTCGACGCCGAGCCCGGCCGTGTCGCGGATTTCGCTGGCCTCGAAGCCCGCAGCCGCCTCGAACGTCGTGCCGTCGAAGACGAGGTCGCGATCGTGGTCGGTGAATCCCGACCGGAGGCCGTCGCGCCGCGTCACCCGCCAGCACCAGCACAGCGTCGTCACTCCGCTCGCGACATGGGCGGCCAGCTCTGGCGGAAGCTCCTTCACAGCCGCACCTCCACCACCGGAATGCTCGGCACCGCGCCGTGCCCGAAGCCTGCGAGGCTCACCTCGAGACGGTCGGTATCGAACCGGACGGGCACGTCGAACTCGAAACCCGCCGTCACCGCTGCGCCCGCCTCCGGCACGTGACCGGCCAGAAACGTCACCAGCCCGGAAGCGGGATCGGCGACGAATGCTGCGCCCGCGGCCTTCTCGACGCCGCCCACCGCCACCCGCACGCTTCCTGCCACGGGCTTTCGGATCGTGCGCGTCCACGGGGCATGGGCCGTGCCGTATCGCTTCGCGAGCTGGAACGTCGCGAGCGTCCCGGTGCCTGTGCCGATCGCCTGGTCGAGCGGCGTCGGCACCGATTGGGGAGACGCGGACGTCCAGTCGAGATGGTCCTTCCAGCGGAAGCCGTGCAGCCGGCCGCGTCGCTCCTCGAAGAACGCGATCACCTCGTAGAGGTCGTCGAGCGTCCGCATGCCGTAACCGGCGTTGTAGGCGCGCCGCGAGTCGGCCCAACGCGCGTTCCGCTCCTCACGCCCCGAGCCCAGCACCACCACGTCCGTGCGGCGCTCCGGCCCGCCCTCGGCACCGCGCGAGATCGCGGTCGGGAAGCGCACCTCGTGAAAGCTCATCGTCGGACCTCACAGATTGCGCTGGCCGAGCGCCACGGCGCGCGCCAGCATCGCCGCGACCTGCGTCTCCGAGCGGCGGAAGCTGTCGACATCGGCGGCGGTCACGTTGAACACCACATTTATGCCTCCGCTGCGCCCCGACGCGGCGACGCCGAGCCGCCCGTCAGGCCCGCGCGCCAGTGGCAGGATCGCTTCCGCTCCGCGCTCGCCGGCGAGCCCTATCCGCCCGCCCGCGAGCGGGAACGTCACCGGGCTCTGGATCACGCCGCCTTTCGCGAACGGCACCGGTAGCCCCCCCTGGAAAGCCGCGCCGCTCGCAAAGCCCGAGCCGCCGAGCCCACCCGAGAACAGCCCCGACAGAAGGCTCGAGAACCCCTGCTCCAGAGGCTTCAGCGCCGCCTTGAGGACGAGGCTCGACAGCTGGAGTGCCAGCGACTTCAGCACGTCGCCCAGGCTCCGGCCCTTGATCGCGATTCCCTCGAACGCATTGACCAACGCGGACGAGAACTGCCGTCCGATTCCCGCGGCCGCCCGAAGCTCCGTCTGCAGCGGCCGCGTGTCCGCCTCGACCCGTACGGTCCACGTCTCGATCTCGTTCTCGAACCCGTCGGTCGCCATCGGCCCTCTCCGTTGCTGCTGCTCATGCGTCGGGGAAGCGGCGCATGAGACCCGCCAGGTCGGCCCGCGCCAACGGCACCTCCGCGGCTGCAGGCCCGATCCGTCCCCGCACCGCCGCCTCGAGCTCGCGCGCCGTCATCCGCCAGAACACCTCCGGCGCCAGACCCAGCACGCCGAGTCCGGTCGCCATCACCTCGTCCCAGGGAAAGGGCTGCGGTCCGCGCCGGACCGGCCCTCCTCCGCCCCCGCGGCCCCCGCGGCCGTCGGCTCTCCCCCCGCTGCCCGCCCTCCGAATGTCGCCGCGAGCAGCCGCGCCACGATCTCGACGTACCCAGCCGCGCCCCCCTCGGCGCGCATCCGGCTCACATCCTCGTCCGCAACCTCGTGGCCCGCGCCGCGCAGCCCGGCCGCGATGATGCGCACGCAATCGCGCGCCGAGATGCGACCCGCCTCGAAGCGCTTGGCCAGCGCCAGCATGTCCTCGTCGCCGAACGCACTCTCGAGCTCCGCCAGCGCGCCGAGCGTGAGGCACAGCCGATAGCTCCGGCCGTCGAGCCGCGCCTCGATCTCCCCGCGATGCTTGTTCGCCATATCTCTTCCCGCCGCTCCGTAGTCGGGTTGACTTTGACGTGCGATCGGCGCCGCGCTCGGCATATTGCGCCCGGCGGCTCGGGAGCGCTTCTCGTGACGGCGCGAGCTGCCCACCGCCCGTGCCTCAGACCGCAGTGAAGGCCAGCTCGCCCGCGCTCTCGAGCGCAATTTCGAACGCGACCTCGCCGTCGTGCCGTCCCGAGATCTCGAGCGAGGCGATATGGAACGGTCCTGCGACCGTTCCGAAATCCGGCACCACGATCTGCCAGTCGCGGATCGTGCCGTCGAACACGTAGCGCCTGACCGTCGCGTCGGACGCAGCATCCTTGAAGATGCCCGCCCCCGTCACTCGTGCGCTCTTGACGCCCGCCCCCGCCAAGAGCTCGCGCCAGTGGCCCGCGCTCTCCTGGTGGGTGACGTCCACCGCCTCGGCGTTGAACGCGATGGCGCGCGAGCGCAGCCCCGCAACCGTCGTGAAAGCCCCGCTGCCGCTGCTGTCGACCTTCAACAGCAGATCCTTACCCTTCTGTGCCGCCATGTCCGCCTCCCGCTCGCTCCGTCGCATCGTCCCATGGGCCGGGCCCGCCGCGCCCGCGCACGTCGCGAGGCGCAAAGCCGTCGGCCCGGCCTGCCCTTGAATTTTCAGCCGCCGGCCGGCTCCGTCAGCGCGCGAAAGCGCACGATACCGTGCCACGTCTCGCCGTCGGCCTCGCGCCGCGCCTCGCTGAGCTCGTGACGCAGGCTGACGAGCCTCGTCCCGGCAGGCGACAGCGCCGCCTCGTGCAACGCGCTGCGCGCTGCGGCCATGATGGCGCGCGTCTCCCTGCGGCCGGCCGCCCGCGACCACACATGCACCGTCAGCACATGCTCGGCGCCGTCTTCCGTCCCCGTGCTCCAGTCGCGCTCGACGCTCTGCCCGAGCGTCACATAGGGGTGCGCTACCGCGTGCGGTGCATCGTCATAGATCTTCGGCCCGCCGAGCAGCGCGATGAGCGCCGCATTCGACGCGAGCGCCCCATAGACCGCCTGCTGCAAAGCCCAGCCCGCATCCGCCATGCCGTACTCCTGTTGCTGCGCCTACCGCTGTCGCGCCGCCTCGTCGCGCGGTCGGATACGCCTGCCGCCTGCCGCGGTTCCATCCTCGACGCGACCGGCCTCGCCACCGCCGCGCACCGCCGCATCTCCTGCCCTCGAGCCCGGCCTGCCAGGCGCCCCTGCCTCGGCCCGCGCGCGCACCCGCTCGATCCGCGCTGCGACCTGCGCGGACCCGATGCCAGCCACCGTCACCCGCACCGCGACGCTCACAGCCCCCGCTCCTCGACCAGCGCCACGAGCCAGCGGCCCCGCTCGCCCTCGTCGATCACCGCGCGGACCTCGAACACCCGGCTGCCCCATACGATTCTGTCCGCCGGGCCGGGCGCCGCGCCGCCGGCCAGCCCCCCGCGCATGACGATCCGGTGCGTCACGCGCCCCTCGAGCCGATCGCCCGCAACGCCCTCGCTGCCGCCCCCCGGCAGCACCGCCGCCCACACCTCGGCGACGGTTGTCCATGTCTCCGTCGCCCCGCCGCCGCCGTCCTCCGCCCGGACGACGGACTGGATCATGATCCTGTGGCGCAGCTCACCGATCCTGATCCCGTTCACAGCCGCCGCCTCCGCCAGGGCGCAAGCAGTTCCGACACCGCGCGCGGTATGACGGTTTCGTCCGAGCCGATCTCGATCGGGTCGCGGTGCTCGTACCAGTGCGCCGTCAACAGCAGCACCGCCTGCCGGATCGGTCCGGGCACGTCGCCCGCCGAAGCGCCGAAGCCTGCCGTGAAATCGATCTCGATGCCGTGCGCCGCGCGCCCTGTCGCCGGCCACGTCGCGCCCATCGGCACGATACGTGCCACCTCGCTTGCCGCGTCGACCACGTAGCGGTCCGCTGCCACCGCCTGCGGCGTGCCGTCCGCCGCCCGAACCCGGATCGCGTCCACCGTCATGAGCGGCCGGAGCGGCACCGCCACCGTGCCGTCCTTCGGCCAGCGGTCGAGCAGCAGCCGCCAGCCCTGACGCACGAGCGCGAGCCCGAGCCCTGCCTCGATGTGCAGCCGCGACGTCAGGATCAGGCTCGCGACCAGCACATCCTCGGCGTCCGTATCGATCCTGAGATGAGCCTTCGCCTCGGCGACCGTCACCGGCTCCGTTGCGGGCCCGCTCGTCATCACGAGGGCCATGTCCGTCTCCTGCTTCCGGGCTCAGCGCACGCGCGCAAAAAAGGCCCCGGGACCTCGGCCCCGGGGCTCCGCTCTCCCCGCCCGATCAGGCGAACTTCAACAGCTTGATGGCATCGAAGTCCTGCACGCCGCCGCCGACCCGCTTGGTCGTGTAGAACAGCACGTAGGGCTTGGCCGAGAACGGGTCGCGCAGCACGCGGATGCCCACGCGATCGACGATCAGATAGCCCCGCGCGAAGTCGCCGAAAGCCAGCGACAGGCTGTTCGCAGCCGGGTCCGGCATGTCCTCGCTCTCGGCCACCGGGTAGCCCATCAGCGTCGGCGCCTCGCCCGGCTTGCCCGAAGGCTGCCACAGGTAGTTGCCGTCGCCGTCCTTCATCTTGCGCACCGCCGACTGCGTCGAGCGGTTCATCACGAACGTGCCGTTGGCGCGATAGCCCGCCTTCAGCGCGTAGATGAGCTCGATCAACTTGTCGCCGGGGTCGGTCGCGGGGAATGCACCTGCAGCGCCCGTTCCGATGAAGCCGATGTTGCCCCAGCTCCAGCTGCCGTTGGCCACCGTCGGATAGGCCAGGAAGCCCTTTGGCTTGTTCGTGCCGTCGCCGTCGACGAAGGCCTTGCCCTCCTGGCTCGCGAACGCCACGCGCACCTCCTCGGCGAGCCACGCGTCGATGTCGACGGCGCTGTCGTCGATGAGGCTCTGCGTCGCCGCAGGCATGGCGTAGAGCTCCATCGTCGGGAACGACAGCTCGGCCAGCGTTGCCGTGTCGGTCTGCGTGCGCGCCGCCGTCTCGCCGACCCAGCCCGTCGCGAAGCCCGTCGTCGAGAACGGCTTCTTGAAGACCGATCCCGAAACCTGCCTCACGCCGGCAATGGCGCGGATCGGCGAGATGGCGCGCAGCGCCGTATTGACCGTCCGCTCGGTCTCGTCGGGCACCAGGTAGCCGCCGTCGGCGTCCGTGCCGACCGACAGCGCCTTGGCCTCGAGCCCGCGCAGGCGCAGCGTCTCGCCCTTGCGCACGTAGTCCTCGAAGGCCGCCTTGTGGGCGTGCGCCGCGCCGCGCTCGCTCGCCCCCGTCGCCGACAGCGGCAGCCGCGCGCCCTTCACCGCAAGCTCGTCCAGCGCCTTGTCGATCCGCGCCAGTCGGTCGCGCGTCACCACGTCGGCCGAGCCTCGCCGCTCGATATCGGCCAGCCGCCGCTCGTTGGTCTCCTTGTAGGCCTCGAACGCGCCCATCAGCTCGTCGAGCGCCGCCGTCACCACCGGCCCCGCCGCCTTCGTCTCGATATCCTGCTTCTCGATCATGTTCTCACCATTGATGGGTTGGGGTTATGTTTCGGGTGAGCATGGCGCCGGCCGCCCGGCGGATCGCCGCTGCGAGCGTCGCCTCGTCGCCACCCATCGGGTCTCCCCTGCCCGCATCCCGCAAGGCGTGAAGTCCCTTGAGACCCGAGCGGAGCACCGCCCGTGCCTCGCCGCGCGTCAGCCCAGCATCCCGCGTGAGCCAGCGCTCGAACTCTCGCTCGGTCGGAACGCCGCCCGCGAACGGATGCGCCCTCCTCGTCCTGATGCGCGCTTCGGGCAGCATCGGAAACGTCACCACCGAGATCTCCCAGAGATCGACCTTCACCACGCGCCGCACGCCGGTTCGCGCGTCCCGCTGCGCCTTCTCCGCCTTGAACCCGATCGAGAGGCCGTCGATGGCGCCGGCCCGCATGAGACAGAGCACCTCTCGCGCCCGCATGACGTCGGGCATCAGCCGGCCCTTGGCGTAGAGCCCGCGGCCGTCCTCGGCCAGATGCTCCCAGACGCCGATCGGCTGGCCCGGATCGTGCTGGAAGAGAAGGCGCACGCCCCCCGCTCCTCGCCGCAGTAGACTGTCCCGGAAGGCGCCCGCCGCGATCACGTCGCGGCCGAGGTCCTCGCGCTCGAACAGGCTCGCGTAGCCCTCGAACCGCCCGTCGTCAGCGACCGACTTCAAGTCGAGCGCCGTGAAGCTCGCCTCGGCCGCAAGGCCGCACTCCGCCCCTCGGCCCCGCGTCTCCGCGTCCGTCATCCGATCACCTTTTGCGATTGCCCCAACCTGTGCCGAAGTCCGGCGCGTGGCGCGCCGCTCGCAGTCTCGGCGTCATAGCAGAACTCTAACCCGCGACCGTCACGCGGGGATAAGTTTCACGCCTCCGCCCCGGGCCCGCGGCTCTGCCCCGGCCCCATACCCCACCGCCGCGCGCTTCTCGTCGTCCGACAGGAACTCCGCCTTGCCGATCCTGGCCCACAGCGCCTCGCGCTCGGGCGCCAGCGCCTCGACCTGATCGTGATCGGGCCGCAGATCCAGCACGTCCTCCCCGAATGCCGGCGCGAGCCATGCCGAGAGTGCCTTCGCCGTGCGCGACACCAGCGGCAGCACGGTCTGACGCCAGAAGCTGCGGCTCGCCTCCTGGTAGTTGGAGTACGTATTGTCGCCCGGGATCCCGAGCAGCATCGGCGGCACGCCGAGCGCCAGCGCGATCTCGCGCGCGGCTGCGTTCTTCGCCTCGACGAAATCCATGTCCTTCGGCGACAGCGACAGCGGCTTCCAGTCGAGCCCGCCCTCGAGCAGCAGCGGGCGCCCGGCATTCCTCGCCCCCTGGAACCCGGCCTCCAGCTCGGCCTTGAGGCGACCGAACTGCTCGTCGGTCATTTGACCGTCGCGCGCCGCATAGACCAGCGCCCCCGACGGCCGGGCCGCGTTGTCGAGCAGCGCCTTGTTCCAGCGCGCCGCCGTGTTGTGCGTGTCGATGGCCGCCGCCGCGGCCTCGATCGGGCTCATGCCGTAGTGGTCGTTGAGCGGGTGGAACAGACGCATGTGCAGCACGCGCCTCACGCCCGCGACCGCCTCCCCGGCAAGCCGCACCGACCGGCCGCCTGCCGTGTACTGGTAGCCCTCCGGCCAGCCGTCCGGACCCGGCAGCACCTTCATGCGGTCGGGCCGCAGAACATGCAGCTCCCGCAGCCGCCCGTCGAGCACCACCGCCTCGGCGTAGGCATTGCCCGCCACCAGAAGGTGCCCGTACCACGCCTCGAGGAAATCCGCGCTCGTGTGGTCGAGGCTCGGCCGCGCGACGAGATCGAGCAGCGGGTGCGCCTCGATCTCGTCGGCGCCGTCGTAGAGCAGCAGCGGTACCGTCGCTGCAGCCTCCGCGATCATCCGCACCGACCGGTAGACGATGGGGTTCTGCATGAACCCCTCGGCTGCGAGCGCGTGGTAGTCGCGCGGCGCCCACACCGGCGAGCGCCCGGCATCGAGCGCCAGGATCGCCGCCGTGGCGCTCGCCTTTATTGCCGGCGCGGCCGGCGCGCGTGCCGGCGCAAGCCAGCCCAGCGCATCGCGTAAGAGATGCATCCCAACTCCTCGTTTTTCGCTCGTCTCAGATCCAGCGCAGGCCCGGCATCGCCTCGGGCTCGAGCATCAGGTCGGTCAGCGCCCAAACCAGCGCGTCGAGCCGGTCGGGACTTCGCCCGCGCGCCAGTCCGTCGACGCCGAGCGCGCACATCTGGTCCTCGAGCCGGTCGAGACGGCCAACGTGCGACACGCGCCCCTCGGCATAGAGGGCGGCCACCGGCTCGGCGCGAACCCACTTGCCCCGCGTCGCCCTCACCTGTCGCACCGGCACCGAACCGCCGACCTGGCGCAGCACCGACACCACCAGATCGCCGCCCTGGTTGGTCTCCGCCACCACCCGGTCCGCCATGTGCGAACGCCACGCCTCGATCGCGGCCCGTGCCCACACCTCGGGCGCGCGCCCGCTGAGCGAGCGGTCGTCGAGCACGTAGGCGCGCCCGTCCGCCCCGCGACCCGCGACGACGATGCCGCAGGCGTCAGAGCGCGCCGTTGCCGTCACCGGCGGATCGACCGCCACCACCACGCGCATCATCTCGGGCGCCGCCGTTACCCGGTGGCTCTCGATCCAGTCGCGCCGCCAGAGGCTCCCGGCCCGCTCGTCGATGATCTCCCCGTCAAGCTCCTGCCGTCCGAGGGCGGTCCCGGCATAGCGCCGGGTCATCTCGGCGAGAAAGCTCGGCGCCAGGTTGTGGGCGTTGTCCGCCGTCCGCGCCCGCGTCGTCACGGTCGCCGGGTCGTCGACGAGCGCGCGCAGGATCGGCACCGGCCGCGGCGTCGTCGTCACCACCGCCTGCGGCGACGTGCCGAGCCGCAGCGCGAACTGCAGCATGTCCCAGGCCGCCTCCGCCTCGCGCCACTTCGCGATCTCGTCGCACCACGCGGCATCGAACTGGGGGCCTCTGAGCCCGTCGGCCGCCTCGGCCGAGAACACCTGCGCGACCGTGCCATTTGGCCAACTCACCTCGCCCTTCGACGGCTCGAAGCTCGGCCGCTCCCCGTCGCGATGCACCGACAGCAGCCCCGATACGCCCTCGATCATCACGCGCCGCACGTCGGCCACTGTCTCGCCGACGAGCGCGATCCGCCGCGCCGGTCGCTCCCCGGCCGGCCCGAGCCCCAGCGCTTTCGCCCGCACCCACTCCGCACCCGTCCGTGTCTTGCCCGCGCCGCGCCCGCCGAGGATCAGCCACACCCGCCACGGCTGCGAGCCCTCCAGCCCGGCAGGCGGCAACTGGTCGTCGCGCGCCCACACCTGCCAGTCGGCCCGCAGGAACGCGATCTCCTCGGCCGACAGCTCAGACAGCGCCGCTGTCAGCCGGTCCGGCTGCTCGAAGCCGCTCAAGGCGCTCCGCAATCTCGCGGCGCATGCGCTCCGCGTCGTCGGCGACCGTGGTGTCGTCGGCTGAACGCCGCTTCCCACGCCGTCCTTGGCCGTCGTCTCCCGCGTCCCGCTTCTCGATGGCACCTTCCGCCTCCGCTACCGCCTCGAAGCCACGGATCATCGTCGTGATCTCCTTGGCCATCCGCTCGCTGTCGGCCGATGACAGCTCCTCGCCGCCCGCCATGCGGTTCTCCCAATGCTGCAGTTTAAGGTTGATCGCGAGATAGAGCCGCCTGATCAGCGCCTGCCGCACGCTGCGCGTCGGATGGCCTGGCGGTACCGCCGCGGCCGGACCACGCCGGCCGACCCGCCGTCCCTTCATCTCGGAGCGCCGCGGCCAGCCGTGACGCCGCGCCATGCCGTGAATGGCGCGCGCGTCGATGCCGAATGCGCCTGCTATGCCGACGACCGTCCCCTCGCCGCTCTCGTAGAGCCGACGCACCTCCGCCCACTGGGCGTCATCCAATCTTGTCATGCGCTTGGCTCCTCGGTGGCGCGCAGGCGCCACGGCGGCCGTCAGCGGGCCGCGCGGGCCTCGGGCCACGCCTCGCGGCGTCTCACGGCCCCGGGCAGGACAGGCGGCCCAGCCGCACCTCTCGCGTCATACCCGAACTCTATCCCGGCACCGTCACGCGGGGATAACCCGCGTCGCGGCCTGCCGCGGAGCGGGACTCTAAGAGCCTGTCGCGGCCTGCCGCGGAGCGGATCTTTAAGAGCGCCCCACGACAGGTCACGCCATGATGTGCTGGCCGCCGTCGACGGGAATGACCGTGCCCGTGATCCGTCGCGCGCCGTCGCTGACGAGGAAGCGCGCCACCGCACCAACATCCGCAAGGTCCACGAGGTGCCGCTGGGGTGCCGCCGCCGCAGCGCGCTCGATCAACTCGTCGAACCGGTCGATGCCGCTGGCCGCCCGTGTCCGCATGGGGCCCGGCGAGATCGCGTGAACCCGGATGTTCTTCGGACCAAGCTCGGCCGCCGCATATCGCACCGCGCTCTCGAGCGCCGCCTTGACCGGACCCATCAGGTTGTAGTTGTCGACGACGCGGGCCGAGCCGTAGAACGTCACGGTCAGCAGCGTACCTCCGTCCGGCATCAACGGCTCGGCGAGGCGCGCCATGCGCAGGAACGAATGGCACGAGACGTCCATGGCCAGCGAAAATCCGGGCGCCGAGGCGTCGACGACGCGGCCGTGCAGGTCCTCGCGGGGCGCGTAAGCGATCGAGTGCAACACGAAGTCGAGCCGACCCCAGTGGTCGCGGATGGCATCGAACACCGCCTCGAGCTGGCCTGCCTCGCGCACATCGCAGGGCAGCACGAGCGCGCAGTCGAGCCCCTCGGCCAGAGGGCGCACATGGGGCTCGGCGCGTGCGTTGAGAAACGTCACGGCCAGCTCTGCCCCGGCGCGCCGCATTGCAAGAGCGCAGCCGTAGGCGATCGAGTGCTCGTTGGCGATCCCGACCACCAGCCCCCGTTTGCCATGAAGATCGAGCGGCAGTACGCCGTGCCCCGCGTCTACTGGGCCCGCGCCGTGCTCCAACTCGGATAGGTCCATGGACCGCCCCCTCTGCCGCCCCGGCGCGACCGCGACCGCACCCCAGCTAGCTTCGCTATCCTTGAAACATGACAAGGACTTGAACTTCGTTCCCCCAAGCCGAAACCCGGCCGGACCACGCGGACCAGCTGGACGGAGCAGATACTGTGAGGTGCGACGCGTCACCCGGGCGTCGGCCAACCAGCCGGGATAGTGGACCGCTCGTGCGGGGCCAGCCTTTGCGCCGGCCCAGCCGTATCACTCTTCGTCGAAATCGCGGATCAGGTAGCGCATCCAGTCGTCACTGGCGCCGGTCTCGCTCCGTGCGAAGGACCGGACCGAGATCCCGGCCTGGTGCACCGTCTCGGGTGTGCCAGAAACCAGCGGGTGCCACCATGCCAGGCCGCGCCCCTCGGCGAGCCGCCGGTAGCCGCACGTGCGCGGCAGCCAGGACAGCGTGCGCACCTTTTCGGCGTCGATCGACAGGCAGTCGGGCACCTCGCGAAATCGCCCCGGATAGTCGCTGCACCTGCACGTGCCGATGTCCAAGAGCCGGCAAGCGAGCTTGGTCAGCGCGATTTCGCCGGTATCCTCGTCCTCGAGTTTCAGCAGGCAGCAGCGCCCGCAGCCGTCGCAAACGCTCTCCCACTCTTCGGCGGTCATGGCCTCTATGGGCTTCGTTTCCCAGAACGGCTTTTCAAAGTGGTCCAAACTGCCCCCTCGCGCATCGGGCTTCGTGGATGGTAGAGAACCATAATTCCGTGCCCTTGTTCGAGTCTCGTTGCGGTGAGGGCGCCGCCTTTGGAGGCGGGGCACGCACGGAAGCTGTTGCAACAGACGGGCGGATCGAGCTTGAGCGACTGGTTCTTCAAGCAGGGCGGACGCGACAAGATCGTCAACTGGCTGGGTCTCGATTCTAAGATCGATTCGACCATAGCCGAGACGTGGGACCGCGTGCTCGACTGGTGGAACGCCGGCTCGAGCTATTTTGCGCGCTTCCGGCTCTCGGGCTGGCGGCGGCTCGCCAACGAGCTTGCCTCCGAGACGCTGACGCTCGGCGCCGGCGGGCTATTCGTGATGTATCTTCTGGCCGTGCCGGCCTTCCTCGAGTTCGACGAGGGCAAGTTCCTCACCGGCAAGTATTCCGTCACCTTCCTCGACAAGAACGGCACAGAGATCGGCAAGCGCGGCATCCTGCACAACGATGCCGTTCCGCTCGACGAGATCCCCGATGCCGTCATCAAGGCCACTCTGGCAACCGAGGATCGCCGGTTCTTCGAGCACTACGGCATCGACGTGCTCGGCACGTTCCGCGCGCTCGTCACCAACTTGCAGGCCAACGATGTGGTGCAGGGCGGCTCGACGCTGACCCAGCAGCTCGCCAAGAACCTGTTCCTGTCCTCCGAGCGCTCCCTGCAGCGCAAAGTCAAGGAGTTGTTCCTCGCTTTCCTGCTCGAGAGCCGCTTCACCAAGCGCGAGATCCTGAAGATGTATCTCGACCGCGCCTACATGGGCGGCGGCGCGGTGGGCGTCGAGGCGGCGGCACAGTTCTACTTCGGCAAATCGGTGCGCGACATGACGCTGGCCGAGGCGGCCGTGCTGGGCGGCCTCTTCAAGGCGCCGACCAAGTACGCGCCGCACGTCAACCTGCCCGCCTCGCGTGCCCGCACCAACGAGGTGCTGTCCAATCTGGTCGAGGCGGGCTTCTACTCGGCCGGCCAGGTGCATCAGGCGCGCATCCACCCCGCCCGCATCGTCGAGACGCGGCGCGCATCTTCGCCCGACTGGTATCTCGATTGGGCATTCGAGGAGGTGCAGCGCATCGCCGAGGGCAAGAACCAGTACACGCTGGTCGCGCGGACCACCATCGACCTCACGCTGCAGCGGGCCGCCGAGGAGGCTCTCCAGTCGACGATCCGCCAGAGCGGACGAGAATCGAATGCCAGGTCCGGCGCCATGGTCAGCATGGAAACCGACGGCGCGGTCCGCGCCATCGTCGGCGGCCTCGATTATGGCGAGAGCCAGTTCAACCGCGCCACGGCCGCCCGCCGGCAACCCGGCTCCTCGTTCAAGCTCTACGTCTACGCGGCCGCCCTCGAGAACGGCTATACGCCGAAGTCGACCGTTCGCGACAGCTCGCAAGCGTGCGGCAACTGGTATCCGTCGAACTACGACGGCGGAGGCGGCTCGGGCCGCTCGCTGTCGATGGGCGAGGCGTTTGCTCGCTCGCTCAACACCACCGCCGCCGACCTGTCGTTCAAGGTCGGGCGCGAGAAGGTCATCGAGCTGACCAAGCGACTCGGCGTGACCGGCGTCAAGCGCACCTGCTCGATGGCGCTCGGCGACACCGGCATCCCCTTGATCGAGCACACCGGCGCCTACGCCACCTATGCCAATGGCGGCCGCCTGTCGAAGCCGTACGCCGTGCTCGAGCTCTTCAACTCGAAAGGCGAGCTCGTCTATTCGCGCGAGCGCGACGAGCCCGAGGCGGCGCAGGTCGTCAAGCGGCGCGTGGCCGAGCAGATGAACCAAATGATGCAAATGGTCGTCGAGGAGGGCACCGGCAAACGCGCCGCGCTCGACTTCACCCACGCCGTCGGCAAGACGGGAACCAGCTCCGGCTACCGCGACGCATGGTTCATGGGTTTCACCGGCCAGTACGTCACCGGTGTCTGGATCGGCAACGACGATTTCCGGCCGATGAACCGGGTGACGGGCGGCTCGCTCCCCGCACAGACATGGAACGCCTACATGTCGGTCGCGCATACGAACATGAACATCCCGACGATCCCAGGTCTCACGCCCCATCCGCGTCAGGTCGAGGAGCAGTCGCGGGTCGCCGAAGCCCAGCGCGCCGACCCGCAGTCTGCCACGGCAGCAGCGGCCGACCCCAATACCCAGCGGAAGTCGCAGAGCCTCATGCCCGAGCGGACCCGCGAGACGCTGCGGACCCTGGCCCAGTTGCTGCGCAAGGCAGGTGGCATCGCAGATCCTACCGGCGCGGTGCCCGAGCCCACCCTTCCCGCGCGTCCGCCCCGCCCACCCGATCGTCGTGCCGAGGGCGTCCTACCCGGCGGACCGCAGCCCGCATCCGACGGCCCGCCCCGCGGCCCGGCCGCAACGACCGCCAGCCCCCGGAAGCAGCCATGAGGCTCCCGCTGCCACGACTTCCGAACCTCGATGCGGTTCTCGGCTCGGGTCTCGGGTTCCCGCTGCACCGCCTTCGCCGTCGTCTGCTGACCCGGGCCGCGCAGCTTTCCGGCCTTGCGCTGGCGCTCGCCGCCGTCCTGTTCGCCGGACTGGCTTCGAGCTGGTATATAGTCGAGGCTGGGTTCTCGCTGACGACCCGCACGGTCGGCCCATGGGTGATGTGGACCAATACCGCCCGCCCCGATGCAGATCCCTACACGCGCGCGCATTTCGCCAAGAGCGGGGCGCTGTTCCTCAGCACCGACATCGCCCACACCTACCTTGCACGAACCGACGGCGAGGGCCTCAAGCTCCATTCGTCCTGCGACTACCTCATCGAGATGCAGCCGCTCGACGCGCGCTGGTGGAGCATCACCGCTTTCGACGAGCATGGCCGGCTGATTCCCAACTCGGTGCAGCGCAGCGCCTTCACCAGCGACACCGCCTCGTTCGGTCCGGACGGCCGCGCCGTCGTCTCGCTCGCCCGCGATGCACGCCCCGGCAATTGGCTGCCCACGGGAGGTGCCGGCCGTGTCGCCTTGCTCTTGGTCTTGATCGAGCCCCGCGCGACAGGACAGTCCGAGCCGACACCAGCTCTGCCCGACATCCGCAAGGTGGGCTGCCGATGACCGTGCTCGCCAAGCTGACGCGGCTTCTCGATGTGCGACGTCTGCTGATGGCCCTGGTCGGCATCGGCATCCTGCACATCTGTGCTACGCTCGCCGCGCCCGACCTCGCAACCGCACCTGCCCACCAGCGCCTCAAGCGCCAGCTTCCGCTCAATGCGATGAAAGTGCTGCCGCCGGTCACCGCGGCCAGCCAGCCGCTACCGTTCGCGGGTCCCGACGCCCGCTACGCCATGTGCCTGTTCGACACCGCCAAGAGCCCGGTGAAGCTGACCGCGTCTCTAGTCGACGTCGGCTGGACGCTTGCGATCTACAATGCTCGCGGCGACAGCCTCTACGTCGCAGCGGGACAGCCGGGACAGCGGACCGACGTCACGGTCCAGCTCGAGCCTTCGGGCGACCGCTTCACCGGCCTCACGCCGGAAGCGCGTGGCCTCCTTCCATCCGAGCAGCAGCAGGCGTTGGTGCTCGCCGCGCGTTCAGGCGTCGCGATCGTGCGCGCAACCGATCGCGGCATCGCGTTCCAGGAGCGCACGGAGGCCATTCTCCGCGAGGCCCGCTGCGCTCCGGTTTCGCGCTGACAAACGCCGTCCGGCGCCGAGGCTCTAGGCTCCAGACTTAACTGAGACTAGAGCCTAGTCGTCGAGCTCGAGGCGATCACGCCGAATGCTGCGTCTCTCGCTGCGGGCGGCAGCACCGTCCTGGGGCCGCTCGTGGCGGATGCCCGTGAAGAGCAAGATTTCCGCCCCGCGACCTGGACCAGGCTGATCGCAGCCGTGGCGGCTCGGGCGTCCCGACCGCGCGCCGGCGGCCGTGCGGATGTCGACAATAGTGGCCATCGTGTCCCTCCCGAATGGCATGAGCCTTGCGCAGTGCGCAGGACCCGCGGGCGGACTTGATCCTTCCTCACATGCACCGGCACTTTGCCGTCGCCTGGGTCTTGAGTGTCATTTGGCGGCGCTTCGCGTTAACGAGGGATTAACGGACCCATGTCGGGTCGGCTGCATCGCGCAATTTAATCTCGCCGCTGACGATATGACCGCTCGCGCTCAGTCTGCGGCGAGCCAGCCGGCCAAGAGGTCGCGCCCCTCCCGATCCTCGACCTCGACCACCCAGATGTCGGGATCGAACTCCCGCTCGCGGACCAAGTAGGCGTCTGCTGCGTCCTCTCTGCAATCGCCGCCACCGAGCCGCGCGCTCCACAACCGCTCCTCGGAGGTCTCGCCGAGCCGGGCGGCGGCGGGGCCGTAGACACGGCAGGTGCCGTCGAGGCGATTGACCTTGATGAAGATCGCGCCGGCGTCGTCGTCGCCATGGCGCACGACGGCCGCGAACGCCCCCGCCGACATGCAGCGGCGCACGAACGCCTTGACCCAGACCTCGGACTTGAGCCGCATCGCCACTTTGTGCCTGTAAGACCTGCGCACCCCGCTCGGCGCGCGACACCTGGCGAACGACCTCGCGTCGGGCCCGCGCACTCGCCAGTGTTGCGCCGGGGCGCCCGATCGGCAATTGCCCATCGGCAGCGACCGACCCGTTCCGATGCTAGGGCTTGGCGCCAGACGCCATACGCCCCTGGCCGGCCAGCCGCGACAGTCGCGCCACGAGAAGCCCCGAAACCCGGCCGGTCTCTGCCAGCCCCTGGTCTATCTCGAAATCGCGGATCGCGCGCACCGTATCCTCGCCGAGCCTGCCGTCCACCCGGCCGAGCGCATAGCCGAGCGTGACTAGCGACTGCTGCACCGTGCGGATGACCTGCGTGGCCTGCACGGACTGCTCGCGCCCCATAACCGCATCCGCAGCCTGGCGCCGCTCGAACCCGCCCATCAGGATGAGCTTCAGGAGTTGCGGGCTCGGCTCTGCCGTCAGCGCAAGACCGTGGTCGTGCTCGAACGCCATGATGGCCGCTCGCGTCATGAGCCCGGCGTTGCCGTCTGGCATGCCGCTCTCGTAGCCGCGCTCCTTGAGCTCGCGCTGGACGGCGCGGACCACGTCACCGCCCTCGGTCCCAGGGAGGTTGCCACCGGCACCACGCTCGCGCGCGCCCCCACCGGCCCCCGTCCGGCTGTCGGCGATGCCGGACGGAGAAAGCCCGAGATCCGCGGGAGCGGGCCGGTGCCCGCCGTCGGCGACCGGGATTGCCTCGGCCTCTTCCCGCGGCGGCGACACCGCGCGCGCGCCAGCCGGCCGAGCCATCTGCACGCGACCAGCGTGCGCGGCGGCCGTCCGCAAGCCGTGCGTCTGCGGGCCGGGAACAGGCTGGAACAGTAACAGATTGGCAACGACGATTGCGCTTGCCAGCAGGAACGCTGCCGTGCCGAGCCTCGCGTGTATCCGGGGCATTGGGCGCCGCCTCCCTCCGTGACGTTGGCCGGACTATGGGGGCGGCGCCGTTAATGACGCTTTAACCCTGCCGAGAGGTGGCCGTCGGTCGCACTGGCCTTGGTCGGGAGGCGGCAAGTCCCGCCGTTCGGGGCTTTTCGCCAACTCGCTCCGGAACTGGATCGAATTTGACGCAAATGCGCACGCCTGTGGCCGCGCCGTGTTCAGTGCGGGCTGCTACTTCTCGATCATGCACGGGAGCCTTGCCACTGGGTGGGCTCGCAAACCGCATGAAGCGGACACGAGTTCAACCTCGGTCGTATGAAAGTCCGCCGTTATGGCACTCATCCGAAAGCTACTCGTCCTCGGCGCCGTTATCGCCCTCCTACCATCCGACCGGGAGCAACAGGCCGGGTTCGTAGAGCAGGCGCGCGGCGCCATGGTGTGGACAGCCACGTTCTGCGATCGCAACGCCGCAATCTGCGCCGAGGGCCGGGAGCTTTGGACCGCAGCCAAGCACAAGGCGGAGTTCGGCGCTTCCGTCGCCATGTCGATGGTTCGCGAATACTCGGCGCGCAATAGCTCGGCGGTAGTCCCGCCCGCCACAGAGTCCGTCTTCGACCGCGGAACGCTGAGGCCCGAGGATCTCTACCCCGCCTGGAACGCCACACCGGTACGCTCGAGGCAAGCCTCGAGCGGCTACTGAGCCCGCAGCCCTTGCCTCGGCAGGCCTTGCTACCCTATCTAGCGGGGTGTGCTGCAGCATCGGACGCTGGCCGCACCCGATAGGCAAGGCCGGCCAGGACGACCATGACGCTCGAGGACATCCAATCCGATTTCGCGCTCCTCGACGACTGGGAGGATCGCTACCGATACGTGATCGAGCTCGGGCGCAGCCTGCCGCCTCTGCCGGATCATCTTCGCACAGACGCCAACAAGGTCCGCGGCTGCGCGAGCCAGGTGTGGCTCGCGACCGCGCTCGCTCCCGCGGCCCCCGGTGCAGGTCCCACGATGACCCTGCTCGGCGACAGCGACGCCCACATCGTTCGCGGGCTCGTCGCACTGCTGTTCGCGATCTACGAGGGCCGAACGCCCGAGGAGATTCTGGCCGCCGACCCGCAGAGTGTGTTCGCAAAGCTCGGCCTCAAGGAGCACTTGACGCCGCAGCGCTCGAACGGCCTCGCGTCGATGGTGGCGCGCGTCCGCGCCGACGCAGCCCGCTTCCAGACCGGCGCACGGTCGGCTGGTTGAGCGCCGAGCGCCTACTCACTCCGCCTCACCCCCGACGATCCCCTGCCGGTCGATCGCCGGCTCGTCGATGGCCGGACGATAGCCCTCCGCACCCCAGTGGCGGATGCGCCCGCCCCCTGCTGCCCGGTTGCCCGCCTGACGCAGCCCATAGTGGCGCGCCAGACGCTCGAGGGCGAGGCGCAGCACGATCTTGGCCGACCGCTGCGGCCAGCCCGCCTCACGCTCGATGGCCTCGAGACCCTTCAAGTGACAGCAGACGTCGATGAGGATGCCAGCCAGCTCCGGTCCCACCGCGGCAAGCGCTGCACGGAAGCGCTGCTGCGCGGCCGCAACGCTGTCGCGGATCTCGACCCCGGCTCCTGGCGCACCCCGCCTGCCGCCGCCGGAGGCGACCGCCGACCAACTCGATGTCACCTTCGGTGTCAGACCGGCATAGCTGAAGTCGGCCCGCAACCGTTCACCGGCAGCAAAAGCTGCCTCGTCGATGATGGGCCGCCCATCGCGACCGCGCCGCCCGCGCAGCGAGGCGAGCGGGCTCTCCCGCTCGTTGATCTTTGGGGCACGGTGCGGGTGGGCCGGTTGCAGTGCGTCGGCCAAGCGGCCTGTGGCGGCGGCGGCCGTCACCGGAGACTGGCCGCTAAGCGTGCGGCGGATGAATTCTCGGCCCGAAGCGGTCAGGGTCCGGCACTCGCCGCTGGCATCGAGTGTGATCCATCCCCGGGCCAGCGCGAGATCTACTGCTGCCCTCTCGATCTCGGGAGCGTGGCCCTTATCGCCCAACCCGCCGTCACGGCTCTGGCCAGCGAGACGGGTCAGGACACGGATCATCGCCTGCGCAGCGGCTGCCTCGGCCGCGCGACCCTTGTTCGAGCTCATGGTATCGGCCTCGTCGAGGTGGAACGGCTCATGCCCGTGCAAGGCCGGCGGGCGGCAGAGAGGCGGCGGTCGCGACGGCACTGCCCGGACGCGGCGCCGTCAGCGACTGCGCCACGAGCTCGAGCAATTCGAGCGCCCGGTCGAAGCGCGGATCGTCGCGGCGATCCTCGATCACGGCGCAGGCATGAGACACGGTCGTGCGATCACGCTGGAAGAGACGCCCTACATCGGTGAGCTTCAGGCCGCAGGCGACGTGCGCCAGATACATCGCGGTCTGCCGCGCCAGCGCTTCTCGCGCCCGCCCGCGGGTATTCTTGCCGATGGCCGCGGGCTCGATGCCGAACACCTGCGCCACAGCGAACTCGATATGCCGGCTACCGGTCGGATGGCAGCGCATCGTGTCCATACCCGGACAGCAGCAGATTTGCACGCTCTGGTTGCGGTTCCCGCAGAAACTCGCAATGTATTCGACGCCAGATCCGGCCATGACTACAGCCCTCTCCTCACGATTAACTGCGACCAATACTGCGCTCTAGGCGCCGATAGACACATAGTACTGATACTCCGAGTATTTCCTTAGACAAACTAGACCGTGGGTGAACGGCGGGGATAAGTCTTGCCCTTGGGGCCGTACCCACCAGACAGGGTCGACGCAACCGCCCCGTCGTCCTCCGTGGCAGTCGTCCTCCGTGGCGGTCGTCCTCCGTGGCAGTCGGCACAAGTTGTGCCCGACCTATTCGACCGTGCCATCGTCTGAGCGCATGCCGGAACTCAGCACCAACGGAGCCAAACATCGAACGAGACGGCGCGAGACGACCCGAGGTGGCTCTTGGCACGTGCGGATTGGAGGAGTTCGCAAAGAGCGGGCACACGAGCGCGACAGGCCACTCGCGAGAGCGCGACAGGTCGCGAACCGTTCCGCGAGAGGAATTGGCCCGGCTGCTGCACCTCTGGCCGGCGGAAGTGGACGAGTTCGCCTCGACGGACGCGCAGCGGCTGGTCGCCCTGATCGAGCGCGCGCTCCGTGCGGAGCGGCGGCGCGGGATCACCGGACACTGGGCCTACGACATCAGCCGTCACGCCGCGCTGGTGCAAGCGCGGGCCGCGCTGCGGCGCAACAAGGCTGACCCGGGCATGGGTTAGGACGAGCCCGGAGTGACTCCACTCGGCGCGCTACTTCTCGCGACGCGTGCCGAGACCCATTTTTTTGGCAAGATCCGAACGCGCTCGCGCATAGTTCGGCGCTACCATCGGGTAGTCGTGGGGCAGGCCCCACTTCTCCCGGTACTCCTCCGGCGACAGGTTGTAGTGCGTCCGAAGGTGGCGCTTGAGCGACTTGAACTTCTTTCCGTCCTCGAGACAGATGATGTAATCGGGCATGACCGACTTTTTGACCGGCACGCGGGGCCTCGCCTCGTCGCGCTCCGGGGGTAGAGCGGCTTTTCCAGAGGCGCGGGTCAGCGCCGCATAGGTGTCGTTGATCAGTTGCGGCAGATCGCTTGCAACCACGGTGTTGTTACTGACGTAAGCGGACACGATCCGGGCCGTCAGCTCAACCAGCTCCGGCGATGCGATCTCGTCCATAGTCCCTGTACTCCTGGCATCGACCGGACGCAGCGCTCGTCAGCAGCCCAATGAGGCCAATGCTGCAAAATCTCGCCGCTACAAGCACAAACGGCAGGATGCGCAATAATCCGGTACAGGATGCCAACCCCGGCCGGGCATCCCCAACGGCCAAGTTCGAATGAACACCGCAAAGGTCTGTGCTTGTCAATTGGACGTCTAGCCCGTTCGGGATGTATACCTAATTTACTTGGCCGACGCAGAGCGTTCCTTGGTCGTTTTTTGGCGAACACTTGAGGCGATGTGTCTGGATTGCGACATGCAGGGAGCGGCTCCCGGCCCATCCCAATGAAGAGTGTTCAGTTACAGCGGGGCGTGCCCAAACTTTGGGCATTTGGCGCGCGGCGGTCCGCCACGGTAGCTCTCGCCATAGCACCCTGCGATAATGAAGGGCTTATCGAAGGCCTCCCCTGGGCGTGCCAGCTGCAACCGCCGAGTGCCGAGAGCCGCAGTCCAGGAGCTACACCCCCATGACAGCCCCCGCCCCCCGTCGGCCCGAGCCGACCCCGCCGCGCGCCGAGGCGCGACCCATCCGGTCGGTTCATCACGGTCATGTGCTGGAGGACCCCTATGCTTGGCTTCGCGCGACGAATTGGCAGGAGGTCATGCGCGATCCCGCAGCGCTCGACCCGGAGATCCGCGCCTATCTGGAGGCGGAGAACGCTTATACCGAGGCCACCCTCGAGCCCACGGCCGATCTGCAAAAGTCGCTGTTTGCCGAAATGAAGGCGCGCCTCAAGGAGGACGACAGTACCGTTCCGGCACCTGACGGGCCGTTCGAGTACTACGCGAGCTACGTCAAGGGCGGCCAGTACCCGGAGCTGCGCCGGCGGCCGCGCGGCGGGGAGCCGTGCGCGGACACGGTGCTTCTGGATGGCAATGCCGAGGCGAAAGGGAAGCGCTACTGGCAGCTCAGCGGCTCGTCTCACAGCCCCGACCACGCACTCTTGGCCTACTCCGTCGACGAAAAAGGGTCCGAGCTCTACACCATCCGCATCCGTGATCTCGGGACGGGCCGCGATCTCGACGACGAGCTTGTCGACACGCGCGGCGAGATCGTCTGGGCCAACGACAGTCGCACGCTGTTCTATGTCCGGCTCGACGACAACCATCGCCCGCTGCTCGTCTACCGCCATACCGTCGGCACGCCGCAGTCGAGCGACACCCTTGTCTATGCGGAGAAGGACACCGGGTTCTATGTCGGCATCACAGAGACCCAGTCGCAGCGCTGGATCCTGATCGACGTCCACGATCACCAATCGAACGAGATCTACCTGATCGACGCCAATGCACCCGAAACGGCGCCTCGACTGGTGGAGCCGCGTGTGCACGGCCACGAATACGGCATCGAGCACCATGGCGACCGGCTGATCGTCATGACGAACTCGGGCGGCGCGGAGGACTTCCGCATCTGCGAAACGCCGGTCGCAACACCCGGCCGCGCACATTGGCGAGAGCTCGTCGCCCACAAGCCGGGCCGGCTGATCCTCGAGCTCGTGGTGTTCAAGGATCACATGGCCCGCCTCGAGCGCGAGGACAGCCTGCCGCGGGTCGTCATCACGCGCCTGGCCGACGGTGCAGAGCACGCGATCGCATTCGACGAGGAGGCCTACAGCCTCGGGATGGCGGCAGGCTACGAGTTCGATACCGCTACGCTGCGCTTCACCTACTCGTCGATGACGACGCCGGCCGAGGTCCATGACTACGACATGGAGCGGCGCACGCGCGTGCTGCGCAAGCGTCAGGAGGTCCCGTCGGGTCACAATCCGGCCGACTACGTCACGCGCCGACTGTTTGCGCCAGCGCCCGACGGCGAGACCGTGCCGGTCTCAATCCTCTACCGCCGCGACACGCCGCTCGATGGCTCGGCGCCTCTGTTCCTCTACGGCTACGGTGCCTACGGCATCTCGATACCGGCGTCGTTCTCAACGACGCGCTTCTCTCTGGTCGACCGCGGATTCGTATTCGCTATTGCGCATGTCCGCGGCGGCAAGGACAAGGGCTACCGGTGGTACACGGGCGGAAAGCTCGAGCAGAAGGTCAATACCTTCACCGATTTCATCGCCGCCGGCGAGCATCTGGTCGCCAAGGGCTACACCCGCAAAGGCCGCATCGTCGCAAATGGCGGCTCGGCCGGCGGCATGCTGATGGGCGTCGTCGCCAACATGGCACCCGAGCTCTTTCTCGGGGTCATTGCCGACGTCCCGTTCGTCGACGTCCTCAATACCATGCTCGACAAGGATCTGCCGTTGACGCCCCCCGAGTGGCCCGAGTGGGGAAACCCGATCGAAAGCGAGCGCGAGTTCGGGATCATCCGCTCCTACTCGCCCTACGACAACGTCGAGGCGAAGCCCTACCCGCACATCTTCGCGTACGGTGGCCTGACCGATCCTCGCGTCACCTATTGGGAGCCGGCGAAGTGGATCGCGCGGCTTCGTGAGCGCAACACCAGCGACAACCTCGTGCTCCTCAAGATCAACATGGACGCCGGTCACGGCGGCGCGTCAGGGCGCTTCGAGGCGCTGAAGGAGCTGGCCGTCGACTATGCCTTCGCACTCCTGATCGCCGACAAGGTTTCCCCCGAGGCGATGACGAGCGTGACACTTGTCTGAACCAAGCCTGCGGCCCTTCGGACCGCACAACGCCAGAGGGGCAGGCCATGCTATATGGCCCGCCCCTTGGTATTCCAGGTGACGGTCGCCTTTTGCGACCCCACGTATCAATCCCTCGCGCTTCGGCGTCAGACGTCGAAATCACCACCGAAGTCCGAGCTGTCGGACCAGCCGGCATCCTGCACGCCGGGATCGTTGTCGCCACTGTCCTGATAGTCAGCGGGACTTGCCTCTTCAGCAGCGGGCGCCTCGGCAGCCACTGCCGAGCCTGCTGTCGCGTCGCCGCTCATCATGCTGCGAATGCCATCCGCGAGCAGCATGCCACCTGCGACGCCCGCGGCGGTCGCCATCGCAGACCGCATGAAACTGCCGCCGCCGCCCGGCGCAGCACCAGGGGCCATACCTGAATGCCCGGTGGCACCGCCGCCCCACGGCGTCGATGGCTGTCGATTGGTCCCGAACGGACGGCCAGCCGCTGGAACCGAGCCGCGCGAGGCGGCTCCCGCTCCAATCGGGCGTGCTGGCTCGGGCTGGCGCGATCCACCGAACAGACCGCCAAGAAACGAGCCGCCTGCTGCCGCCGGCGCAGCGCGGCTGCCGCCCCGCTCGAGATCGGCGACGCGAGACTCGAGATCCTGGATACGCTGGTCGGCCTGCTGGAGCGCCATCTCCTGAACGAGCACGGACTGCACCAGCATGTAGCCGGCGTCGGGCATAGCCCGCATCTGCTGCTCGATGAACGCGGCCGCCTGCTCGTCCTTCTCCACGGCGCCGTGGCCGCGCATGCGGCCGAAAAGGTCGCCGATCAGCTGCCGTTCTTCGGAATTCATGGGCTTCGTCTCCTCGTGTCCCTTCCTGGGTGAACCGGATGTGGGGACAAGCCGGCCGGCCGACAATAGCCAGCTTCCAAGATCGGGATTTCCGATCAACCCCCGCCGCGCTGGAACGCGCGGTCGAACCGCGCCAGCAGGCCCTCGCGCTCGGCCGGCGCGCACCCGGTGAATGTGAACGATACCACTGCGCGGGGCAACGCCAGGAGACCACCGAGCGTCACGGGAGGCAGCACCTCGAAAGCAATCGTGACGTGTCCATGGCCAAGCGCGAGCCGCGCCGGTCGCGAGGGTGCGGGCGGGGGCAAGTCATCGAAAGCCCGCCAGCTCTGCGCGAACTCCTCGGCGGACACCGACATGAGCTTGTCGAGATGTGCGTCACCTGCCTTTGGTGTCAGGATTTCCTCCCGCGACATAGCGGCCTAGCCGTAACGCGCTTCGTCGTCATGGGCGACGCATCGGCCGTTCCCGTTGACGGTGTTTGACTGAAAATCAGACCCACGACAACGCCCATGCTGAGGCGGCGGTCGACGGGCGGTCGAGCCCTTGACGTCGATATGTGCCTCGACCGTCGGTTCGACCTGCCGGCGGCACCGGCGAGACGGCGCGCCATGCGACATTTGTCCCGATCGGGATCGCGCCGTCTACAGGATCAGGCGGACCTGCTCCGTCACCTTCTCTTAGACCGGGCGCGAGGCGACGATGCGCATGTTGTCGTAGTCTCGGTCGCCGCCCGGATCGCTGCTGCCAACCGGATAGGGTGCACCCTGACCACCCTGGTTCTGAGGCGGACGATCCTCCAAACCGAAGTACATCCACTTGCCGACCTCGCACACGTGCTCCGGCTTCGAGGGAATGCGGTTGCGCTGGTTGTTGCCAGAGACGACGCCGCCACCCGCGCGCCGGTTGCGGATGCCGTCCTCGCACGAGATGGCTTCGATCTCGTAGGGCGAGGTGCCATCGTGCAACCCGATGCCAGTGGCCAGGATTTCGGTGTCCGTGTGACACAAGTAACACCTCTAGCCCGTCTGCGAGTGCCAGTAGCCGCACTTGTCGGCGTCCCTGCCCCGGTTCGACGGCGAGGTGCGGTTGCCGCGCGAGTTGTAGAGCATGAAGCTCAGCGTCTCGCCCTCTGCGCAATGCGGCATCGCGAAACTGATCGTACTGCCACCGTTGTCGGCGATGAGCGTGAGATCCGCGCGACCCTTGCGGTTCTCGCGTTCCGCCACTTGCTTCGTGAACGCGCGGTTTCCGGACATGCTCTAGAACTTGGTGCCCTCGTCGCTCACTCGGATGCCGTTCGCCTCCCAGGCGCGGTCGTAGCAATGGGCCCAGACATGATTGTAGTCAGCGGCCTCGTAGGAGAGGTCGATCTTCCTCGGAGGCCCTGCCGGCAGCCGTAGCCTATGGCTTCGTGCCGTGGCGATCGCTTTGATCGTGAAGCTCCGCGGCATGCCCGGCACGGCGCCGAGAACGAGCGTCGGCAGCGAACCCAGCATGCTGACCTCGAGATCGGTATCGCTGAGCCAGCTCTTCTGCGCGGCAAAGTCCGTCGCGCCGATCTGATCGACCCGCTGGCTGGCATCCTCAGTGCGTGCCGCCCAACCTTCAGACGAGTCCTCGGGTCCGAGACGCACGAGCGCTCGTGTTGCGTCACTGCCGCTTGGCAGATCAACCGGCAGCACTCGGGACCCAAGCGTCAGTGACCAAGCAACACTAGAATCATGGAGTTGCTAGTGGTCCTTGTGTCTCAGACATTTGCTCGGTACCGAGCCGGAATGGGAAGCACATGTCTGAAACGGAACACGAGCGCGGCGCTGTCTGCCGAGCTCGGCAGCGTAGCGCGGAACGGAACCGAGCCGCTGATGTCGATGGCTACGCCTACCGTTGCCATCACGACCAGGGACATCAGACCAAAAATGATCGCAACAGAGCAGCGACGGTCACGACCGAATTGGCGCACCCTACCCAACGCGTAGTTCATTTGGAAATCCAGCCCCATACTCACATCACAACAGCGCCAGCTCCCGCACCGGCCAAAGCCACCAGAACAATTCCGCGCAATTCGATTTTGTTTCGAGCCTTCAAATTTTTGATCCATAAACTCGATACAAATTGCCTACAATTTTGCGAGTTCAAGTAGCGCTTCCTAAAACCCGGCCGGCTGGCCCACCGCACCCTGCCGCTGCGAGAACTCAGCGACTCGCCCGCCGGCAAAGACCACATGCACCGCACTCGCCGGCCTGGCGCAGCGGCGGTGACGACAACCAGGATGCCCCGTCGCGCGCTGTGCAGCAGCGGCACGGATCATGCGGCATTTGATCGAGTTTTGGATCAACACGCGCCAGCGCGATCAACGAAAAACGCACCCCGTTGCGATCAAGGCTTCTCGATTCCCGAGTTGCTTCGAATTGTCTTGTACGAATAAAGGCAGCAGGAAAGGAAGCGGCGCACTGTCCGTGCTTGGGAATGAAACCCATTGAACGAGGACAATGATGTCTCACGCACCCATTTCCATGATGCGCCGGCTCGCGCGCTGCGAACGCGGAAACGTGGCCATACTGTTCGGCCTGATGGCAGTGCCGGTGCTCGGCCTTATCAGCACGGCGATCGACTACAGCCGCGCGGTCAAGCTCCGTAACGAGCTTCAGTCGCTGGTAGATGCGGCGGCACTTGCTGCCACCAGCGAGTTTTCCAAGTCCGGCGATGCCACAGCCGCGACCAACCGGCTTTTGAGCTTCATCAATGACGGCCTCGAGCAGCGCAGCCTCTCGCTGCTGCCCGACCCGGTGGCCGGCCAGCCGCCAACCCCGCTCGGACCGGACAGCTCGAAGCTCAAGCTCGAGAACAGCACGTTCGACCCCAGCACCGCGTCGGTCACACCCAAGATCACCGCGCGCGTCGACACGACGCTGCTCGGCCTCTTCGATGTCCCCTTCTTCGAGGTCTCGGCCGAATCCAAATCGGGCCTCGCCGGCAAGAAGCTCGAGCTGTCGATCATGCTCGATATCACGGGATCGATGTGCAATCCCGGTGCGCAGCAGCCCTGCTCAAGCGGCACCAAGATGACGGCCATGAAAGACGCGGCCAAGGATCTGCTCGACATCGTCTTCACCGGTAACGCCAGCAACACCCGCGTCGCACTGGTGCCATTCTCGTCAACCGTCAACGTCGGCTCCTACGTAGCCGCCGCAACGGGCGCCGCCTCGACGCGAACCTTCAGATATTCCTGCGGCAGCTCGCGCAACCCGAGGACGTGCACGGGCACCGAGTATCGCACCAACTGCGTCATCGAGCGCAGCGGCTCGGCACGCTTCAACGACGATGCACCGGGCGCGGGCGCCTATGCGGGCGCGACCTGGACCACGAACTCCAACCGCAACTGCACCCCAGGCGCCGCGGCCAGCCTCGTCCCGCTGACCAACGACCGCACGGCTCTCGAGACCAAGATCAACGGCCTGCAGGGACAGGGCGGCACGGCTGGCCACCTCGGTACATCGTGGGCCTGGTACGCCCTCTCGAACAAGTGGGCGACCTTCTGGGGCTCGGCGAGCGCACCCGAGGAGGCAAGCCCGAAGCTGCTCAAGGCGGCCGTTCTGATGACCGACGGCGATTACAATCTCTGCAACGGGAACCAAAACTGCACGACCTCTGCCGCCGACGCGGTGACGATGTGCGCGAACATGAAGGAGCAGGGCATCCGGGTTTTCACAGTCGGTTTCGCGATCGACGACGACTCGGCGCGCAACACGCTGATCTCGTGCGCAAGCCCCGGCGACTATCACTTCCCCTACAGCTCGGCCGACATGCGCAATGCCTTCAAGGCCATCGGTGACGCCCTCGTCGCCGGCACCGCCGGCCCCGTCCTCGCAAATTGAGAGCGGCGCCAGACGACCCGGTGAACGACCGGGCACAGCCCGCAACTGCGAATGGCGGACCCCCAAGGGGGGCCCGCCATTCGCATTCGAGACCGGGTGAGACTACCCAGAAAAGAAGAAAGGCCGCTTTCGCGGCCTTTGCAACTGCCTGGATCAGGCGGCCTCTGAGCTTAAGGCCGGCAGCTTCTTATCCTCCGTCCGATCCGTTTCGGTCCTGAGTGCGATACCGATGTACCTTACGCGGCCTGCGATCTTCGCCTTCTGAACGCCCAACTCACCGAACTCGCGTCCGAACGTGGGCAGAGCCAGTGGCTCCTTCTCGCGCTCCTCACACCATGCGCAGTAGTCCTCATAGAGAGAGGTGGCCGTCAAACTCGAACCGTCCTGGGTCTCGATTCTCTCCTTGTAGAAGCGCTCCACATCGTTCTCCGGAGCAATCAGACGCTGAGGTTGCGCCGCGACAACAGGTTTGTTGACGTTGTCGTTGGCGCCGGAACGCGGCTTTGACACCTGCACGGCCGGAGCAGGAATGCTCGAAGCCGCCACCGCTGCCGCAGCGGTGTTGACCTGCGCCATACGCGGCGCGGCCGGAGCGTGGACGTCATGCAGACGCCACGTGCTGAAGGCGACGTACATGCCGAAAGCCGAGCCGACCTCGAGCAGAATGGCCACGAATACCGTGAGCGCGGTCTGCACGTCCTCCGTCGTGATCGACGGCATGATCGGTTGCACCAGCTTGGCCAGAACCGCAGCCTGCGGATCCGCCTCGGCCATGACGCTACCACCCGCCGACTTGGCGAGCTTCGCCTGGATCTCAGCGATACGAGCCTCGAGCTGCACGGCCTGCTGAGCAGCCGCGAACTCCGCCGACAGGGCGTGGAACTGCTGACAGAAATCCCGGCCTTGCTTGCCGTTGACCTCGGTGCAGCCCTTGGTCCAGGTCCAGGGACGCTGGTTCTTCACACCGTCAATCTCACTCTGCACGGTCTGTGCAGGACGATGCTGCGGCACCCAGCCGAGCTGATCCTGCGCCCGCTTGAGGTCTGCACGCACATCCTGATAGGAGCGAGCCTCGGCGGCACGATGGCCGGAGGTGTCCATACGGTTGAGCGCGGCATGACCCAGAGCGGAGGTGAGCGAGTAGGCCGTGACGACCAACCCGACCAGCGCCGCAGCCGCGGCCTGGCTCCACATGCGATTGCGAATAGCGGCAAAAAAGAAGAACGGAATGAGCGCCTTTAGACAGTCGGCTGCGGCGCTTGCTGCGCCGTAGATGTGACCGTCAAGCTCACTTCGCCCTAGCGAAAATCCGAAACGCCAGTTCATCGCAGCCGATACGGCGAGTAGTACGCCGGCTGCCAGAACTCCGAGTACGCCTAGAGCATGTTTCATTGCCCTCTCCATTGCGGAAGGGCCGGTTGAGACGCCGTACGAACCCGGCCTATGCATTATTTGGCTCGCGAGGAGATCGAGCCGCCCGCCACACTGAGGCTGCACACCTTCCCCGGCACGCTTCCGTCCTGTTGAGCGCCCGGCGCCATCCCCAATGGCAACCGGCAGGTCGGGCCGCACTCCGAGAACTCGGTGCACACTTGGCAGGGCCGCCGTTCCCGCTCCGTTATGCACATGTCCGACCGCCGCTCGATCGGGCCTGTGGAAAGACAGGAGAAACGGGCACGACTGACACACGGGTTACGCGGGACACACCCCCTCAAACCGGGAAGCTACGCGATTCGTTTCAAAAAATTAAGAGAATCAGATCAGTAGGCGCCGACACCCTGCCGAGCACCCAAGGGCGCGCGTCGCGTGTGCCTTTCGGGCCACAAGGATGACGGTCGCCCCCGCTCCAGATTTGCACACCGGTTTTCCCCAACCCGTTGCGACTGTCCACATTTTTGCGCGGCTATTCCCAATACGTCGCTACTCGGCGCAGAGGCTCGCGTCTCGCGCGGCGCACACGACCCGGCCACACACCGCCTCAGTGGGCCCGACGCGAGGGGGCCGCGACGAGCGTGGCCAAAATTTTGCTCCGGTACTGCGTCGGATACCGATGCGGTTGCATCACCGCCACGTTGCCTTCATATACTAACAGTC
>CAYYGO010000011.1:0-87940 GCA_964471635.1 uncultured Hyphomicrobium sp.
CTCGGCTGGTACACGCCGGCGTTCTCGCTCCTGCACGCCTTCGTGCCTGGTGTGGATCTCTATCGCCGCCCGGCCGACGCCGTGTTCCTGATCGGCATGCTGGCCTCGCTGCTCGCTGGCTACACGCTCCACCGGCTGCTTGCCCCCGCCGCCCCGGCGCCGCGCCGCGTGGCCGTTCTCGCCGCAGCCGCCATCTTGCTCGCCGGGTTCGCCGCCATGATCGCGCTGGCCCTCCATTTCGACACCCTCTTCGGCGCTGCACCACACATCGTCGAGGCCGCGGCACTCGTGGCGACAGGTGCCGCCGCGCTCGCCGCCGCCGTCTGGGTCCATCCGCTCCGCCCGATAGCCGCCGGCCTCCTGCTCGCCGCCTTCACCGTGCTCGACCTCGCGATCTCGAACGGACCGGGCGGCGCCACTGCGCTGCCCCCTGCCGTCTACGAGGTGCTCGAGCCGGCGTCGCGAAACGATACGATCGCGCTCTTGAAGCAGAAGGTCTCTGCGGGCCGCTCCGGCACCCGGCGCGATCGTGTCGAGCTTGTCGGCATGGGCTTCCACTGGCCGAACGCGAGCCTCACCCATGAGCTCGAGAACACGCTCGGCTACAATCCCGTGCGCCTTGCCGCCTACGCGCGTGCCACCGGTGCGGAGGACCACTCCGTCGCGACCAGGGACCGAAAGCTGCCGCCGCTCTTCCCGTCCTACCGCTCGCCGCTCGCCGACCTGCTCGGGCTGCGCTGGATCGCGTCCGGCAGCCCCATCGAGGCGGCCGATCCCCGCCTCGCGCCGGGCGACCTCGTCCTCGCCGCGCGCACGGCGGACGGCTTCGTCTACGAGAACCCGCGAGCGCTCCCGCGCGTGCTGTTCGCGACCCGCGCCGAGCCGGCGCATTTCGAGACGATGCTGGCAACCGGCGTCTGGCCGGTGGTCGACCTTGCCTCCACCGTGCTTATCGAGCGCCCCGGTCCGTCGACGGCAACTGCGACGCGCCGCCCCGGCACCGTGCGCATCACGTCCTATCGCAACACCGAGGTCACGATCGAGGCGGAGAGCCCGGATGGCGGCTACGTCGTCCTCAACGACATCTGGCACCCGTGGTGGTCGGCCGACATCGACGGCCGGGACGCACCCATCGAAAAGGCGAATGTCCTGTTTCGCGCCGTCCTCGTGCCGCCGGGACGGCATACAGTGCGCTTCTCCTTCCGCCCTTTGACGGGCGCGCTACGCGAGCTCCTCGCAGGCCGCACCCCGTCTAGGTCGTCGCCTCCGCCGCCCGGGAGCGGCTCGCCATGACGCTGGTCCAACTCTACACCCGCGCGCTCGGACTTCTCGCCACCGAGAAGCGCCTCGCTCTGTCGCTCACCGCCGCGGGCGTCGTCATCGCCGTGGTCCAGCTCGCCGAGCCGATCCTGTTCGGCCGCGTCGTCGATGCGCTGTCGAAGGGACAGAACGCCTATCCGACCATCGCGCTGTGGGCGGCCATCGGCCTGTTCGGCATCGTCGCCTCGACGGCCGTCGCCGTGCTGTCGGACCGCCTCGCCCACCGCCGCCGCCTGGCGCTGCTGTCGGAAGCCTTCGAGCAGGGCACGCGGCTGCCCATGACCTATCATGCCGAGCGCGGGTCGGGCGCCGTGGTCAGCGCCATCCTGTGGGGCACGGACGGGCTGTTCTGGTTGTGGCTCAGCGCCATCCGCGAGCAGCTCACCGCCGTCGTCGGCATCGTGCTGCTGATTCCGACCGCGCTGTCGGTCGACTGGCGCATGACCGTGATCCTGGCCGGGCTCGCGATCTCCTACACGGTCATCAACGTCTACGTCATCCGCAAGACGAGCGAAGGCCAGAACGCGGTCGAGCAGATCCGCTACAGCGTCTCCGGCCGCGTCGGCGACGTGCTCGGCAACGTCCTCGTCGTGCAGAGCTATACGCGGGTCGGCGCCGAGCTGTCGGCCATGCGCGGGCTGATCGGCTCGTTGCTCGACGCACAGTATCCCGTTCTCACCTGGTGGGGCGTGCTGACCGTGCTGCAGCGCTCGGCGGCCACCATCGCCATGGTTCTGGTGTTCGCGGTCGGCGCCGCGCTCTCGGCACGCGGCGAGTTGTCGGTCGGCGAGATCGTCGCCTTCGTCGCCTTCGCCAACCTGCTCATCTCGAAGCTCGACCAGCTCTCTGGTTTCGTGGTCCGCGTCCACCAGGGCGCGCCGGCGCTGCGCAACTTCTTCGCGCTCCTCGACGAGCCGGCCTCGATCCAGGACGCGCCCGGCGCCGCCACTCTGCCCGCCGCCAGGGGCGCTGTCGCCTTCGAGGACGTGACGTACCGGTTCCCGAAGAGCGAGCAGGGGATCGGCGGCGTCTCGTTTGCCGCCCGGCCCGGCGAAACGGTGGCCCTCGTCGGCCCGACCGGCTCGGGCAAGACGACGACGCTGAGCCTGCTGCAGCGGCTGCGTGCGCCGCTCTCGGGCCGCATTATTGTCGACGGCCACGACATCTCGACCGTGACCCTCGACAGCTTGCGCGGCCAGATCTCGGTCGTGTTCCAGGATGCTGGCCTGTTCAACCGCTCGGTCGCCGACAACATCCGCATCGGCCGGCCCGCCGCGACCGACGCCGAGGTCGAGGAAGCCGCGCGCCTCGCCGAGGCGCACGACTTCATTCAGCGCAAGCCGGGCGGCTACGGATTCGTCATCGGCGAGCGCGGTGCGGCGCTTTCCGGTGGCGAGCGCCAGCGGCTCGCGATTGCACGCGCGATCCTGAAGGACGCCCCGATCCTGATCCTCGACGAGGCGACCAGCGCGCTCGATGCCGAGACCGAGGGCAAGATCAAGCGTGCGCTGGACCGGCTACGCCAGAACCGCACGACGTTCATCATCGCCCATCGCCTGTCGACGGTGGCCAATGCCGACCAGATCCTGGTCATGGACCAGGGCCGCATCGTCGAGCGCGGCACCTATCGCTCGCTGGTCGCCGACGGCGGCCTCTTCGCCCGCCTGGTCGCCGAGGGCGGCTTCACGGTCCCGGGCGCGCTGGCCCAGGACCCCATCAGCCGCATGGGCTGACCGCGGCATCGGCCGCCGTCGCCGAGGCCCGGAGTTCATAGAGTGTCAGGTCATAGCGGGTCAGGTCGTAGAGGGTCAGGCCGCGGCAGGCTTGCCGAGATGCTTGAACATGTGCGCGCGCGCCTCCGAGTCCATCTCCGCCTTGAACGGGAACCGGTCCTTGAGCGCCAGCGCACGCGCCGCCGCCGGACGGGCCGAGATCTCGTCGACGAGGCGCTTCAAGCTCGGGAAGCCCGCCAGCGCGTCCTCGCCGAGGATGAACGGCAGCATCCGCGCCCAGCCCCACAGGTTCATGTCGACGATCGTATAGGTGTCGCCGACCATGTAGCGGTGGCGCGATAGGTGCTGGTCGGCGACGGCGTAGTGGCGCCGCGCCTCGAACGAATAGCGCTCGATGCCATACGGAACCTTCTCGGGTGCGAAATGGCGGAAGTGCACCGCCTGGCCAGAGAAGGGCCCGACGCCCGTTGCCACGAACATCATCCACGACAACAGCTCGGCTCGGTTTGCGGCACCTGCGGGCGGCAGGAACTTGCCCGTGGTCTCCGCCAGATAGAGCAGGATGGCATTGCTGTCGCGCACCACGACGTCGCCATCGACCAGGACCGGCACCTTTGCATTCGGGTTGAGCGCGACGAATGACGGCGCGAACTGCTCGCCCTTGCGCGTGTCAACCGGCATCGGCTCGTAGGCAAGGCCCGTTTCCTCGAGCATCAGTGCCACTTTCGAGGGGTTCGGCGAGGCATTGAAGTAGAACTTCATCATGGCGTCTCTCCTGGTTGACAATCTCTGGTGGGGGCTTTCTGGCAGTCCGGGTCGCCTGGGCCACCACGGACGTGGCCGGGCCCATCACAGTCAGCCGAGGGCACATCGCTAGGCCCCGGGCATATCGCAGGGCTCAGCGGGTCACATTCGCGGCCGTCTGGCCGAACAGCACCCCGCGCGCCGCGTCCGTAACCACGGGCGCCGCGTTGATCCTCTCGGCGATGGCATAGGCGCGCTGCGTCGCGGGCCGCGCACCGATCTCCTCGAACCAGCGCTTGATGTGGGGGAAGTCGTCGAGGTTCTGCTGCTGGCGCTTGTGCGGCACGACCCACGGATAGGCCGCCATGTCGGCGATCGAGTAGTCGCCCGCGACGAACGGGCGGTCCGCGAGCCGCCGGTTCAGCACGCCGTAGAGCCGGTTCGTTTCCTTGACATAGCGATCGATGGCGTAGGGGATCGGCTCGGGCGCGTACTGCACGAAGTGGTGGTTCTGGCCCGCCATCGGCCCGAGCCCGCCCATCTGCCAGAACAGCCACTGCAAAGCGTCGGCGCGGCCGCGGAGGTCGGCGGGCAGGAACCGGCCCGACTTCTCGGCCAGATAGAGCAGGATCGCCCCCGACTCGAACAGCGACACCGGCGCCCCGCCATCGGCCGGCGCGTGATCGACGATGGCCGGGATGCGGTTGTTCGGCGCAATTGCCAGGAACTCGGGGCGGAACTGTTCGCCGCTGCTGATGTTTACCGGCACAACGCGGTAGGCGAGCCCGGTCTCCTCCAGAAACATCGTCACCTTGTGGCCGTTGGGCGTCGTCCAGTAGTGCAAGTCGATCATGGGGGGCTCCCGGGTTGATAGGTTCCAGCAAGCGGCGGGCCGATCGACTGGAATGCGGCGCGCACGATGCTCTCGAGCACGGCCCTTTCAGGCCTCACCCGCCCAAGCACACGCAGCCCGATCAGCGCCGACAACAGCAGTCGCGCCCCGTCCACGGGTGACGCAACGAGGCGCGCGCCCTCCGACGTGGCAGCGATCGCTTCGAGCTGACGACGAAAGAAGGCTTCGATTTCATCGAGATAGCCACTGATCTGCGGCCGCAGCCCGGCATCGTCCGGACCCAGCGCCAACGCCGAGTTGATGATCAGGCAGCCGCGCTGCTCCGGATCGGCTAGCGCCCCTTCGACGGTGACTGCGAAGAACTGCTCCAGCGCCCGGCGCGGTATTGTCTCCGCCTCGAGACGCGCCAACCTCTCGCGAACGCGGACGGTGACGTAGCGCTCGAGCGCCTGGGCGAACAGCGCTCGCTTGTCGCCAAATGCGTTGTAGAGGCTTGGACCGTTGATCCCCATCTGCTCGGCAAGGTCGCGGATCGTGGTTGCGTCGAGACCGCCCTTCCAGAAGCAGTCGACCGCCGCGTCGAGCGCCTTCTCCTCGTCGAACTCGCGCGGGCGGGCCAAGCGGGTCGTCTCCTGTAGTCCGGGGAAGCGGCGCGTTTTTCTTGAGCCGTGATCTCTCTCGCCGCCAGGCCGGCTGTTCGCCCAGCGACGAGCTTCTCCTAGCCGATCATTTTGTATCGGTCGATAAAAAAATGCTTTGATCGTTCATCTCGACCCCGCGCGGCGGCGACCAGCGCAAAACGAGGAAAGCCCGCCCCGCGCGTGGCGGGACGGGCTTTCGATTGTTTCCAGCGTGGCGGCGCCGCGTCAGATCTTGTGCGCCATCCGTGCCCGCTTGGTCTCGAGGTACCGCTTGTTGTAGAGGCTCGGCGGCGTCACCACCGGCACCTGCTCTGCGACCTTGATGCCCTGGGCCTTCAGCGCCTCGACCTTGGCGGGATTGTTGGTCAGGAGCCGGATCTCCGGCATGCCGAGGTCGAACAGGATCTGGGCCGAGAGGTCGTACTCGCGGGCGTCGATCGGGGCGCCGATCTCGATATTGGCATCGACCGTGTCGAGACCCTGGTCCTGCAACGCATAGGCACGGATCTTGTTGACGAGCCCGATGCCGCGCCCCTCGTGATAGGGCAGATAGATCACCACGCCGACCGGCGCTGCCACGATCCGCTTCATGGCTTCCTGAAGCTGTGCGTAGCAGTCGCACTTCAGCGAGTGGAAGATATCGCCCGTCACGCAACCCGAGTGAACCCGCACCAGCGGCAAGGTGCCGGCAGGTGCTGCGGGCTCACGATGGATCAGCGCCAGCGCCTGCGACGCCGCATCCACGCCCTGATAGGCACGGGCGTCTAGCAGAAGCTCCTGCCCCTGGAACTCGATCGGCAGCACGGTTTGTGCCGTCCAGTCGACATCGAGCACCACGGATTTCACCGCGTTGGACCTCATGGACCTCTCCGAGAAACCTTTACGTCTCTGTTGGCCTGCCGCATTTTTGCAGTGGGCACAAAGCGCTTCGCGCATGACGGCCGGACTGGGCCGCTAGCCCCGAGCCATCGTGGATACTGCTGGACGGACTATCCAGATCAGCTTTGCCCTGAAATTTGGACCCTCTCAAGGCATCTCATCCTTTCGCCGGGCGTGACATTTGGGCCCAAGCGCGGAGGCCTCCCCCCGCCAGCGTGCGACCCGATGCCGGCAAAGCATAATCCAGAACGGCTCGAAGGTTTATGCATCCGGCCGAGCAATCAGTTGCGCCCGATTGGACCCTGGCCCGCCGGCGCACTATGACTGCGACCCGCCGCCCCCCGACGTACTACGGGGGCCCGCGACGACGGCTGCAAGCTGATTGAGGACCCGACACCATGCGCCGCCCCTTCCTCCTGCTTCTCGCGACCATCGGGCTGCTGCCAGTCATTGCCCGCGCGGCCGATGCCCCCGCCTCCCCTGGCAGCGGCCAGCCGGTTGCCGCACGCGTCGAGGCACTGCTTGCGCGCATGACGCTCGCCGAGAAGATCGGCCAGCTCAATCTCGTCTCGCGGGCCGAGAGCTTCGGATCGCAGCTCGACCGGGTCCGCCGCGGCGAGATCGGCCTCATGCTGAACGTCGTCGCCCCCGACGAGGTGCGCCGGTTCCAGGAGGCCGCCCGCGCGTCGCGGCTCGCCATCCCGCTCATCATGGGGCTCGACGCCATCAACGTATTCCGGATCGCCCTTCCTCAGCCGATCGCCCTGGCAGCCACCTGGAACCCGGCGCTCGCCGAGGCCGCGAGCGCTGCCGTCGCTCGCGAGGCGGCCGCAAACGGCATCAACTGGACCTTCGCGCCAATGGTCGACATCTCGCGCGATCCGAGGTGGGGCCGCGTCATCGAGGGCGCGGGCGAGGACCCGGTCCTCGGCGCCGCCATGGCCGCGGCCCGCGTACGCGGCTACCGCTCCGGCGGGCTCGCGACAGCGGTCAAGCACTTCATCGGCTACGGCGCACCGGAAGGCGGACGCGATTATGCCGGCGCCATGATCCCCGACTCCGAGCTGTTCGATCGCTACCTGCCCCCGTTCCGCGCCGCGCTCGACGCGGGCTCGGAGACCGTCATGGCCGCCTTCAATACCGTGAACGGCGTCCCCGTCTCCGCCGACCGCCGCCTGATCACCGATCTTCTGCGCGACCGGCTCGGCTTCGACGGCTTCGTCACCTCCGACTACAATGCGATCGGCGAGCTGCTGAACCACGGCGTCGCCGCCGATCTCGCCGCCGCCGCACGCAAGGCCATCCTCGCCGGCATCGACGTCGACATGGAGGGCGCCGCCTACGAGCGCCACCTCGCCGACGAGATCACCGCCGGTCGCGTGCCGGCCGCCGTCCTCGACGCCGCGGTCCGGCGCGTGCTCGCCACCAAGTTCCGCATGGGCCTCTTCGACCGGCCGCAACCGACGTCGCTGCCTGCCCCTGAGGAGGCGGCGGTTCGCGCCACTGCGCGCGAGGCCGCCCGGCAATCGCTCGTGCTGTTGAAAAACGACCGCGGCGCACTGCCGATCGCGCCGTCCGTGCGCCGCATCGCGCTTGTCGGCGCCTGGGCGCAGAGCGACTACGACCTGAGCTGGTGGGGCCCGGCGGCGCTGTCGCGTCCGTCGACCGAGACGCTCGAGGGCGCACTCCGCGCGAGGCTGGCGCCGGGGCAAACCCTGGCGGTCGCACCGGGCCTCGCCGACACCTGCGGCTTCACAGCCGGCGATTTCGGCGCGGCCGCCGAAGCCGCCCGGGCCGCCGACCTCGTCGTGCTGGTCGTCTCGGAGGACTGCGACATCTCGGGCGAAGGCACCTCGCGTGCCTATCTGGGGCTGACCGGCGCGCAGCAGGGGTTGCTCGAGGCCGTCGCGAAGACCGGCACGCCCGTCGCGCTCGTGGTCAATACCGGCCGCCCCCTGGCGCTGACCGCCACCGAGCCCTTCACCGCCGCCACGCTCGTCGCCTGGCACGGCGGCACAGAGGGACGAGCCGCTATCGCCGAGGCCCTGACCGGGGCGGCCAACCCGTCCGGCAAGCTGCCGATGAGCTTCCCGCGCTCCGTCGGCCAGTTGCCGATCGCCTACGACGGACTGCCGACCAGCCGCCCGCCGGGTGAGGACCGCTACACCTCGCGCTACCGGGACGAGGCTGTGCGCCCGCTCTATCCCTTCGGCCACGGCCTCTCCTACACGCGCTTCGCCTTCCGCGATCTCGCCGCCGGTCCATCGGCGTCGACCGCTGGCGGCGCCGTCGAGATTGCGGTCACGGTCACGAACGAGGGTGCGCGGCCAGGGCAGGAGGTGGCGCAGATCTATGTCCACCAAAAGGTTGCGAGCCGCTCGCGCCCGCTGCGCCGCTTGATTGCCTTCGACAAGGTCGCGCTCGCCCCGGGAGAAAGCCGCCGCCTCGTGTTCCGCGTCGCCGCGGCCGAGCTCGGGTTCCACGACGACGGCGGCCGCCACCTCGTCGAGCCCGGCCCGTTCGAGGTGTTTGCCGGCGGCAGCTCGACGGCCACCCTGTCGGCCGCCTTCGAACTCACAGGCGACACCGTCGTCGGCGCCGAAGCACTCGTGTCTCATCGATGAAGCCGCCGTCGACCCGTCAAATTGGTGTGCGAAAGCCCGAGGCTCCTGGGCGCGTGCCCGGAGTGCAACGGACCGCAGCCGCTGGCGCCCGACTGGAAACGAAGGGCGGCAGCGAGCGTAACCCCACGGGGGGCCTCATTCGTGGTTCCCGCCGCCCATCCAGCCGCTGTCCCAGCCGTCCGAAGACGCCGCTCCGGGGGCACCCCTCCGACCCGATACGATGCATCATGCTCGAGTTGAAAGGCCCCCTGTGACCGCACCGGCCTCCTTCCCCGACCAGGCCGCGCAGCCGGCCGGCGCTCGAGTTGACGGCGCACGGCCAGAAGGCGCACGACCAGAAGGCGCACGACCAGCAGCCCTGGCTGCGCTTGCGCTGGCCATGGCTGCCGTCACCGCCCATGCCGCGCTCGCCGTCGATCGCTACGACGCCGTCACATACGTCATCTTCGCCCTCGTCCACGGCGCGCTCTACGCGGCGGCCGTCGCACTTGTGCTGATCCGGCCGGCTAGGTCCGCCCCTGTCATTGGCCTCGCCGCCATCCTCGCCGTCGCCGCTGTGCTGCGCGGCATGGCGATGACCACCGAGCCCGGACTGACCACCGACGCCTACCGCTATGTGTGGGACGGCCGGCTGACGCTCGCCGGCGTGAGCCCCTACCTCTATATCCCGGCCGACCCGCTCCTCGAGCGCTTCCGGGATCCGGCGATCTGGACGCACATCAACCAGCGCGACACGGCCTACACGATCTACCCCCCCGTGGCCCAACTTGTCTTTGCAGCAGGCGCCTGGCTCGACCGGCTCGTCGGGTCTGGCCTCGATGGCGGCCACAACGGCATGAAGATCGTCATGGTGTGCTTCGAGGCGCTGACCGTTGCGGCCCTGGTCCGCTGGCTCGATGCCACCGGACTGCCGCGCGACCGCGTGCTGATCTATGCTTGGCATCCCTTGCCGCTGTGGGAGTTCGCGAGCCAGGCCCATATCGACGCCGTGGCCACTGCGCTCCTCGTCGCCGCCATCGCCGCCGCGGTCGCCGCGCGCCGCCGCGCCGCGGCCGATGGGCTTGCAGGCGCCTTTCTCGCCGGTGCGGTCCTGGTCAAGTACTTCCCGCTCGCGCTGGTGCCCGCACTGTGGCGGCGATGGGACTGGCGGATGCCGGCGGTCTTCGCCGCGACCGCGGTCGCACTCTACCTGCCCCATCTCGCCGTGGCCGGTTCGCGCGTCGTCGGCAATCTGTTCACCCACCTCGACAACGAGGGCTACAAGCAAGGCTGGGGCTTTCATCCGCTCTGGTTCATCCGCGAGCTCGGCGTCGGCGACATGACCGGCAGCACCTTCGCCCTCCTGGCGCTCGCCGCGCTCGGCGTCATTGCGCTCGGCGTGTTTGCGTCGAAGCCGCGCGAGGCCATCCGGCCCGAGCAGCTCGTGCTGCTGGCCGCTGCCTTCGTCTGGCTCACCTCCTCGCATTATCCATGGTACTTCGGCTGGCTGGTGCCGTTGCTCGCAGTATTCCCCCATCCGGCCACGCTGCTGATGACGCTGACAGCGGCTGCGCTGCACCTTCCGCGCCCCCCCGGCGGCGCCACCTGGAACCATATCTACGGCCTCGTGTACTGGCTGCCGTTCGCGGTCTGGATTGGCTTGGCAGCGATCCACCGACTTGGCGCATCCTGGCGGCGCCCGTCCTGATTGGGGCGAAGTGACGGCAGCGGCGAGCCGTCCGTCTTCCCGCCACACTCGCCGCGCACAAACTGCCGAGCGGTCGTCAATGCTTTGTTGACCACTCCCGTTCAAGCTTGCTCATCGTCTGTGCAGGTCACTATCCGCATGCTTCGTCCCCTCGTGCTCTCAGTCTCGCTCGTCGCCGCCGCTTCAGCGGCGGCCGATCCGACCCCGTTGAGCGGTGACGCCTTGAACGAGCTGGTCGCCGGCTCGAGCGTCGTCATCGACGCGCCGATGGGCTTCAAGCTTCCGATCCGCCACGGCGAGGACGGCACCCTCAGCGGCGAGGCCGGCAGCCTCTCGTTCTACCTCGGCTCGCCGAGCGACACCGGCAAGTGGTGGGTCGCGCAGGACCGGCTCTGCTACAAATGGTCGAAGTGGTTCGACGGCGAGCGGCGCTGCATGAAGATCCGCCACGAGGGCGCGCGCATCTTCTGGGAAAAGGAGGACGGCGAGACCGGCACCGGCACCGTCACCCAGCGCGCCCAGCGCCCGCCACCCGCTCCGTCGGCCGTCGCAGCGCGCCAGAGCACCCCACCCACCGCTACCACGAGCCGGAGCGCTGCACCCCAAAGCCAGCCTTCGGCAGCCGCCGTCGCCGCCCCGAAGGCTGCCGCGCGGCCGGCGACCCCGCCTCCTTCTAACGCCACGGCACAGCCACCGGCCTTGGCGGCCGTCCAGCCGCCGCGCCCCGCCGCGCCCGCAAAGCCCGCGATCCAAGGCGCCACTGCGTCCGCCGCCGCGCCTGCGAAAGCGTCCGGTCCTTGGAAAGCCGCGGCCGCCCCTCAGACCGGCGCCGGCGCGACGGCTGTCTCCGCCCGGCCGCCCAGCCCGTCCGCACTCGTCCAGGCCGGCTTGTCACCAGATCCGGGTCGGCTTTTGCCGACCGCCGCTGCCCGTCCGCCGTTGCCGGGCATGATGTCCGTCCGAGGCCCGCGCTACCGCGTGGTTAGCGTCGAGGACAGCGACGTTCTGAACATTCGCAGCGGACCGTCCGCCGAGCACCCGACGGTGGGCGCCATCCCGCCGCAGGGCCGTGGCGTGGCGCTGGTCGGACAATGCCTCGCAGAGTGGTGCCCGATCCGCCATGCCGGCCGGTCCGGCTGGGTGCACAGCTATTACCTCGCCGCCGACCCGGCCGAGGGCGGATGGGTCGCACGCGGTACACCGCGGCTCCCGCCACCGGCCAAGCCCTAAACATCTCGCAAGGAAGGCCGGCAGTCACCGGACGACACGGCCCCGCACGGATACCCGCCGCCCGATCAACGCCCGCCGCGCCCGATCACCTGGTTCTGCACGCCGAAGGGCGCAAGCTTCGGGCGCACGCTGGTGATCCGCCCCGTGTTGATCCCCGCCCAACCGATCTCGCCCGACAGCCGCCCGTACTCGATCTTCGGGCAGCGGTTCATGACGACGCGCAGGCCCGCCTCCTCCGCGAGCTGCGCCGCCTCGGCGTTCTTAACCCCGAGCTGCATCCAGATCGCCTTGAGCCCGAGCTTGTCCTTCAGTCCGATCGCCTCGCGCACGATCTCGAGCGCGGCGTCGGAATTGCGGAACACATCGATCACGTCGACAGGCGCCGAGAGGTCGGCCATGCGCGCTACCACGGTCTGGCCCAGAACCTGCTGGCCCGCGATGCCCGGGTTCACCGGGATCACGGTGTAGCCCTTGGCGATGAGGTACTTCATCGCGAAGTAGCTCGGCCGCGACGTGTTGGCGGAGGCGCCGACGAAGGCGAACACCCGCGCTTCGTTGAGGATGCCGGAAATGTAGTCGTCGGCGTAGCTGTCGTGGTTCATCCTGTCGTCCCTGCACGAGCCCCGGCGGTGCGGACCGTCTGCACAAGCGATCATCGGGCGGCCGAGATCGACGCCGACGACAAACCGCGATGCGCCCGAGACCATAGAGGCACCGTCCGGTCGCGGCTAGAGCCTGATCGTCTGAGATGGAAGCGGCCTCGCTTCCATCGAGAACGTGAATCAGACTCTGAAAAAAGGACTTGAAGCAGGCCACCGAGGCTGGAAGCTCGTCCGTCAGGGTCGAGCCTGCTCTAGACGACGAGGCCCGTTCCAACCGCCACCCGATCGACGGACCCTAGGTTGAGCCGAAACGAGCAACCAAACAGCAGTCGGAGTTGACCTCAAGTGCTGTCATGCACCACCATCACGCACACGGCCGGCGCCGGCTTCTCCGATCAGAGCAGGAAGTCGCTGTCGGCGAGGCTCGCCCGGTTCTTGACCAGGATCACCATGTCGGCCGCGCCGCCGTCGACGTTGAACTCGACCAGCAGATCGGCGCCCGACGTCACCGTGCGGTACTCGCCGGCGTCGAACGAGCCGCCGAGGTCGCGCACGAACGCCTGGTCGTTGGCGAGCCCCGCGTTGGCGTCGATCGCCGCGACGTGGATCTTGTCACCGGTCGCAAAGTCGAGGATCTGGTCGGCGTTGGCCAGCCCGGTGCCTGAGTGGTTGAGCGCGCCGAAATAGAAGAAGTCGTTGCCGCCGCGGCCTTCGAGCAAGTCGATGCCGGTGACGCCGGCGAGCACGTTCACGCCGCTGTTGCCGACGAGATAGTTGCTCAGCGCGTTGCCGGTGGCGTTGATGGGGTTGCTGCCACCCTGCAACTGCACCGCCTCGACGTTGGTCGCCGCCGTCACCGAGACGTACGCCCACATTGTGTCAAAACCGCCAGTCGCGGTGTTGGCGTTGGTCTCCGAGATCGCATCGCCCGCGTCGGCGATCACGAACACGTCGTTGCCGTCGCCGCCGATATAGAGGTCGTTGCCGCCCCGCCCGTCGAGCCGGTCCGCGCCGCCCGCTCCATAGAGATAGTTGACGTTGGCATCGCCGCGCAGGTCGTCGTTGAGGTTCGAGCCGACGACGTCCTCGATGCCGATGAGGTCGTCGAAGCCCTGCCCCATCGCCTCCTTGCCGAGACTGCCGGAAATACCGAGCAGATCCACGTAGACGGACTGAGCCACGTTGTCGTAGCGGGCCACGTCGCGGTCGCCGAGACCGCCTTCGATCGTATCCGAGCCGAGACCGCCATAAATGTTGTCGTTGCCGATGCCGCCGAAGATCGTGTCGTCACCGCTACCGGCGACGATGATGTCGTTGCCGCCCGTGCCGCCGACGGCAAATCCTCCGAATTCGAAGTCGCCATAAATGGTGTCGTTGCCGCTGCCGGTGACGATGGTGTCGTTGCCTGCGGTGAAGTTGAAGGTGTCGAGTCCGGAGACGTCACCGATGACCTTGACGGCCGCGCCGCCATTATAGGTGATGGTATCGTTGCCGCCGATCACCAGGGCGGCATCGGTCGTCGAGCCGCCGTCGCCGATTAGAACCACGCCTGCGAGTGTCGAGCCCGGATCGTTATAGACGATCGTGTCGTTGCCGCCCGTGATGACGATGTCGATGCTCGACGGCGAATCCCGGAAATCTCCGTAGACGGTCTGCGCGCTGCTGCGCGCAGTCTGCGTCACCGCGATGGTGTCGCCGCGGCCGAGGAACGACGTGGCCACACCCAGGATGTCGATCAGATCACCGGAGACGAGGCCCACGGCATTCGTCAGCGTCATCGTGTCGATGCCGCCGGTAATCGTGCCCCCGGTCACCGTGTAGGCGTCACCCACCATCGCGGCATAGCTCACGTTGGTGAGGGTCAGCGTGTCGCCGCCGCCGTTGAAGACGTTGATCCCCGCGCCGCCGTGCGTGCGCACGTCGCCCGAGACCACGTTGGTGCCCTCGCCGGCGACGAAGCCGCCTGCACCGGTGATCGTGATCGTGTCGTTGCCGCCGGTGGTCTGCAGGAAGCCGTCGCGCACGTCTCCGACAATGCTGCCGGTCGTTATGTCGAAGGCGGCCGATACCCTCCGGACGGTGATCGTATCGTTGCCGCCGGTGGTCGCGGCGTCGTTTGAGACAACGTCGCCCGCAACGACGGTCAAGGAACCGGTATCGGTCATTGACAGCGTGTCGTTGCCGCCGATCACGGTGCCGAACGACTGCCGGACGTCGCCGACAACCTGGCCCGTGAACCCGCCCGAGACGCCGGCCGTCATGGTGATGCTGTCGCTGCCGCCCGTGACGACCCCTTCGTTGTAGCTGACGTCGCCGATGGCGTCGCCCGCCGCCGTCCCGGTGATGGTGTCGTTGCCGCCCGTATAGATGGCGCCGGCCACCACCTGCTGGGCGTCGCCGATGAAGGTCTGGCGATTGTTGACGCCGATGAAGCCCAGTGTCGTCCCGACAAACAGATCGTTGCCGCCCGCGCCTGTGCCCGTCTCGAACGATTGCGTGTCGCCGAAGAAGATGGCGAGCATGGGTCCGTTGGTCGGGACAGCGACCGGCGCATAGATCCGCGTGTCGCCTGCGAGGATCGTGTTCCAGTAGGCGGTGGCCGACAGGAACGTGCTCCCGGCGTTGAACAGACTGGTGGCCGCAACGCGGAGGTCGGTGACGCTGTAGACGTTGCTCGTATTGTAGGTGACCGACAGCGCGTCCACGACGCCGCCGCTCGGCGTGTTGCCCGAGTAGACGAGATTGTCGTCGAAGCTCAGTGCCGCGATGGCGAACGGCGTCGCTGTCAGCCAGCGGAACACGTTCGACTGGGCCAGATCCGTGCTGTCGTAAGCCACCTGGAAGTTGTCCACCATCGTGAAGGCGATCGTGCTGTCACGGGCGTCGATCTGGGCCATGGGGCGCTCCTGTGCAATGTTACTCTTTTGGAATGAGGTCGTTCCTGATGCGGGCCGGCAGCGGCGGTCGGTCGAGACCGGCGCCGGACGAAGCTGCGGGGGCGGGAGGCAACCACCGGGTCGAGCGACCCACGGCACGCCGTCGAGGACACGCAATATCTGTCAGTATACGCGTGTTCAGTGAACCGCGTCTCGGCCGCGCGACATCGTGGTCAACGGCGGCATCGACGGAAGGCCAGGACCGCTCGGCAGAGCGCGCGCGCCGCGTCGGCTGCAACGAGCGCGACGAGCGCGACATCGCATCCGACCACTCGGTGAGAACGGCTCCTGCCGACATGGAACGCATCGAACGCGCTCACACAAAATCGTTGAATATCAATATTTTGCTTCTACTCCCTCTGACTATTCTACATGTGAACATCGGTGTGCGCCAGTCCCCCCTCCCCCGGGAGCCGGTCGCTCTTCCGACCCTCGCCGCCGGGTCAGCGGCCAGGCTCTCCTGCATGGGGTCTCGAACCGCGCGAGGTGGGGCTCGCGCACGGTCAGCGCGCCGCGATCCAAAGACGCCGATCCCATCGGGCCCCCGGTCATCGCGCCGATGTGCTCTCCCGTCCGCGTCGCCTCACCGCCGCCCGAACAGCCGCTCGATGTCGGCGAGCTGCAGCTCGACGTAGGTCGGCCGGCCGTGGTTGCACTGGCCCGAATAGGGCACGCTTTCCATCTCGCGCAGCAGCGCATTCATCTCCGCGCCCGTCAGCCGACGACCGGCGCGCACGCTGCCGTGGCAAGCCATGCGCGAGGCCACCGCTTCGAGCCGGTCGGTCAGGGCCCGCGTCTCACCGTCGGCCATGATGTCGGCCGCCAGATCGCGGATGAGCCCGCCCACGTCGCTCTGCCCGAGTAGCGCCGGAACCTCGCGCACCAGCACCGCGCCGGCTCCGAACGGCTCGAGGCAGAGCCCGAGGCCGGCCAGCTCGTCCGACCGCTCCGCCAACGCCTCCGCCGCGTCCCCGCCGACATCGACTACTGCCGGAATGAGCAGCATCTGCCGCGCCACGCCGCCTTCCGCCAACATCGCCTTGAGACGCTCGTAGACCAGCCGCTCGTGGGCCGCGTGCTGATCGACGATGACCACCGAGGACCGCGTCTGGGCGACGATATAGGTCTCGTGGAGCTGGGCGCGGGCGGCGCCGAGCGGCCGGTCGATCAGATCGGGCGGCGGCGGCTCCGCGACGAGCGCCGTGTCGGCCGAAGGCATGTCCAGCGCGGCGAGCGGAGCCTGCATGGCTTCGGCCAGCCCCGGTCCGAGGGCACGCGCGAACCCGCCCGCCCCGGCATCCGCCGCGTGCCACGCCGCAGCCGGCGCACCGCGACCCTCCTCCGCCGCGCTCCGCAGCAGCGTCTCGATCGTCGCCTCCCCGCCCTGTGCGGAAGCGCGATGACCGGCCGCTGCCAGCGCCGCGCCGACCGCGCCGACGATCACCGTGCGCACACGGCCTGCATCGCGGAACCGCACCTCCGCCTTGGTCGGATGCACGTTGACGTCGACCTCGCGCGGATCGAGCTCGACGAACAGCGCCGCCAGCGGATGGCGCCCGCGCGGCACGAGATCTCCGTAGGCACCGCGCAGCGCTCCGATCAACAGCCGGTCGCGCACCGTGCGGCCGTTGACGAACAGGTACTGCTGGCTTTGGTCGGGCCGGTTCAGCGTCGGCAGACCTGCGAACCCGCGGACGCGCACACCGTCGCGCGCCCCGTCGACAGCCAGCGCATCGTCCATGAACTCGCGGCCCATGATGCGCCCGAGCCGATCGAGCAGCCCCTCGGGCGTCAGTGCCGCCGCGGGCAGCCTGAGCCCGACCCGCTCGCCCGTCGCCAGCGAGAAGCCGATCCCCGGATGCGCCATCGCAAGCCGCTTCACGACCTCGCCCGTGGCGCTGTTCTCGGCCCGCTCGCTCTTCAGGAACTTCAAGCGCGCCGGCGTCGCCGAGAACAGCGCGCGCACCTCCACGCGGGTGCCCTGGTTCACCGCGGCCGGCCGCAGCGGATGGCGCTCGCCGCGCTCGACGCGGATCTCGTAGGCATCGCGCGCACCTGCCGCACGGGAGGCCACGACAAGATCGGCGATGGACCCGATCGACGGCAGCGCCTCGCCACGGAAGCCGAGGTGGCGGATGTCGAACAGGTCGTCCTCGCGCAGCTTCGAGGTCGCGTGCCGCCCGATCGCCAGCGACAGATCCTCGGCGTCCATACCGCAGCCGTCGTCGGTGACGCGGATCATCGACAGCCCGCCTGCGACCGTCACGATCTCGATCTCGCGGGCACCCGCGTCGATGGCGTTCTCGACCAACTCCTTCACGACGCTTGCCGGACGCTCGATCACCTCGCCGGCAGCGATGCGGTTGACGGTCTCGGGCGAGAGCTGGCGGATGACGGGCATGTTGTGGATCGGCTCCCTCGGATGTCGCGCCCGCGACGGGCCGGCGGGCGCTCGCGGCCCGAGACGTCAGGGCTGATCCCCCTCACGGGTCGAGTCCGGGCGCGGGCCGTGCCCGCCATCGAGGACTTGCGCCCGCTTAACACCCCGCCCCGGCGGACCGCGCGACACGCGCCCGACAATTCATCTAGCCGGATTCGGCCGGGCGCCAGGCGGTCGGCGCCTCACCTATCCCCTGAAACATCGAGGCAGACGCGGGCCCGCGAACGCTGCCGGAGAGATCTGCCGGACGGGTACGGCTGTCGTGTCCACCTGACGGGTCCAGCTGGCCGGCGCTACCGCTTCAGCCGGTCCTTGGTCAGCACCTTGGCCAGCTCCACCGCCGGCTGGTCGAAGGGGTCGATCCCGACCAGCCAGCCCGCGAGCGTGGTCTCGATCATGAAATGCATGAGCAGTGCGCCGATCGCGCGCTCATCGAGCGTGGGGATGTCGAAGGTGCGCACCGGCCGCCCGGCTTTCGCGAGCGCCTCGGGCACCGCATGGGCCTGCGCCGCGACCACGTCGCCGACCGTACGCCCGCCCATGAAGCCGACGCCCGCCAACTCGGCGAGCCGCTGGTCGATGGTCGGGCCGGTTCCCTCCGTCGCCAGTCGCACCACGGTGACGGCGATCTCGCGCGGGCCGTCCATGAACAATTGCAGTTGGCTGTGCTGGTCGAGCGGCCCCATGGCGCCGATCGGGCTGGTGCCCTCCCCGCCCTTGCCGAGGCTCTCGGCCCACAGCTGCACGTACCAGTCCGACAGCCGGCCGAGCCTGTCGGCATAGGGCATCATGACCAGCGTGCGAATGCCCTTCTCCTTGTCGAGCGCCACCATCGTGGCCGCCCCGAGCGCCGGCGCGATGTCGCGGACATCCGACGCGGCGAGCATCTGCTCCACGACCTCCCGCGCTCCGGCCCGCACCTTCTGCGCATCGAGGCCGCGCGCCAGAGCCGGCAGGAGGCCGACGTTGGTGAGGCAGGAAAAGCGCCCGCCGATGCCTGTATGGTGTTCCAGCAGCGGAATGCCGAGGCTGCCGAACAGCGCACGCAGCCCGTTGGATGCGCCTGCCCGTTGCGGCTCGGTGATGCCGAGGAACAGCTCGGGGATGCGCTTTCCGAGCCCGGCCGCCTCGACGGCCGACAGCGCAGAGATTGCTTGCGCCAGCGTCTCGGCCGTGCCGCCCGACTTCGAGGTGACGACGAAGCGCGTCGCGGCGAGATCGAGCTCGGCCAGCGCGCCCGCGAGTGTCGCCCCGTCGAGGTTGTCGTAGAAGCGTGTCCTTGGTCGCCGCCTCTGGTCGGGGCTCGCCGCGCCGGGGATGTTCCAGCCCGCCATCTGGGCAAACACCTGCCCGCCGAGGCTCGAGCCACCGGTGCCGAAGAAGACCACCGTGCGGGCACCGGCCGATAGTTTCTCGAGCGCCGCCGAGGCCGCTACGATATCGGCCGTCTCCTCGGCGATGCGCAGGATCGGAAGCCGCCCCGTCCGGTGCTCGTCGCGCAGCCGCTCGACGTGCGGCGCGGTCCGGTCGAGCCAGGCGTCGAGCGTCGCGGGCGGCAGCCCGTGCGCGCCGATCGCGGCCTCCGTGCAGCCGACGATCGACTGGACGAACGGCAGGCCGGCCCCCGCGGCCGCCCACCGTGCGGCCGATCCTATTGCGTCTACCATGCTCCCCCTCCACGCCCACGGCCACGCCCACGGCCTGCTGGCCCTCGCGCGCCTGGTCACTGCGCGCAATGGCCAACGAACGGCGTTGCAGAGACGCCCCCTCATCGGGGGCCGCACACCGCTGTTGCCGGTCTTGCCGGATCTGCAGCTCCGATTCGACCCGTCAGGCCCATTGGGCGTCAGAGCCGAATGGCCTGAGCGATAGCCGCTTTCGCGGTCGGCGGGAAGTTCGGTGGCGACTGTGCACGGGTCGAGCCGGAACTCGGGCTGAGCCGGACAACGGTCCAAATGCAGCCGATGGCCCTGGCGCCGCCCAATGGTCGGCCCACAGGCCGGCCCGGCGGTCGGGCCGATGCTTGCCCCCATGACCCCATGGACGGGCGTACCCTCTCAGCCGTCCTTGGCCATGTTCATCGGCTGGCCGACGATGGTCACCAGCAGCGCATCGGGCTTCAACAGGCGCTTGGCCACGCGCCTCAGATCGTCGAGCGTCACCGCCTCGACGATCGCGTTGCGCTTCTTGACGTACTCGATGCCAAGGTCCTCCTGGTAGATGCCGAGCAGCTGCGAGGCGATCTTGGAGTTGGTATCGAAGCGCAACGGGTAGGAGCCGATCAGGTACTTCTTGGCGTTTTCGAGATCCGTCTCGGAAGGTCCGACGGTGGCCATGCGCTGAAGCTCGGCGCGGATCACGGACATCGACTCTGCGATGGATTCGTTCTTCGTCGCGACGCTGCCCGAGAAGACAGCAGCATGCTGGTAGGGCTGGATGTAGCTGTAGACCGAGTAGGCGAGGCCGCGCTTCTCGCGAACCTCCTCCATCAGCTTCGATGCGAAGCCGCCCCCGCCGATGATATGGTTCAATACGAACGCCGGAATGAAGTCGGGGTCCTTGCGCGCAATTCCGCCCGCCCCGAACACCGCGACGGACTGCGGCACCGGCATGTTGATGATGCGCTGCTGCCCCTTCTCGGGAAGGGTGTACTTCGGCACCGGGACGAGGTCGGCCTTGGCCGGCAGTGCGCCAAACACGTCGTCCAGGAGCTTGGCGAGCGTCGGCGCATCGATGTCGCCCACCGCGACGACGCGCAGGTTCGATTTCGCCAACGTGCGCTTGCGGAAGCCTTCGAGGTCGGCGCCGGTGATGGTGTTGAGGGTCTCGGCCGTTCCGTTGGCGTGGCGCGCATAGGGATGACCGGCGAACGCCGTCGAGAGCCACTCCCTCGACGCCACCTTCTCGGGATCGCGCGCCGCGTAGACCAGCGAGGCCTGGAGCTGCTTGCGGATGCGGTCCACCGCGTCCTCGTCGAAGCGCGGCCGGGTGAGGGCCAGCTTCAGCATCTCGATCGACTTGTCGCGGTTCGCGGTCAACATCTCCACGTTGCCGTAGAACCAGTCCTTGCCGTCCTCGAAGCTCATGCGCATCGCGATCTCCTCGAGGCGCTCCTGGTAGGCGCTCGAGGTCAGATCGCCCGCGCCCTCGTCGAGCATGGCCGATAGGAAATTCGCCAGGCCGTCCTTGCCGGCCGGATCCTGCGAGCTGCCGCCCTCGAAGGCGAAGCGCAGCGCGACGAGCGGCACGCTCTTGTCGGACACCAGCCAGGCTTCAATGCCGCCCGGGCTCTTGACGGTCTCGATCTTCATGGCATGGGCCGGTCTGGTGAGCGTGACGATCGAAAGCAGTGCGAGCGCGGCGACGGCGACAATCAGGTCGAACCGTGCCGCGATCCGCAGCGCCGGAGACGCGGAGCGCGCGAGGGACATTGATACCACCTTGGCTGGATTGCGATCGTCACGTGCGCGGCTTTTGCCCGGCGGGGGCGACCGCACGCGCCGCCGTCTCCGGGGTCTCGGGCAAAAGCCGCCCGGTCACCGACCGGCGGATGTCGAGGTGCTTGGCGGCGACCGCCTTGATATCGTCGAGCGTGACCTTGGAGATCGCCTCCGGCCAGCCCTCGATGTCGGCCAGCGACCGGCCGATGGTCAGCGCCCATCCGTAGCGGCGCGCCAGCGTGTTCTGGCTGTCGCTCTCGTAGATGTAGTCGGCAAGATACGAGCTCTTGGCGCGATCGAGCTCGGCCGCGGTGACCCCGTTGTCGATCACGTCCTTCAGCACCGTGTCGATAGCCGCCTCGATCTTGTCGAGGCTCTGCACGTCCGAGCCGACCGCGTAGATGCCGACCTTGCCGTAGTCCAAGGCGCCGCCCGAGTACCAGCCCGACGTCGACGACGCCATAACCTGATCCATCACCAGCGTCTTGTAGAGCCGGCTCGTCGAGCCGCCGGCGACGATCTTCATCAGCAGGTCGAGCGCCTCGGCCTCGCCCTTCCCGGCCGTGTTGTAGGACGGCGCCAGATAGTACCGGTGCAGCGACGGTTTGCCGGCCCGAGCGTCGCGCACCTCGATCCGGCGCGCGGCGCGGTGCGGCGGCTCGATCGTGCGCACACGCGGCGCGCCGACCTCGGGGTTCGCCTTCACCTTGCCGTAGGTCGCCGCGGCGAGCTTCTTGACCTCGTCGGGGACGACATCGCCCGAGATCACCAGCACGGCGTTGTTGGGCGCATAGAACCGCTTGTAAAAGCTCAGCGCATCGGCCTGCGTCAGCCGCGCGATCTCGTGCTCCCAGCCGATCACCGGGTTGCCGTAGGGGTGCGACAGGTACAGCGCCGCATCCATCTGCTCGTCGAGGATCGCCGACGGGTTGTTCTCGACGCGCGAGCGCCGCTCCTCGAGGATCACGTCGCGCTCGGTCAGCACCTCCCTGTCGGTGAGGCGCAGGTTGACCATGCGGTCGGCCTCCATCTCCATCACCTTCGGCAGCTGATCCTTCGCGACGCGCTGGAAATACGCCGTCACGTCCTGGCTTGTGAACGCATTGTCCTGGCCGCCGAGCCTCGCCACGATCTTCGAGAACTCGCCCATCGGGATCTTCTCGGTGGACTTGAACATGAGGTGCTCGAGGAAGTGGGCGATTCCCGATACGCCCGGCGCCTCGTCCGCCGCACCGACCCGGTACCAAACCATGTGCGTCACGACAGGCGCGCGGGTGTCGGGAATCACCACGACCTGCATCCCGTTGTCGAGCTTGAATTCGGTGGCGCGCGGGCTCGCGCGCACGTTCATCGCGTGTTGGGTCAGTGCCAGCATGCCGGTTGCCAATGCCAAGATGAGGGAAGCCGTCGTCCGCAGCGGTCGGGTCATCAGATGCACATCCTCGAAACGGCCGGGCTGGGAAACGGGCACGCACGACGTTCGTGCGCACCGCGCCGCCGTTCAATGTGCCATGAAATCGGGTGGCGCAGGGGGGGAAGTCAAATGACAAGGCGTTCATGTTCTGGCCCCGGTACAATGTCAGGTACAGTTCCAGGTGCAATTCGAGGCGCAAAGGCCTGGCACCTCACGGCTTTTGGGCCCGCCGCTCACGCCGCAGCGAGGCGCCCGGCCCGCATCGAGAGGACCCGGCAGGCGTAGCGGCGCGCCAGATGCGGCTGATGCAGCGTCACCAGCACCGCGAGACCCTGCGAACGCGCGAGCCCGGAGACCAGCGACAGCACGGCCTCCGCCGTCTCCGGATCGAGACTCGCCACCGGCTCATCGGCGAGCAGGATGCGGCTCTCCTGTGCCAGCGCCCGCGCAATGGCGACCCGCTGCTGCTGACCGCCCGACAGCGTGTCGGCCCGCTGGTGGGCCTGCTCTGCCAGCCCGACCGCGGCCAGGGCATCGAATGCGCGCTGGCGATCCTCGTCCGAGAAGCGGCGCGCCGCCACCCGCCACAGCGGTGCTGCCCGCAGCCGCCCGGCCAGCACGTTCTCGAGCGCGGTAAGCCGCCGGATGAGGTTGAACTGCTGGAACACCACGCCGACATCGCGCCGCGCCTCCGCCAGCGCCGCGCCGGCCAGCGCATGCAACGGCCGCTCGCCGACGAAGATTGTTCCGGCGTCGGGCTCGACCAGCCGCGTGACACAGCGAAACAGCGTCGATTTACCCGACCCGCTCGGGCCGAGCACCGCCACCACCTCTCCGGCCGCCACGTCGAGGCTCGCTCCGTCGAGGGCGATCGTCTCGCCGTAGCGTTTAGAAAGCCCCGACACCTCGAGCATGGGCCGCCTCATGCGAGCCGCCTCCGAGCCCAGGCGCTGAGGCCGTCGATCACCGTCACCATGACGAGGATCATCAGCAGGATTGCCAGCACACGATCGAACAGCAGCAGATCGACACTGTTCTTGAGCTCCTGGCCGATGCCGCCCGCACCGACGATGCCGAGCACGGTCGATGCGCGCACGTTGAACTCCCACAGATAGAGCAGGATCGAGGCGAGCTGCGGCATCACGTCTGGCAGCAACGCGTAGACGAACACCTTGAGCCGGCCCGCCCCGCTCATCGCCGCCGCGTCGATCGGGCCCTGCTCTGCCGTCTCGATCGCTTCCGCCCACAGCTTGGCGATCGAGCCCGCCGTATGGAGCGCTATTCCGAGCACGCCCGCAAACGGCCCGAGGCCGACGGCCGCGACCAGGATCAGGGCGAACACGAATGCGTCGATGCCGCGCAACGCGTTGAGCACGAACCGCGCCGGATGGTAGAGCCACAGCGACGGCGTGGTGTTGCGCGCGGCCAAAATGCAGATCGGGGCGGCGAGGATCGCGCCGAACGTCACGCCGACGGTCGCCATCGCCACCGTCTCGGCCGCACGCACAGAGAGGATCCGGATCTCGCTGAAGTCGGGCGGCCAGGAGCGCCCGAGCCACGTCAACAGGCGCGGCATGCCCTCGATCAGGCGGCCGAGACTGACCTCGGACACATGGAGGCAGGCGGCGTAGAACGCCAGTCCTGTCAACACGATCAGGGCGAGCTTCGCGCGCCGCCAGACGAGCACAGCCGGCGCCTCGGCCGGCGGCAGCAGCGACGGCCGCGCTTCGGCGACCGCGCCCGCCGTCTCGCCCTCACGACTTCGGCTTGATACGTCCAACGGCAATGCCGGCGTCCTCGATCAGCTTGTAGCTCGCGTGGTCGGCCTTGACCCAGCCCGTATAGCGTTTGGGCATGATCGTCTTCGCCTGCTCCTCGCTGATCGCCAGAACCGTCTCGCGGAGCTTGGCGATCAGTGCCGGATCGAGACCCTGCCGGACCACCAGCGGATCGTTCGGCAGCGGGTCCGACGTCCAGATCACGGACACATCCTGGCTCTTGATCACGCCCTTGTCGATCATGGCGTTGAAGTTGCGGTCGTAGTCCGAAGCGAGATCGACCTGACCGGAGGCGACCGCCGTCACGTTGGCAGCATGCGACGCACCGTCGCGATACTGGAAGTGGGTCTTCGGATCGATGCCCTTCGACTTGAAGTAGTGCGTCGGAATGAGCCAGCCCGAGGTCGAGCCGACGTCGGCCAGCGACAGCTTCAAGCCCTTGGCGCCCTCGGGCCAGTTGTCGATCTTGAGACCGGCGCGACCCAGAATTATCGCATGATACGAGGGCTTGCCGTCGTACTTCACGGTTGCGATCGCCTCGGCTTTCGCCTCGTGGTGGGCCAGCACGTAGCCCCAGGGCCCCATCCACGCAACGTCCGCCTGATTGTTGGCAAGGGCGATCGAGACGCCCGCCCAGTCGTTGGCGACGACGAGCTCGTAAGGTCGGCCCGCAGCGTCCGCCAGGTGCTTGAAGAACGGCTCGTAGGCTGTGCGTGTATCCGATGGTGTCGGTTGGAACGGCCCAACCACGAAGCGCAGCTTCTCCCCGGCCGCTGCGACAGGTCCTGCGCCCACCCCGATGAGGACGGCAACGCCGATCGCCAGGCCCATTGCAGAACGGCGGCTGTATTTGGTGACAAAGAGCTTCATGCGGCGAGATAACTCCTGTGCATTGGCAAGGACTGGACGTCTTGCATCGTGGTGAGCTCCCCAGCCCTTGCCGTTTTCGTGATCGGACCGCGAAGCGTTACGTGCGGCGCAACAAATAATCGCCTTGCTGCGGATGTGCTTATGCCTGAAACATCCTGCTTATGGGTGGGGCCGCGGCTGTGCCAGCGGAGTCTTGTCGAAGCCTCGAGGGAACTTTCTGGATGATCGAACGACCTGCCGCAGTGCCGTCCGTAGCCGCTACGGACGAAACAATACCGCTGATCGACGGAAATGCGGGTCCGATACTGGTTTTCGGCGGACCTTACAGCAACCTCGAGGCGACGCGCGCGGTTCTCGCGGCCGCCCGCCGCCTCGGTATCAAGCCGGAGCGCATCATCTGCACCGGCGATCTTGCCGCCTACTGCGGCGACCCGGAGGCAACGATCACGCTGGTCCGCGACAGCGGCATTGCAGTGGTGCAGGGCAATTGCGACGAGCAGATCGGGCTGGCCGCCGACGATTGCGGCTGCGGCTTCCCGCAGGGCGGCACCTGCGAGCGGTTGTCGGCCGCGTGGTTCGCCTTCGCCAACCGCACCGTCTCCGGCCGTCATCGGCCTTGGCTCATGGAGCTGCCGAAGCGCATCGACATCGCCGTCGCCGGCGCGCGCATCGCTGTGATCCACGGTGGCGCGGAGGTCAACAATCGCTTCGTGTTCGCCACCACGCCGGTCGACGTGAAGCGCGGCGAGCTCGATCTTGCAGGGGCGGACGGCATCATCGGAGGCCATTGCGGCATTCCGTTCACCGAGATCGTCGACGGGCGTCTCTGGCACAACGCCGGCGTCGTCGGCATGCCTGCCAACGACGGCACGTCTCGAGTCTGGTACAGTACTCTTGCGCCAGCGCGCGGCGGTCTCGAGATCGCCCACCATGTGCTCGACTACGACGTCGGCGCGGCTCAGGCGTCGATGTTGCGAGCCGGTCTTCCTCCGGAGTACCGGCTGGCGCTGTCGAGCGGCATCTGGCCGAGCTGCGACGTCTTGCCGTTGGGCGACCGCGAGCGGCAGGGCTCTCCCTTGACTCCGGGCCGCGCCCACTGGCCGATCTCCCGGCTCAAGGCGTCGGCGCTGGCTTCGGGCGACATCTCGCGAACCAAGGTGCTGTGGCCCGAAGCGGCCGAGCTCGTCAGCTCCGGACGCGCCGCGGCCTGCTGCTGAGCGTCCGCGTCCGCCACGCGGTCCAGCCGCCCGGCGGAATCATCGGGGCAACGGCCAGACGGTCAGTAACCGGGGATAATTCCTGGAGCCGCGGCCTGTGGTAGCGATGGCGGCCGGTCCCTCCGCCGCATCGCCGCTCATTCGCGACGCATGCCGATATGTCCGACGTCTGGTGGATGGCTACATGTCGGTGGGCGCTGTGAACATGCAGACTTGGTTTGCGAACATGTCGCAGGCCAGGGCCGCCGCAGCGCATCAGCGCCAAACCAGCACGTTGGTCCGACCCGCTCACTCGTCGTCGGACTTGTTCCAGTTCTTTATGGCCGAGAATATCGACGGCTTGCAGGAGCCCAGCGGTCCAACAGCGGTATCGGCCGTGCCGTTGTCGCCGCGTGCCTTGGCAAGCTCGTAGTTGACCCTGCAATACTCGGCCTGCTTCTTCTCAAGCTCCGACCGCGTCTGGACTTTCTTGCGATCTGGATCGTCGATCGCGGCCAGGACGTCGTCGCCGGTCGAGCCAGTCTCGCCAGGCGCCGGAAGGCGCGATGCGTCGGGCGGCACCACTAGCGGAGCACGATCGGCGAGGCGCACGTTGCGGCCGCCGCCCTGCTGTGTACCGGCGACGCCGATTGCGTCGAACACCTTGCCCTCGAGCGCCACGTCGCCCGGCGCGCACGCCGACAGTGTCAAGGCAAAAGCCGCCGCAAGCACAGCACGCAACGGGTGTCTTGAGCTCGTGTCGATCATCGCCTCGATCCCCTCGTCCGGCGCTCCGGCAGCGCGACCTGCCGGAATCCCTTGGTACCGCAGCTACATAGGCTTTGCGGCGTCATTGCGACTCGTGACGAACGAGTCATACAGGAGCCCCGCGACGCCGGCAACGATGGCCACGTCGGCTATATTGAACACGTACCAGTAGAAGCCCCAGGCATGGAGCGAGAAGAAGTCCGCAACGCCGCCGAGGATCAACCGGTCGATGGCGTTCGCGAGAGCGCCGCCGATGATAAGCCCGATGCTCCAGGCCATGAGACGATTGGTTGCGCCCTGGCAGAGCCACACCCATAGCGCGAGCGAGGCTACGGCAGCGAAGGCCGCAAGCGCCAGCTGCCAGCGGTACGACGAGCCGTCGAGCATCGAGTAGCTGATGCCCGTATTCTTGACGAAAACCAAGTCCAGAAAAGGCGTTACCGCGACGCGACCCTTCTGCTCGATACGGTAGACCAGCAGCATCCACCACTTGTGCGCCTGGTCGATGACGAGCGTAGCAGCGGCGACCTCAAGCCCGGTCCGGGCAAAGGGTCCCCACCACCACGACGCGCCGGGCTCTGATGCGCCAGGATCGGATGCTCCGGTCATGCCTTCAGCCCTGCGAGCTCGCGGACCGCGGCGGCATCGCGCGCCGAAAGATCCGGATAGGCGGGATCGGAGCCGACATCTCGAGTGATGCGCCAGGAGCGGGCGCACTTGCGGCCCTCTGCACGTCCGATCACGACCGCGACTCCCGGCACGCCCGGCAGTCGGAAGGCATCGGTGGGCCCCGCGCCGGCCGTCACCGTTGCATCCGACGTGATGCACACCTCTTCGAGCTGGACACCGCCCAGCGCCGACATGAGCGCCGCGTCCGAGACGAACACCGAGGGATGCGCCTCGAGCGACGAGCCGATGCGCTTCTGCGCCCGCTCGATCTCGAGCGCGCCGGTAACGACGGAGCGCACGGCACGCACCCCATCCCACTTCCGCGCAAGCGCGTCGTCCCGCCACGCGGCCGGGATCTGCGGGAAGGCCTCGAGATGGATGGACCCCGCGCTGTCGCCGTAGCGGTGCATCCACGCTTCCTCCGCCGTGAACGACAGGATCGGCGCGAGCCAGATCGTGGTGCAGCGGAAGATGCGGTCGACCACCGTGAGCGCCGCCTTGCGCTTCAAGCTCGACGGCGCCTCGCAATAGAGCGTGTCCTTCCGGATGTCGAAGTAGAAGGCCGACAGCTCCGTGTTCATGAACTGCGCCAGGGCCGAGACGACACGCCGATACTCATAGCTCTCGTAAGCGCCGCGCACCTCGCCATCGAGCTTGGCCAGCTCGTTGAGCATCAGCCGCTCGAGTTCCGGCATCTCCGCCGGCGCGACGGTATCCGTCTCCGGATCGAAATGCGCGAGTGCGCCCAGCATCCAGCGCGTGGTGTTGCGCAGCTTGCGGTACGTCTCGGCGAAGGTCTTGAGGATCTCGGGCCCGATGCGCAGGTCGTCCGAGTAGTCGGAGGCCGCCACCCAGAGGCGCAGGATGTCGGCGCCGTAGGTCTTCATCACGTCTTGCGGCGCGGTGGTGTTGCCGAGCGACTTCGACATCTTCTGACCCTTCTCGTCCAGGACGAAACCATGGGTCAGAACGACATCGTACGGTGCCACGCCGCGCGTGCCGCAGCTTTCGAGCAGCGAGGAGTGGAACCAGCCGCGATGCTGGTCCGAGCCTTCGAGGTACATCACCCTGTCGTTGCCGCCCGCGCCGCGTCTGCGGATGCCCGCGAGGCCGGGAAACGCCGTGGCGTCCTCCAGCGTGAAGGCGTGCGTGGAGCCACTGTCGAACCACACGTCGAGCACGTCGCGCACCTGCTCCCACGCTGCCATCTCGGCGTCGGGCACGAGGCCCTTCAGATAGCGCTCCTTCGCGCCGGCCTCGAACCACACGTCGGCGCCCTTTTCGGCGAAAGAGGTCTCGATGCGGCGGATCAACTCGGCATTGTGCGCGAAACCTGGACCGGGGATCACGTGATCGGTCTCGACGTTGCGGAACACCGCGATCGGCACACCCCACGCGCGCTGGCGCGAGACGACCCAGTCGGGGCGGTTCTGGATCATGCCGGTGATGCGGTTTTGGCCCGAGGCCGGAACCCACTCTGTCGCTTCGATCTCGGATAGCGCGGTCTGCCGCAGAGTCGGCGCGTTGTGACCCGCGCGCCCTGCTCCAGCCGCGCTATCCGGCCGGCTCGCGGAACGCGAGTCGGAGGGCGCAAGCAGGGGCCTATCCATGCTGATGAACCACTGCGGCGTGTTGCGGAAGATGACCGGCTTCTTCGAGCGCCAGGAGTGCGGGTACTGATGCTTCAAGCGCCCGCGCGCGATGATCATGCCGGCGTCTTGCAGCGCCTTGATCACCGCGTCGTTGGCGTCTCCCTTGTCGCCGTTCTCCTTGAGCACGCGCTTGCCGGTGAAGCCCGGCGCTGCATCGGTCAGCACGCCGTCGGCATCCACCGTGAAGGGGATCGTCGTGTCGATGCCTCGCTGGCGCAGAGCCCACTGGTTGGCGGTCCAGATGTTGTAGTCGTCGGCGCCGTGACCGGGTGCGGTGTGCACGAAGCCCGTGCCGGTGTCGTCGGTGACGTGGTCGCCGTCGAGCAGGGGAACGGAGAAATCGTAGCCGAGCGCCGCGAGCGGGTGGGCGCACAGAGCAATTAGACGCGGTGGCAGCGTGCAAACCCGCGCAAACCCGTCGACCTTCGCGGCCTTCATCACATCGGCGGCGAGCTTGTCGGCGAGGATGTATTTGTCGCCGACCTTGGCCCAGTTGTTCTCTGGCGCGGCGGTGACCTCGTAGAGGCCATAGTCGATCTTCGACGAGAAGCTGATGGCGCGGTTGCCAGGCAGCGTCCACGGCGTCGTGGTCCAGATTACGATCGAAGCATTTTGGATGCGATTGAGGAGGTCTCTCTCGCCGCCCTCCTTGAGATAGAGATCAACCATTTCCGAATGGAGTCCGCGGACGGGAAACGTCACCCAGACCATATCGCTCTGATAATCCTGGTACTCGACCTCGGCCTCGGCGAGAGCGGTCTTCTCCACGACCGACCACATGACGGGCTTCGACCCGCGATAAAGCTGCCCGGTCTCAGCGAATTTCAGGCACTCGCGCGCGATGGTCGCCTCGGCGCGAAAGTCCATCGTCGAATAGGGATGGTCCCAGTCGCCGACAACACCGAGCCGCTTGAACTCCTCGCGCTGGACGGCGAGCCACTTCGCGGCATAGGCGCGGCACTCCTGGCGGAACGCGACAATGGCGGCAGGGTCGGAGAAATCCGGCTTTTGCCTGCCCTTCGCGCGATACACCTCCTCCTCGATCTTCCACTCGATCGGCAGGCCGTGGCAGTCCCAGCCCGGCACGTAGTTGCTGTCGTGGCCGAGCATCTGCTGGCTCTTCACCACGAGATCCTTGAGGATCTTGTTCAGCGCGTGCCCGATGTGGATGTTGCCGTTGGCGTAGGGCGGGCCGTCGTGCAGCACGAACTTCGGGCGGCCCTTCGAGCGTTGGCGCAAGTTGCCGTAGAGATCCATGGCCGCCCAGCGGGCCAGATGGCGCGGCTCGGCTTCGGGCAAGCCGGCGCGCATGGGGAAGTCGGTCTTCGGCAGATAAAGCGTGTCGCTCCAGTCGCGGCCAGCATTCGAGGGGCCAGAATTCGAGGGGGCGCCATCCGAGTGGGCGGCGCCAGCTCCTGTGGCGGGACCGGCTGCGGCGGCAGCGCCCGACGGCACGGCCGTCTCGCCGCTGGGCGGCTTGCCTGCCTTCTGCTTGGACATCTCGAGGTCTTCCGTCGCTGATTGCCGAAGCGCGCTTCTACCAACCGCGCCGATGCCTTGTCGACATGGATCGCCCGAGACACGGGCGGGATGGCCTTCGGCACTGCCGCAGGGGGCTCGGCGGTGCGGCGCGCAAGGTCCGTCCTGGTTTGACCAAACGAATCACCGCAACATGACCCGATCGCTTTGGGGTCTACCGCATGACCGTGTTGATCGACCTCGATGTGGGGCGTTCAGGTCCAGGGGCCCGGATCGCGTTCGAGTTCAAGAGCAGGTTCGACCTAGGTGAATCAGCTTCCAGCCTCGGTGGCCTGCTCCAAGTCGCCTTGTCAGAGTCTGATCCACGCCGTCGGTGGAAGCGAAGCCGCCTCGATCACAGACGATCAGGCTCTAGTGCGCGCGTGCGTGTCACCCGAGGAGGGTCAGCATGACCACCGTTCTTCCCCCGCCGCTGCCCCATGGCGGCACCAGCGGCGTCATTCTGTCGCCGACACTGCTGCTCAGGCGCGCATCGGAAAACGAGGTACGGCTATCACCTGACGGCCCGTCCGGCGGCCGGGCGCCACCCGACGCCGCGACCGAGATCCGCGAGGTGCGCCAGCGTCTCGCGCTCGACGCCAGCGTCGGCGATGCGACGATACGCGACTGCCTCGACGCCATCCGCGCCACGACAGACAGCCGCGGACGCTGGATGGCGGCGTTCGGCTCCGAGCTCGGCCGGCATCTTTCGCGCCGCGGCACCGACCTCAACACCGCCCTCAACACAATTCTGGCCCTCGTACCGGAAGTTCGGTGCTGAGCGTCGCCGAATCGGCGCACTACCTGCACCGCTGCTTCGCGCCGGCGTCGAAATACGTCGCCGCCCCGGGCGGAGCCTAGCGAACGGAATTGGAATGAGCATCGGCGTCACAACCGGACCGTCAGACACCGAACCGCCCGCGCCCGGCGTCTCCGGCACCGCCGGCGCGATGACCGACGCGCAATTGATGAGCCTGTGGGCCAAGGCCCCTCCGGTCGTCTACATGCTCGCCGATCACCTCGACGCCGCGCTCGCTCACGGGGAGGATCTGTGCCGGGTCCGCTGGGAGCCCGAGCGGCTCGGCCGTTGCAGCGTGACGATCCCGGAGGTCATTTCCGGCCAGCGCGCCGCGGTTGAGCGCATCCGGACGTTGGAGCTGGCCCTTACGGCGCGCGTGCTCAAGGCGCGCGAGCGGGCGCGTGAGGTTGCGAGATCCGATACCCGCTTCGCGCCCGTGGCACGTCTGTTTGCCGCCGGCACCGCTGCCCTCGCCGACGCGGTCGACGAGATAGGGCATGCGCTGCGCGACGATTTCGACACCGCGGACGGCGTAATGGCGTACCTGCGCAGTCGTGGCTTTATCGCCGTCGATCACGCGACGGCCGACGACTGTGGCGCGGTGCGAGTCGACGAGACGATGCTGATCGCGCGGCGGCTGCCGCTGTCCGACCTGCTTAACTTGACCGCGACGTTCCTGGACGCCCTGGATTCGGCGTACGATCTCTATCCCGAGCCCGGCGCGGAGGCAGGGGAGACGGCCGACGAACCGGCGGCCGAACCGCTCGACATCGAGGTCGAGGGTGTGTCCGACGGCAGTACCTGCGGCCAGGCCTCGGGCGAGGCTTAGAACGCAGGCAACACCACACCATCTGGCCTGTTGGCTTTCGATGGGTGACGTCCGCCAGACAATGGAGGCGGGCGCAGCCATGGCCTGACCTCGCCCACACCATCCGATTGGCAACTATTGGCGCCGACGTCGGCGGTCAGTTGCGCGCGGCCGCACGCGACCGTTGACCCTTCCGGCTCGCCCGCACCGGCTTGTCGATCAGTGCGGGCTCGAGGGCGGCTGCGATCCCCTTGGTGGGTGCCGGACCTCCCGTCAGTCGCGGCAGGTTGAGGTCGAGAAGCGCGCTGTCGGCCTGTTTGGCACGCGCCAGGGCCGGAGCGAGCATGGCTTGCGTCGCGGCTTCGAGCGCGGCAACCGACATCAAGCCACCGTGCGCGGCGTCGAGCGAGGCGAACTGACCGACGTACCCGGGTACAGGCTCGTACTTGCGATTGCGCTTGTAGGTTGCGTCGGCCTTGGACGGCGCCTTCAAAACCTTCACCTGCAGTTTGGCGACGCCGTGCTTCCTGAAGCCGAGTTTGTCGGCTGCGGCGCGCGACAGATCGAGCTTGCGGTTGCCCCAGTAGGGTCCGGCGTTGTTGACGCGGACGACGGCGGCCTTCTTTGTCGTCGCGTTGAATACCAGGAGTGTGGTGCCGTCCGGGTAGACGGGGCTCGCAGCATTGTCGGGCTTCTCGGGACGGAAGGCCTCTCCTGAGGACGTAAGACCGCAGGGGTTGTACTTGTCGCGGCGGCAGTCGTCGTAGAACGAGGCAACCAGTTGCTCGGTGCGCCCGGCCATGGCCTGCGTCTCGGCGATGGAGCGTACGCGATGGCAGGTGTCGTAGAAGCAGTAGGTCGAGCCTGGCGTCTTGGCGGTGGCCACGCCCACGGGCAGGAGACCGACCAGCCCAGAAGCTGCAAGGCCCAGGCAGGTCAGCGCGCGGCGGATCGAAAGCACGCGGTTAAGGGTCGACGTCATGGGAAACTCCCTCTGTAATCGGCTCGTCTGCTGCTCCGTTAACCGTCCGCGTTAAATTGTGCAATGCAGCGCGACATTAAGTCAGATGGAGTTGCATCCGCGACCCGCGTCGCAAAAGAGGGTTAATGACGCCATGTCAGGAGTTAGGTCGGTCAGATGAGACCGCGCGCGCGCAATGTCGCACCGAGGCTATCGACCGCCTCGTCGAGACGGCCTGCGTCCTTGCAGCGCAGCACGAGCTGAACCGTCGGCCGGCCGAGACGGAGCGTCGGATAGCTGCCCATCGAAACGTCGGGGTAGGCCTGCTGGTGCGCGGCGTAGAGCTCCACGATGTCACCCTCGGGCCGATCGAGATCGATGGAGGCCGAGTGCACCGGACGGCCCTTCCGCAGCCGTGGCGTCACGGCGTCAAGCATGACCTGCATGACCACCGGCACCCCGGCCATCACGATGACGTTGGCGATCATGAAGCCCGGCGCAACGGACACGCTGTTCTTGATCAGATCGGCGCCCGCCGGGATTCGCGCCATCCGCCGGCGGCCTGGCGTCAGCTCTAGCCCGCGTCGCGCGTAGTAGGGCTCGAGCAGAGCCATCGCGCGCGGGTCCTCGCCGATCGGGACCCCGAGAGCCCTGGCGATGCAGTCGGCGGTGATGTCGTCGTGGGTCGGCCCGATGCCGCCCGTCGTGAACAGGTAGGTGTGTTGGCAGCGCATGGTGACGACAGCCTCGACGATGGCCGTTGCGTCGTCCGGCACGATGCGAACCTCCCGCAGCTCGATGCCGAGCGCGGTCAGGTGATCGGCGATGTAACCGATATTCTTGTCCTTGGTCCGGCCCGACAGAATCTCGTCCCCGATGACCAGCAGCGCTGCCGTGACGGCGTCACTCGCCGCGGCGGTATCCTCATTCGATGCGTCGTCTGATGAGACACCGCCCATGGCCCCCGCCGACGGTGGCCGGCCGGCGTCGGTTCGTCCGTCGGCTCTGTCTCCGGAGGTCGTCATGGCCGCCCGATGCTCCTTGCGCTGCCTCGGAGGAACGATACGCGGACCGGTACGGATCCGCCTAGTGCGCAAAGAGACCCATCAGAATGACGCCGATTATATTAAGTTCAGTCCAATCAATGATCTAGAGCGCGTGCGCGGATGCACCAGGCAGGCTGCAAGCAGCGGCCGGTCAAGCGAACCGCGATACGGTCGCCCGACCCTCGTCGGGTCGTCGGCCGGATCAGGACCAAAGGCTAGCGGTGTCGACCGGCCGAAGATCTGGCGTTTTCCCAACAGAGCCCCATATAACGAGGGGCCCGCACCGGTCGGGTCGCGATCAGCCACGTCATGAGCCTGCACTGCGATGCGCCGTCCGCCGCCCCGCCCTGCCGCCCGGGTGCCGAGCCTTGCGCTCGCCGTCCTGGCCATCGCACTCTTCGCCGCGGGCTCGCGCGCGTCCGCTGCGGGTGTCGACAGCACATCGACGCTCGAAGCTTTCCAGCAAGGTATCGCACGCGACTACCCATCCATCGATCACGTCACGGCCGCCGAGCTCGAAGGCCTATTTCGGACGCCCGAGCGTCTCCTGCTGATCGATGCACGCGGCGACGACGAGGCGATCGTTAGCCGATTGCCTGGCGCCTACCCGGTCGAGCCCGAAATCGGCGAGGAGGCCTTTGCCACGCGCTTCGCGACGCTCGCCAGGGGGCGGCAGGTCATCATCTATTGCTCGGTCGGCGTTCGGAGCTCGCGACTGGCGACGCGGCTGCGAGAGCGGCTACTGACGGCCGGTGCGACGCGCGTCGCGAACCTCAAGGGCGGCATCTTCGCGCTGCACAACACGCGACGCCCCCTTGAAGACAGCGCCGGGTCGACCGACTGGGTCCATCCCTACGACGCGAGCTGGGCCCGCTACCTCCAGCGCCGCGACCGCGCCAGCTTCCGCCCTCGCGGCGCCGAGCCGCTCGAGACGCAGAGCCTGTGGCGGCGCCTCGCGCCGTTCTGAAAGGTCTCGGCTACGACTTGCCGTAGAACACCAGCGCCGCACCCGCCGCGATCAGAGTGAAGCCGGCCACATGGTTCCAGCCGAGCGGCTCCCTCAGCACGAGCACCGAGAACCCGGCAAACACAAGCAGCGTGATCACCTCCTGCATGGTCTTGAGCTCGGCAGCGGAATAGACCGCGTGGCCGTATCGGTTGGCCGGCACGGCGAAGCAGTACTCGACGAGCGCAATGCCCCACGAGACGAGAATGACGACCAGGAGCGGCTTGTCCTTGAACGACAGGTGTCCGTACCAGGCCAGCGTCATGAACACGTTCGAGGCCAGAAGCAACACAACCGGCAGTACATGAGGCCAGGATAGTGCGGCGAGAAAGGACGGCATCGCGGACTCCGGGCAGGCTGGCGGGAAAGGCTGTCTTCGGCCTGTTAGACCGGTCAGGCAAGTGCTGTCGAGCTGGTCTGCTCCTCAGCCACGGGCGGCACGGCGGCCGGTCATGCCGATGAGTAGGCCCACCATGATGAGACCGCTTGCCACGATCTCTACAGGTCCCAGGGTCTCGCCGAACGCGAGGCTGGTGCCGACCAGTCCGAACACCGGTATCAGCAGCGCGAACGGAGCGACCGTCGCTGCGGGATGACGCGACAGCAGCCAGCCCCATAGTGAGAACGCCATCACGGTGGCGGGGTAGGCCATGAAGGCGACGGAGAGCACGCCCGGCCAGGTCGGCTCGGACAGCGCCTTCCACACCCGCTCCGGCCCATCGACCGCGAGCGACAAGAGGATCAGCGGCGGCGGCGCGGCAAGACTGCCCCACACGACCAGCGCCAGGCGATCGGCCGTGCCGGCCTGCTTGGCGATGAGGTTCGCGACGGCCCAGCAGGCGGCGGCGCCAAGCACCATGACCAGCGGCACCATCGTTGCCGTGCCGACATGCAGGCTGGCAATAAGCCCCATGCCGGCAAATGCGACAGTGCCGCCGCCGATCTGCCAGCGGTCGGGCCGCTCGCCGACGACCACCCACGCAAGAGCCATGGTGAAGAACACCTGGAGCTGCACGACGACGGAGGCGAGCCCCGCAGGCATGCCCTGTGCGATGGCGAAGAAGATCAATCCGAACAGGCCGACGCCGAGCGCAACGCCGAATGCCACGACCGTGAGAAAAGGCGCCTTGGGCGGGCGCACCACCATCACGGCGGGGATGGCGGCGAAGAAAAAGCGCAACGCGGTTAGCATCAGCGGCGGCATCTCGCCGACGCCGACCTTGATGGCGACGAAGGCAAGGCCGAATACGGCCACTGTGGCAAGGGCGGCGAGGACGTCGCGGAGGGGCATGGCGATCTCATCGCCGCGCGCTGAGCGGCGCGGTCACTGTGGCACGGAACGCACCAGGTTGTATCGGGCAGGGGCTGGGGCGGCCCCGTGGCTTCAGGCAGGGGCCCCAAGGGCCAATGCGCGGCGCGTTGCCGCCACGTCGTCGGTCATCTGCCGTACCAGAGCATCGGCGCTGTCGAACTTGCGGTCGGGGCGGATGAACGCGACAAACTCGACGGTCATGTTGCGGCCGTAGAGGTCGCCATCGAAGTCGAGCAGAAACACCTCGAGCACCGGCTTGCCGTCGTCGAAGGTCGGGCGTGTCCCGAGATAGGCGGCGGCGGCGTGCCAGATGCCGTCGATCTGGGCGCGCACCGCGAAAATGCCGTGCCCGAGCGCCGTACCGGCAGGCATCGGCACATTGGCGGTCGGATAGCCGAGACCGGTGCCGCGCTTTGCCCCGCCGACGACGCGGCCGGTGACGCGCCAAGGACGGCCGAGCGCGTGGGCGGCGCCGGCGACATCGCCGCTCGCGAGCTTCAGCCGGATCTCGGACGAGGAGAACACCTCGCCGTCTTCCGCGACGGGGGCCACGACCGTGACGCCGAAACCGCGGCGCTCGCCGGCCATCCGCATGGTGTCGGGGTTGCCGCCGCGCTTCTTGCCGAAGAAGAAGTCGTATCCGATGACCACGTGCGCGACACCGAGATCGCGCACCAGGATGTCGGAAATGAACGCTTCGGCCGGCATTGCGGCGAGGCCGGCATCGAACGCGAGCACCACGGCGACCTTGAGCCCGAGCGTCTCGAGCACCGAGAGTTTCTCGGATAGAGGCGTCAGCGTGAAGTGCGGCTCGGCGGGAGCGAAGAACTGGCGCGGATGCGGCTCGAAGACGATGACGCCCGAAGGCCGTCCGAGCGCACGCGCCCGCCCCGACGCCTCCGCGATCAGCGCCCGATGCCCCCGATGCACGCCATCGAAGTTTCCGATCGCCAGCACCGCACCGCGGGCCAACGCCGGGACAAAGCTCGTGCCGTGGAGAACGTGCATCGGATCTGCCTCAGCGCGCGGAAGGAGGCGGAGCGGGCGGCCGGCGTCGGCCGCAACCGCCCCAACCCGGACCCGGTTTCAGGCCGCCGGACGCAACGGCACCATAAGCACGGCTTCTCCGGTCACGACCGGCGTCTCATTGACCGTGCACACGCACTCGAAGCGGATGCGCTTCTTCTCGGCGATGATCTCTGCCACCCGAACCTTGGCGACGACGGTGTCGCCGATCTTGACGGGCGCCTTGAAGTTCAGCGTCTGGGAAACGTAGATCGCGCCGGGCCCGGGCATGTGCATGCCGAACACGGTCGATATGTAGCCTGCCGACAGCATGCCGTGCGCGATGCGCTCCTTGAACATTGTTTTGGCCGCATAGGCGGCATCGAGGTGAACGGGGTTCTTGTCGCCGGAGACCTCCGCGAAGGCCTGGATGTCCGCTTCGGTCACAGTGCGTGCGTAGCTCGCCTCCATGCCCGGCGAAAGATCCTCGAGGAAATAGCTCTTGCTGGCTCCGGTGGTCATGCGTGGGTCTCCCAACTCGCTGTCCCCGCCTGATGTTTCCGATGACGGGCCGCGGACATTAGCCGCGAAGCTGGTGCACCGCAACATCGCCGCGAGAAGGCGCCGGCCAGGCCCGCCAACCGCACTGCGACGACATTCGCCAGTTGCGTGCCGTGGCGGTTGCCCGCTATACAGGCAGTCATCACAGACAATCCTAATCGTTTGGGCTTTCGCGGACCCCCCGCGGAAGCAGGAAGAGAAGATTTATGAGCGACCGCAAACCGTTGATGCCCAAGGCCACCGCCGTCTGGCTGGTGGAGAACACGGCCGTCTCGTTCGAGCAGATCGCGGAGCTGTGCGGGTTGCATGTGCTCGAGGTCAAGGGCATCGCCGATGGCGATGTCGCACAGGGTATCAAGGGTCTCGATCCGATCACCAATGGGCAGCTGACGCGCGAGGAGATCGCGGTCGCCGAGGCCGATCCGGCGCACAAGCTGTCGCTGGCGGTGCCGAAGGTGCAGATGCCCGAGGTCGCGACGCGATCCAAGGGCCCCCGGTACACCCCGGTCTCGCGGCGCCACGATCGGCCCAACGCCGTGCTTTGGCTGCTGCGCAACCACCCCGAGCTGAAGGACAGCCAGCTGATGCGGCTCGTCGGCACGACGAAGCCGACCATCCTGCAAATCCGCGAGCGCACCCACTGGAACTCGGCCAATCTGGTGCCGCAGGATCCGGTGACGCTGGGTCTCTGCTCGCAGATCGACCTCGACGCCGAGGTGAAGAAGTCGGCCAAGCGGCTCGATAAATCACGGGCGCCAGGCACCGAGGCGGGCACGCTGCTGCCGACTGCGGAGACGACGACGCCAGCCCGGCCGATGGCAGAGATCATTCAGCCTAAGCCGGAAGTGGCCGAGCGTGCCGAAACCGAGGCCGAGGAGCAGGCGCGCGTGCTCGCGAAGCTCAAGCAGCTCTCCGGTGGAAAAGCCGGCGAGGACGAGGCCGAGTAGGCCCGTCGGCTGCGCGAGACGACGCAGCAGGTCGATACGGATCAATGGCAACGGGCAGGCCCCATGAGGGCCCGCCCGTTCGTCATTCGGTCTCTCGTCGGTCCAGGCAGCGGACCGCGCAGGGGCCGTCGTCCGTCATTCGCCAGCCTTCGGCAACGCCGTCATGCCGCGATGCTTCAGGATGTCAGAGATCTCGTCGAGGATCGCCGGATCGTCGATGGTCGCCGGCATGTTCCATTTGTCGCCATCCGCGATGGCGCGCATCGTGCCGCGCAGGATCTTGCCCGAGCGCGTTTTCGGCAACCGCTTCACCACCATCACGTTCTTGAAGGCTGCTACCGGACCGATCACGTCACGGACGAGCTTCACGACCTCGGCCTCGATCTCGGCCGGGTCGCGGGTGACGCCGGCGTTCAGCACAACGAACCCGGCCGGCAACTGACCTTTCATATCGTCGGCGACGCCGATGACGGCACACTCGGCGACATCCTTGTGCTGGGCTACCACCTCCTCCATCTGGCCGGTCGACAGGCGGTGGCCGGCGACGTTGATGACGTCGTCCGTGCGGGCCATGACATAGACGTAGCCGTCCGCGTCGCGATAGCCCGCGTCGGAGGTTGTGTAATAGCCAGGGAAGTCGGCCAAATAGCTTTTCCGGAAGCGCGCGTCGTTGCCCCATAGCGTCGGCAGGCAGCCCGGTGGCATCGGCAGCTTGATCGCCAGCGTACCGGTCTCGCCGGGAGCGACGGGCCGCGCCTTCTCGTCGAGAACCTGCAGGTCGAAGCCCGGCATCGGGACGGTCGGCGAGCCATGCTTGACGGGCAAAAGGCCGAGGCCGACAGGGTTGCCGGCGATGGCCCAACTCGTTTCCGTCTGCCACCAGTGATCGATCACCGGCACCTTCAGATTGCGCTCGGCCCACTTGATGGTCTCGGGGTCGGCCCGCTCGCCAGCGAGGAACAATGTCCTCAGGATGCGCAGATCGTAATTGCCGATGAGTTTGCCTTCCGGATCCTCCTTCTTGATGGCGCGGAAGGCCGTCGGCGCCGTGAACAGAGCCGACACCTTGTGCTCGGCGATGACACGCCAGAACGCACCGGCATCCGGCGTTCCGACGGGCTTGCCCTCGTAGACCATCGTCGTCGCGCCATGCAGCAGCGGCGCATAGCAGATGTAGGAATGGCCGACGACCCAGCCGACGTCCGAGGCGGCCCAGAAGACCTCCCCCGGCTCGATGCCGTAGAAGTTGCGCATGGTCCACTTGAGCGCAACCATATGGCCGCCATTGTCGCGCACCACGCCCTTGGGTTGCCCGGTGGTGCCCGACGTGTACAGGATATAGAGCGGGTCGGTCGCCTTCAGCGCTGCGCATCCGGCCTTGCGTCCTCGTGCCTTGGCTTCCGCCACCGCGATTGCCCAGTCGTAGTCGCGCCCCGGAGAGAGCGTGGCCTCGGCCATCGGACGCTGCAGGACGACGCAACTGGAAGGCTTGTGGTTCGCAAGCTCGATCGCACGGTCGAGAAGCGGCTTGTAGGCGACGACGCGGGCGCCTTCGATGCCGCAGGACGCCGAGAGGATGGCGACGGGCTTGGCGTCGTCGATCCGGGTCGCGAGCTCGCTGGCGGCAAATCCACCGAAGACCACCGAATGCACGGCGCCGATCCGGGCGCAGGCAAGCATTGCCATCACCGCCTCGGGGATCATCGGCATATAGACAATGACGCGGTCGCCGCGCATGACTCCGAGGTCGAGCAGCACGCCTGCGAGCGTCGCGACCTCGTTCGTCAGCTCGGAATAGGTGTACGTCCGCTGGGTCTTGGTGACCGGGCTGTCGTAGATCAGCGCGCGGGCGCCGCCGCGGCCGGCATCGACATGGCGGTCGAGGCAGTTGAAGGCGGTGTTGCATTCGGCGCCAGCGAACCAGCGACCATACTGACCGGAATAGGGGTCGAACACGCGTTCCCAAGGCTTGTACCAGGTGATCTCGCGGGCCGCCTCGGCCCAGAATGCCTCCGGGTTTGATTGCCAGGCCTTGTAGACCTCGCCGTAGCGGCTCATCGTGCACTCCTCCCTGGTCCAAGCCCGCAACCGGGCCCCGCTCCGGGCATCTTGATGCGTCCCCGGTCGCGGTTTCTTTCTGAGCTATATGGCGGATGCAGCACTACGCCAGCACGCGCCGCAAGCTAGGCAAAGGACGAATGGGCGGGGCGTTGGTCAACGGTCCGAGAGATGCGCCGTGCGATCGCGCCGACCCAGCCGCCCCGCGCCTCGCTCGAGCACGACCCGTTGGCGCCAATCTTCGGCTGAGGGATGCGGAAGGCGGATCGCGGCCACTAGAAAACGTGGCCCAAAAAATTCTTCCTGAAAAAGCAAATGGTGTCTGATCTGCCGTCGGAGGCACGTCAGCTCGGCGGACCGTTCTAAACTGATGGCAGCGTGAGGGCTCGGTGCCGGCCCGTCAAATTGCTCTGACGGAACGAGCGTTCAATCTATTCGAGCGCCCACGGCACCATGACGAGGAGCATCATCAAAATCCAGAAGGCGATGCTCTGTTGGCGGGTCTCGGTCATGGCAAACTCCATCGGCAGAAGGGGGTCGGACAACGAACGAGTCTAAACAGCGTAAACCATGAACCAGCCTCTGGGAAGCGGCAATTCGTGAGCCGCTGCCGTCGCCGAATGGGCCAGTGGATCGTTGCCGTCAACGCTTAAGCCTTGGCGAACGGCGACGAGCGATCGACGCCGTTCGCTATGTCGACCGAGGGGCAGGCCTCCGTCGCGCAGCCCGGCGCCAACCGAGCCGCGAGCCTCATGCGCTCATGCCTAGCGCACTGCTGCGTCGGCCAAGCCCCAGTCGTAGTCGAAGTCCGAAATTGCTTCTATGCCTGCCAGGCGCGCCGACACCTCCGGTCCGCCCACGGCTTTCAGGTGCGCAATGAGACCCGCTTGGCCGCCGAAATCGGCCTCGTACCAAGTGTAGAGGCTCGACGCCTTCGCCTTGCCGTTGGCGACAGAAAGCCCGCGCGGATGGCGCGCGAACGCGGTCGCGGCGCCAGTCATCTGCTTCTCAAGCTTCGCCCCGGTGATCGCTTCGGGGAGAAGGTTGGGGCACCCGAGCGAAAGGCAGTTCAAAAGATAGTGACCCCGCGGGTCGCGCTTCATCAGTGTGGGTCTGAGGATTGCCCCAGCGATCTCGTTGAGCGTCAGCTTCGCACCGTTGACGGTGACGAGCTTCGTCTTCCAGGGCCCATCCTGCAAGGCGCCGGACGTATCTGGCAGGCGGATGTCCTTGATCGACTTGACGGGATAGTGAGGCAAGGTGGCCGCGAGCGTGGCCGCATTGTAGAGATTGGCGAAGTAAGCCGAGTGCTCGGCCGGGCCAAGGCGGGTCGGATCAACGGACTGAAGCGCGCCCAGATAGGCGTCGAGCACCGCCTGCCCGCCATTGCGCAGGCCCGCGTAGTCGACTCGGTTGATGCCGTCGGCACTGGGAACGACGACGCGGGCGAGAAGCGCGTCGAAGCTCGAGTGATCGACGGTCATTTTCGAGTCCGCAGTCGATGCCGCGAGTGCATGGGGTGGCAGGTCCTCAGCGGGTGCGGGTGTCGCCATCCACATCGACGCGAACGCCGACATCGTCATGGCAAGCACCGTCAGGCGGGCGCTCCGCCTCGTCTCCGGTCCGTGTGTCCGTCCGATCATGCTGCCGTCTCCCTGAACTGCTGTTGTCGCGCAACGCCGGGCGGCGCTGGCCCTCTGGCTCACTGGTCTGCCGGGGTCCTGGCGACCGCTTCGGCAGGAGTTGCGTCTCGGTGCACGCGGATTGCCGCTGGCGCGGGGTTCCGTTAGCGTAGAAGATCCGTCGTCCCTCCCTCCTGCACAGTACGGTCCATGCACCTCAATCCTTACGCCGCGAACCTCGACAAGAACGCCGCCAACTATCAGCCGCTCACGCCTCTGCAGCTGCTCGAGCGCGCCGCCGCCGTGTGGCCGGCCCGAACCGCGATCATTCACGGCGCGCTCAGGATGGACTACGCGCGGTTCTACGGGCGCTGCCGCAAGCTCGCCTCGGCGCTGGCCATGCGCTACATCGGCCCCGGCGACACGGTGACGGTGATGCTGTCGAATACGCCTGCCATGCTAGAGGCCCACTACGCTGTTCCGATGACGGGTGCCGTGCTTCACGCACTCAATACCCGGCTCGACGCCCCGATCCTCGCCTTCCAGCTCGACCATGCCAACACCAAGGTTCTGATCGTCGACCGCGAGTTCGCCGCCATCGTGAAGGACGCGCTGGCACTTGCCAAGGTCAAGCCGCTCCTCATCGACTACAACGATACCGAGTTCCCTCAGACAGCCGAACGGATTTCCTATCTCGACTACGAGGACTTCGTTGCACGCGGCGACGAGAGCTTCGCCTGGCGGATGCCGGACGACGAGTGGGATGCGATCGCGCTCAACTACACCTCTGGCACCACTGGAAATCCGAAGGGCGTCGTCTACCACCACCGCGGCGCAACGCTGATGTGCTACGCCAACGTGCTGGCGGCGGGACTTGGTCGCCATCCTGTGTACCTGTGGACGCTGCCGATGTTCCACTGCAACGGCTGGTGCTTCCCGTGGACCCTCGCCGCGGTCGGCGGCACGCACGTGTGCCTTCGCTGGGTGCGCGCCAAGCCGATCTTCGACGCGATCGCGGACCACAAGGTAACGCACCTGTGCGGCGCACCGATCGTGATGTCGACGCTGCTCAATGCACGCAGCGAGGACAAGCGCCCGATCGACCACATGGTCGAGTTCGTGACCGCGGCAGCCCCTCCGCCCGAGTCCGTGCTGGCGGCGATGGCCGAGGCCGGGTTCAACGTCGTCCACGTCTACGGCTTGACCGAGGTCTACGGGCCCGCGGTGGTCAACGAGTGGAAGGAGGACTGGAACGCGCTGCCCGCTGTCGAGCGGGCGCAGAAGAAGGCCCGCCAGGGGGTTCGCTACGCCGCACTCGAGGGTCTCACCGTGATGGACCCGGAGACCATGCAGCGCGTGCCCGCCGACGGGGAGACGCTCGGAGAGGTCATGTTCCGCGGCAACATCGTCATGAAGGGCTATCTGAAGAACCCCAAGGCCACCGACGAAGCCTTCGCCGGCGGCTGGTTCCATTCGGGCGACCTCGGCGTGCTCTATCCCGACGGCTATATCCAGCTCAAGGACCGCTCGAAAGACATCATCATTTCGGGCGGCGAGAACATCTCGTCGATCGAGGTCGAGGACGTACTCTTCAAGCATTCGGCGGTGGCGCACTGTGCCGTGGTCGCTAAGCCCGACGAGAAGTGGGGTGAGTCGCCGTGCGCGTTCGTCGAGTTGCGCCCGGGTGCGTCGGCGACGGAGGCCGAGCTCCTGGCCTGGTGCCAGCAGCATCTGGCGAAATTCAAGTGCCCTCGCTGGGTGGTCTTCACGGAGATCCCGAAAACCTCCACCGGCAAGATCCAGAAGTTCAAGCTGCGCGAGATGGCGAAGGCGGTCTAACGAAGCGGCGCTTCAACTCGGGAGCCTCAATCTGCCGCGCTCGGGGGGCGATGACACGACGCGCGCCACATCGCCAAGTCGCACATGCCCTCCGGCCAGCACACGGCAGGTGACGCCGCCCCGCCAATCGGGATGCAGCGCCTTCAGCAGTCCCGGGTGCGCCTCGTCCATGCGCCGGCAGGGCTGCGTCGGGAATGTAACCTCGAGCGCGACCGGGCCAATCTCGAGAATGGCGCCGGCCGCCCGCGGCAGACGCACGCCCTCGACCAGCAGGTTGGCGCGGCGAACGGTCCAAGGCAGCGGCACCGGGCCAGCGAGATCCGACAGCTCCGCAAGCGCGCGGCGCCAATCCTCGATCGCCAGTACGGTGATCCGTCGGCGCGGGAACTTCGGCCCCTTGTGATCGCCTTCGAGGCCGCTCTCAACGCCAATCTCGCCGGCGTCGATCTCTTCCATTGGCACACGACGCTCGGGCCTGCGGGCGATGCCGATGAGGCGGCCGGTCGTTGTTCCGGCGCCGTCAATGCCGACGGGATCGGCGGCGGGCTCAGACACCGAACGGCGCCACGCCGATGAGCAGCTTGTGACCCCAGAGTGCGAACACCGCATAGGCCGCAAGCCCAGCGCCGACGACGAGCAGATCGTTGAACAACGGACCGCCCGTCCGTGCGCCGAGAGGGCCGAGCGCCGCGCGCCTCCTGACCGAAATGCGATCGAAAACGGCCCACGCCAGGAACGAGCCGAACAGAAGGACCGACGCGAGGTCGCCGTTGGAGAGCAGGTGGGCCAGAGCCCACAGCTTGATCGACAGGAGCATCGGATGTTTGGCGGCGTCGCGGATGCGCGATGGCACGTATGCGGCGACGAGCAGGACGATCGCGGGCAGCATGAGAGTTGCGGCGACGTGGCGCGTCCAGACCGGGGGGTACCAGAGGTCCGGGTTCTTGCCCGGCATCACCTGCATCTTGTGATAGCCGTAGACGATGAGCATCAGCCCGGCAAAAGACACCAGGGAGAAGGCGCCTTTGTAGGCTCCTTCGCCGAAGCGTGCCACGAAGCCGCGACGCAGTTCGGGCTGGGTTGGAACAAGGTGGATGGCGAAGAACAGCACCAGTCCCAGAACGAGCAGCAGCATGGCGGTGGCCCCGTTTCTCTCTTGCCGATGCAAGCCCTTAGCCTGACGGCTGCGGCCAGGAAACCGGTTTCGAGCGGTGAGTTGGAGAATTCCGCGTGGCGCCCGGCGCAAGCTGCCGCCGGGGCGCGCGAAATCCCTGCACGGATCATCCGCCATGATCCCGATGTTGCGGTGTCAAGGCCGAACGTATAGCCTATCCACAGGTCGGGGGGAGGAGCCCCGCCGAGGAGGGACAGCTTTCAGCAGCAAGCGTCGGTTTTGCGGCAGCCGACGATGCGGAGAGATATCGTGCGACCATCCTTGTTCGGCTCGCGCCGGCGCGCAGCAGGCGTCAGCGCTGCCGTTGTCGGCGTGGCAGTCAAGCGCGAAGCCAATGATGCGGAGGCGAGCGATCCCGGATCCGGGAGTCCAGAGCCCCACTCTGATGCCGACGACCTGCCGGTCTCTACCGAAAGCGAGCCCATGGTCGCGAGCGGATCGAAAGACACCGCGAGCGCGGCAGAGGGCAAGGCCGACGCCGCCCCATCCGCCGTTCGCAAAGCGGTGTCGGGCACCGGTCCCAGCGACGAGGAACGCTTGGCCGACGAGCTTGCCGCGCTGCTTGCACGCACGCCCCGCCGTCAAGCGTCGACCACGCTACGGGCTTCGGCGGCCACGATGTCCGAGACGGACGACACGATCGGATCCTGGCGCGACCTTACCGATCCGGCCGACCGGACGATGTCCGCGCCTGCACGGCCTTTCGTCTCGGCGCTGCATCGCGGCCCCGCCGGTACGGCGGAGGACGACATCCCGGCGACCGATGCCCGCGATCCCTGGCCGGCCGACACCGGTCTCGCGGACGGGGCCGAGCTGAGCCATCGGACGGCGGAGTGGATCGCTGCCGCCCGGCGCCGCCGCTGGAGCGCCGGCTTGCGGCAAGCGGGCTCGTGGGTCGCCGCCGCCGTCATCGGCACTCTTGTGGTCGTCGCGGCGGCCTTGATGCTGATGGGACATGCAGAGGGCGTTGCTTCGCGCGCCGACGAGCCGGGCGGAACGGGCGCCAAGCCCCAGATGTCGCGCACGACCCCGGGTTGACCGGTCCGTCGGCGGCGGGGGCGCAGACGGCCTGTCCCGGCCGCCACACGGCGCCGTGGTGGCGGCACCTGTGGACATGTGGATGGCAAGCCACGGGCACCGCTGTGACGCCGGACTATAGTTCCCTCTGAAGCCGATTCCCTGCCGGGCGGCCCGGTGCGCGGAGGGACGGTTCGCGGAGGGAAGATGCGGATCGCAGCCTACAACGTGGAGAACCTGTTCTCCCGCGCGCGGGCGCTGAACCTCGAAACGTGGGCGGACGGCCGACCGATCCTCGAACGCTATGCCGAGCTCAATGCGCTGTTCGAGGAGCCCGTCTACACGGATGCGATCAAGGTGCGCATGCTTGCGCTGATGCGCGATCTCGGCATCGAGAAGACCAACGAGGGCAAGTTCGCCATCCTGCGCGAGAACCGCGGCAAGCTGTCGACCTATAGCCGCCTCAAGGGCGCGCGGATCGTGGCCGCAGGTCGCGCCGACTGGATCGGCTGGGTGGAGCTCAAGACGGAGATCATCAACGAGGTGGCAACGCGTAACACCGCTCAGGTCGTGCGCGACGTGGCACCCGACGTGCTCGGCGTCGTCGAGTGCGAGGGCCGCAACGCGCTGTTGCAGTTCTCCGAGAGCCTGCTGCCTGCGGTCCGCGGCAAGAGCTTCGCGCAGGCGATGCTCATCGACGGCAACGACAACCGCGGCATTGATGTCGGGCTGCTGGCTACCGAGCGCCACGAGATCGGCTGGATGAAGAGCCACGTCGACGACCGCACCTCGATTGGCGAGCGCATCTTCAGCCGCGACTGCCCGGAATATGCGATCTGGACGCCCTCCGGTGCGACGGTCTGGGTGCTCGTCAACCACTTCAAGAGCAAAGGCTACGGCAACCAGGACAGCTCGGACCGGAAGCGCTGGCTCCAGGCCGAGACGGTGCGGCGCATCGTCGAGCGACTCGGCCGCGAGGGTGCCGAGCTCATCGCGGTCATGGGCGACCTCAACGACACGCCCGACAGCGAGACGCTGGCGCCGCTGCTCCGCGAGAGCGGGCTGAAGGACATCGCCTCCCACCCGGCGTTCCAGGGCGACGACCGCCCCGGCACCTATCAGCGCGGCTCGGCGCGCGAGAAGATCGACTACGTGCTGCTGTCGCCCGCGCTCTACGGGCGCGTCACCGGCGGCGGCATCTGGCGAAAGGGAGTTTGGGGCCCCAACAAAACGCCGTCCTGGGAGGTCTATCCAGAGATGACGAGCGCCTATCACGCCGCGTCCGACCATGCGCTGATCTGGGCCGATGTCGACGTTTGAGACCATAGCCGGTGGCCGGGTCGGCGAGTCGCGGCGGGGGCTCTCTGGAGCACCCGGCCACGTCGGCTCCGGCCAGGCAGTCCCGGGTGCCGGCTACCCGCGTACTGATCTTGCCGCGAAGCTGCTGCGCACGATCCGGCTCGTGAAGCGTGCCCGCTTCAACGCGCACGAGCGGCTGGAGGCCAAGCACACGGCGAGCGTGGCCGCTTTCACGCTTGCGACCGTGGCCGAGATCGCGATCTCGCTGTTCGGCATCATCTACGAGACCCGGCTGCCGCCTGACGTCAACTCGTTCCTCGACTTCGCGTCGATCGTGACCGGCGTTTTCCTGTTCGGCTTCGGGATGGTGGTGGGCCTCGCGAACTACCAGACCCGCGCGCTCTATCTTCAGCGCTGCGCCATGGATCTGGCGAGCCTCGCCTCCGAACTCGAGATCGCGATGCCCCTGTCGCACGCCGACCTCCAGGGCTTCAGCCGCCGCTATCACGAGACCGTCGGACGCTGCCCGACGAACCACGAGCCGGTCGATCTCGAGCGGGCTTTGGCACCGACCGGCGACGCGCTGGCGCGGCGCAACGCCCGCACCAGTCAGCTGCTCGACATTTATGGACCCTATGCGCTGGCGACGATCGGATACCTCAGCGTGTGGGCGACGTTCTGGCTCGTGCTCAAAAGCTGATGCGGCTCAGGGCAGGAAGCCGCGGTCGAGATCGAGGGTCTGGCGCGCGATCGACTTGCCTTTGGCATCGAGCAGACAAGCGGTCCAGGCGACGTGCGTGCCGCCTTCCGTCGACGACCGGGAGCGCAGCGCGACGGTGAGCGTGGTGCCCGACTTGCCCTCGAGCGGCTCGAGCAACGGCAGATAGAGCTGCTCCCAGTGCGTGCGTGGACCGCCAGGCCCGGTCGAAAGGGCAATGCCCGGGGCCAGCGAGACGTCCCACCAGACGGCGAAACCGTAGAGCCGTGTCGGTGCGGTGAGCCGCCAGCGCGCCTCGCCCTTGCGCGTGCCCTTGTGGTCTCGGTAAAGGTCGATCTCGTCCCACATCGTCGCCGACCCGCCGCCATCGAGCAGGTCCGCCTCTTCGAGGCCCCGCACATAGATGTTGTTGAGGCTCATCAAGCGCGCAAACGAGAGGTCGATGCCGTAGCCGAAGCGGTCCCACGCGGTCAGCTCGTGATGGATGCGCGGCGCGACGACGGGCGCCACGAACTGGGTGATGCGGGCGGGCACCAGGAGGCCGCCCGGAGCAAGATGCCGGGCAACGGCATCCTTGCACGTCTCGTGGATGTTCTCCTCGAGCGCGTAGTTGCCGAGGGTCTCCGACACGACGAGATCGACCGCAGGCGGATCGACCATCTCGGTCGAGTGGCACGGGATGAGCTGGCAATTGCGCGCGCGGTTCTTCTTCAGGATCTCCCTCGCGACCGTAGCCACCTCGGCGGTCTCGTAGAGATAGACCTCCTTGGCGCCGAGCCGCGACGCCATGAGGCCGAGGACGCCGGTGCCGGTGCCGATGTCGGCGACCCGCGTCTTGCCGGGCGTGATGAGCGCCTTCATCGCCGCGTGGAAAGCGGCGTTGCGGACGGTGTCGGCGATCAGCGTGCGGTGATACTCGATGCGCATGGATCTAGCGTAGCTCGAGATGCGCGCCGCGGATCTGATAGAGCGCAAGCGCGGTCGCGACCGCAAGGTTCAGACTGTCGAGCGATCCTGCCATCGGAATCTTGACGAGACGTGTGCAGAGGCGGGCCAATCGTTCCGAAAGTCCCGGTCCCTCGCTGCCCATCACGAGCAGCGTCGGCCCCGTGTAGGAGACGCGGCGAAAGTCTGTGGTGCCGGCAAGATGTGTGCCGACGACGTCGCCCGGCCAGCCACGGCGCCACACCTCGATGTCGTCGAGCGATGCGCGGGCGATAGGCACGGTGAAAATCGAGCCCATGGTGGCGCGCACGCACTCGCGCGAGTAGGCATCGCAGCAAGTGCCGACCAGGATCACGCCGCGCGCCCCGACCGCATCGGCAGTGCGGACGATGGTGCCGAGATTGCCCGGATCACGCACCTCCTCGAGCACGACCCAGCAATCGGCGGCGGAAGACTGACTTGGATCAGGCAGTGGCGCCACGCGCTGGCGGAAGACACCGAGCATGGTCTGCGGATTGTCCTTGCTCGAGAGCTTGCCGAGAACCGCGTCGGAGACCTCGAGCACCTCCGCCCGTTCGGCGCGCGCCCAGGCCACGAGCCTCTTGGGGATGCCGGCCTGCGCCGAGCCCGCGAGCAGCACCAGCGTCTCGGGCACGAAGCCCGCGTCGCGCGCCGTGACGAGGATCGAGGCGCCCTCGGCGACAAACAGCCCCGTTTCCTTGCGCTCCTTGCGCATCTCGAGTGCTCGGATCGCCTTCACCCGATCGTTGGTCAGGCTCGTGATCAGGCGCGGCTCGGAGGGTGGGCGGCCGGTCATGGCGAGGCCCAGCGCACGAACAGCGACGTCGGCACGGCGAAGCCGTCGCCGCGCGGAACGAGGGCCAATTCTCCGGTATCGAACGTGCCGCCGCGCGCACCGAGCGTCTCTCGCATCACTTGGTCGAAGGCGAGTGCCGAAGCGCGGATCGCGTAGACGGTCAGCATCATCGCGGCGGCTCCGGGCGCGAGCAGGCGTCCACAGTCGGCGAGCAGCGGCGGCAGGCCCGTGAAGAGGTCCCAGACCTCGCCGTCGGGCCCGCGGCCGAACTTCGGCGGATCGACCAGGATGACGTGATAGGTCCGCCCCCGCCGCACCTCGCGCGCGACGAACTTTGCCGCGTCGTCGATAAGCCAACGGATCGGCTTGTCTGCGAGCCTTGATGCGGCTTGGTTGTCGCGCGCCCAGGCGACGGCGGCCTTCGAGGCGTCGACGTGCGTCACCTCGGCGCCGCGGCGGGCCGCGATGAGCGAGGCAGCCCCGGTATAGGCGAAGAGGTTCAAGACCCGCGGCCGCTCGCCCGGCGTCGCGGCTGCGGCCGCCTCGATGCGCTGGCCCATCCAGTCCCAGTGCGGCTGCTGTTCGGGGAATAGCCCCAAGTGCCACAGCCCCTTCAGCCGGCACAGCATCGTGACGCCGTCGCCCGCCACAGGCCAGCTCTCGGGCACCGGCTTGTCGATCCGCCAGCGCCCCTTCTCGTCGTCCTCGCCCGAGGCCGAGAACACGGCCGCTGCCTTTTGCCACTCGGCAGGTGCCAGCCGGGGCCGCCAGATCGCCTGCGCCTCCGGGCGGTCGACGAGGACCGTGCCGAACCGTTCGAGCTTCCGCCCGCCGCCGCTGTCGACAAGAGCGTAGTCGCCGAACCCGGGGGTTGTGACGAGCGATAGATGGCGGAGCGCGGTCGGCATGGGGCGGCGTGGCTTCTCGACGTTCGCAGGTACCCGATGCACCTCGGCCGGTCGGGCGATTAGCACGCCACGGCCGGCGTGTTGAGTAGAAAGCACATGGCGCAAGCACGAGGCCGATGCACAGGCGTCGCCGTCGCACTTCGCCGCCGGCGGACGACGTGCTGCAGGAACGCGTACGGGCCCGGAAAGCTAAGGGCCCGGAAAGCGTACGGGCGGCCAACGCCGCCCGTTCCACCACACACCAGGATGCCGGACGTGCCGTCGGGGCGCCTCAGCGCCCGCGCACCGAGAGCGCCGTGCGACGGTTCTTGGCGCGCCCCTCGGGCGTCCCGTTGTCGGCAATCGCATGCTGCTCGCCATAGCCTTCGGCCTCAAGGCGGTCGGCACCGATGCCGAGCGCGACCAGTGCGGCCATAACGCTCTTGGCGCGGTCGTCGGACAGCTTCAAGTTCATCGTCGGCTCGCCCTGGTTGTCGGTGTAGCCGCCGATCTTGACCTTCGCGGTCGAGAACGCCTTCAGGATCTCGGAAACGGCCTCAACCTGGGCCTTCGACTCGGGCGTGAGATCGGACGAGGCCGTCTTGAAGGTGAGGCGGTCGAAATCGAACCAGGTGCCCTTGTCTATGGGCTTGGTGGTGTCCTCGATGAAGCCGATCAGCGCGGCCTCAACGCCTTTCTCGGCGATCGAGATCGTCTTGCCCGAGGGCAGAGCGAGATCGAACAGGCCGCCGGCGCCCGGCTTCATGGAGGCGAGGAGCGAGGCGGCCTTGGCAGGGGCGGGAGCCGCGGCGGGGGCGGGCGCCGGTGCAGGGGTCGGAGCCGGTGCAGGGGCGGCGACTGGCGCGGGTGCCGGCTTCGGCGCCTCTGCGGCCTTCTTCGGCTCGACCTTGGGTGCCTCCACCTTCGGGGCCGGTGCGGGCGGCGCAACTTTCTTGTTGCACTGGGACAACAGGAACACCACGCCTGCGATGACGGCACCGGTCAACAACAGGCCGAGCAGGCTGCCGCCTATGGCCGAGCCGCGAGCCGGCTCCTCGACCTCGCGCGTGGCCGTCTTTGCCACGGAGGTGGCAGGGGCGGTGGCAGTGGCCTTGGCCACGGGTGCGGCCTGCATGGCAGCGGTCGTTGCAACGGACGAGGCAGCTCCTGTCATCGCCGCGCCCGCCGTGGCAGCAACGGTGCCGGCGGCAGCGGCCGCGCCGGGCAAGCCGCCGATCATGCCGAGCATGCCCGACAGCGCGGGCGGAACCGCGCTCATGATCGCATTCTTCTCCTGCCCGAGCAGCACGGCGAGTGCGGTGCCGGTGAGCGAGCCGCCGAGGCGGTTGCCAAGTGCCGCCAGCACCATCGGCGCGGCCAGGCCGAACAGCGACGACGCCGAGGCGGCATTGCGCAGTCCCGCGAGAGAGCCGAGCGTCCCCAGGATGCCGCCGGTGTTGCTGCCAAACAGTGCGGCGAGCATCGTCGATGCGATCGAGCCGACGGGGCCCGAGGCGCCGCCTGGACCGAGCAGCGATCCGACCTGAGCCAGGATGCCGCCGCCAGGGCCGAGCAGGGCGGCAATCGCCGGCTGCTTGATCATGTCGGCAACCTTGCCCATGAGCGTAGAGTTGCCGGCCCCGCCCGCAAGCTGGCCCAGAATAACAGGGAATGCCGCGCCCAGGGCCTTCGAGATCCCGCTCTCGCTCTCTCCGGTGGCGCGCGCGGCCGTGCGCAGCATATCCGGGGTCAGCAGGCCTTCAAGAAGTTTAAGGGTGCTCATCGACATCGTACTCGATCCTTCGCCGTATGCGAGGCCACAGGGCACTCGGCGCTGCCACACGCCCCTCTCATCCCCCGACAGGAGCGGGCCTTGTTTACTGCAAAATGAGCCTCTACGCCGTCCTTTCGTATAGGAGAAACACTCTCCCGCGATCGGGGATGGCAGTTCGTGGCGAAAACATCACATCGCCGCCAAATCACCAGGGGTCGTAACGGAGCCTCGCGCGGCAGCCATCCCGCCCAACATGGCACAGGACTGCACGTTGGCGCGCATCAGGCTGTCCGCCGGGGCCACGCCGGGCCTCACTCGATGTCGGCAACGGACGCATCGCCACCGCCCTTGATACGGTGGGCCAGGGTCGATTCGATGAAGCGGTCGATATCGCCGTCGAGCACACCGGCCGTATCCGACGTCTGCACGCCGGTGCGCAGATCCTTGACCATCTGGTATGGCTGCAGAACGTAGGAACGGATCTGGTGGCCCCAGCCAATGTCCGACTTGGCGGCCTGGTCGGCCATTGCCTTCTCCTCGCGCTTCTTGAGCTCGAGCTCGTAGAGACGCGCTTTGAGGCGCTGCATGGCCAGCGCTCGGTTCTGGTGCTGGGAGCGCTGCTCCTGTGCGAAGATCATGATGTTGGTCGGCTTGTGCAGGATGCGCACCGCCGATTCTGTCCGGTTGACCGACTGTCCGCCGGCGCCCGACGAGCGCGCGAAAGAGACGTCGATGTCGGCCGGGTTGATCTCGATGTCGATGCTGTCGTCGACCACGGGATAGACGGTCACCGACGAGAAGCTGGTGTGGCGACGCGCATTGGAGTCAAACGGCGAGATGCGCACCAGCCGGTGCACGCCGGCCTCCGTCTTCAACCACCCGTAGGCGTTCTCGCCCGTGATCTCGAGCGTGGCCGACTTGATGCCGGCCTCCTCTCCCGCGCTCTCGTCGACGAGCTTCACCTTGAAGCCACGACGCTCCGCCCAGCGCATGTACATGCGCAACAGCATCTGCGCCCAGTCCTGGCTTTCCGTGCCACCTGCGCCCGCGTGAACCTCGAGATAGGTATTGTTGGCGTCGGCCTCGCCGGAGAGCAGTGCCTCGACGCTCTTTCGCTGAGCTGTCTCGTCGAGCTTGTCGAGCTGCGCCTCGGCCTCAGCGACGCTTGCCGCATCGCCTTCCGCCTCGCCGAGCTCGATCAGGGTCAGGCAATCGTCGAGATCCTGCTCCATGCGCTTCACGCCGGCAACCGCCGACTCGAGCGTCTGCCGCTGGCGCATGACCTTCTGGGCCTGCAGCGGATCGCCCCAGAGGCCGGGATCCTCGGCCTTCTTGTTCAACTCAGCGAGACGATACTCGGCCGTGTCCCAGTCAAAGAGACCTCCTCAGGAGGGCGAGCGCCTCCTTGATCGACTCGACGGACTTCTGTGCCTCGGCGCGCATGGCGAAGCCTCCACGTCAACGTGCTGTCGGGAAAACGAGAGAGCGATATACGCGCTCGACTAGGGGCTGTAAACGCCATCGGGTGGCATAACCGCCAGCGGCTACCAGAGACCGCCGCGACCGCCCGTTCCGACATTGTTCGAGGGACGGCGCTGTATCTCGCTGTCGTACGCATTTGCCGGCGGCGCGCCTGGCGCAGCCACACCCGTAGTGCCGGGATCGGAGAAACCGATGACCGAGTAGGCGTCGTCGGGCTCCTCGTTGGGCTTGAACGCCTCCATGATCGTCTGCTCGCCTTCGGTGCCCTGCGCCCGCAGACCCGTCTTCAGGTTGACCCGCACGAGCTTGATGCCGGGCGGGATGCGGAACGGGACGGCTGGCTTGTCGGCGAGCGTCATCTTGATGAAGTTGCCGAAGATCGGCGCCGAGACCTGACCGCCGGTCTGGCCCTTGCCCATCGGGCGCGGCGTGTCGTAGCCGACGAAGACACCGACGACGAGGTCGGGCGTGTAGCCGACGAACCAGGCGTCCTTCTCCTCGTTGGTGGTGCCGGTCTTGCCTGCGATCGGGCGACCGAGCGCCTTGAGGCTCGTCGCCGTGCCGCGCTGCACGACGCCCTCCATCACCGAGGTGATCTGATAGGCCGTATGCGGGTCGACGATCTGCTTGCGGTCATCGGGCACCTCGGGCTCAGGCTGCCCGGCCCACTTGTCGAAGCGGCAATTGGCGCATTCGCGCGCGTCGTGACGCCAGACCGTACGGCCCCAGCGGTCCTGAATGCGGTCGACCAGTGTCGGGCGCACCTGCCGGCCACCGTTGGCGAGCATGGCATAGGCCGTCGTCATCCGAAGAAGCGTCGTCTCGCCGGCGCCGAGCGACATCGCGAGCACCGGCAACAAGTCGTCATAGATCCCGAAGCGGCGTGAATACTCCGTTATGATCGGCATGCCCATGTCCTGGGCCAGCCGCACCGTCATCTGGTTGCGCGACTTCTCGATCCCGACCCGCAGCGTCGTCGGCCCGTAGGACTTTTCCTTGTTGTAGTTCTCGGGCTTCCAGATCTCGCCGGGACGGGCCTCGATCTCGATCGGCGCATCGAGCACGATCGAGGTCGGCTTGTAGCCGTTGTCGATGGCCGCCGCATAGACGATCGGCTTGAACGACGAGCCGGGCTGGCGTCTGGCCTGTAGAGCGCGATCGAATTGGCTCATGGCGAACGAGAAGCCGCCAGCGACCGCATGCACTCGGCCCGTGTGCGGGTCCATAGCGACCAAGCCGCCGCTGACCTCGGGGATCTGCATCAGCGACCACACGCCGGCCACGTTTGCGGGATCCTTGGGCGCAACGAAGATAACATCGCCCGGCGCCAGCACGTCGCCGACAGCCTTGGGTTCGGTCTTCTTCGGCAGCACCTTGGCCCACTTCACCTCATCGAAGCCCACCTCGACAGCTTCGCGCTGCGCAACCAGCGTGCCATCGGGTTGCTTCTGCGGCTTGAGACCGACGATCGCCTTGGACTTCTGGGCGTCGAGCACGACGCCGAGCCGCCACGGCTGGATATCCGACGGGCTGTCGATGGCGCCGAGCGCCACGCCCCAGTCGCCGGCGATGTCGATGCGAGCGACCGGCCCGCGCCAGCCTTGCGCACGGTCGAACGCGACAAGGCCGTCGATCAGAGCGCGGCGCGCGTACTGCTGCAGCTTCGGATCGAGCGTGGTGCGGACCGATAGGCCGCCTGCGTAGAGCTTTTCCTCACCATATTGGGCAAACAGCGAGCGGCGAACCTCCTCGGCGAAGAACTCTGCGGTCGAGATGTGGGTGCCGAAGGGACGCGGGTTGACAGACAGGTCCTTCTTCTTCGCCTCGGCCGCGATCTTGGCGTCGAGAAAGCCGTTCTGGGCCATCTCGTCGAGGATCCAGTTGCGTCGCTCCCTGGCGCGACGCTTCGTGAGCTCGGACCGGAACGGATGGTAGTTGTTCGGCGCCTTCGGCAGCGCCGCGAGATAGGCCGCCTCGTGCGGCTCGAGGTCCTTCAACTCCTTGTTGAAGTAGTTGAGCGATGCCGCCGCGACGCCGTAGGAGTTGAGGCCGAGGAAGATCTCGTTGAGGTAGAGTTCGAGGATCTTTTCCTTGGGATAGGCGCGCTCGATGCGGATGGCGAGAATAGCCTCCTTGATCTTGCGCTCGACCGAACGCTCGTTGGTGAGCAGGAAGTTCTTGGCCACCTGCTGCGTGATCGTCGAGGCGCCCTGGTCACGCTTGTCCGAGCCCTTGATCTTGTTCTCGATCGCCTTCACGAGCGCGCGTGCGATACCGACGAAATCGAGGCCGCCGTGCTCGTAGAATCGCTTGTCCTCGGCCGACAGAAAGGCCTGGAGCACCATCTTCGGAATGGTGTTGATGGGTACGAAGATGCGGCGCTCGCGGGCAAACTCCGCGATCAACGAGCCGTCGTGCGCGTGGATGCGCGACATGACGGGCGGCTCGTACTTGGCGAGACTGTCGTAGTCGGGAAGATCTTTCGACGCCTGCCAGACCAAGTAGGCGGCCGCGGCTGACCCGACGAGGAACGCCACCACGCCGGCCGCAAAAACGAACCCGAGGAAGCTCAACACCCAGCTGCGCCGGCGTCTCCGCTTCTTCTTCGGCGGCTGCGGTGGTGGATAGACGGGCGCGCGCATCAGGCTTCAGAATCCCATTGAAGGCCGCTATTTAGAACGCTTCCCGCAGCGCAGCAACAGCGGGCGGCGAATATCACAATTTATCACGCATTGTGGCAGCACGTCGTCCCTGCGTGCAGCGGTCTCAGCATGCCGTCACCGACCAGCGGTGCCACGGCGCGAGAAATAGCTCTCGACCGCCGCCGCGATGGAGAGCGCGACCTTGCGCTGCCAGTCCGCCGTCATCATCATCCGTTCGTCGTCCGGATTGCTCATGTACCCAAGCTCGACCAGAACCGACGGACAGCCGGCCTGCTTCAAAACCTTGAAGGCCGCCGCACGCACCGGGTCGCGGGACATCGGAACCGATCGCGTCAGCGACCCGATAAGCAGCCGCGAGAACTCGGCGGAGAAGTTTGACGTCTCTCTTTTCATGAGGTCGATCAGGATGCTGCGGAGTTGATCGCCGGCCTCGCCCTCGGCTGCGTCGATGCCCGCGATGAGGTCGGACGCGTTCTCTTTCTCGGCCATGCGGCGAGCGAGATCGTCCGATGCGCGTTCCGACAGCGTGTAGACCGAGGCACCGCGAACGACCTGTGTGAGCGAGCGAGCTTCGATCGAATCGGCGTGCAGCGACACGAAAAGGTCCGGCGCGTACTGGCTCGAAAGCCGCAACCTCTGGTCGAGTGAAACAAAGACGTCAGACTGCCGCGTCATGACGACATCGAAGCGTCCCCCGGCGGCGAGGGCCGCACGGACCTGGCGGGCGACCGCCAGCACGACCGTCTTTTCATACAGATTGCTGCCACCGACCGCGCCAGGGTCGATGCCGCCATGGCCCGGATCGATCATGATGAGGGGACGGGCGCGGACTGCGGGCTGCGCCGATGCCGATGCCGGGGGCGATGCCGGGGGCGAGCTGGCCGCAGGCTGTGCGAAAGCGCCAGGGCCGGCGCCCGCCGATCCGCGCGAGGCGCCGGTGCCGCTGCCGTAGGTCGCGGCATCGGTCGGCACGAGATCGATCTCGAGTGTCAGCTCGCCAGCAGTCTTCTCGCCCGTGCGCGACCCGACCTTTGCCGAAGCGACGAGCTCGGCGCGCTCGATGAGCACCGGCCCGCTGGCATCGATCACCACGCGCGCCTTGCCTTCGGCGAACAGCCCGAACCGGAACGCCGTGATGAGCCCCCGCGGGTCCTTGCCCGTGCCGGGCGGCAGGCGGAACGCGACGTCGGGCATGTCGATGATCACCCGGTAGGGGTTGGCCAAGGTCACGATCTCGGCCTTGATGACACCCGAAAGTTGCAGCGCGAACGTCGTCCGGGTCGCATCGCCGGTAACGGTGGCGCGCAACGCGTCAACCCGAGCTGGTGCAGCACGCGCCGACGTCCCTGCCGCGGCTGCTGCGGGTGGAGTGGGTGTCGCATGCGGCTTTTTCGGGCTCGAGCGCGTCACCGTACCCCAGCCGTCGCCATCGGTCGTGCCCTGCGTCGCGGCTTTGCCCTGGACCCTCAGCACCCGGGCGGCGTCCGGAGCCCCGGAGGCTCGGGCGTTGGAAGCCGGGACATCGAAACGGGCGGGCATTCGGACAGCGAACCCGGCGTCGGCTTTCGCAACGAGGATCGACTGCCAACATGCAGCGGCCAGCGTCAGAACGGCGCAGTGACGCAGCACCAGCGGCCACTTGCCAAGCTGGCGCCTCGCTTGTGGAACGGCCACGCAGATGGCACGATCGCCGCCTCTGGTTCCGCCACATCTTGGATGCGATCCCGACCCGACACTCAGCACACCCGCCCACCCCCTTCGAATTCGCCCTGCGGACGTTGCAGGACCGGCGAGCCTTCGAAAAAAGGCCCCGTGTCCGTCCGACGGGCAGCGCATAAAGCACCGCGTTTTGCGACCTCGCCGCACCCGTTGCCCTCGCAACCCGCCGTATGTGCCGAATCCTGGCGCATGTTAATTGGATTTTTGCGAAGAATCTCCATACCTTCCTGACGGTCCACACCTCGGAGTCGACGCGTGAGGCTCTCGAGCACTCTTGCAACGCACCGGGTGAACCCTTACAAGCTCGTACGTGCGTAGTTGAAGCCGGCCCTCGAAGGCCTCGGCTTTCGGCAGCGGGCTGATGGCGTCGGACAATCCGACCGCCTGTTCCAGTCGACGTTTGCCGATGTTTACTGCCGACCGCCGTCATGGCGCAGGTTTCAGAAAGCGAAGTCGGCCTACCGGACGCCTGTCCGGTTGCGCAGTTGGGCGTGTCCATTCGTCGCCAGCGGCAATACCGCTGCCTGCGTGGTTTGGGGGCGCGCATCTGTCGGCACGGTTTCGTGCCGTCGCGCAATATGATTTCGCGCAATCCGGTCGCGCGCGGGCGCCAGTTGGAAAGGAGCCTTCCGGCGCGACCATCACACGGCCGGTTCGGCCGACGTCGAAAACACGCCCCGCGTTTCAACAGCAACTGGCAGACAGGTCACCCGAGCACGACCCGAGTAGACGATCCCGAGCGACCCATCCTTATGCCTGATGCCCTCCGGCCATCGCACCCCGCGGCTCGCCTCGAGCGAGGCCAGAGGGCAAGGACCTAGGACAAGGCCTGAGGGCAAGACCAGAGGTCGGCAGGCGGTCAGAGGACGAAACGGAACAATGATCCGCGACCACTACACACTTGGCGCCGACGTACGACGGACCCCCGCGGTCCGCACGGGCGTGCGGCTCGCCGTCCGGCATTCGGATGGAACCCGTGTCATGGCCGCCCCGCTCCAAACATCCTATCCCAACAACCACACCAGCAACCCCTTCGAGGCGCGCGCCCTTGCTTGGCGTATCGCAGCCGACGGCCACCCGCACACTGCCGGTGGACACCGTATAGGCGGGCCGCAGAGCCGGCGCGCGAAGGAAAAAAGACTATGTCCAACAACAAAATGCTTATTGATGCCACGCACCCGGAGGAAACCCGGGTCGTGGTGCTTCGCGGCGGCCGGGTAGAGGAGTTCGACTACGAGAGCGCCGCCCGGAAGCTTCTGCGCGGCAACATCTATCTGGCAAAGGTTACGCGCGTCGAGCCGTCGCTGCAGGCGGCGTTCGTCGACTACGGCGGCAATCGCCACGGCTTTCTCGCCTTCAACGAGATCCACCCCGACTACTATCAGATCCCGTTCGCCGACCGGCAGGCGCTGATCGACGAGGAGGCTCGCGCTGACGCCGAGGAGGAGGCCGCGGCCGACGCCAGGGCCGAGGCCGTTGCGCGGCGGCGCGGTGGGCAGGGGGGCGGTGCACAGCCGCACCGGGCCGCAGCAAGCGGCGCAGCGGCGTCCGACACCGACGAGAGCGAGCCAGAAGAGGGCGAGGCCGACGACACTGAGGACGGCGACGAGGGCGAGGTCGACCTCGCCGGCAACCGCGAAAACACGGACGACGGCGAAGGCGAGCACGGCAATCGCGATGACCACATCGGCGAGGGCGACGACGATGCCGCCGACAATGAGCGGGGTGCGATCTCGGAAGCGGGCGCCCACGACGGCCACGGCGATTCGCCGGGCGGGGCTCGCGAGGATGACGATGGCGGCGAGGCCCGGGGTGCCGCCGGCACCGGCAGCCTGAGCCGGGCCGAGGCCTCCGGCCTGCGTGACGACCTTCTGTCGGATGGCGACGAGGCGACCCGGAACGTTGTCATCGACGACAACGGCGGGCGCGAGCCTGTAGCCCAGCCCGCTGCCGAAGACGATGAGCGTCCGGCCGAGGTGGCGCGCGGCGCGCCTGCCGGCGACGAGAATGGCGAGGGCGAGGGCGGCGTCCAGGAGGTTACCGGCGGCGCCGAGACGGCCGAGGTCGAGCAGGTCGGCAACGAGGATGCACTCGAGGAGATGACGGCTCGGCCCAGGCCGCGCCGGCGCGCACGCAGCTACAAGATCCAGGAGGTCATCAAGCGGCGCCAGGTGATCCTGGTGCAGGTCGTCAAGGAGGAGCGCGGCACGAAGGGCGCGGCGCTGACCACCTACCTGTCGCTGGCCGGCCGCTACACGGTGCTGATGCCCAACACGGCGCGCGGCGGCGGCATCAGCCGCAAAATCTCGAATCCCCAGGACCGGAAGCGCCTCAAGGCCATCGCCCAGGAGCTCGAAGTGCCCGAGGGCATGGGGCTGATCATCCGCACGGCTGGCGCGGCGCGCACCAAGCAGGAGATCAAGCGCGACTTCGAGTACCTGCTCCGCCTGTGGGAGAGCGTGCGCGAGCTGACCTTGCAGAGTGAGGCGCCAAGCCTCGTCTACGAGGAAGGCAACCTCATCAAGCGCTCGATCCGCGACCTCTACAATAAGGACGTCGACGAGATCCTGGTCGCGGGCGCCGACGCGCATCGCGAGGCGCACGACTTCATGCGCATGCTGATGCCGAGCCACGCGAAGAACGTGATCGAGTACCGCGCGCCGGAGCCGCTGTTCACGCGCTTCGGTATCGAGCGCCAGCTCAATGCCATGTTCAGCCCCTACGTGACGTTGCGGTCGGGCGGCTACCTCGTCATCAACCAGACAGAGGCCCTGGTCGCCGTTGACGTCAACTCGGGCAAGTCGACGCGCGAATTCTCGATCGAGGAGACGGCACTCAATACCAATCTCGAGGCGGCCGACGAGATCGCGCGGCAGGTGAAGCTGCGCGACCTCGCGGGGCTCGTCGTCATCGACTTCATCGACATGGAGGAAAAGCGCAACAACCGCGCCGTCGAGCGGCGTCTCAAGGACGCACTGCGCTTCGACCGGGCGCGCATCCAGCTTGGCCGCATCTCGCACTTCGGCCTCATGGAGATGAGCCGTCAGCGGCTGCGCACCGGCGTGCTCGAAGGCTCGACGACCCAGTGCCCGCACTGCCAGGGAACCGGCATCATCCGTTCCACGGAGAGCGTGGCACTGGCGGTGCTGCGCGGTCTCGAGGACGCGGTAATGGCCGGAGCGCGGACACCGCTCGTCGCCACCACAACGCCGACCGTCGCTCTTTACATCCTCAACAACAAGCGCTCCTTCATCATCGACATGGAAGCGCGCCTCGGAATGCCGATCGCGGTCCAGGGATCGGAGAAGATGCAGGGCGCGAACTTCACGATCGAGAAGGGCGCCGCTCTGGCCACGCACACCGTGCGCCGCAACGACCGCAACGCGGTCAACATGGACTGGGGCTTCGACGGCGACGATGAGCCGGAGATCGAGACCCCGCATCACGAGGACGCCGACGAGGCCCCTCCGGTCCGAGGCGCGGACGCAGGGCGCGACCGCGAGGACGGCGAGAGCCGCGACAACGGCGAGGGCCGGGACGGCGGCCGCCGCCGGCGGCGCCGGCGCCGGCGTGGACGCCGTGGTGAGCGGTTCGAGGGGGACAACGTGCGGGCCAGCGGCGAGGGCCAGGACCACGGCGACAGCGACGGCGACGCGGACGGCGGCGATGACGAGGACGGCGACGAGGACGGCACTTCCGATCGGATCGAGACGGCGGGTGGCTCGGGCGACCCGGACGGCGACGATGCACGCTCCTCCATCCGCGACGGCGACGCCGACGAGAGCGACGACGACGGAGACGACGAGGGCGGCACCGCCAGCGACGCACGACCGGGAAAGGGCCGTTCGGGCGAGGAGCGCAACGGCGACGACGGCGAGCCGCGTCGGCGTGGCCGCCGTCGTGGACGCCGCGGCGGCCGCCGCAACCGCGATCGAGGCGACGCTCCGGCGGGAACGGGTACCGCGGTCATCGCAGGCTTTGGGCCCCAGCCCGCTATCGAGCCCGCTATCGAGCCCGGGATCGAAGATGACGGTGAGGCAGGCTCCCCGCGCCACAGCGCCGCGCGCGAGCCGCGTCCCGGCCGATCTGGCGGCGAGCGGCGCCCGGCCTGGGCCGAGCCCGGCGCGTCGGAGGCCAATGACAGCACCGGCGATCAGGATCGTGCGAGCGACCGTGAGGAAACCGGCGAGCACCCGGCGCACCCGACACGCGACCGCGAGCGCCCCGTCGCCGACCGCAGGTCGGGGTCTGACGCCAGGCCTGCTGCGGACGGAGGCACCGAGGAGGCGTCCGCGCCGCAGGCGGCGACCGAGACCGCCGGTCCGAAGCCGACCGGTGCGAGCGGTGCCGTGAGCGAGCCCGAGGTACCACGCCACCGGCAACGCTCGCTCCTCGAGCCCGGCGAACCGAAGATCGAGCGGGTGGTGGTTCGGGCGGACGAGGCCGCGACCACGACGGCTCCGGCCGAGACGGACAAGCCCGCGCGAAAGGGTTGGTGGTCGCGCCGCTTCGGCGGCGAGTAGTCGGTAGCACGCTTTTAGGCACGCGACGGCGGACAAGCCATGCGATCGGCGCCCGCCCTATACCGAACCGCGGTATCGGGCGGGCGCCGCCTTTTTTCAGCGGCGCAGCACATCCCACGCCGATAGACGGGCCATGGCCTCGGCCACGTCCGCGGTGGTGCCCGCATAAGAGAAGCGAATGAAGCGGTTGCCGCGTCGGGCATCGAAGTCGGTGCCCGGTGTCGCGGCGACACCTGTCTCGTCCAGCATCCGTCGCGCCAATGCGACACTGTCGTCCGTCAGGTGGGACACATCGCAGTAGAGGTAGAACGCACCGTCTGCCGGGGCGATGCCGCCCAACCTCAGGCGAGCCAGGCCCTCGAGCAGCAGCGCGCGATTGGCGGCGTAAGCCCGCCGGTTGGCCTCGAGCTCGTCGCCCGCATCGAACGCGCCGAGCGCGGCCACCTGCGAGGGCGCGGGCGAAGAAATGAAGATATTCTGCGCCAGCCGCTCGATGGACCGCACCAAGCGCTCGGGCACGATCATCCAGCCGACGCGCCAGCCGGTCATCGAGAAGTATTTCGAGAAGCTGTTGATGACGATCGCGTCGTCGTCGAAGGCCAGCGCGCTGACCGCGGGCGGCCCCTCGTAGGTCAGGCCGTGATAGATCTCGTCGGAGATGAGCCACATGCCGCGGCGGCGACAGGCGGCGGACAGCTCGGCGAGCCGTTCGGGCTCGATCATGGTGCCGGTCGGATTGGCGGGCGAGGCGATCAAGAGGCCCCGGACGTGCTGGCCGGCTTCGAGGATCTGAGCATCGGTCGGCATCCAGCGCGTGGCGGGCCCGGTCTCGATAATTGCTGGCGCGCAGCCGAGCGCGGCCAGGATGTGCCGGTAGCAGGGATATCCGGGCTCCGGCAGGGCGACGGCATCGCCCGTATCGAACAGGGCCAGGAACGCGAGGACGAACGCCGCCGACGATCCCGCCGTCACGACGACCCGCCCGGGCGAGATGTCGAGCCCATGGGCGTCGCGGTAGTGGCGCGAGATGCGGGCCCTGAGATCCGGGTTGCCCAGCGCCAGGGTGTAGCCAAGCGGCTGGCGGCCGATGACGTCGAGCAGTGCCTTGCGCGCGGCCGCAGGGGCGGGAGTGCCGGGCTGCCCGACCTCCATGTGCACGACCCGCTCGCCACGGGCCTCGCGCTCGGCCGCAGCGCGCATCACGTCCATGACGATGAAGCTCGCAACCTCGCTGCGCCGCGACGCCGCGAGCCCCTTTAGAGCCCGCCGTATCGGCTCAGCATCGCTTCCGCCCGCCATCACGCCCTCCTGATCGCCGCCGCCTTGCTCGTGCCCCATTACGCCCTGTTGATGCAAGCTCGTGTGCGAAATGCGCCGCGACACAGCACACCGCGTTGACGCAGCGGGCGGGCGCTACTACGTTTCGCACGCGAAACTGCTTTCGGAGGCAACGTATTGGGCTGACGGCGCTTCTGCGACCTCGAATGGCTCTGACTGACGGGGCCGTAACACGACCGAGCTTCGATCGGGGCACGTCACCGCCGGGCGTGGCGAGCGGCGACTGTCTGAGAACGGGCCCTGGCTGAGAACGGGCCCTGGAAATCTCGGCCTCGCGGCACCTGCGCCCCGCTGCCGCGGTTCGGTGCGAGAACCTGCCGGCATGCGCGGCAGATGGATGGACGAAATGACCAGCCGGACCATCGACATGATGAAACGCCGCCAAGGCATGTCCCTATTTTGCCGCGGCGCCGCTGCCGGCGGCGTCGTGGCTGCGATCATCTCGTCGGTCGCACCCGCGTCGGCCCAGGGTCTGCCCCTGATCCGCGACACGGAGATCGAGACGCTGCTCAACGACTATGCGAGGCCACTATTCCGCGCGGCGGGCCTCGGCACGGGCCGCGTGCAGATGCGGATCGTGAGAAACGACTCGTTCAACGCTTTCGTGCTCGATGGCCGCAACGTGTTCGTGCATACGGGGACTCTGACGCAATCGGAGACGCCGAACCAGGTCATAGGCGTCATCGCCCACGAGACGGGTCACATCTCCGGCGGGCACCTGGCGGCTCTGCGCGCCCGTATCGCCCGCGACCAGACGCGCGCTCTGCTGGTGCAGATCCTCGGCATCGGCGCACTGATCGGCGGCGCGGTCGCCGGCGGCGACACCGGCCGGGAGGTCGGCAGCGCAGGGCAGGGCGTGCTGGGTGCCGGCGGTGAGATTATCCTGCGATCTCTGCTTGCCGAACGGCGCTCGCAGGAGGGCGCTGCGGACCAGGCAGGACTGACGTTTCTCAACGCTACACGTCAGTCCGGCCGCGGCATGCTCGAGACCTTCGAGCGCTTTGCCCAGCAGGAGTACATCTCCGACGCTCACAAGGACGCGTTCGTACGGAGCCATCCCGTCGCGACCGATCGGCTGGCACGACTGCGCGAGCTCGTCGAACGGAGCCCCCACTACGGAGAGAAGGACCCACCCGCGCTGCAGCTCCGCCACGACCTGATGCGCGCCAAGCTCGCCGGATACCTCGACCGGCCCGGCGTCGTTCTGAACCGCTATCCGGCTTCGGACAAAAGCCTGCCGGCGCGCTACGCACGCGCACTTGCCCGCTTTTTCCAAGGTGGGCCGGGCGCTCTCGAGGCGGCCCTCGCGGACGTCGAGGGACTGATCAGGGACCGCCCCGACTATCCCTACTTCTGGGAGGTGAAGGGAGACCTTCTGATGCGGTCGGGGAGGATGAAGGAAGCCATTCCGAGCTTGCGCCAAGCCCTGAAGCTGGTGCCCGACGCGAGCTTGATCCGCGTGCAACTGGCTACGGCGCTGCAGAGCGGTGGCGGCGGCGATGCGGCTGCCGTCGCGGAATCGGTCGATCTCTTGCGCAAATCTCTGATCGAGGACCAAAACCCGCGTGCCTACCGCATGCTCGCCAATGCCTTCTACACGCAGGGCAAGGGTCCCGAGGCCGACGCGATGCAGGCTCAGGCGCATTTCTACGAGGGCGACCTCAAGCAAGCCCAGATATTCGCAAAACGCGCCCAGACCCGCCTCACGCGCGGCACTCCGGTGTGGGAGAACAATGAGGATGTGATCAACTACAAGGCCCCCCAGACCTGATGCAGCCGTGCTAGCGATAGCTCCGGCAACTATGCTGTGCGCGGCGATTTGGCCGTGCAATTGGCCTCGAACCTAAGCTACGCATGAGCGACCGGCACGGTGGAGTTCGGCGTGGTGGACAACGGCGAAACGGAACTCGGCATAATCGACCGGACCGCCACGCCTGAACTGGAGACATCATGAGCCCGACCCTGGCGACCGCATTCATTTCTCTTCCCACCCGTACGCGGGCTCTGGCCACCCGTACGCGGGCTCTGGCACGGCCCCTCTCAGTGGCCGTGACGCTCGCGGCCGTTGCGGTGGCGCTCGCTCCTGCCCCTCGCGATGCACTGGCCGAGACGGCTCCGCCCGCTGCCACGACCGCACCAGCTGCTGCACAGAGTGGCGCTTCCCCAGGCACGATTGTGGCCGGACCGTTCACGGCCGAGCAGAAGACGGCCATCGAGGGCATTATCCGCGACTACCTTGTCGCCAATCCCGAGCTGTTCCTCGAGGTCCAGACGGCGCTCGAGCAGAAGATGGAAAAGCTTCAGGCCGAGAAGCTGAAGGTCGCGCTGGCCCAGAACGCCGACGAGATCTTCCGTCGCAAGTCGGCGCCGACGGCGGGCAATCCTAGCGGTGACGTGACGGTCGTCGAGTTCTTCGACTACAACTGCGGGTACTGCAAACGCGGGTTGCCGGGCCTCGTCAAGCTCATCGAAAAAGACCCAAAGATCAAAGTCGTCTTCAAGGAGCTGCCGATCCTGTCGAAGGGCTCGGAGGAAGCCTCGCGCGTGGCTCTGGCCGCGGGATTGCAGGGCAAGTATTGGGAAGCGCATCGCGCTCTTCTCGAGGCCAAGGGCCAGCTGAACGAGGCGACGGCCCTGAAGGCCATCGAGAAGCTCGGCCTCGACATGGCACGGCTCAAGCGCGACATGGCCGGCCCCGAGGTCAAGACCGAGATCGAAAAGGTGCGCGAGCTGGCCCAGAAGATGGGCATCAACGGCACGCCGCATTTCCTTGTCGGCGAGCGATCGGTGCCCGGCGCACCCGACGACCTCTACGAGCAGCTTGCGGGGCTCGCGAGCGAGGTCCGGAAAACGGGCTGCTCGGTCTGCTGAGACAGCACGTGGCGGCCCCGCTCGCCAGCAGCTCGCGCCGTATGGCGGCGGTGGCGCCTCCCAGCACGGCGAGGCCGAACGGCCGGTGTGAGGCGCCAGGCCGCCAGGGCACGAATGTGGACGAGACGGGTCGGCGCTTTCGACGTCTGGCCCGGCGGTCGGTCGGCGCGCGAACCCACCGGAGCGCGAGCCTGAGCCGCGAGGGCGGTGCCGGTCCGGAGGCGAGCGCCGCCGGTCTCTCAACAGCCGAGCGCCAAGCTGCCCTTTTCCCTGCCGATGAAAGCTGTTAGACGAAGCCGTCGTGGTACGACCGGGATCGCGGCGGCTCGCCGATTTGTCCGGCCCGAAAATTCCTGAACGGCATTCTCGAAGCTCAGTCGTTCATCCTGCAGAGAACCGCCTCGCAACCCGCCACCCGGAACCGCATGGCAAAGCCCGTTTTCGTCCTCAACGGCCCGAACCTCAACATGCTCGGCAAGCGCGAGCCGTCCGTCTACGGCAGCGACACGCTGGACGAGGTGCGCCGCCGTGTCGAGGCGAGGGCCAAGGTCGTGGGCCTAGCCATCGATTTCCGACAGTCCAACAGCGAGGGCGAGTTGATCGGTTGGATCCAGGAGGCGCGGGACGAGGCGGCGGGCATCATCATCAACGCTGGCGGGCTGACCCATTCGTCGATTGCGATCCTCGACGCGCTGCAGGCCGCGGAGCTGCCCGTGGTCGAGGTTCACCTGTCGAATATTTTCAGGCGCGATAGCTTCCGCCACCACTCCTATGTGTCGCTGGCCGCGGTGGGCGTGATATGCGGCCTCGGCGCGAAAGGCTACGAGCTGGCTGTGGAAGCCATCGCCGGCATGGTCGCGGCGGGCAAACGTGGCTAGGACGACGGCGAGGTCCGACAACAGAACGAGGCGGCCGGCCCCGGTGCCGGCGAAGGGAGAGCGACGACGCATGACGGCCAAGGAATCGGGCAAAGGCGACAGCGCCGAGAAAGCGCTCATCAAGGAGCTCGCCGAGCTCCTGAACGAGACAGGCCTCACCGAGATCGAGATCGAGAAGGCCGGTCTCAAGGTCCGCGTGGCGCGCACGCTCACCATCACGGCAACCGCCGCTCCAGCCGGCATGCTCAGCCATGGCCCGGCCACGACCGCCGGAGGGTCGCCGCCGGGCCCCGCCACGGCAGCCGATCCAGCGAAGCACCCTGGCGCCGTAAAATCGCCCATGGTCGGCACGGCCTATCGCGCGTCCCAGCCCGGCGCGGCACCATTCGTCGAGGTCGGCACGCGGGTGGCACAGGGCGACACGCTGCTCATCATCGAGGCGATGAAGACTATGAACCAGATCCCCGCGCCCAAAGCAGGCACGGTCACAACGGTTCTGGTCGAGAACGGTCAGCCTGTCGAGTACGGCGAGCCGCTCGTCATCATCGAGTGACGCCGGAAGAAAGCGACGCCGGGGGCGCCGATCGCGCCCTGCGCACGCGGGGGCACGATGGGCCGATCTCGGCTAAGCCCTCGCCGCCACTCTTCCACTTCCGAGCATACGGGTAGAACATGTTCGACAAGGTCCTGATCGCCAATCGAGGAGAGATCGCGCTGCGCGTCCAGCGCGCGTGCAAGGAGCTTGGCATCGCGACCGTTGCCGTGCATTCCACGGCCGATGCCGATGCGATGCACGTGCGGCTTGCCGACGAGAGCGTCTGCATCGGCCCGCCGGCGGCGTCCGAGAGCTATCTCAACATCCCTCGGCTGCTGGCGGCCTGTGAGATCACCGGCGCCGACGCGGTGCACCCGGGCTACGGCTTCCTGTCCGAGAACGCGCGCTTTGCCGAGATCCTGGAGGAGCACCAGATCACCTTCATCGGTCCCACGTCCGAGCACATCCGGATCATGGGCGACAAGATCGAGGCCAAGGAGACAGCCAAAAAACTCGGCATTCCCGTCGTTCCGGGCTCGCCCGGGGGCGTCAGCAGCGAGGCCGAGGCGATGAAGGTCGCCTGCGATATGGGCTTCCCCGTGCTGATCAAAGCTGCCGCGGGCGGCGGCGGGCGCGGCATGAAGGTTGCTCACTCCGCCGCCGATCTTGGTCTTGCGCTCGCCACGGCCAAGGCAGAGGCGAAAGCGGCGTTCGGCGACGACGCCGTCTACATCGAGAAGTACCTTCAGAAGCCCCGCCACATCGAGATCCAGGTGTTCGGCGACGGCCGCGGCAACGCGGTCTACCTCGGCGAGCGCGATTGCTCTTTGCAGCGCCGCCACCAGAAGGTGCTCGAGGAGGCGCCGTCGCCGGCGCTGAACGATGCCCAGCGCAAGAAGATCGGCGAGACTGTCGCGGACGCGATGCGCAAGCTCAAGTACCGCGGCGCCGGCACGGTCGAGTTCCTTTACGAGGACGGCGAGTTCTATTTCATCGAGATGAACACGCGACTGCAGGTGGAGCATCCGGTGACGGAGATGATCACCGGCATCGACCTTGTCCTCGAGCAGATCCGCGTGGCCTCGGGCGCGCCCTTGAGCGTCAGCCAGGACGACGTCGTGTTGTCGGGCCACGCCATCGAGTGCCGCATCAACGCCGAGAACCCGCGCACGTTTCGCCCGTCGCCCGGCAAGATCACCTATTGGCACCCGCCAGGCGGTCTCGGCGTGCGCGTCGACAGCGGCGTCTATCAGGGCTATCGGATCCCACCCTACTACGACAGCCTCATCGGCAAGCTCATCGTGCACGGCAAGACGCGCAACGAGTGCATGATGCGCCTCAAGCGGGCGCTGTCCGAGTTCGTAATCGACGGCATCGAGACGACCATCCCCTTGTTCCAGGATCTCGTGACGCAGCAGGACATCGCCAATGGCATGTACGACATCCACTGGCTCGAGAAGTACCTCGCAAAGTCATAATCCTGGGGTTAAATCGACCGGGTGCCGCAGCACGGGAGAATGATGGCGGCGAGGAGTGACGGGCTTGGCGTCGCGTGACGACATCATGATCGAGATCACGCCCGAGGTGCTGCTGAAGGCCTACAGCTGCGGGATATTTCCCATGGCTGAAAGCGCCGACGATCCGGCTCTCTACTGGATCGAGCCGCAGTATCGCGGGATCCTTCCGCTCGACGACGTGCATGTACCCCGCCGTCTCGCTCGCACCATCCGGACCACCGACGCCGTCGTGCGCTTCGATACCGACTACGACGGCGTCATCGCCGGATGCGCTGCGTCACGTCCGGGCCGGCGCTCGACCTGGATCAATGCGCGGATCACGAGCCTCTACCGCGAGTTGTTCCTGCGCGGCCACTGCCATACGGTCGAGGTCTGGCGCGGCACTACTCTCGTGGGTGGGCTTTATGGCGTCTCGCTCGGCGCCGCCTTTTTTGGAGAAAGCATGTTCTCGACCGAGCGCGACGTCTCGAAGATCGCGCTCGTCCATCTGGCAGCACGGCTGATTGCCGGCGGGTTCACGCTGCTCGACACGCAATTCGTCACCGACCACCTGAAGCAGTTCGGCACGGTCGAGGTCGAGAAGGCGAAGTTCCAGCAGCTTCTGTCCTGCGCGCTCGCGCGGCGCGCGGACTTCCAGCGGCTCGGGAGCGATGCGAGCCCGGACGAGGTGCTCGACATCATCGAGCGCGCCGCCTCCATACGTCACCCCTCAGACTGAAAGCCCGGTCTCTCAGGCAGTCACCGCGATTGGCGCAGGCAGGGCGGTCCGATTCCGGCGGGCGGCGTCGCGCCCGGCTCCGACGGCCCTGTGCCCCGCGGAACAGCGCGGGGCCGCGGCAAGCGGCATTCTTTGGGCATCGGATGCGGACACAGACTCCGCCGCCGTTACCACGAACCCGGGATGATCGGCTCCAGCACGGTCCCCATCGAGCCACCGAAACAAGGAGTGACACCACATGAAAGTCGCACTGACCGCCGTTGCCGCAGCTGCCATGATGTTTGGCACGCTCGCCGCATCCGAGCACGCCGAGGCCAAAGGCAGGCATTTCGTGATCCACAAGTCGGTCCACGTGAAGCACGGCTTCCACAAGCGCCACTTCCACTATGGCCCGCCGGTCGTCGTCGCCACGGGCTGCGGCTTCGAGAAGCGCATGTGGCTCAAGACCGGCAGCTTCTTCTGGAAGAGCAAGTACTACCGCTGCCGCGGCTGGTGGTGAGGTGACGATGTCCGAGGCGCGCTCGCGAGCAGGGCTTTGGACTACCCGAACCGGCCGCGTCCATCGGTGTGCCGGACGAACAGCGGAGGTCTGCCTCCCCACTGCCCCGCTGTGACCGAGACTGCCGCACCCTGCTCCGGAATTCCCCCCGCCGGGGCGTAGGGGCAAGCGGCGGAAGCGGCCGGTCGAACGCCGTGTCCCCCAGCGTGCCCTCGCTGGGGGACGACTTCGTGCGGGACGCCGCGTCAACTCGCGCGCGGTCCCTTCATTTCGGCGATCGCGGCCTCGATGCGCCGCCAATCGGCGGCCTGGTCGCGCTTGCCCTGCTCCTCGAGTGTCCTGGCCCTTTGAGCGGCCTCGGCGATGGCCTTGGCTCCGAGAGCGGCGAAGAGCTTGCGGGCCTCGGCGTGCACGTCGACGGCTTGCATGGCGGGTCTCCTTTGCTGGTCCCTCGCCTCCCGTCAAATGAAACATGGGTGCTCGATCGCGCGAGACAAGCGCATTGGCGCAGTCCGTATCGTCACTCGGCGCAGTGCTCGTGCGTCTCGTCCCCGTCGACGGGTGACGCCTCCTAGTCCTCGAATCCAATGCCCAGTATGCGATCGACGGTCGGCCAATCGCCATCTGTCAGCGCCTCGAGATATTCGACGCGCCGGCGCAACACGCCGACCTCGAGCGCTAGCCAGGCCGCACCTATGGTGGCGAAGCTAGCCCAGGCGGTGAGTATGAGCGTCACGTAGGGTGTCATCGCGCTTCTGCTGTCTTGATCAAGGGATTGCCTAATCTTTCCTGCGCGGAATACGCCCCGTCTCCGCCGCGCCGGGGTGCAGCTCGGCGGCCTCCTGTTCGCCGTCAGATGCAATGAGCGAACTCCGCCGCGATCACCAAGCGGTGATCGCGAAGCATTCTCGCCGACCGGTGCGTGCAGACAGCCGGTGTTCGGCAGTTGGAACACCCACAACCCGCCAACAGTGCCGCCGGGCGGGGCTGGCTGCCGCGCCGCCGAGAGCACTTTCGGGGACAGTATCCGACTCCGGATGCGAGCACCGTCGCCCGCTCGCCTTGATCGAGTTCGCCGTATCCGATCCGGATGTTACACGCTCGGGTTGCCGACCAATGCGCGCCGCTCCACAGCGACCGAACCGAGCGGCTGTAACGCCTGCCGGTGGTATACCGAACACTATTGAACACGCAGTGCTGGCCCCAACGGGCCGCCCTGACCCCACACGTCTCCGTAAGGGCGCGTGCCACCGCGGCTGTACAGCTGGCGATGGCATGTGAGTGCGCGCGTCCCCTCGAGGGTGGCTTCGAGGTCGGTACGTCACGACCGTCGCTCGGACCCGACATCGACTGTCGGCTGGGCGACGCAAAGGACGCAAAGAGTGTGTGCGGGCCGGCGACTGGAGCCGGCAATCTGAACAGGCGACAGGCTCGTTCACGAGCCTAGAGCCGGAACTGCGAATCGATGAGCTGAGCGGGACACGAGATGAGAACGGATGCCCTGGTTGCCGCCCTAGCTGCGGACGTCTCGATGCGCTATCGCCCCGTCGGTCGCGAGCTCTCACTGATGCTGCTCGTCGGAGGCGGCCTTTCCCTTCTCGGTCTCCTCCTGCTCATGGGCGTGCGCGCGGATCTCGTGCCGGCGCTCGGCACATGGCGCTTCAATTGGAAGCTTACCCTCGTTTTCGCGGCCGTGGCCGTATCCGTCTACGACTGCATTCGGCTGTCCCGTCCACAGGAGCGCGCAATCGCGATGCCAGCCGGACTGCTCGTCCCCGCTCTTCTTCTTGCCGCCGTCGGCATTGAGCTTGCGACGGTCGCTCCCGGCGACTGGCGTCAGAGGGCGCTCGGAACCAACGCGGTGCTCTGCCTGACGACCATTCCGGCGCTCGCCTTGGCTCCCATGGTTGCGCTCATGATCGGCATGAGCAAGAGCGCACCCGCCTCGCCGGCGGCCGCGGGCGCGGCGGTCGGACGGCTCGCCGCAGCTCTCGCAGCCTCGCTCTACGCACTCAATTGCTTCGACGACAGTCCTCTGTTCGTAGCGGTCTGGTACACACTCGCGGCGATACCCATCATCGGGTTGGGTGCCCTGTTGGGCGCGTACGTTCTCCGCTGGTAGGATCCTGTCCGCGCGCAGGATCGCGATACCCGACGCCAGATGCGATCTGGCGGGCGCCAGCCGAGCCGCCCCGTCGCAGGCGCCTTCGCTCTTGCGACGGCGACTGCGACCCAGGCGCCTGCCGACCTCATTCAACTGTCACAGTAGTTTCGTAACACTGCGTGGCGCGGACGGTTGAGACGGACCGATACTCCACAGCAAGCAGCATATCGCCATATGCGGCGGCAGGGCCGTCGGCGCGGTGCGCAGCCACGGTTCGACGAGGCTGGGCTGCGCGAAGAGTTGCTCAGCGGCTAGGAGATTGGAAATGTTGCGACGCGCAGTCGGAATTGCGGCGCTTGTGCTCGGCTCGGGCTTTGCGCAGGCCCAGGAATTGACCGTCTACACGGCCCTCGAAGCCGACCAGATCAAGGCCTATCAGGCTGCGTTCGAAAAAAGCAATCCCGACGTCAAGATCAAGTGGGTTCGCGACTCGACCGGCGTCGTCACTGCGAAGCTACTGGCCGAAAAGGCCAATCCGCAGGCCGACGTCGTCTTCGGTCTTGCCGCCACCTCGCTCATGTTGCTCGACAAGGAAGGCATGCTCCAGGCCTATGCGCCCGCCGGCCTCGACAAGGTCAAGACCACGATGCGCGACCCGGCCAACCCGCCGAAGTGGGTCGGCATGGACGTGTGGTCGTCCGCGATCTGCTTCAATACCGTCGAGGGAGAGAAGAAAAAGGTCCCGGCTCCCGCGTCGTGGGCGGATCTCGTGAAGCCCGAGTACAAGGGCCAGATCACGATGCCGAACCCCGCTTCGTCCGGCACCGGCTTCCTGATGGTCTCGGGCTGGCTGCAGATGATGGGCGAGGACGCCGGCTGGAAGTTCATGGACGGTCTGCACCAGAACATCGCGGCCTATACGCACTCGGGCTCCAAGCCCTGCAAGCAGGCTGCTGCGGGCGAGTTCGTCGTCGGCATCTCGTTCGAGTATCGCGCCAACAAGAGCAAGAAGGAAGGCGCTCCGATCGAGGCCATCCTGCCGAAGGAAGGTCTCGGCTGGGACATGGAGGCGGCTGCCATCACCTCGACGACCAAGCAGGCTGCTGCCGCCAAGAAGCTCCTCGACTGGTCGGTTACGGAGGAGGCCAACAAGCTCTACGCGGCGAACTTCGCCATCGTCGCGCTGCCGGGCATCCAGTCGAAGCTCGAGCACATCAAGGGTGACGTCGAGGCGATGCTCGCCAAGAACGACTTCGCCTGGGCCGCCGCCAACCGCGAGAAGATCCTCGCCGAGTGGACCAAGCGCTACGACGGCAAGTCCGAGAAGAAGTGAGACGCTAGGCGGCTCCGGAGCGGCCACCTCGGTAGTGGGGTGGCCGCTCGTTCGCAAAGCTCCGAGCCGTTGGTCGAGACTTTTCGTCATCGCCAGAGGGACCCCATCATGACCGCCGCGACCATGACCGACGGGGGCAAGCCCGCCGCGACGATGCCGGGCGAAGAGCCCTATCTCGTCGTCCGCAACGTGACCAAGCGCTTCGGCGACTTCACGGCGCTGCAGGCCATCGACCTCGACATCGCCAAAGGCGAGTTCGTCTCGTTCCTCGGCCCCTCCGGCTGCGGCAAGACCACGCTCCTGCGCGCCATCTCGGGCCTCGATGTACAGACCACGGGCACGATCCGCCAGGGCGGCCGCGACATCTCGAACCTGCCCGTCAGCCAACGCGACTTCGGCATCGTCTTTCAAAGCTACGCGCTGTTCCCGAACCTCAAGATCAAGGACAATGTCGGGTACGGACTGGTCTCGGCCGGCAAGTCGTCGCACGAGATCGCTGGCCGCGTCGCCCAACTCCTGGACATGGTCGGCCTTGCCGATCAGGCCGAGAAGTACCCGGCCCAGCTCTCCGGCGGGCAACAGCAGCGCGTATCGCTCGCGCGCGCGCTCGCCCTGTCGCCGGGCCTGCTGCTGCTCGACGAGCCGCTGTCGGCGCTCGACGCGCGCGTGCGCGCCCGTCTGCGTGGCGAGATACGCGACCTTCAGAAGCGGCTCGGGATCACCACCATCATGGTGACGCACGACCAGGAGGAGGCGCTGACGATGTCCGACCGCATCGTCGTGATGAGCAAAGGCCGCGTCGAGCAGGTCGGAACGCCCGACGAGGTATACGGCGCGCCCGCCTCTCCTTTTGTTGCCGACTTTGTCGGTCGCATGAACTTTATCGACGGGAAGCTCACAGGCCCGAATGCCGCCGATTGCCGGGGCGCCACGCTCGGCTTCAGCAGCGCGCTCGACTACGCCCCCGGAACTCCGGTCACCATCTGCCTCCGGCCGGAGGACATCATCGTGCGCAATCCACAGGCGTCCACCAACGTCATCGCGGCCGACGTCGGCGTCATGGAATTCATGGGCAATCACTTCTCGACGGTTCTGCACATCGACGGCTCGAGCCTCAACGTGTCTGCCGACCTGTCGATGAACGACGTGCGCGACCTGGGTATCCGGCCCGGCGGCCGGGTGGAGGTCGCCTTGCCCGCCGACCGGCTCCGCGTTTTCGCGCCCATGGCGGCCTGAGCGACCCGCCGACCACATCCAACGGCAGTGATCGACGGAGAGCGACATGACGAGCCTGACCGCCGGCGGGTCCACAGGAGCTGCGACGCCCGCGCCGCTCGTTCGGCAGAAGATGAGCGGCGACGACATCACGATGCGCACGCTGCTCGTCGCGCTGATCCTGTTCCTCGTTGTCGCCGTGTTGCTGCCGCTCGCAGCCCTGCTCGGCAAGAGCTTTGAAGGTCCTGACGGTCGCTTCGTCGGGCTGCAGAACTTCGCCCTGTACTTCTCGAACCCGGTCCTCACGCAGTCGATCGCAAACAGCCTCTTTGTCGCAATCGTGAGCACGATCATCTGCGTGCTGCTGTCGTTCGTGTTCGCATACGGGCTGATGCGGACCCGAATGCCAGGCCGCGGCCTCTTCAGGCTCGTCTCGCAGATCCCCTTGCTTGCACCCTCGCTGCTGCCGGCCATCAGCCTCGTCTACCTGTTCGGCAACCAGGGCATCGCCAAATGGGCGATGTTCGGGAATTCGATCTACGGGCCGATCGGCATCATCATCGGCGAGGTGTTCTGGACGTTCCCGCACGCGCTCATCATCATGACAACGGCGCTGTCGACGTCCGATGCACGCCTCTACGAAGCGGCCTCGGCCTTGAAGGCCAGCAACTGGCGGACATTCTGGACCGTCACCATTCCCGGCGCCCGCTATGGCATCATCAGCGCGACGTTCGTCGTCTTCACGCTCGTCATCACCGACTTCGGCGTGCCGAAGGTGATCGGCGGCCAGTACAATGTTCTGGCCACCGACATCTACAAGCAAGTGATCGGGCAGCAGAACTTCCGCATGGGCGCCGTTGTCGGCCTGCTGCTGCTGCTGCCGGCAGTGCTGTCGTTCGCCGTCGATCAGTGGGTGCAGCGACGCCAGTCGGCCGCGCTCTCGTCGCGGGCGGTACCCTACGAGCCGAAGCCGGATCGCGTGATCGACGGCGCGGCATTCGTAGCCTGCACGCTGATCGCACTCGCTATCGTCATCATCATCGCCGTGGCCTTCTTCGCGTCGGTTGCGACGCTGTGGCCGTACAATCTCACGCCGTCGCTCAGGAACTACGACTTCGACAACATGGACGGCGGCGGCTGGGCGAGCTTCTACAATTCGCTGACCATGGCGGGGCTCACCGCCGTGTTCGGCACGGCCATCGTGTTCACCGGTGCCTACCTCGTCGAGAAGACCAAGGCCTTCCGATCGGGGCGGTTCGTGTTCCAGCTCCTGGCCCTGTTGCCGCTCGCCATTCCCGGCATCGTGCTGGGGCTGGGCTACATCTTCTTCTTCAACGCTCCCGGCAATCCGCTGCAGTTCATCTACGGGACCATGGCCATCCTGGTGCTGTGCACGGTCGGGCACTTCTACTCGGTCGCGCATTTGACCGCCGTCACCGCGCTGAAGCAGCTCGACCAGGAAATCGAAACGGTGTCGTCCTCGCTCCGGGTGCCGTTCTATCGAACCTTCCTGCTCGTGACGCTGCCGGTCTGCCTGCCGGCGGTGCTCGACATCGCGATGTACATGTTCGTCAACGCCCTGACGACCGTATCGGCCGTCGTGTTCCTCTACTCGCCCGACACCATGCTCGCCTCCATCGCGGTGCTGAACATGGACGACGCCGGCGACGTCGCACCGGCGGCCGCGATGGCCATGACGATCTTTCTCGCGGCGACCCTCGTTCGGATCGTCTATACGATCCTGGTTCGCGGTCTCATCTTCAGAACGCAGGCATGGCGCCGGCGGTAAGACGCCACGCCACCGGCTGACACTCGTCCGAGGTTCCATCCTTGCCGACAGCAGTATCCGACAGGAACTTCGACCTTGCGGTCATAGGCGCGGGCATCGTCGGCCTGGCCCATGCCCTTGCAGCGGCGCGACGGGGCAAGCGCGTCGTCGTCATCGACCGCGACGCTCAGGCCAACGGCGCCTCGATCCGAAATTTCGGCTTCGTGACCGTCACCGGCCAGCAGGCCGGCCAGTGCTGGCAGCGCGCGATGCGCACCCGGAACATATGGGCCGAGATCGCCGGTCCGGCGGGTATCGCCGTCGAGCACGCCGGATTGACGGTGGCCGCGCGACGCCCCGAGGCGGTCGCCGTGCTCGAGGCGTTTGCCGAAACGGAGATGGGCCGCGGCTGCCGTGTGCTGACCGCTGCGGAGGCCGCGTCATTGCAGCCGGCCTTGCGGACGGAAGGCCTGCGCGCCGTGCTTCACTCCCCGCATGAGTTGCGCGTCGAGAGCCGCCTCGCCGTGCCGCGGCTGGCCGCTTGGCTTGCCGCCGCTCATGGCGTCACGTTCCTCAGATCCTGCCTCGTCAAAGGCGTCGCGCCGCCTCGCGTAGAGACCACCGCCGGTATCGTGCACGCAGAGTGCGTAGTGGTCTGTCCCGGCCACGACTTCCAGACGCTTTATGCCGAGCGCCTCGCCGCTTATCCGCTCACGACCTGCAAGCTCCACATGCTGCGCGTGCGGCCGCCCCCCGGAACGCCGAGGCTGGCTGCTGCCGTGATGTCCGACCTCGGGCTCGTGCGCTATCTCGGCTATGCAGAGCTGCCGGAAGCCCGCGCGCTGCGCACGCTCCTCGAGACCGAGCAGAGCGCCGAGCTAGAGCACGGCATCCACCTCATTGCGGTCGGCTCTGCCGACGGCTCCCTCGTCGTCGGAGACAGCCACCACTACGGTGAGACGCTCGATCCCTTCGCGCGCGATGAGGTCGATGCGCTGATGCTGGCCCAGCTCGATGCCGTGCTCGACCTGCCTGGGCGGGTCGTGACCGAGCGCTGGATCGGCACCTATGCCTCGGCGCCAGATCGTTTGATGCTCGTCGACAGGCCCGCCGACAACATCCGCATCGTCGTCGTGACCAGCGGTACGGGAGCATCGACCGGCTTCGCCATCGGCGAGGAGGTCGTCGGAGAGCTGTTGGGCTAGAGCCTGATCGTTTGAGATGGAAGTGGCTTCATTTCCATAGAAGGCGTGACTCTGAAACTGAAACCGAGAGCAGGCCATCGAGGCCGGGCTCCATTCCGTCACGGTCGAACCTGCTCTGGCCCAGCGCAGCATGGGCGATAGATATTCGCGAGGAGCCGAACATGAGGTTGCAGGCGGTCGTCTTCGACTGGGCAGGCACGATGATCGACCACGGGTCTCGTGCGCCCATGGGCGCGTTCGTCAAGGTCTTCGCCGACTTCAAGGTGGCCATCAGCGTCGACGAGGCGCGGGTTCCCATGGGCCTGCCCAAATGGGATCACATCAAATCGCTGCTGACCGAGCCCGCGATCGCCGCCCGCTGGGCCAGCGCGCACGGCAGTGCTCCGACCGATCGCGACGTGGACAGCGTGTACGCCGTGTTCGTGCCGCTCAACGCTGCCATCGTCACGGAATATGCCGACCTCATCCCCGGCGCCCTCGAGGCGGTGGCGGAGGTGCGGCGCCGCGGCATGAAGGTCGGCTCGACGACGGGCTACACGCACGACATCATGGATAGGCTACGCCCGGCGGCGGCGGCACAGGGTCTCGTCACCGACAATCTCGTGTGCGCCGGCGACGTGAAGTCGGGCCGACCGGGGCCGCTTATGATGTACAAGTGCTTTCTGGATCTCGACGTCTGGCCGGCCGCCGCGGTGGTGAAGGTCGACGACACCGAGGTGGGGATTGCCGAAGGCCTTTCGGCGGGATGTTGGACCGTCGGTGTCGCACTCTCAGGCAATTCATGCGGGTTGTCGCGCGATGAGCTTTCGGCCGTGCCACCGGGCGAGCGAGACGCCCTGCGCCTCAAGGCGGGCGGCAAGCTGAAACGCGCCGGCGCACACTTCGTCATCGACAGCATCGCCGACTTGCCACCGATCCTCGACGACATCGAGGGGCGCCTCCTGCGCGGCGAGCGTCCCTGATGCAGCGCGACCCATTCGACAACCCGGCCCTGGGGCACTCTTGACCCGCGTCGTGATCGCCGCCACCGCGGCGTGATGAAAGCGCTACGCCGGCCGCGCTCCCACTGGGGCCACGACCGAGCCTGAACCAACATTCAACCCGGACCACTGAGTGGGGGCTGGTCGGTCGGAGGCGTCAGTTCCAGGGTTCGTCGACAACCCAGTCGGAATAGGCCACCTCGGCGAGCGCGCCGACGTCGGTCACGTAGATGGTATCCCCCTCGATGCGGATACCTGCATCGTTGAGAGAAGCCAGAATCCGCGAGAGGCTCGCCGGCTCGATACCGAGCAAGGAGGCCAGGACGCGCTTGGTCGTCGGCAACTGGAAGCTATCGGTGCCGACGTGCTCCCGCGACAGCCGCAGGATATAGGCTGCCAGCCGCTCGCGGCTCGAGCGCAGCTTCTGGTCCCGCAGCAACTTGACCATCGAGCGGAAATTGAGACCGATCTCGAGCGAGACATTGATCGCGAGTGCGGGATCCTCGCGAAGGGTCGAGCGGAACGTGTCGGCCGGCAGGTAGAGCACACGACTCGCCTGCATCGTGCGAGCGGACATCAGCGTCAGCGCGTTCCTGACAACAGCCGCGAGGATGAAACTGTTGCCGGGCACGAGCACGCTCATTGTCGCCTCGCGACCTCGCACAGTGCCGTAGAGATCGACGGTACCCTCCAGCAGGACATGCAAATGCTTGGCCGGGACCCCCTCGGGAAAGATCACCGTTCGCGACGGGAGCTTGCGCACCTCCGACACAGCGGTCAGTGCGCGGCGCGAGGAACCACTGATTCCAGTGAGAACAGGGACATTGCGGAAGTCCTTCAAGAGCGCGGTGCTCATCCTATTCTCGTCCGCTCGCTAGCTCATCCGCATGTGCGCGGCGGGAAGTCGCGGCATTCGGACTGCCGCTCGTCGCCGTGCTCGGCCTGGGCCGCGCGCAATCGCGAGGCCGCGCCGCAACTAGGTGGTGAGCGGTTCGCGCTGAGATGAGATGCTAGGCAATCTCGCGCCGGCACTCAACGATATCCTGTGGCGACATCATCTCCCACCGCCGCGTCGAACTGCCGCTTGCTCGAGGCAGCAGTACGGGGTCGTGGGGCATCCTCGCAGATGCCCCACGGCCGACCCGATGCCATTGCAAAGCGCGGCATCGAGTCCGCTCAGTAGATGTCTTTCCTCGTATTATAGACGTTGAACTTGCCGGTCGGCGTCACGATCGTCTTGTCCTTGATGACCGTCTTGAGTTTCAGTGTCTTGTCGTCGACCACGACGATCGCCGAGTCTTGGTCCTTCGAGTTCCAGACCGAGAACCAGATCTCGTCGCCCTCGCGGTTGTACTCGCCCTGCACGACCCGCCGCTGTCCATCTGAGATCCCCGACCACTGTCCGATCGGAAGCACCTGGTACTTCGGCTTGTCCTGGGACAACTCGTCGATCTTGAACACGGCCACCGACGACGAGATCTCCGCCTCGGTGTTCAGCGTCGTGTCGACATAGAGATGGTTCGATTTGGGATGTGACTTGACGAACAGCGATCCGCCGCCCTGCCCCTTGACGTTCTGCACCACCTTCCAGGCATGCTGGGGGTGCTTTTCGGGGTCGGTGCCGATCATCGACACCATCTCGTCCCCCAGATGGCTCGTCACCCACACCGGACCGTACTTCGGATGATTGATGTTGGCGCCGCGACCCGGATGCGGGGTTTGACCGCCGGTCTCGAGCACCTTGACGAGCTTGCTCTCCTTGGTGTCGACGACCGCGACCTTGTTGCGGGCATTTGCGGCGACGAGCACATAGCGGCCCGACCGGTCGAAACCACCGTCGTGCAGGAATCGCTCGGCACCGATGCTGGTGACCTGCAGATTCTTGATGTCCTTGTAGTTGACCATCAGGATCTGCCCGGTCTCCTTCACGTTGACGATGAACTCGGGCTGGTAGTGCGATGCCATGATCGAGGCGACGCGCGGCTCGGGATGATATTCCTGCGTGTCATAGGTCATGCCGCGCGTGTTGACGACGGTGAGCGGCTCCAGTGTTGCGCCGTCCATGATGACGTACTGAGGCGGCCAGTAGGCACCGGCAATCGCGTACTTGTCCTCGAACCCCTTGTACTTCGACGTCTCGACCGAACGTGCCTCGGCTCCGATCTTGATCTCGGCAACCGTCGACGGCGTCTTCATCCAGAGGTCGATCAGGTTGATCTTTCCGTCGCGGCCGATCGTGAAGAGATAGCGGCCCGAGGCGGACATGCGCGAGATGTGGACCGCATAGCCGGACTCGAGCGTCACCGCGATCTTCTTGCTGGCGCCGTCGATGAGCGCAACCTTGCCCGCATCACGCAGCGTGACCGCGAACAGGTTATCGATGTCGATGTCGTTTTCCTTCTTGGTCGGGCGCTTGTCGACGGGAACCAGAACCTTCCAGGTCCCCCTGATCTCCGGCATCCCGAACTCGGGCGGCTGGGGCGGATCGATCAACAGATAGCGCGCCATCATATTGACCTCATCCTTCGTGAGGTCGCCCGATGTGCCCCAGTTCGGCATGCCGCCGGGCGAGCCGTAGGTGATGAAGTTCATCAGGTACTCGAAGCCGAGCTTGCGCGTGAGGTCGGGTGTAAGGGCTTTTCCGGTCGCGCCCTTGCGCAGAACGCCGTGGCAGCCCGCGCAACGCTCGAAGTAGATCTGTCGTGCTTTCGTGAACTCCTCTGGCGTGATCAGCGGATCGTCGGGCTTGCGCCCGGGAATCTCGATCTTGGCGTCCTTCAGCACGTCGAGACTGGGCGAATATTGCCCGCCCGGTGTCGACTTGTGGTCTTTCGGCGAGGGCTTTGCAGCGTCCTGCGCAAGGGCACCTACTGCGCTTCCACCGATTGCCGCTAGTGCGAGCAAGGCTGTGAGCGTTCGACGTGCCGAGATGCTTCGATGATGCATGTGCGTCCTCCTGCAGTGGATGGCAGGACGGTAGTCGCGCAGGCATCAGTCCAATTGACCTTTGCAAAGGCAGAGTCTGCGATTTCGGGATATGGCTTCACATATGTGAAGAAACACCAGCACCGAATTGTCGCATGCCAGATCCGCGCGGTCGCGACATTGATCACGACGGGCCCGGTGCCGGCACACGACCACGCTCTTGCGAAGGTTTCGATATGTGCAACTCACGCACCGGCACGCTCTCCGTCATCCTTCTCCTGCTGTTGATCGTCGGTGCGCGCGTTACGCCGGCCCTGGGTGAGGGCATAACCGCGCGCGACGCGGCATTGCTATTCCCGGGGTACGGCGATCTGCTCCGCACCGGCCCTGCATCGCCCGCACCTGCTGCGGTCGAGGTATTCGCGAACGGCGCGCTCGTCGGCTATGCGTTCTCCTCCCGTGCGGTGACCCAGTCGGTGGGCTACTCGGGCCGTCCGATCGACGTCCATGTCGGTCTTGGTCTCGACGGTCGGATCAAAGGCGCACGCCTCGTTCGGCAGGAAGAGCCCATCCTCGTCATCGGCATCCGTCCGCAGGATCTCGATGCTTTCGTGCGCGGACTCGCCGGCCTGGACATCCGGCTTTCGCCGCGCGACCAGAAGCGCGCCACGGATGGTCCCGATCACGTCGCCGGAGCCACCGTGTCAAGCACTGTGATCACAGACGCGGTCCTAAGGTCGGCGCGGACCGTTGCCGCTGCACGGGGTCTGCTGAGGAGCCAAGCGACGGGCCCGGAGATCAACCGTTCGTCGTTCACCCCAAGAACGTGGGACGAACTGGTCTCTGACGGGGCGATCGCCTCGCGCCAGATCAAGTCAGGTGCGGTTGCCGATGCCTTGGGTACGACAACCGAGACACCCGACAACCGCTTCATCGAACTCTACGCCGCCCTGATCGCACCGCCGACGATCGGCCAGAACCTGCTCGGCGTGCGCGAATACGAGAGGGTGCTGGCAGCGCTGCCGGCGAACGGTCACGCCATTCTGATCGCCGCACGGGGCCTCTACTCTTTCAAAGGTGCGGCGTGGCGCCAGTCGGGGACATTCGATCGGATCCAACTCGTCCAAGGGAGCCGTACGCTGCGCTTCACCGCGGATATGCACGAGAACGTAGAGCGCCTCGTCGTTCGCGGCGCGCCTGATTTGCGGGAGATCGGGCTGTTTCGCATTCCTCCATCTTTCGAGTTCGATGCTGCCGCGCCCTGGCGCATCGAGCTGGCGGTGGCCGAGGAGATCCTGGGCGTGCCGAGAACAGCGATGTTCCCCCTCGAGTTTCAGCTGCCGCGGCATCTATTGCGGGCTCCGGTGTCGCCGGCAGTTTCGGGCGACCACCGCGAGCCCACCGCCGCGGGCGATGCGGGGCCGGTTCTCGAGCCGCTGTGGGTCGGCATCTGGCAGGACAAGCGTCCGCTCATGGTCGTTCTTGCGATGATGCTGCTCACGCTATCCGGCATCCTGTTCTTCCACGACATCATCACGCGCAACGTCGCGCTCTACAGGGCGACGCGCCTCACCTTTCTGGCGGTCACGCTCTGCTTTCTCGGGCTATATGCCGGTACGCAGCTTTCAATCGTCAACGTCATCACATTCTCGCACGCTCTGCTGACCGGCTTCCGGTGGGAGTTCTTCCTCGTCGAGCCGCTGACATTCATGCTGTGGAGCTTCGTCGCTCTGGCGCTGCTGTTCTGGGGACGCGGCGTCTTCTGCGGATGGCTCTGCCCGTTCGGTGCCCTTCAGGAGCTACTGAACGAGGGCGCGCGCAAGCTCGGCGTGCGCCAGTTCGAGGTACCGTGGACGCTTCACGAGCGGCTGTGGCCGATCAAGTACGTGGCCTTCCTGGTAATCCTCGGCGTCTCCTTCCAATCCACGGCGGACGCTTTTCGCCTCGCCGAGATCGAGCCGTTCAAGACGGCCATCTCGCTTCGCTTCATTCGTGAATGGCCATTCGTGCTCTATGTGCTGGCGCTGCTCGGGGGCGGACTGTTCATCGAGCGATTCTACTGCCGCTATCTCTGCCCGCTCGGTGCGGCGCTCGCCATTCCCGCCAAGCTTCGCCTGTTTGAATGGCTGAAACGGCGACCGCAGTGCGGTCGCGAATGCCGGATCTGCGCCGCGCGTTGCACGGTGCAGGCGATCAACCCAGTCGGTCAGATCGTGCCCAACGAATGCATCTATTGTCTGCAATGTCAGGCGAACTACTATGACCCGACGACATGCTTGCCGCTGAAGCAGCGTGCGGCGCGGCGTGGCGCAAAGCGCGCCGTAGGGGCCGACCATGACGTGTAGTCGCCGCGGCACCGGCCAAGAATTTCGTTCGCGGCCACGGCCGCCCCCCCCCCTTGCCCCCGCACCCGGCATCCATCCGGTCCGACCGTCACTGGCGTGACTTCACTGATTCGATCAAACAAGGAGACCCTGCACATGTTTCGAAACTTCGTATTGTCAACCGCACTGATCGCCCTCGTCTCGAGCGGAGCGCAGGCTCAAGACAGCCTGTGCAAAAAACTAGGCGGCGCCGATGCGATCTCGACGGTCGTGAAGTCGTTCCTGACCCGGATGCGTAAGGACGATCCCGACAAGCTGGGCCGCTTCTGGCTGTACCGGGGTGCGGACGGCGTGATGCGCGAGGAGCAGCTGATCGTCGACTTCGTCCAGAGCGCCACCGGCTGCGATCGTCTCTATGTCGGCCGGAACATGACAGACTCGCACAAGGGGATGAAGCTGTCCAAGAAGGACTGGGAGCGGACGGTCGCCCTACTTCGTGCAACGCTCGACGAGTTCAAAGTCCCAGCGCAGTTGCAGGACGAGGTCGTGACGCTGGTCGGCTCGACGCGTTCGCAGATCGTCGAATGCGAGGCGGATCGCTTCGGCTGCCCGTAGCGGCGCCGTCGTCGTACGCCCCGATCAGGGAACGCCCAGAACAAGCGCCGCGTTCTGCCCGCCGAAGCCAAAGGAGTTGGACAGGACAGTGCGCACTTCAGCCGATCGCGCCGCGTTCGGGACAACGTCGAGCGGGATCTCTGGATCCGGCTCGACGAAGTTGATGGTCGGCAGGAGAACGCCGCGCGAGATGGTCATCAGCGACAGCACAGCCTCGATCGCACCGGCCGCCGAGAGCGTATGGCCGATCATCGACTTGTTGGAGCTGACGGGCGTGCGGTCGAGGTGCGGGCCGAGCACCGCGCGCAGCGATAGGTACTCCATCTTGTCGTTCTCGGGCGTACTGGTCCCGTGCGCGTTGACGTAGTCGATTGCCTCCGGCGCTACCCCGGCATCGGCCACCGCAGTGCGGATAGCGCCGATGATCGCCGTGCCGTCCGGCCGCGAGCGCGTGCGGTGATAGTCGTCCGCCATCTCCCCGCAACCGAGAACGAGACCGAGGATCGGTGCTCCGCGCGCTTCGGCAGTCTCGCGGGCCTCGAGCACCAGAGTCGCGGCACCTTCCGCCATGACGAAGCCGTCGCGGCTTTTCGCGAACGGCCGCGATGCAGCCTCGGGACTTTCGTTACGGGTCGAGAGCGCTGAAAGCAGCGAGAACCGGATCAGGGCTTCGAGTTGCAGCGAGCTGTCGGTTCCGACGCAAAGCGCGGAGGTTGTTTCGCCGCGCCGAATCGCCTCGACGCCGAGCTGGATCGCCGTCGCCCCCGATGCGCAAGCCGTCGAGACGGAGATCGGCGCACCGCGCGGCCGGTACTTTCGCGCCAGATGCTCGGCGACGCTTGAGAACTGGAACATCTCGAACAGATCGCGGAATGCACCCGATCGCGCCGCCTCGAGAAGCCGGCCATAGCCGGTGCCGCTCGCTGGTCCGGACTCGTAGAGCGCCTTTCTCTGGGGCCACTCGAGCTCTGCCGGCGGTGTCGCGAGATACAGTGGCCCCGGAAATCCCGGCAGCCCCATATGCCCCGATTGCTGAAGCGCCTCGTCGGTCGAGGCAGCGGCCATGGCTGTGCTCAGGGCCGGCGCCGAATACGGCTCGACGCCCATGAAGTCGACGGTTCCTGCGATGGTCGTGCGCA
>CAYYGO010000012.1:0-84168 GCA_964471635.1 uncultured Hyphomicrobium sp.
GACTACAACTATCTCTACGAGGACGACATGGGCTTCAACTTCATGCAGCCCGAGAGCTTCGATCAGATCCTCATCAACAAGGACATCGTCGGCGACCAGGCGCAGTGGCTCCAGGAGGGCATGACCTGCTCGGTGTCGCTGCACGACGGCAATCCCATCGCCATCGAGCTGCCGCCGCGTGTCACGCTCGAGATCGTCGAGGCCGACCCCGTCGTGAAGGGGCAGACCGCGGCCTCCTCCTACAAGCCGGCCAAGCTTTCGAACGGCTCGCGCGTCATGGTGCCGCCCTACATCGAGACCGGAACCAAGGTCGTCGTGTCGACGGTCGATGGATCGTTCGTCGAGCGGTCGCGATAGGAGCCGCGATCGCGGGCGGCGGCGGCGAGTAGGCGCCGCGCTCCAGCGCGGCGGTCGCGCGTCTCAGGTGCCCCACCACTCGAGCGCTTCTGCGGGCTGCGGGCCAACTCCGGCGTCGTCGAGACCGGCCGCGGCCGCACTGCCAGGGGCTGCGCACGACGCGCGGCCGTTGGCTGCCGCACACGGCGGCTCCGCGAAGTCCGGGCGGCCAGCGAAGTCATAGGTGCGGTCTAGAGCGTCGGTCGCCCTCTTGACCTCGAACACCTCCATGATGCGGCAGCCGCGGTGCGGTCCATCGACGACGAACGTCCAGCGGCCTTCGGTGAACGTGTCGCACATCCTCACGCCGCGGACGAGAATCCAGTGGCCTTCCTTGCCCTTGTGGATGGCCAGGATATAGCTCGACCAGGTGCTCCTCGGCTTCTGCATCCACGCCAGCAGCGATGGCCGCGCCTTGCGCGCGAGGTGCATGAAGCTGTCTTTGAGATCCATGCGGTAGCCGAACGCTGACAGTGCCGCCTCGACCTCGTCGGCGTAGGTGCCCCGCACGACGGGCTTCCTGCCGGCCGGAACCTCACGATGCTGGCGGATCACGTCCTCGATACGCGAGATCGGGAAGCCGGTGATCGCCGAAAGGACGTAAGGACCGCAGAACGCCACGCGCCCGGTGTCGTTGCGTGCGTCATTCAGGGTTGGCGTCGGTCGCGCCAGCGTTACCGTCTCGGTCATGCTGCGTCTCGTGTGCCGTGACTACGCAGGAGATTGGCGCTGCCCAGGATCAACTCTGGCGAGGGTAAACGGATCATTGACGCTCAACCGTTAACGCATGGTTAACGCGCGTCCCGGCCGCCCGGCGTCAGTGACAACCGTTCTGTTTACATCGCTGGTCCGGGCCTTTAATCCGTACACCTGTGCTATTCGCGCTGCGCTGCAACAATTGCTCGCCCAGGTCATTGCTGCTGCATCCGCGAAAGGTCTACTCTTCGCTCGGGTGCGGCGTGAGATGGTTCGATCGTCTTGGAGGCGTACATGCTGACGCATGTTCTTGCCGCATCTGGCTGGATTGAGGCCCGTGGTCTGGCTCCTGCTGTGCTCGTCTTGGCCGAGTTTTTCCTGCTCGTGGCGCTCTGCATGAGCGTGCTCAAGCGCGTCCTTGGGCGGCCGCTCTATCAGCGCCGGCGTAGCGTCGTGAAGGTCGGCGTTGCGCTGAGCGTCCTCGCCCTTCTAGCGGCGAGCGCCCCGCGTGAGCCCGTCGCCGAGGCCTCCCGTAGCGCGACTACGTCTGACGGCCTGCTCGTCAGCCAGTGGCACGCGTTCAAGTGACTTTCGCGTATCGGCCAACACGATGCGACCCGCACGATCGAGCGGGCGAGTAGCAAAGCGTCGTGGACGGGCGGCCACCCGGCACGCCGCCGTCAGCGGTCCGGCAAACGTTGCGACGGCGCTTGTCTCGACGTGATCGCCATGCACTATGGCGCTCGCGCAGCGTGGGCGTGAGGCATCGCCCGCTCGGCGGCTCGTGCGCTCCGGTGCCTCAGGTAGCGATCAGCGGGACATCAGAATGCGGTACGACGAGCAGGATCGGGAAAGCCGTAACGTCGAGGATCGGCGCGGTCAAAGCGGCGGCGGTTTCGGGCTGCCCGGCGGTCGCGGCATCCAGATTCCCATCGGCGGCGGCATGAGCATCACCACCATGCTCATCATCGGCGCCATCATGCTGCTGTTCGGCTTGAACCCGCTCGACCTGCTCCGCGGCGGCGGGCAGGTCGCGTTTCCGGACGTGCCGGGCATGCCCAAGATCGAGGCTGGCCGGCCGACCCAGACGACGCAGCGCACACCCGAGATCCCGGGTCTTCCCGGCGGCCAGGGTGGACGGGTGTCGCCCGGCAGCGACGAGATGGGCGTCTTCATCAAGCGCGTCTTGGCCGATACGGAGGACGTGTGGCAGCGCGTGTTCCAGGGATTCGGCAAGCGCTACGAGGAGCCGAAGCTCGTGCTCTTCACACGTGCCACGCAAACCGCCTGTGGCGTCGGCCAGTCCGCCATGGGCCCGTTCTACTGCCCGCTCGACCGAAAGATCTATGTCGACCTCGTGTTCTACGAGGAGCTGAAGCGCCGCTTCCAGGCGCCCGGCGACTTCGCGCAGGCCTACGTCATCGCGCACGAGGTCGGCCATCATGTGCAGACCGTGCTCGGCATCGCCGACAAGGTGCAGGAGCTCAAGAGCCGCTATCCGCGCGATGCCAACCAGATCCAGGTCCGCATGGAGCTGCAGGCCGACTGCCTCGCCGGCGTCTGGGCCAATCTCAACCATCAGCTCAAGAACCGCCTGCAGCCCGGCGACATCGAGGAAGGGCTCAACGCCGCGAGCCAGATCGGCGACGACATGATCCAGAAGCGCACGCAGGGCTACGTCGTGCCCGATGCGTTTACCCATGGCTCGTCGGCCCAGCGCGTCCGCTGGTTCAAGCGTGGCTTCGAGGCCGGCCAGATGCAGGTGTGCGACACCTTCAACGCGAGCGACATCTGACAATCGTGTCCATGTCGATGGCTGTGCCGCACTCAAAATTGATATAGATCATGGTATGAGAATGTGTTCGAATCTAGCGTTCTCCGACGCTGGCTCGGCAGGGTGTGTCCGGGCCCGGAGACATGGAGGTTCATATGGCCGTCAACATGGGATCGATCGATCGGATCTTGCGGATCGTGGTGGGTGTCGCGCTGATCGCCTGGGCGCTGGGGCTCATCCCCGGAATGGCACCGTCGGTCTGGGGTTGGGTCGGCCTCGTGCCGCTCGGCACGGCCCTGATCGGCAATTGCCCGGCGTATTCGATCTTCGGCATCAGCACCTGCGGCCGCAACTGATGCCGGACGCGAGAGCCAACATCGGCGACATCGACCTCATTGCGCGCTTCGTGGTCGGGCTGGGGCTGGTCGGCGTCGCGCTTGGGTTCCACGACGCGGGCAACGCACCCGCGTCGATGGTGCCGGCCGGCTGGATAGGTCTCTATCCGCTTGTTACAGTATTGACCGGCTGGTGCCCGCTTTACGCCCTGCTGGGCCTCGATACGCGGCCCGCCGACAAGCACTGAACGGACTCGCCCGATTGGACCGCGGCCTCATGGCTCGCACGCCGGGGCCCATAGACAGCGCAGCGATTGTGCTCAGAGTTCAGAGTGCGTTGCCGATGAATGCGCCGACTTGGCATGAGATGCCGCGTTGCTCCAGCGCCTTACACATGCGGCGTGCTTCGGCTGTTGACTTGAACGGTCCCGCGACGAGGTCGAACGACGGATCGCCCGAGGCGGTCGGACCGCGCGTAACGTAGCGCGGCTCGAGCGGCCTCAACTGGGCCGGGTGGCGCTCGGCAAGCAGGCTCCAATTGAGACGGAGGGCCTCGACGGAGGTGCTGCTCGCCAGCCGAACGCCGAGCGGGTCACGCTCGGGCGCAGCGGCGGGTTCGGCGGCGGGCGGCTGAGCTTTCGCGGTCGTCGCGGGCGCGGTCGTCGTCGCGGGCGCCTGCGTGGAGGACGACACAGCCGCAGTCGCCGGGGCGGCGGTTGCCGCGCCGGCAGCGGCCTGGGCAACCGGCTTGGCGTCCGACTTGGTGTTGAGCACGCGCGGCACCACTGCCTTTGCCGCCGTGGCGATGCTGCCGGTCTCGACGATGCTCTGGGCGGTTGAAGCGGGCGACCCGCTCTGCGCAAGGGCTGCGGCGCTCTGCGCAAGTGCGCCTGTGTCGATGGCGCTGCTGCTGCCGGCCGCAGCGACGACAGCGGTCGGCAGTGATCCAGTGGACGCCGCTGCGTCGGCGGTCTTGCCCGCCGGTTTGCCGGGTGCCGGCTTTGCCGGCAAAGCCTCCGCTTTCCCCGCGAGCGAATCGACTTTGGCCGGAGCGGGCTCCGCGGCCGCAGCCGTGGCCGCCCGCGGGCTTTCCTTGGATGCGGATCGCGCCGCGCCAGGCAGCAAGATGTCCGTCTGCGCGACCGGCGGAATGCCGGCGCCGATCTTGTCCTCGACGAAAGCGAGGCGGGTCGACATGGTCCGCTGGCGCTCCTCGCTGCCGGAGACGTCGGCGCGCAGCCGTGCCATGTCCATTTGTACTTGCGAGATGCTCTGGCGGAGCGACTGCACCTCGGCCAGCGCACGCGATGTGGCTCGCTGACCCTGGTTGGTCTCGGGCTCGCCCTGCCGGAACATCGGAATATGCTCGGCGACGAGGTCGGGGCGGACGGCCAGTGCGGCCAAGTATCCGACCGCCAGTGCGGCAAGCAGCGCCCACGCCGCCAAGTAGAGTGACATCCGGCCGCGCGGCCGCGCGCGGGGCGCGGTGGGGCCCGATTCCCGATCCTGCTCCGCGCGGAGCGGTGGCAGGGGTGGCGGTAGACTGCCGACAACCGCGGGATCGAATGCAGTACTACCAGCGTTCATTGCCGGGGTCGCGGATGTCTCGGCTGACGGATTTCCAAGCGACATGATCGTCCTGCTGTGGCCAGTTGACACGAGGCACTGCGGAAGCGGCCCGATGAGCGAGCGTCACGCCGCCCGGGCAGGCCCGGGGACGCCCGACTGGTTGATCGGCCGCGAGGGGCCGGAGCGAAAGTGCCCGAACCCGAATCGGCTCTGGCGCCATCGCCACCTAGTTTTTGAACGGTGGTTGAGTCCCCCCCGAGGGTCAACGCGGGGCTGCCCGCCGCCGGGGCGAAGCTGTGGATGACGCGCTCTGAATCTCGCGCCGGTCCTCGAGTGACGCTGCGCATATCCGGCCGAACGTGCCGGTACCGAGGCGGCGCCACGGCTTGATCTAACGATCCGGCAGTTGACCGGTGCTCGCGAGATGGTGATGCAAGCAGGCCACGGTCGCGCGCACGCGGCTGCTATTGCCGCAGCTTGCCCTGTGAGCGCTACGGACGGTATGGAACGGGCTCGCTCGCGGGGCCGCCGGGCCGGAGCCTCGGCGACCACGCGAGCACTGCGCATTCGTGACGGGGCCCATGACCAATCCATCGCTGCTGATCGTCGTGCTCGCCGCTGGCAAGGGCACCCGTATGAAGTCCGCGCTGCCAAAGGTTCTCCACCAGGTGGCCGGCCGCTCGATGGTGGCTCATGTTCTCGAGTTGGCAACATCGTCGGGTGCTGCGGCGATCTCGGTCGTCGTCGGTCCGGGCATGGACAACGTGCGGGCGGCCGCCCTCGGTGTCGTGCCAGATGCCCGTGTGGTCGTGCAGGAACGGCAGCTCGGCACGGCCGACGCCGTGCTCGCGGCACGCGACACCCTGGAACGGCACCAGGGCGACGTCATCGTCCTCTACGCGGATACGCCGCTCATCGAAGCCGCCACCATCGGGCGGCTCCGCGAGGCACTCGCCGACGGAGCAGGGGTGGCCGTGCTCGGCTTCGAGGCCGCCGACCCGACGGGCTACGGCCGGCTGCTCGTGTCCGAAGGCGGCACGCTCGAGGCGATCCGCGAGGACAAAGACGCCTCGGACGCGGAGCGCGCGGTCCGCCTCTGCAACTCGGGGGTGCTCGCTTTCCGGCTACCCGATCTCGCCGGGCTTCTGTCGCGCATCGGCAACGCCAACGCGAAGGGCGAGTATTACCTGACCGATGCCGTGGAGCTGGCGCGCGGCGAAGGCCATCGGGCCGCTGTGGTCGTCTGTCCGGAGGACGAGGTGCTGGGTGTCAACGCCCGCGACCAGCTCGCCAAGGCGGAGGCTATCTTCCAGCAGCGCCGACGGCAGGCCGCGATGCGCGATGGCGTAACACTGGTTGCGCCGGAGACGGTGTGGTTTTCGGCCGACACCACGGTCGGCCGCGATGTCGTCATCGAGCCAAACGTCTTCTTCGGGCCGGGTGTCACCATCGAGGACGACGTCAGGATCAACGCCAACTGTCACATCGAGGGCGCGGTGGTGCGCAGCGGGGCTCGTGTCGGACCGTTCGCGCGGTTGCGACCGGGCGCGGACCTTGGCGCCGACGTTCACATCGGCAATTTCGTGGAGGTGAAGAACGTCGTGATGGGAGCGGGCGCCAAGGCCAATCATCTCGCCTATCTCGGCGACGGCGAGGTGGGAACCGGGGCCAACATCGGCGCCGGCACGATCTTCTGCAACTACGACGGGTTCTTCAAGCACCGCACCGTCGTCGGCGCGGGTGCCTTCGTCGGCTCGAACTCCTCCCTCGTGGCTCCTGTCGAGATCGGTCCCGGTGCCTACGTCGGGTCGGGCAGCGTGATCTCGCGCAACGTCAATGCGGACGCCCTGGCGATCGAGCGAAGCACCCAGGAGGAGCGTCCCGGCTGGGCGCAGAAGTTCCGGACCATGATGGCGCGCCGCAAGGCCCGATCATAACAACGCGCTATCAGGCGCCGACTGTGCGAGGTGCGCCGAGCACGTCGCGATCGGCGGCGGCACGTTTCGTGCTGTGGCAACGCGACGGCATCGGCGGCCCGTTGTGAGGTGCCCGGCTCACGCTCTGGCCCGCGCCAGGGTATGACCCAGGGTGTGACAAAGAGAAACACTCTTTGACTTGAACGGGACACGGGCCGCATTAACGCTTTCGCGGACTGAGGGTGTGACTCGCATCGGACGGAGAACGTGACCATGTGCGGCATCGTCGGCATTCTTGGCTCGAAGCCCGTCGCGACGGACCTGGTCGACGCGCTGCGCCGGCTCGAGTATCGCGGCTACGATTCGGCCGGGATCGCGACCGTCGAGAACGGTCGTCTCGAGCGCCGCCGCGCCGAGGGCAAGCTGCGGAACCTCGAGACCAGACTGCTCAAGGAGCCGCTCGAAGGCACGATCGGCATCGGCCACACGCGTTGGGCGACCCACGGCCGCCCCGTCGAGCGCAACGCGCACCCGCACATGTCCAAGGCGGTCTCGGTCGTGCACAATGGCATCATCGAGAACTATCGCGAGCTCAAGGCCGAGCTCTCCGCCAAGGGCCACCTGTTCGAGACCGACACCGACACCGAGGCGGTCGTCCATCTCGTCACCGAGGAGCTGAGAGGCGGCCGCGGACCTGTCGACGCCGTCAAGGCCGCGCTCGGCAAGCTCAGCGGAGCGTTCGCGCTCGGCATCATCTTCGCCGGCGAGGACGATCTGATGATCGCCGCACGGCAGGGCAGCCCGCTGGCGCTGGGTCACGGCACCGGCGAGATGTACCTCGGCTCCGACGCCATCGCGCTGGCGCCGTTCACCGATGCCATCACCTATCTCGAGGAGGGCGATTGGGCGGTGCTGACCCGCAAGGGCGCCACCATCTACGACCGGGCCGGCAACAAGGTCGAGCGGCCGCTCGTCAAGGCGGTGGCGTCGTCGCTCCTGGTCGACAAGGGCAACCACCGCCACTTCATGGCCAAGGAGATCCACGAGCAGCCCGAGGTGATCAGCCATACGCTGGCCAACTACCTCGACATGGCGGCCGGAACGGTTAACTTTCCGAGCCTCGGCATCGACCTCGCCGGCGTCAGCCGGGTGACCATCTCGGCCTGCGGCACGGCCTATTACGCTGGGCTTGTCGGCAAGTACTGGATCGAGAAGGTCGCCCGCGTCCCGGTCGAGATCGACATCGCCTCCGAGTTCCGCTATCGCGAGCCCCCGCTTCAGCCGGGCGGTCTGTCGCTGTTCGTCTCCCAGTCGGGCGAGACGGCCGATACGCTCGCCACGCTGCGCTACTGCAAGGCCGGCGGCCAGCGCATCGCCTCGATCGTCAACGTGCGCACCTCGACCATTGCGCGCGAGAGCGACGCGGTGCTGCCGACGCTGGCCGGGCCCGAGATCGGCGTCGCCTCGACCAAGGCGTTCACCTGCCAGCTCTCGGTTCTGGCGTGCCTCGCCATCGCGCTCGGTCGGGCGCGCGGCGCGCTCTCGGCCGCAGCCGAGGTCGAGCTCGTCCGGGCGCTGACCGAGATCCCGCGCCACATCTCGACGCTGCTCCGTGACGAGAGCGAGTACGAGCGGCTGGCGCACGAGCTGTCCAAGGCGCGCGACGTGCTCTATCTCGGCCGCGGCACCAGCTACCCGCTGGCACTCGAGGGCGCGCTGAAGCTCAAGGAGATCTCCTACATCCACGCCGAAGGCTACGCAGCGGGCGAGCTGAAGCACGGTCCGATCGCCTTGATCGACGAGAACGTGCCCGTGATCGTCGTGGCGCCGGAGGACGAGCTGTTCGAGAAGACCGTGTCGAACATGCAGGAGGTGGCGGCGCGCGGCGGCCAGATCGTGCTCGTCACCGACGCCGACCCGGCCAAGATCGGCTGCAAGCTCGCCGCGCACATCAAGATGCCGAAGGCCAATACGTTCGCGAACCCGCTGCTCTACGCGGTGCCGATCCAACTCATCGCCTATCACACAGCCGTCTTCATGGGCACGGACGTCGACCAGCCGCGCAATCTTGCCAAGTCGGTCACCGTCGAGTGAACACGAGAGTTTCAACATCGCAGTGCGGTCGCGGATTTGCCATCTGCGTCTGCATGACATAGCGTTTGCCCGTTATTCAGGCTGTCGGGCGAGTCGCGGGAAGCGCCGAAGCCCCTCCTCGCGACGCCCGTTGAGGACTGGAACATGACGTCAGACACACGCGCGTCGCCGAATGCCGCGCCTGCCGGTGGGCCGGCCTGGGCGACCGTGCTCGCGCTCGCCGCGGCGCTGGCGCTGTTGCCAGCCCTGGCCGAAGCTCAGGACGTGCCGGCCGCCCCGAAGGCGCAGCCGAAGGCCTCGGCCAAATCCGGTCAAAAGGGACCGAAGTCCGAGGATGGTGGCGAGGCGTCTGCTGCGTCCAAGAAGGATCCTGCGGCGGCGCTCCGCTCGCTGGACGCTGGTATCAAGGCCCAGGAGGCCGGCAAGAGCGACCAGGCGATCCAGTCGCTGTCGTATGCGCTCTCGAATGGCCTGCCGAGCCAGCAGATGGCTAAGGCGCTTTACTATCGCGGCGTCGCCTACCGCAAGACCGGCAAGCCGGCGCTGGCCATCTCGGATCTGACGAGCAGCATCTGGCTCAAGGGCGGGCTCGGAGAGAGCGAGCGGGCGCTGGCGATCGAGAACCGCGCTGGCGCCTACCGCGAGGCCGGCTTGGGCGAGGCGCCGCCGATATCGACGTCTGCCGGGCCGTCGCCGCCGGCCGGTGCAACCAAAGCCGCCGCCGCCGCTCCCGCTGCCTCCGGAGGTGGCATCGGCGGCTTCTTCGGGAACCTGTTCGGTGGCAGCGCGGGCTCCGCCGAGGCCAAGGCAGTGGCTCCCCCCGCGCCGCCCACCACCGCCTCGACCGCTGCTGACGCCTCGGGGACGGTTTCACCACGTCCGGCCTCATCGGGCGCCACGTCCGCCGTCTCGTCTTGGAGCGACGCGACCCAGGTATCGCCAGCCCGGAGCAGTGTTGCGGCAGCACCGTCAGCCGTCGCTCTCCCGCCAGCCAATTCCACTCTTGCCGCCTCCCCAGCCGTCAAGACCGCAGCCGCGGCTGCCCCTGCGGCCGCTGCTCTGGCCGGCAAGTCCCTGCCGAAGGGGAAATACCGCCTCCAGGTCGCCGCCGTCCGCTCGCGCGCCGAGGCAGAGAGCCTCGCCCAGAAGCTCAGGCAGAATCACGGGCCGGCAATTGCCGGTCGCGACGCGGTCGTCGAGGAGACGGTGATCGGCGCGATGGGCACGTTTTTCCGTGTTCGCGTCGGCCCGTACGTCGATGCCAACGAGCCGCGTCAGCTCTGCGCGCGTATCAAGCCCGACGGCTTCGACTGCCTCGTCGTGACGCAGTAGCCGCTGGCGTGCATCCGCTGCAGCGCCGCCAAAGGCGCACTTTCGGCGCTTGCGTTGTCGTGTGATTATGTCGGCCGGCTCGCGGACCGCTCGCGTTGCGTCACCGACGCTTGGTTCCCGAGTGCTGCCGGGTGATCCGCCAAGCGTCAGTGACCAAGCAACACTCGAATCATGGAGTTGCTAGTGTTCCTTGTGTCTCAGACATTTGCTCGGAACCTAGCCGGAATGGGAAGCAAATGTCTGAGACGGAACACTAGGCGGTCCGGGCGGAGCCGCGACGCGCGAGACCGCTGCCCATGACGGAGACGCCCGGCAAGACCGACACGCCGCAGCAGCCACCGGTCGGGACGCGTCCCGATGCGGGCGCCGACGAGCTGAGGCTGCGCCTTCAGGCGCTCGCCGCCGACGACGGGCGCCCGTCGATGCACGTCGGGGCCCGTCTCAGGAACTATTTCCTCACCGGCCTCCTCATCGTCGGCCCGGTCACGATCACCATCTATATCATCTGGTGGCTGATCAACGTCGTCGACGCGTGGATCAAGCCGTTCGTGCCGAAGATCTACAATCCCGACACCTATCTGCCGTTCGCGCTGCCCGGCTTCGGCCTGGTGTTCGCGATTGTCGTATTGACCATGATCGGTGCGCTCGCGGCCAACCTGCTCGGCCGAACGTTGATCAGCTATGGCGAGCTGATGCTCGACCGCATGCCGATCGTGCGCAACGTCTACCGCGCCATGAAGCAGATCTTCGAGAGTGTGGTGAGCGCCGCCACGCCGAACAGCGCCTTCCAGAAGGTCGGCCTCATCGAGTTTCCGTCGAAGGGGTTGTGGTCGCTGGTGTTCGTGACCGGGGAGACGGCCGGAGAGATCAAGGCCGTCGAGCCGGGCGGCGAAGGCGACTTGCTCACCGTGTTCATGCCGACCGGCATCGTTCCGCCGACCGGCTTCGTCTGCTTCGTGCCCCGCCGCGACGTGGTCTTCCTCACGATGAGCGTCGAGAACGCCGCCAAGGTTGTGATTTCGGGCGGCATGGTGACGCCGGATTTCCAGACTGCGGCGCGGCGCGCCATGGTCGAGGCGGGCCGGGCGGAGACCGACGCAGTCCAGGTCGTCTCCGGCGCCGATGTCGCTGCAGCGGCCCAGCCTCCGCTGCCCCAAGGCCCGTCGAAGCCGGCGCCGACGCCTGCCTCTCGGTCGTCGCGAATGCGGCGCTGATCTGCCGTCGCCCAATCCTCGTGAGTGTCGGTCACGCAGCGCGGAACAGACGCACCGCCTCGTCGCACTCGAAAAGATAGAGCAGATACCGCAGTCGTCTCCCCCGCTCGCCGACGAGGCTCGGGTCGGAGTTGAGCACGAGCTGCGCGTCGTCGCGCGCCGCTGCCAGCAGCGTTTCGAATCCCGGCACGTCGGCGACGCGGAACTCCGGCAGGCCGCTCTGTCGCGCTCCGAGCACCTCGCCGCCGCCGCGCAGCTCGAGATCCTTCTCGGCAATCAGAAAGCCGTCCTCCGTGCGCTCCATCATCTCGAGCCGCTGGCGCGCGGTCTCGCCGAGTGGCGCCTTGTAGAGCAGCATGCAGAAGCTCTCGCGCGTGCCGCGCCCGACGCGGCCGCGAAGCTGGTGCAGCTGGGCGATGCCGAACCGCTCGGCATGCTCGATGACCATGATATTGGCGTTGGGCACGTTGACGCCGACCTCGATCACGGTGGTGGAAACGAGCATCTTGAGCCGGCCTTCCGAGAAAGCAGCCATCGTGGCGTCCTTCTCGGCCGCACTCATGGCGCCGTGCAGGAGACCGACCGCGTCGCGCCCGAAGTGCTGCACGAGGTGCGCGTGACGTTCCTCGGCGGCTGCGAGCTCGCTCACCTCCGAGCTTTCGATCAGCGGACAAACCCAGTAGACCTGCGCACCCTCCGACAGCTGTGCGCGGATCCGGTCGATCAGCCGCTCCATCGCGTCGAGCGGAACAGCCTTGGTGGTGATCGGCTTGCGCCCGGGCGGCTTCTCGGTGAGCCGCGACACGTCGAGGTCGCCGTAGTGCGTCATCAGCAGCGTGCGAGGGATCGGCGTCGCGGTCATCACCAGCACGTTGGCGCCTCCCTGTCCGCCCTTCATCTGCAGCGCGAGGCGCTGATGGACGCCGAACCGGTGCTGCTCGTCGATGACCGCGAATGCCAGGTCGCGGAACACGACGTCGGGCTGGAACAGTGCATGCGTGCCAATCAGGATGTCGATCTCGCCGGCGGCGAGCGCCGCGAGAACGTCGCGTCGCGGCTTGCCCTTCTCGCGCCCTGTCAGGAGTCCGGCCCGCAAGCCCGCGACGGCTGCGAGCGGCGCGATCGTCTCCATGTGCTGGCGCGCCAGCACCTCGGTCGGGGCCATCAGTGCGGCCTGGCATCCCGCCTCGACCGCAATGGCCATGCTCATCAGTGCCACCACCGTCTTGCCGGAACCGACGTCGCCCTGCAGAAGCCTCAGCATCCGGTGCGGGGCGGCCATGTCGGCGGCGATCTCGCCGAGCGCGGTGCGCTGCGATCCGGTTAGCGAGAACGGCAGCGCATCGGCGATGCGCGACCGGAAGCGCCCGTCGCCTTCGACCGGGCGGCCGCGCTGGGCCTTCTGGCTCTGGCGGACCAGCGCGAGCGCGAGCTGACCCGCCAAGAGTTCGTCGAAGGCGAGCCGCTGCCAGGGGGCGCCGCCCGCGGAGATGTCGGCGGCATCCTCGGGTTGGTGCAGGCGTCTGACGGCTTCAGCAAACGGCGGCCAGCCGCGGCTCGAGAGCCAGGCGGCATCCTGCCACTCGGCCATGGCCGGCACGCGCGCCACCGCCTGCCGTGCCGCCTTGACCAGCACCTTGCCCGAGAGCCCCGCCGTGAGCCCATAGACCGGCTCGAGCATCGGCAACTCGTGGCGCTGCTCGGGCGGGACGATGTAATCGGGGTGCGCCATCTGGATGGTCTCGCCGTAGCGCTCGACGCGGCCCGAGATGTAGCGCTCGCTGCCCTCGGGGAGCTGGCGCTCGATGAACTTCCGCTCGGCGTGGAAGAACACCAGTTCGAGGCGGCCCGTGTCGTCCTCGCAGGCGATCTTGTACGGCGCCTTGTTGTTGCCGCGCGGCGGCGGGCGATGCTTCAGCACGCGCACCTTGAGCGTCGCGATGCTACCAGGCGTGGCCACGGCGATGGTCGGCTCGGCCCGGCGGTCGATGACGCCCGTGGGCAGGTGCCACAGCACGTCCAGCACCCTCGGCTCGGCGACGCCTGGCGGCAGGCGCACGGCCTTCTTGAGCAGCAGCAGGATGCGCGGCCCGATGCCGGTCAGGGCATTGGCAGAGGCGAACAGTGGTGACAGCTCGTCAGGGCGCATCGTGCTCGATCTTGGCCGGCTCAGACAACCTTGCCGGCTCCGGGAGCCGCTACGGGTCTCGCCGGCGGTGGCTGCGGCACGGAGGTGGGCTGCGGCACGCAGGTTGGCTGCGGCTCGGAGGTGCTAGGCGCCGCCGCTGGGCAGCGCTATATCACCCGCTTGCCCGCGCCGCGGCAGCAGACCGAAGAAGGAAACCGGGTCAACGTCGGCGGGTCAAGCCTATCCGCCTGTTTTTCCAGCCGCGGCGTCTCCGCGGCGGGCATCGTGGCAGACGATTGCGCCCCATCGCGAGGAGCCGAAGCATGACCGACGACACGGCGGGCAACGCGGATGCACTGGAACTCAGGCGGCGGCGGGCGCACTACCGAGCCCACCACCGTGGCACGAAGGAGATGGACTGGCTCGTCGGCCGTTATGCGGAGGCCCATCTCGAGGGCATGACCGAGCCCGAGCTCGCGCACTTCGAGCGCTTCCTGGCCCTGCCCGATCCCGAGCTGCAAAAGTGGCTGCTCGATCCGGTCTCCGTGGCGTCGAACGAGTTCGGCCCGCTCGTCGTCGCGCTCCGCCGCTATCACGGCCTCTGATCGACGATACGACGGCAGATCCGCGCCGACCATGATCTGATGGACACAATGACCACCGACGCAATGAGCCGCAGCGATATCCTCCTCTCCGGCGTGCCCGAGGGGCTCGACGCGCTGGTGCTCGTCCAGGCGCTGCGCGGCGGACGTGCGCTCCATACTCCGGCGGGTGGCGGAGACGAGGCCATGGCGGTCTCTACCTCGCCGGCACTCCTGCTTCACATCGCCCGCGACGACCGGCGTCTCGACGCGCTGGAGCGCCAGTTGGGCTTCTTCGCGCCCGACGCGAAGGTGATCTCGTTCCCGGCCTGGGACACCGTGCCCTACGATCGCGTCGGCCCCAATCCGGAGATCGTGGCGCGTCGCATCACGGCGCTGTCCAAGCTGGCGCTGGCTTCCGGCAAAGAGCCGACGATCGTGCTCACGACGGTCAATGCAGTCCTGCAACGCGTGCCGCCGCGCCATTTCATCCGCCAGTCCTTGAAACCGATGGCCGCCGGCCAGCGTGTCGATCGCACGCGCCTCGTGGAGCGGCTGGAGCAGGCAGGGTTCACCCGGTCGAGCGCCGTTATGGAGCCGGGAGAGTACGCGGTCCGCGGCGGCATCGTCGATCTGTTCCCGCCCGGCCGGCAGAACCCGGTGCGGCTCGACTTCTTCGGCGACACGCTCGAGAGCATCAAGGCCTTCGAGGCCCAATCGCAGCGCACGACCAAGCCCGTGCAGAAGCTCGTGCTGATGCCGATCAGCGAGGTGGCGCTCGGCGAGGTTGCCGTAGCCGAGTTCCGCCGCAGCTACGTGGCGCTGTTCGGCGGTGCGACCGGCGACGATCCGCTTTACGAATCCGTTTCCGCCGGCCATCGCTATCCCGGTCAGGAGCATTGGCTGCCCCTGTTTCACGGCGGCCTCGAGACCCTGCTCGACTACATGCCGGGCGCCGTCGTGTCGTTCGACCACCTGGCGGAGGAGCAGATCCGCCAGCGCTTCGACCAGATCAAGGAGCACTATGACGCGCGCATCGAGGCACTAGAGGTGAAGACCTTCGGTGCCGCGCCCTACAAGCCCGTGCCGCCGGGCCAGATGTTCCTCGACGGCCGTGCCTGGGGCGCCACGCTCGCCGGCCATCCGATCCGTCGCCTGACACCGTTCGAGGTCGCATCCGCCGCGAACGTGCGCGCATTCGGCGGCCGGCACGGTCGCAGCTTCGCCCATGAGCGTCAGAACCCCGACCTCAACGTATTCGACGCCGTCGTCGCGCACATTCAAAAGCTCGTCGCCGATCACAAGCGCGTGCTCGTCGCGGCTTGGACGGCGGGCGCGCGCGAGCGGCTGGCCTCGCTGCTCGCCGACCACAAGCTGCCCGACGTGCGCAGGGCCGACAGCTACGCCGAGGCGCTGGCCATGCCGGGCCATCACACCGCGCTCGTCGTGCTCGGACTCGAGCAGGGCTTCGAGACGCCCGAGCTCGCGGTCATCGCCGAGCAGGACATTCTGGGCGATCGCCTCGTCAGGCCGCGCAGGAAGGCCAGACGCGCGGCGGACGTGCTGTCGGAGGCGACGAGCCTTTCGGTCGGCGATCTCGTCGTCCATGCCGACCACGGCATCGGCCGCTTCGCCGGCCTCTCCACCATCACCGCGCTCGGCAATCCTCACGACTGCCTCGAGCTGCACTATGCGGGCGGCGACAAGCTGTTTCTTCCGGTCGAGAACATCGAGCTTTTGTCGCGTTATGGTGCCGACGAGGGCGACGGTCAGCTCGATCGCCTCGGCGGGGCCGCGTGGCAGTCGCGCAAGGCTCGCCTTAAGAAGCGGCTGCGCGAGATCGCCTCCGAGCTCATCAAGATCGCGGCCCTGCGCCAACTCAAGGAGGCGCCGCCCGTCACCCCACCTGCCGGTGCATATGACGAGTTCGTCGCCCGCTTCCCCTACGAGGAGACCGACGACCAGGCCGCCAGCATCGAGCATGTGCTCGGCGATCTCGGCTCGGGCCGTCCGATGGACCGGCTCGTATGCGGCGACGTCGGCTTCGGCAAGACCGAGGTGGCACTGCGCGCGGCCTACGTCGCCGCGATCAACGGCATGCAGGTTGCGGTGGTGGTGCCGACGACGCTGCTCTCGCGCCAGCACTTCCGCACCTTCTCCGAGCGGTTCCGCGGGCTGCCCGTGCGCATCGCGCAGGCTTCGCGCCTCGTCACGCAGAAGGACCTCGCGGAGGTCAAGGACGGCCTCAAGAGCGGCCAGATAGACATCGTGGTCGGCACGCACGCGCTGCTCGGCAAGCAGATCCAGTTTGCGCGGCTCGGGCTGCTCATCATCGACGAGGAGCAGCATTTCGGCGTTGCCCACAAGGAGCGGCTGAAGCAGCTCCGGGAGGACGTGCACGTGCTGACGCTGTCGGCAACGCCGATCCCGCGCACGCTGCAGCTTGCGCTCACCGGGGTGCGAGAGCTGTCGCTCATCACGACGCCCCCGGTCGACCGCCTCGCGGTGCGCACCTACATCTCGCCGTTCGATCCAGTGATCCTGCGCGACGCGCTGCGCCGCGAGCGCTACCGGGGCGGGCAGACCTACTATGTCGTGCCGCGCATCGCCGACCTCGACGACGTCGCCGAGTTCCTCGCCGGCGCCGTGCCCGAGCTCAAGGTCGCTCGCGCCCACGGCCAGCTCACGCCGACCGAGCTCGAGGACATCATGACCGCCTTCTACGAGGGCCGCTACGACGTGCTGCTCTCGACCGCCATCGTCGAGTCCGGCCTCGACGTGCCCAATGCCAACACGCTCGTCGTGCACCGCGCCGACATGTTCGGCCTCGCCCAGCTCTATCAGCTCCGCGGCCGCGTCGGCCGCTCGAAGGCGCGAGCATATGCCTACTTCACCACGCCGCCTGGCCAGGCGCTGACGGAGGGCGCCGAGAAGCGCCTCAAGGTTCTGCAGTCGCTCGATACGCTCGGAGCCGGGTTCTCGCTGGCCTCCCACGACCTCGACATCCGCGGCGCCGGCAACCTCCTCGGCGAGGAGCAGACCGGACACATCCGCGAGGTCGGCTTCGAGCTCTACCAGTCCATGCTGGAAGAGGCTGTCGCCGCGATGAAGGGCGGCGACCTCGACGACACGCGCGAGCAGTGGAGCCCGGAGATCGCACTGGGAACGTCGGTTCTCATTCCCGAAAGCTATGTCGCCGATCTGCAGTTGCGGCTCGGTCTCTACCGCCGCCTCTCGACGCTCGAGGGCCGTGCCGACATCGACAACTTCGCGGCCGAGCTGGTCGACCGCTTCGGCCCGCTCCCCGACGAGGTGGTGCACCTGCTCGACGTGATGGAGATCAAGGGGCTGTGCCGCGCCGCCGGCATTGCCAAGGTCGACGCCGGGCCGAAGGGCTGCGTGCTGACGTTCTACCGCAACACGTTTGCCGATGCGAAGGGCCTCGTCGCCTTCATGCAGGCCTCCCGGGGCCTCGTGAAGTTGCAGGCCGACCACAAGCTCGTCTTCAAGGCTGATTGGGATTTGCCGGACAAGCGATTGAAGGGCGTGCGCGGGCTCGTCGCATCGCTGGCCGAGATCGCGGGCCGGGCGCGCAACGCCGCTGCTTGAGCGGCGGCTGTCCCTTTCGCCCGCACGACGTGTCGGACTACATGCCGGCCCGCTTCGCCTGCCCCTTGTCGGTGGCGGACGGCTGTGGGTTGCCCGTCATGCCGCTGGCGATCTTAGTGGTTTTCAGCGCCTGGAAGTAGACCATGGGGAAGATCACCACCAGGAACAATCCCGCCCAGACGAGGTCCCGCATCTCGGCCGTGGCGCCGCGATAGAGAACGAGGCCGCCGACCGCGAAGCCCGCCGCGCAGAGCAGCGTCACCAGGATCAGCTTCAGGTGGTGGTGGACGACGTACCATCCGCCGATGATCGCCAGCACCAGGAACACGCCGAGTGCCGCGAGGACCCCCGGATGGGTTGACAGGTACTGGATCACGTCCTGGACCATGGCGGGCCGCTCCTCGGGTTGATCTCGCAGCCGATAAGCGCGCATCGGGCCGCGTATTTCAAGCGCAGGAAGGGTGGATCGACGCGACAACCATGTTGCGATGCGGCACAACGGTCACAGATGCCGCTGCTGCCACGCCCGGTAGACAAGCCAGCCGCGCCATCAGACAGCAGCGGTGCCGAGCCGTCCCCGCTGCACCTTGCCGTTGGCCGTCCGCGGCAACGCCGCGACGAAGCGAACCTCGCGGGGCACCTTGTAGCGCGCAAGATGCAGCGCCGCATGGCCGACAATCTGCTCGGCGCTCGGGCACGACCCGCCGCGCGGTACCACGAATGCCGCAATCACGCGCACACCAGCGCCGACCGCGATTTCGGCGCACGCGACCTCCGCCACGTCGGGATGGCGTGCCAGCACTGCTTCCACCTCGAGCGGGCTCACCCGATAGCCCAGGGCATTCATGAGGTCGTTGGCGCGGCCGTGGTGGCGCACGTAGCCGTCGGCATCCATGGCCGCGATATCGCCGCCCACGAACCAGTTGCCGCGATAGACCTCGCGTTCCTCCTCGGGCCGCCCCCAGTAGCCGAGCATGAGTCCGGGGTCCCGCCGGTCGACCGCCAGAAGCCCCTCGGCTCCGGGCGGCAGCGGCTCTTCGCCGCCATCGAGCGGCAGGATGGCGACGCGGCGTCCAGGTTGCGGCCGGCCGACCGCTCCCGCCCGCCGCGGTACCCCGGGCGCCGAGGAGACGTAGGTCGAGACCTCGCTCATGCCGAGCGCCTCGTAGAGTTCCGTGCCGCTGGCCGCCTGCCAGTCGCCGAACAAGTCTGGCGGCGGCGTCTCGCCGGCGATCAGCCCGTGCCGCAGCGACGGCAACCGTGCGAGGTCTCGCGCCGCGTGCCGAGCGATCTGCCGGCAAAGCCCGGGCACGGCAGCGAACAGCGTCGCTTCGGATGCCGCGATGAGACGCGGCCAAACCTCGGGCTCGCGCACGCCGGTATAGACGATCGCCGTCGCGCCGTTCGCCCAGGGATCGGTCAGTCCCGTGCCGAGCGTGAACGTCCAGTTGAATTGGCCTGCGTGCAGCATGCGGTCAGCCGCCGTCAGCCCGTACCAGCCGGCATACATCGGCCGCCGACCTCGCGCCGAGCGATGGGCGTGGAGCACGCCCTTCGGACGCGCCGTGGTGCCCGACGTGTAGACGAGGAATGCCGGATCGTCTGCACGGGTGCCCGCGTAGCCGGCGCGGCGCGGGAAGGCGATCAGCCGGGCCACCTCCGGTGGCTCGAGCACTTCGACGCCGGACGGCACGCGCCCCATCGGTAGCGCGGGATCGAGTGCCAAGAGAGCCGCCCCGCTGTCATCGAGAAGGAAGCTGCACTCCTCGGCGGTGAGCTGGCTCGATACCGGCAGGGGCACCAGCCCCGCGGCGAGGGCTCCGAAGAACACCAGCGCGTATGCGCTTGTGTTCTCGAGCCGGATCATGACGCGCTCGCCGGGCGCGAGGCGCCGCGCGCAGAGCCCTGCTGCCACCCGCAGCACGGCGTCCTCGATGGCCGCGAAGGTCCAGACCTCGGCGGGGGTGGCGCGGGCGGCGTCGTCGAACACGAGGAGCCCCGGCTTCGACGGCATCGCCTCGGCGGCGGCCCGGAGGCAGTAGGCGGCCATGTTGAATGGAACGGCAGCGGGTGCGGGGTCGATCATCTCGTGCTGGCTTCCGAAGCGGACCCGGGTGCCGGCGCACATGAGGCGGGCGTGCGCCGGCGTGAGGCGATGCTCACTCTATTTGTCGACCTCGCTCCACCAGGCGTCGAGCGCGAAACCGGAGATCGGCGTCCGCTCGGGTCCCTTGAGATGCCGCCAGTGCGCCACCCATTGCTTCGGCACATGGAACAGCGGGATGACGAAATCGCCCGAGATCAGCACGCGGTCGAGTGCTCGCACCGCGGGCACGAACGCCTCGGGCGTGCGGGCCTGGAGCATGGCGGAGATCATGGCGTCCACGGCCGGGCTCTCGACGCCGACGAAGTTATAGGTGCCCGGCGTCGTGGCGGCCTTCGACGACCATCGGAACAACTGCTCGTTGCCGGGCGACAACGAGGACGGCCACGTCGTCTGGATCATGTCGAAGTCGTAGCTGCTGAGCCGCACCTGGTATTGCGCGCTGTCCACCAGCCGCACCCGCGCCGCGATCCCCAGCCGCTCCAGCCCCGACGTGAAGTTGAGTAGGAGCCGCTCCTGGGCGCTCGAAGTGGCCAGGATCTCGAAGGCGAGGTGCTGGCCGCTGGCCGCATGGATGAGGCGCGTGCCCTTCTGCTCGTAGCCGGCTGCCCTTAGGAGCGCGAACGCCTGGCGCCAGTTGTCGCGGTTCTGGCCCGAGCCGTCGCTCGTCGGCTGGCGGAAGCGGCCTTCGAGCACGTCCGGCTTGATCGCATTGCCGAAGGGCGCCAGCAGCCGTTGCTCTTCGGCGTCGGCGGCACGGCCGACCGAGGACAGCTCCGAGCGCTCGAAGTAGCTCTCGGTGCGCTTGAACAGACCATGGTAGAGGCTGCGGTTCGCAAACTCGAAATCGAACAGCAGGATCATGGCTTGACGCACGCGGGCATCGGCGAACATCGGCCGGCGCACATTGAAGGCCATCGCTGTCATGCCGGCCGGCGTCGCCAGATCGAACTCTCGCTTCAGCACACGGCCGCTCTCGACGGCGGGAAAGCGATAGCCTTCCGCCCACCGCGCCGGGTCCTCCTCCAGGCGCAGGTCGATCTCGCCGCGCTTGAACGCCTCGAACAGCGTTGCCGCCTCGCGGAAATACTCGACGCGGATCTCGGCAAAGTTGAACCGGCCGCGGTTGACCGGCAAGTCGCGGCCCCAGTAGTCGGGGTTGAGCTGGTAGACCACCGAGCGGCCGGCCTCGACGCGCGCGATCGTGTAGGGACCCGAGGCCACGAATGCCTCGAGCGTCGTCTGCTCGAAGCTCTCGGGCGTCATGGCGTGCTTGGGCAGCACCGGCATCAGGCCCATGATCAGCGGCATCTCGCGGTCGAACGTCGCGCCGCCCGCTGCCGTCGGCTCCACCTCCGGGCTGAAACCGAAGCGCACGGTGCGCTCCGAAAGCCGCTCCGCGGACGAGACCTTCTTGTAATAGGTGCGGTAATTCGGTCGCCCCCGCTCGCGCAGCACCTCGAACGAGAACAGCACGTCGTCGACGGTCACGGGCTTGCCGTCCGAGAAGCGCGCCCTCGGGTCGAGGTGGAAAGTGATGGCGCTGCGGTCGTCGGGCACCTCGATGCGCTCCGCGAGCAGTCCATAGAGAGCAAACGGCTCGTCGGCGCTGCGGGCCAGCAGGCTTTCGATCACGTAGTCGCGGATGCCGTGGGCCGGCACGCCCTTGACGATCAACGGATTGAGGCTGTCGAAATTGCCGGGATAGCCGAGTGTGACCCGCCCGCCTTTGGGCGCGGCGGGGTTGACGTAGCCGAAGTGGGCGAAGCCAGGCGCCTCGCGAGGCGATCCATGCATCGCGATGGCGTGGGTTGGCCCGGCGGGCGTTGCGCCGAGGGGGAACGCAGCCAGCGCCAGAGCCAGCGCCACCGCGCCGATGGCAACCTGTCCCGTATTAGCAGAGCCCATAACAGCAGAGCCCATGACGGCATAGAGTATGCGCAATATCAGCTCCCGATGGCGGCGGCCCCGCCCTGGACGGCCGCGGCGCGGGGCGGTCTGCCAGCCAAGGCGAACTTCGAGCGGTTGGAAGCATCTATCACAACTCCGGCGCAACTCGGGCACACCACCGGCCGGCGTCCGAACCGGCCAGCGTGGCGGCTTTGCAACGGGCCTGCCGACGCCGTCCGGCTTTGCCCAGGATGCCCGGAAAGCGGCCACGGGATTGCCGCAATCCGAGCCTTACTCGCGCCCAGCTGACGCTCATAGCGCTGCTGGCCGCGCGCCCTTTGTCGCGCGCCGGACGAGGAGCTGAGCTGGCGGGACCAGCTCTCAACGAAAGGCATGACCTTCATGAAGACGATCGGTTTCACGGCCCAAGTCGCCGCGCTTGCTGCGGTTGTGGCGCTCGGCGCGTCGGCGCCGGCGTTTGCGCAGGAGAAAAAGAAGGACGCCGCCAAGCCCGCGGCTCCAGCTGCGGCCCCGGCCGCCAAGGAAACCCCGAAGGATGCGGCGGCCGGCGGCGGCGCCAAGACCGCCTGGGTGAAACTGTGCGAGAAGGCCACTATCCCGCGTCGTGATGCCGCGGGTAAGGAGACGAAAGAGGACAAGAACATCTGCCTCACCCACCACGAGCGGTTGGACGGCAACACGGGCATGGTCCTCGTCTCGGCCGCCATTCGTCAGGTCGAGGGCAGCGACAAGCAGCACCTCATGATCATGGTGCCGATCGGAATGGCCATCCCGGCCGGTGTGCGCGCCGCAGTCTACTCGAAGGATCAGTGGGAGAAGGCCGCGAAGAACGAGAAGATCGACGAGAAGTCGCTCAAGCCGATCGAGCTCAGGTATTCGCTCTGCCATCCCGCCGGCTGCACCGCCGAGGTCGAGGCTACGGCCGACGTGATCACCCAGATGAAGGGTGGCGCCGGCCTCATGGTTCTGGCGATGAACGCAGCCGCCCAGCCGATCGGCTTCCCCGTGCCGCTCGACGGTTTCGGTGATGCATTCGCCGGCAAGCCGATCGACAATGCCGAGTATGCCAAGGCTCGCGGCCAGCTCATGGCGCAGATCAAGCAGCGCCAGGCCGAGCTCATTGAGCAGTACCGCAAGGAGCAGGCCGACAAGGCCGGCGCCGCTCCGGCCGCCGCGGCTCCGGCTGCTGCCGCCCCCGCAGCGAAAGCTGCTGCGCCGGCCGAGAAGAAGAAGTAAGCGTTTCGAGTTCCTGATTAGGACGATGAAGCCGCCTGGCCAACACCAGGCGGCTTTTCTTGTGGCCGTGCTTTCACACGCCCGATCGGCGCTTCCTCCACGGACGTGACCGGACATCGGCACCATCGGCTTGCCTCGAGGGCCATCGGCCTGGGCTCGGTCAGCAGGTCCGTCCTAATGGGAAGCGGCGGGCGTCAGTGCGCCTGCAGGAACAGCGCGCGGTAGTGGCCCGCACCATCCTCGGTGAACAGCTCCGCGACCTGCGGATGCCGCACGGGCATACCTGTCTCGTCAGCCAGAAGGTTCTGCTCCGAGACGTAGGCGATGTACTCGGTCTCGGCGTTCTCGGCGAGCAGGTGATAGAAGGGCTGGTCCTTGCGCGGCCGGATCTCCTCGGGGATCGACAGCCACCATTCTTCAGTATTGTTGAACACCGGATCGATATCGAACACGACGCCGCGAAACGGGTAGATGCGGTGGCGGACGACCTGTCCGACCGCAAATTTCGCCCGACGCATCTTGCTCGCGCTGCCCATTGTGCGCCGACTCCGGGCCTGAGGCTTAGCCATCCCCCTATTCGAGGCTAGCCGCGTCGGACTGTCAATTGACCGCTTTGGGCATGGTTCTACTACTGTTGCGGGCGGGCCGCAGACGGCGTCGAATGCGGATGCACCAGGCAGCCCCGCAGTGCTCCGTGGCACGTTCGGGAGCAAGAATGCTGCAACAGGGCAACGCGACGAGGGGCCAGGGCCGCTCAGAGCCCGTAGGCCTCCGCCCGCTCCTTGTCCTTCGAGGCGACGATCCGCGCGAGGTCGACGATCACCTTGGCCTGCTTCCAGGTCGCGTCGTCCTGCATCTTGCCGTCGAGCATCACGGCTCCGGTGCCGTCGGGCATCGCCGCCAGGATGCGCTTGGCGAACGCCACCTCTTTGACGTCGGGCGAGAACACGCGCTTGGCGATGTCGATCTGCGAGGGATGCAGCGACCACGCACCGAGGCAACCCTGCAGGAACGCGTTGCGGAACTGTGCCTCGCACGCGGCGTTGTCGGAAAAATCGCCGAACGGCCCGTAGAATGGCTTGAGCCCATACGACAGGCAGGCGTCGACCATCTTGCCGACCGTATAGTGCCAGAGATCCTGCTGGAAGAACGGGCGCGCCGCGGTCTTGTCGGCGCCGGGGTCGGCCAGCACGCCGTAGTCGGGGTGACCGCCGCCGACGCGGGTGGTCTTCATTCCCCGAGAGGCGGCCAGGTCGGCCGGCCCGAGGCTCATGCCGTGCATGCGTGGGGAGGCGGCCGCGATCGCCTCGACGTTCTTCACGCCTTCGGCGGTCTCCAGGATGGCGTGGATCAGGATCGGTCGCGTGACGCCATGGCGCGCCTCGAGCTGGGCGAGCAGCTGGTCGAGATAGTGGATGTCCCACGGTCCTTCGACCTTGGGCAGCATGATGACGTCGACCGTGTTGCCGGCCTCACGGACGATCTCGGTGATGTCGTCGAGCGCCCACGGGCTGTTGAGGCAGTTTATGCGTGTCCAAAGTCCCGTCTGCCCGAAATCGAACTCGCGTGCCATCGAGACGAATCCGCGGCGCGCGGCCTCCTTCTCCCCGACCGCAATCGCGTCCTCGAGATTGCCGAGCACGACGTCGACCTGCGCGATCGTCTCCTTGAGCTTGGCCCGGATCTTCTCGTTGTGCGGCGGGATGAAGTGGATCATCCGCTCGAGCCGCACCGGCAGCTGCCGATAGGGCTCCGGCGCACCTATCGCGAGCGGCGCGAAGTGCTTCTGCGGCGTGCGGGTAGCGGTCATGGGCGCGGCGAGCCTCGCATTTGGCGGTCTGTATCGCGGCGCACCATAAAGCCGACCGGAGCGCTGTCAACGCGGCGACGAACCCCGCACAGGCGTGCGACGGCGAGCGCAGGCGACCGTCGTCGCCCGCTTGGGGCGGCACCAGCCGGTCGCGAGTGCTGCGGCTCGTTCAGGTTGTGCCGGGGCGCGGCGCGTTGAGGCGCGCCATCAGCTCGTCGCGCTCGTGGAGCAGTTCGCGGCAGCGGCGCAGCAGGCGTTGCGGTCGCGAGCCGAAATCACCGTAGGTCTCGGCCGCCTCGCGCTCGCGGTCGAGCCGGGCAATCTCGGTCTCGATCTCCTGCAGCCGCTCGATGTCGGCATCGTTGCGCAGCATGGTTTCGATCATGGCGCCGTTCTCCGTCGTGGTGTTCGTCGAGGCGCAATTCCCTTCCGGGCGAGAAGTCGCGCCGCAGAACGTCGTGCGGCAAGTCTAACGCAGCTCGTCCCGATCCCGCCATTGTGCGAGAGGACGATCCCGAGCTAGGCCGCTTCCTTGGCCGATTCGCGCAGCGCCCGCATCAGGTCCTCGCGCGCGATGATGCCGACCAGCTTGCCGGCCTCGTCGACGACGGGAAAGCTGCGGGCGCGCATCTCGAGCAGGAGCTGCAAGACGCGGGTCAGCGGCGCATCGGCTTCAACCGTGACCACGCTGGCAGACATGACGCGGCGAACCTCCGTCATCATCAACTCGTCGTAGTGCGGCACGAGGCTCTTCGTCGAGAAGCCGAACGCCTTGAGGAAGTCGAGCTGCGTGACGTATCCGACCAGCCGACCCTCCTCCTCGACCGGGAAGGCATTGAAGCGATGCTGGGCGAACAGCGCGTCGAGCGCGCCGAGCGTTAGGGTCGGCGGCACCGTCCGGGGTGCCGGCGTCATGTATTGCGCCACGCGGCGCTGGAGGAAGGAATAGGTTGCCATAGCGGAACCTTCGCTGGTTCGCGCGGCTGCGGTCTTGACCTTGGTCAACGAGGCATGCGCCTGGTGCAATGGCCGAGCCCCGCCGGCCTCCTCGTGTGCAAACCGGACCCGCCCGTGCCCGGTTTTTAAGCTTTGAGTGTGGCGCACCGCGTAACGGCCCGGCGCGTCATTGCCGGGCCGTCGGCAGCCGGTCACGCTCCCATGGCGGCCTTGAGGTTGTCGTCGATCTTGTCGAGGAATCCCGAGGTCGACAGCCATTTCTGATCTGGGCCGACCAGCAGTGCCAGATCCTTGGTCATGAAGCCTGCCTCGACCGTGTCGACACACACCTTCTCGAGCGTATCGGCAAAGCGCTTCAGCTCGGCATTGTTGTCGAGCTTGGCGCGGTGGGCCAGGCCACGGGTCCAGGCGAAGATGGAGGCGATCGAATTGGTGCTCGTCTCCTTGCCCTTCTGGTGCTCGCGGTAGTGGCGCGTCACGGTGCCGTGCGCCGCCTCCGCCTCGACCGTCTTGCCGTCCGGCGTCAGCAGCACCGAGGTCATCAGGCCGAGCGAGCCGAAGCCCTGCGCGACGGTGTCGGACTGCACGTCGCCGTCGTAGTTCTTGCAGGCCCATACATAGCCACCCGACCACTTCATCGCCGACGCGACCATGTCGTCGATCAGGCGGTGCTGGTAGGTGAGCTTGCGCTTGTCGAACTCGGCCTTGAACTCTGCGTCGAAGATCTGCTGGAAAAGCTCCATGAAGCGACCGTCGTACTGCTTCAGGATGGTGTTCTTGGTCGACAGGTAGGCGGGATAGTTGCGGGCAAGCGCATAGTTGAATGTGGAGCGGGCGAAATCCACGATCGAGTCGTCGAGATTGTACATCGCCATCGTCACGCCGGCGCCCGGCGCCTTGAACACTTCGCGCTCGATCACCTTGCCGTCGTCGCCTACGAATTTGATCGATAGCGTGCCGGCCGTCGGGAACTTGAAATCGGTCGCGCGGTATTGGTCGCCGAAGGCGTGCCGGCCGATGATGATCGGCTGCGTCCAGCCCGGCACGAGGCGCGGGATGTTCCTGCAGATGATCGGCTCGCGAAAAATCGTGCCGCCGAGGATGTTGCGGATGGTGCCGTTGGGGCTGCGCCACATTTCCTTGAGGCCGAACTCCTGTACGCGGCCTTCGTCCGGCGTGATGGTCGCGCACTTGACGGCGACGCCATGCTTCTTCGTCGCGTTGGCGCTGTCGATCGTGATCTGGTCGTTCGTCTGGTCACGCATCTGCACCGACAAGTCGTAGTACTCGAGGTGCAGGTCGAGGTACGGGTGGATCAGCTTGTCCTTGATGAACTTCCAGATGATGCGGGTCATCTCGTCGCCGTCCATCTCGACGATGGGGTTTGTGACTTTGATTTTGGACATGTTGGGGAGCCATCGGTTGGGGATCGGTGTTGGGGCGCTGTACAATATCCCCGTACTCGCAGTCAAAGTTGCGTCGTCACAGTTTGCCAAACTTTCGTATTGGGGCGCATGTGTCGAAAATTGAGGCATACATCCGGCAGTTGGCGGCGGCACGAAATGTGGCCGTGTCGCAGCACGCTGCCAGCCGTATCCGCAATCGCGGAATCCTGCTTGCTGATATAATCGGTGGCGCAGCTTCGGGTGAGGTCATTGAGGATTACCCTGACTTCCACAAGGGCCCGGCGCTATTGATGTTGCAACACGATGGCGGTACCGCCCCGCTTCATGTAGTTTGGCGCATCGAGGCTGGAACATCGGAACCAGCCGTGCTCGTGACGGCTTATCGACCGGACCCAAGCCAGTGGAATGGCGATTTCAGGACGCGACGCCCATGACGAACACCACACCGAAGACCGAAACACCATCCACAGAGATCGTGAGAGAAGGGCGTTACGTCGCCGAGGTCGACGTGACGTTGATCGAGACCGACGGCGGCTGGTCGCCCTATCTTTCGCTGGTCGACGCCGAAAAAATCGAAGCTGTGTCGCTCGCGTTGAAGCGAGGCGATGTCGCAACGGCACGGGCGCTGGGCGGGCGTGTGTATGAATTGCGGGAAGTGACGGCTTGAGGCTAGATGTTTCTTGGGTTCGAAGCTCCCTGGCAGAGCCGGCGTGAGCTATCAGGTGTCGAGTGTTCCCCATGCCCTATTAAACCGACAATGCTTCACGTCGGTTGACATATCCCGAAACTGAATTAGGCAATCTTGAAAAAACAGCTCCCCGAGACTGCTGTGTTCGAACTGCATCAATAGTTGGCGTCCCTCTGATCGGGCGAGTTGTCCCTCAAATCGGAAAACAATCGGGGCGCCGAACATTTGCAGCGCTTCGACGGGGCCGGCTGCAACCCCGCCGCGTCCTCGATCCTCACCCAAGTTGGAATTCGCTTCTTCCCAGAACGTTTCGACAACATCCGGATGGATGACAGGAAAACACTTCAGCCTGCTGAACATCATGGGCGGAACAGCGGTCGGCAATTCACGATCCGCGCCTGCAGTATTCGAATAGTAGACCGTCGACCGAGCCTTCCAGTAGTTGATGTGTTTGAGGGGTGAATCCTCGGGCGTCGGGTCCGTGTCGACACCTTCACCAAGGTGCATGAAGAAATAAAGCATACCATAGCTGGGTAACGCCGCGTCATCCGGACTATGGGGCAGAGGTGTGCGCGGGAGTGCAGCGAGGTCGATCTGCCCCAAGAAATGGAATGGAATATTCGTTCGCGACTGTACGGGCCAATGGATTTCATCGGGTAGCGGCGGCAGCCCACCCAGGCGACTTTTGCAAACGGACTCATCTGCGCGGAACAATATCGCCGGCTCCAAACGCCTCTCGTGCTTATCTGGAGCAATTGCCATAGTGGGTCCGTCAAAGGCGGTGAGGAAGAATGTCTTTGACCGACAGGTTTACCTGACCGGGAGTAGCGTTGACCTGCTAGAGAGAGTAGCAGGGTCGACGGCAGAACACAAAAACCGCTGACGCGAATAAGGATCGAGCGGTTCACAGTTTCGTTGTCAAGCACCGCCGTTGCGGTGTCAGATCCGGAAGGTCTGACACCATTTGGCTCGCGTCAGAGGGTCGCCAACGCCGCATTCAGCGTCGGGCTCGGACGCATCGCGGCCGACGCCTTCTTGTCGTCGGGCAGGTAGTAGCCACCGACATCCTGCGGCTTGCCCTGTGCGGCGATCAGCTCGGCGTTGATCTTGGCTTCGTTGTTCGTCAGCGCCTCGGCCACCGGCTTGAACTTCGCGGCCAGATCCTTGTCCTTCGTCTGCGAAGCCAGCGCCTGCGCCCAGTACTGGGCGAGGTAGAAGTGGCTGCCGCGGTTGTCGATCTCGCCGACCTTCCGGGCGGGATTGCGGTTGTTGTCGAGGAACTGGCCGATGGCCGTGTCGAGCGCCTCGGCGAGGACCTGCGCCTTGGCGTTCTTGAACGTGTCGGCCAGATGCTCGAGCGATGCGCCGAGCGCCAGGAACTCACCGAGCGAATCCCAGCGCAGGTAGCCTTCCTGCTGGAACTGCTCGACGTGCTTGGGCGCCGAACCGCCGGCACCCGTCTCGAACATGCCGCCGCCGGCCAGCAAGGGGACGACGGACAGCATCTTGGCGGAGGTGCCGAGCTCCATGATCGGGAACAGGTCGGTGAGGTAGTCGCGCAGGATGTTGCCGGTGACGGAGATCGTATCCTGGCCCTTGCGGATGCGTTCCAGCGAATGCTTCATCGCGTCGACCGGGGCCATGATGCGGATGTCGAGGCCCTTGGTGTCGTGGTCCTTCAGGTACTTCTCGACCTTCGCGATCACCTGGGCGTCATGCGCGCGGTTCTTGTCGAGCCAGAAGACGGCGGGCGTGTTGGTCAGTCGCGCGCGGCGCACGCCGAGCTTGACCCAATCGCGCACGGCCGCGTCCTTCAATTCGCACATGCGGAAGATGTCGCCGGCCTCGACGGGACGCTCCAGCAGTACCTTGCCGTCGTCGGTCACGACGCGGACCGTGCCGCTCGTCGCCACCTCGAACGTCTTGTCGTGGCTGCCGTACTCCTCGGCCTTCTGCGCCATCAAGCCGACGTTGGGAACCGAGCCCATGGTCTTCGGGTCGAACGCGCCGTTGGCCTTGCAGTCCTCGATGACGGTCTGAAACAGCCGCGCATAGGAACGATCCGGCACCACGGCTTTGGTGTCGTGCAACTTGCCGTCGGGGCCCCACATCTTGCCGGCCTCGCGGATCATCGCGGGGATCGATGCGTCGATGATGAAGTCGCTCGGAACATGCAGTCCGGTGATGCCCTTGTCGGAGTTCACCATGGCGAGGGCCGGCCGCTTGGCCATGACTGCCGCGATATCGTCCTTAATCGCCTTCTTTTCGGCCTCCGGCAGCGACTCGATCTTCGATACGAGATCGCCGAAGCCGTTGTTCAAGTTGACGCCGAGCTTCTTCAGCGTTGCGCCGTGCTTTTCGACGACATCGGCGAAGAAAACGGAAACGACATGGCCGAACACGATCGGGTCGGCGATCTTCATCATCGTCGCCTTGACGTGCAGCGAGAACAGTACGCCCTGCTTCCTGGCGTCTTCGATCTGCTCGGCAAAGAAGGTGCGCAGGGCTTTGGCGCTCATGACGGCGGCGTCGATGATCTCGCCGGCGTCGAGCTGGGTCTTGGCCTTCAGCACGGTTGTCTTGCCGTCGGCGCCGACGAGCTCGATGCGCACGTTCTGCGCCTTGTCGACGGTGGCGGCGATTTCAGAGCCGAAGTAGTCGCCCGACGGCATGTAGGCGACGTGCGATTTGGAGTCCTTGCTCCAGGTGCCCATCTTGTGCGGGTTCTTGCGGGCGTATTGCTTGACTGCAGGCGCGGCGCGGCGATCGGAATTGCCTTCGCGGAGGATCGGGTTGACGACGCTGCCGAAGACCTTGAGGTAGCGGGCCCGGATGTCCTTCTCGTCGTCGGTCGTGGGATTGTCGGGATAATCGGGTACGTTGTAGCCCTTGCCCTGGAGTTCCTTGATCGCGGCGCGGAGCTGCGGGATCGAGGCTGAAATGTTCGGCAACTTCATGATGTTGGCTTCGGGCTTCAATGTGAGGTCACCGAGCCAGGTGAGGTCGTCGTCGATGCGCTGCTCCGGCTTCAGGCGCTCGGGGAAGCTCGCGACGATGCGGCCGGCCAGCGAGATGTCCTTCAGCTTTACCGACACACCCGCCGCGCCGACGAAGGCTTCGACGATCGGGAGCAGGGAATAGGTCGCGAGCGCGGGAGCTTCATCGACTTTCGTCCACATGATTTCAAGATTCGACATGGCTCACACCTCTGGTCGTCGTGCATGTTCGAGCCGACCGGAAACCGGCCATCTACGGGTGCTGGAAGGGTAGATCACCTCCCTTGAAGCCCTCGAATGGATAGTTTTCGGCGCGGTGACCGTTCACCGGGAATCCGGCTGACGGAAGTGTCGTTGATCCACACGCGGCTGGCCAGGAGGGCGGCCAAGTGTGGAATTCGGCGGTCGCCCTATAGCATCCGCTCTGCGCAGGTAAAAGCCTGACGCTCAATTTTGCACGCCAAGGTAAGCATCGCGGCCATCGGCGGGTAAGCCGGGGAGGCCCTCGGCCGTCAGGTGGGCGCTGTCCTGCGAGGCAGCAGGCTCGCCAGGCTCAGGTGGTCGCGGACCTCGTACAGCACGGCGCCGAGCAGCAGCAGGCCGCCGAGAAAGCCCATCGGCAACTTGATCGTCATCATGAGGACGACGAGGGTATTGACGGCGAGGAGGACGACAACTTCGCGCTGGTCGAGACGGGTCGACAGCCAGTGGCGCAGGAGGAAGGCCTGGGCGACGGCGAGCAGCGTCAGGTCGTAGACGAAAACGTAGGGGCCGACGAGCGTGGCCGCGACAACCAGGAAGGCGGCCTTGAGTGCGTATGGGGCGGCGCTGCGCCATACCATAGCGGTAAGGGCCACGAGGGTGGCGGTGAGGACGACCTGGACAGGCATGGCGAGCGCTTTGGGGGCACCGAGCGTCGACAGGAAGCCATAAGCCGATTGCAATTTGTGGGTGACCATGAACCGCTCGGTGGCGACTTCCGCGCCGAAGCGGGCGAGGTTGGCGAAGAACGCCTGCCAAGGCTCGATGCCGAAGATCGCCAGGGCTGCGAGTGCGGAGACTATCACCGTCGCAGTTGCCGATGCGAAGGCGCGCCAGTGGCCCGATGCTGCGAGCGCGATCGGTATGAGCATGCCGAGGTGGGGCTTGTAGGCGAGTGCGCCGAGCAGGATGCCGGCTAGAACAGGTCTCGTGGGAACGAGAAGCAGACCGCTGCCCATCAGGGCCGCGGTCAGGAAGCCGTTCTGGCCGGCGATGATGTTGCCGAGCGTTACGATCATGGCGCCGAGCCAGACCGCCCCCTGCCAGCGGCCGACGATGCTGGCGCAGGCATAGAGATGGAGGGCGAGGGTGAGGCCGATCCAGACCAGCAGCGCGGGTACGTACGGCAGCGCCGCGAACGGCGACATGACCGCAAGGAACATCGGCGGATAGGGGAACGGGAACTGCTGAGCGGTTCGGCCGATGGCGCGTGACATCGCCTCGGCATGGGCGGTCCAGTCGTAGGCGAGGGCGGCGTTGCCTTCCAGCGCGAGACGGCCGGCAGCATACAGCGCGGTGAAGTCGGTGAAGGTGATCTGGCCCTTGTCGTCGACAATCCAACTGCCGGGTTTGCCGAAGCCGCCGACGAGGATCGCGAGGTAGCCCACCATCACCAGTGCGAGGCCGAGCGTCACGAGTTGCGCCGTCGTCAGCTTCGAGGAGGCTTGGGCTTCGGGCGTGGCTGCTCGAGGTGTCATGGTGTTCCGGGTGTCGGCTCAGGTGGCGGCGGCTGAAGGTCGATCGACCCCGCCGAAGCGCGGCAGCAGGCCGGGCTGCTCCCGGCTCAAGTGTTGGAGCAAGGCGGCCGTCAGCAGGAGGCTTGCGAGGAACCCGGTCGGGACGCTGAGGGGCGGGAAGATCATGATGAGCGCGTTGACCGCGAGGATCACGAAGAGGTCGCGCTGTGGGATCTCGTCGCCGCCGGGTTGCATCGCAATTGCGTGGCGAAGCAAGAATGCCTGCGCAAGCGTCAGCATGGTCAGGTCGTAGTGGAAAGCGTAGGGCGACACGAGGACCGTCGACGCCAGCAGGACGCCGGATTTCAGATCGTGCGAGCGGTCTGATCGGTCAGGACTGCGCCACAGCCGCCATGTTAGTGCTGCGATCGTGCATGCAAGCAAGGCCTGGGCGGCGAGTGCGATCTGGGCGGGAGCGCCGAAGGTGCGCAGGAACCCGAACAGGGACTGCATCTTGTAGGCGGCGACATTGGTGTCGGCGAGGGCGAACGTGCCGAACTTCGACAGTGAGGCCGCGAAGGCGAGCCAGGGTTCCACGCCGTAGGCGATGACGGAGGCGAGTGCTACCGCGGCTCCGGTTGCTGCTGCCGCTGCGATCGTCCTCAATCGGCCGGACGCGAGCAATGCGACGGGCACGAGCAGGCCGAGATGCGGCTTGAAGGCAAGGAGCCCAAACATCGCGCCGGCCAGAAGTGGCCGCGCCGGCAACAACAGCAGTCCAGCGGCGAGCAACGCGGCCGCGAGTGCGCCGGTCTGGCCGACGACGAAATTCCAGAACGGCGGAACGGTGGCGAGCATCCAGAGGGCCGCTTCGGGGCGGCCGACGATACGGGACGCGAGAAACGCGAAAGGGGCCAGTGTGAGCAATCCGAACAGAACGAGAGACGCCTGGAACGGAAAGTTCGCCAGCGGGGCCATCACGAGCAGAAACGACGGCGGATAGGAGAACTGCAATGGGCTGTGCGGTGTCCGCTGCATCCCCTCGCCCATGCGGTCCGCGTGCGCCTGCCAGTCATAGGCTTGCGCCGGGCGGCCTTCGGCGGCGAGTTTTCCCGCGGTCCAGAGGCTCAGATGATCGGTGAGTTGCGGATGCCCGTGCTGGTCCAGCACCATGCCATCGGGGCCGTGCGCCTTCTTGATGAAAGCTGCTGCATAAGCAATCGCGAAAATCGCGCAGACGATCGTGATCAGACGCGTGCTCACGCCATGGCCCCCGGATGAGAAAGCGCATGGTCGCAGAGTGCGATTTAGGTTGGGTTAAGGATGGTGGTTCTGGGGCGGGATGTACGTTGTCCGGCTGCACAGCGGCGGGCTCGCGCTGCACCTTTCGATTGATTTATGTGTCTCGATCGCATTTCATGCAATCTAAGATTGCAATCGATTCGGATGCTCCCGATCATGACGCCCCGGTTTCTTCCAGCAGGCGATACGGCGGTTACGATCGAATTCGGCGACAGGGCCGAACTCGAGATGAGCCTGCGAATTCAAAAGCTCTACCGGCGGGTCATCGATGCGGTCTTGGCCGGAGTCGTAGCTGGTGTCGTCGAAGTCGTGCCCACGCTTCGATCGCTGACCGTCCACTACGATCCCTGCCGGACGTCGGCTGCCGGGCTGCGGGGAGCCCTGCTTCCCCACGTGATGGAGATCGCAGCGGAGGCTCCCGTGGATCTCGATGTGGCCGATACGGAGCCGCCTCCGGCACGACGGAAATGGCTGATCCCTGCGTGCTACGAGCCGCCGCACGGGCCCGACATCGAGGAGATTGCGTCGACTTGCGGGCTGGCACCATGGCAAGTCACTGCGCTGCACGCCTGCGTCTCCTATCGGGTGATGATGCTCGGTTTCATGCCCGGGCATCCCTATATCGGCGATCTGCCGCCGCCGTTGCGAATTCCCCGCCGCTTGACGCCGAGAACGATGGTGCCCTCGGGCTCCATCGCGATCGCGACGACGATGTGCGTGATCTACCCGATCGCCAGTCCCGGCGGCTGGCACATCATCGGCCGAACGCCGGTTCGTCTCTTCGATCCGGCGCGGGCCGAGCCTTCGCTGCTGGCGCCGGACGACGAGATCCGCTTCCGCCCGATCTGCTCCGGCGAGCTTGCCGATCTGTCGGAGGCCGCCGGCCGAGGGGCGTGGACGCTCGAGCCGGCATGGACGGCGGAATGTGCGTGATCGCTGGACACGGGATCACAGGTCACGAGGCCACGGGTCGAGAGATTCTTGGTCAAGGGGTTGGGCTCGTCGTGGTTCGTCCAGGGCTCAGCACGACGGTCCAGGATTGCGGCAGGCCGGGTTGGCAGCGTTTCGGCGTTCCCGTTTCCGGCGCGCTCGATCGGGTCGCGCTCGCGGCGGCGAACATCGTCGTGGGAAATGCTTCGAGCGAAGCTGCATTGGAGTGCCTCTACCAGGGGTGCGAGTTGGAAGTTGCGGCAGAAAGCGCGCGCTTCGCGGTCGCGGGCGGTGTTGCATTCCTCGATGTGGTCGATGCCGATGGCGGGAGCCGCCCGCGCGTGGCCGGCCTGCAAAGCGTCACTGCGCATCGTGGCGAGCGCGTGCGGGTGGTGATCGCCGGGCCTTCGATCTCGGCTTATCTCGCGGTCGAAGGCGGCTTCGCGCTGCCCGAGGTGCTCGGCAGCCGGTCGACCTACGTGAGGGCTGCGCTGGGCGGCGTCGGCGGGCGGGCGCTGCAGGTGGGGGATGTCGTGCCTCTGGTCCGAGCCGGCGCTTCAAGGCGTGGCGAAGCTCGATTGCCGGGGATAGATCTGACGCCGGCTGCCCTGGTGCGCGTGGTGGCCGGGCCTCAAGACGATCTGTTCTGCGACGATGCCCTGTCGGCGCTGACCGCGCGGCCCTATGGCGTGGGGCCAGCGTCCGACCGGATGGGACTTCGCCTGTCGGGCGAGAAGCTTGCTCATCGCGACGGGGCCGACATCGTGTCGGACGGAATCGCGCCGGGTGCGATCCAGGTCCCGGGGGATGGGCTGCCGATCGTCATGCTCGCCGACCGGCAGACGACCGGCGGCTATGCGAAGATCGCGACGGTGATCTCGGCAGATCTGCCGGGGCTCGGTCGGGTGGGGCCGGGCGCCGAAGTGCGCTTCGTGAGTGTCGGGCTCGACGAGGCCGAGGATGTCGCGCGCGCGCTCGCGGCGGAGATCGCATCGTGGCGGGCACGGATCGAGGAGGTTCAGCCGGCGTGCATGGCGATGCCGCGTCTCATCGGCGTCAATCTGATCAGCGGCGTGATAGACGCCGTCGCATGAGGAGGCGGCGCGTCACGCCTGTCTGAACGTGTACTTCTTGTGGCCGATCCAGCTCGTCATCGCCGGTGACAGAACGCCGATGAAGTGGGCGATGTCGTCGGCGAACCAGGTGAAGCCGATCGCCGGGAAGGCGAAGCGCGCGAGGCCGACGCTGATGAGCCAGACCAGCACCATCGACACGAGATTGACGACAGTGAAGCGCCACGCTTCGGACGCGATGCTGCGTCCGCTGGCGCCGAATACGAATACGCGGAACAGCGTGTATGCGACGATCATGCCGCAAACGTACGCGAGTGCGACGGCGGCCTCGAAGCCTGTGAAGGGCTGGAAGGCCCAACGTGCGACGAGGTTGACGCCGGCGGCGATACCGCCGAGCGCCAGGAAGCGGACGAGCGGCGGCAAGCGCTCGAATGCGGCACGGGCCGACGACCAGGTCGCCGTCACGGTGGCTGTCGACATCGCCCGGCTCAGAGTTTGGTCTTGTGGAACACGGGGGTCGGCACCGCGCGGATCGCCAGCATGATCCAACGCCAGAAGCCGGGGGCATAGACGACGGGGCTATGGCGGGTAGCGGCGCGCTTGATGATCGGAGCTACGGCTTCGGGTTTCGCCCAGAGCGGGCCACCCTTCTGGATGCTCGCGGTCATCGGCGTGTCGACGAAGCCCGGCTTGATCACCACGGCATTGCCGCCGCACCGCACGAGACGGTGTGCGAGGCCCTGGACAAGCAATCCGAGGCCGCCCTTGGCAGCGCCGTAAATGTAGTTCGACTGACGGCCGCGATCGCCTGCGACCGAGCCGACGACGACGAGCGAGCCATGCGATTGGGACTCGATCAGGTCGGCGGCAGCGAGGCACCATTCGGCCGCGCTGGTGAAATTGGTGTGCAGGATCGCGCGTGCTTCGGCCATATCCTTCTCGGCTTTCGCATTGTCGCCGAGCGTGCCGTAGAACAGCAGCACGCTGTCGAGGCCGCCGATCGCGGACGCCATCCGTGCGAGCTCTGCGCGTGTGTCGGGGCAGCCGGTGAGATCGGTATCCCAGGTGACGACCTGATGTGCGCCGCGCGCTTCCAGATCGGTTGCGAGCGCCTTCAGGCGATCCTCGCCGCGGCCGGCCAGGACGATGCGCGCGCCTTCCTCTGCATAGAGGCGGAGCGTCGCCTTGCACATCGCGGAAAGTGCGCCGAGAGCGACAATGCGCTGACGCAGTACGGGCTTGGTCATGGGTTCATCCTTCGCCAGAAATCGGAGCTGAATGCGGGATCGACGTGGGCAGAGAAGCGTTCGAGTTCGGGGTAGCCGCTGCGGAACAGCGCTGAGGGCATGCGGCCATCCTTCGCGGGATAGAGGCGGCCCCGGGCTTCGGCGACGATGTCGTCGAGACGCTCGAACAGGAGATGCGTTCGCGATTTGCGGTTGGGGAAATCGAGTGCGAGCGTCACGCCTTCCATCGGGAACGAAAGCATTCCGGGCGACGGCTTTGCGCCGAACGTCTTCAGAACGGCGAGACAGGAGCCCTGCCCGCTGCGTGCGATCTCGGCCAGCATCGCGGGGATCGCGACATCGGCCGAAGCGTCGGGCACGACGCATTGGTACTGGTAGAAGCCGGCGCCGCCGTAGACGCGATTCCAATTGCGGACGGCATCGAGCGGGTAGAAGAACGGCGCGTAGTGCACACGCTGGCGGCCCTGCTTCAAGCGGCCCGCATGGTAGTAGAGTGTGTTGAACGCCTTGAGCGACCACGGGTTGAGCGTGAAGCCCGGCATCTGGATCGGCACGCTCGCGCTGGTGTGGTCTTCGTGGGCGCGATAGAGGCCGTCGGGCAGCCAGTTCGCGCGGGAGAACAAGCCGCGGGTGGATTTGCCGTCCCGCCCGGTGGTGCAATCGATCCATGCGACAGTGTGCTCATAAGCTGCAGCACTTTCGCGCGCGATCGCGGAAAACTCCGCGTAGCCCGAGAAGGCCACGTTCTGCGCACCGAGATAGGCGCCGGGAATGCGGACGAGTTGCAATTCGACCCAGGCGACAAGGCCCGTGAGACCGAGGCCGGCAATGGTCGCGTGGAACAGCTCCGCGTTGTCCGATGGCGAGAGTTCGAGCTGACCGAGCGTCGACCTATGCAGGGACAGCCGGCGAACGGACGAGCCGAGCGTTCCGGCCGCATGGTGGTTCTTGCCGTGCACGTCGTTGGCGACGGCGCCGCCCAAGGTGACGAAGCGCGTGCCGGGCGTGGTCGGCAGGAACCATCCATGCGGCACGACGATACGCAGCAGTTCGCTGAGCGATAGTCCGGCTTCGGCGCGGATGATGCCGGTACCCGGATCGAATGCGATGACGCGATCCAGCGCCGTCATGTCGACGATCGCGCCGCCATCGTTGAGACAGCTGTCGCCATAGGAGCGCCCGAGGCCGAGGCCGAGGAGCTTGCGGCCCGGCTCCGAGGAGAGAACGCGCGGGATATGGTCGAGGAAGGTCGGCGTCGCAAGCGGCGTACGCTGGCGTTTCACGCGGCCCCACGAGGTCGTGGTCTGCTCGCTGAACGGCGAGGGCGCGCGCGGGTTCTGCTGCTGCGCTTGTGCAGCGGCGTGGTGCGTTTCGTCGGCGCGCGGCAACGGCTGGAGGCGTGCGATCGGCTGAATATGGGGCGTGGCGCTCATGGTCATTTCAGATCGAGAGGCCGAACACGCAGGCGACGACGAGACCCAGTGCGATGCTCGGCTTGTCCCTGATGGCGAACGCGACGGGATCGGCATCGAGCTTGCCGCGGTGGCTGAGGCCCCAGATCCGCAGCGACCAGAGGAACACGATGAAGGCCGCGCCCCAGAGCCAATACGGCTGGCGATAGAAGCCGGTCGGCATCGCTTCGTTGGTCAGGTAGAGGAACAGCACCAGCATCGCGACCGCGTTGCAGCCGATGCCGAGCGCGACGGTCAGTGCCATGTCCGTCGAACGGTAGTCGCGGCCGGGAATGTTCATGATGCCCGACTGGCCGGCGTTGATCACCTCCACGTGTCGCTTGGCGAGCGACAGCGAGAGGAAGAAGAACATCGTGAAGGTCAGCAGCCAGGGCGACGGCGCGACGCTCGCCAGGGCGATGCCCATTGCGATGCGCGATGTGAACAGCACCGCCAGGACGAAGACGTCCACCAGCAACAGCCGCTTCAGATAGAACGAGTAGGCCAGCGTCGTGACGAGGTAGCCGGCGAGGCCAAGAAAGAACGGCCACGACAGCGCGAAAGCCGCTGCCAGGCTGCCGATGATCGAGACGGCCGCGACCCACAGCGCGGTGCTCATGGCGATGTCGCCACGCGCGAGCGGGCGATTGCGCTTCGTCGCATGACGCCGGTCGGAATCGAGGTCGAGGATGTCGTTGACGAGATATGTGCCGGAGGCGAGCACGCTCAGAAGCAGGAAGCCGACGAGGCTCGTCAGCACGGCGGTCGTGTCGAAGTAGGCATGGCCGAGGATCAGGGGGACGAATACGAGGGCGTTCTTCGACCACTGGTGGCAGCGGAGGGCTTTGAGCCAGGTGCGCAGACCTGCGCGCGGGGCATTGATCTCGACTTCGATGGTGCCGCCGCGTGCCGTGACGCTGCGCGCGATCGAGGTGTCGGATTTCGCAACGACGACGGCCTTTGCTTCGGCGAGAAGTTGCGAGGCGCGACCGGCATAGGCAAAGCCGTCGGGGAATTTCGATTTTGCGAACTCGAGCTTGTCGGCGTTGCTCATGGTGCGACCGGGAATTGCGCCGGTGGCGCTCGTGAGCCCGCCGATGCGGGCTGCGACGGCGTCCGCGATCTCCTGCGCCGCGGCCGTCACGAGATGAACCGGCCGGCCGGTTTCGGCGACGGCTACGATGTAGTCGACGAGATCGTTCTGCAGCGGCAAACCGGAGACGTCGACGCCTCTGCGCGCATATTCAGCGATCGCTTCGGGGGCGATCGTGCCGCGTTCGCCGCGGACGGCCCGGCTCATGCGCGAAACGGTCTTCTCCAGCTCGGTGACGGCGGTTTCAGCGGACAGATCGGCGCGGACGAGGAAGCCGTCCATGTCGACGATCAGCGGGAGCCTGTCGCCCGAGGGAGCCGACGACGGCTGCAGCTTCTCGCGGTCGACGAGACCGGTCGCATTCCTCTGCGGATTCTTGGCCATTACGCACCCTCAGCATACGGTCGAGCTGCTGCAACCAGCGCGAGCTCGCGTGGTGCCTCGAGGGTATTGATGCGCTGGTACGGTTACGTTTTGCTTAGCGTCTGCTGCATTTCCGAAGCGGCGACGGAAATTCCATGGAGTGCATTCAGGTTAACGGAACCTCCATCGCGGCATGGTTCAATGTGGAGAACTTCGGGGTATCAGAAGAGTAACGTCGAGCCATGCGCGACCTGTCAGTCCTATACGATGCCGAGCGTCTCGAGAGCATGCCGCGGCTGTTCGTATTCGCGTATGTCGTGAGCATGATCGGGCTGTTCGCGTTGACGCCGAGCATGGTCGACAGCGCCGGAAAGCCGCTCGGTTACGATTTCATAACCTTCTGGAGCGCGGGCGTGCTGACGCTCGGCGGGAATCCGGCTGGTGCTTTCGATTTCAAGCTGATCGCTTCGATCCAGCAGCTTGCGGTGCCGGGACTCGAGAAGCTGTTCCTGTGGCACTATCCGCCGACGTTCCAGCTCGCCACGGTGCCGCTGGCGATGCTGCCCTATCTCGTTTCCTACTTCGTTTTCGTCGGTCTCAGCCTCGTGCTGTTCGCAATCGCACTGCGGCCACTGGTGCCACACCGCGACGGCTGGATCATCCTGCTCGCGCTGCCGGGGACGTTCATCTGCGTCATGCACGGGCAGAACTCGCTGGTGTCGGCGGCGCTGCTCGGCACGGCGATCATGACGATCGACCGGCGTCCGATCATGGCCGGCATCTGCATCGGGCTGCTCGCCTACAAGCCGCAGTTGGGCATCCTGTTTCCGCTGGTGCTGGCGCTCACAGGCCGGTGGCGGGTCATGGCCGTGGCGGCTGTGACGATGGCGGCGTTCGTCGGTCTGACGGTGCTGGCTTTCGGTTTCGATCTGTGGGGCGTGTTCTTCCGCAATCTCTCCGTGGCGCGTCAGGTGACGGAGGCCGGTCTGTTGCCATGGGGCAAGATGCCGAGCGCGTTCGTGTTCCTGAGATTGCTCGGCGTGCCGCAAGGCGCTGCCTATGTCGGGCAGATCGTGGTTGCGACGTCTGCGATCGCCGTCGTTGCCTTGGTCTGGTGGCGGTGCGGACCGACGCTGCTGGCCGGCGCCGTTTTGGTGACGGGTACGATGCTGCTGACGCCCTATACGTTCGACTATGAGATGGCGATTCTGGCGGTGCCGCTCGCCATCATCGCGCGCCATCTCGTGCGCCACGGGGCGAGCGATGCGGCGAAGGTCATGCTGCTGCTGCTGGCCGTCTCGCCGCTCGTGATGGGTACGCCGGTCGACAAGATCGGCATCCAGGTGGGCTTCATCGTGCTTGCGGTGCTGTTCTGCTGGTCGGTGCACCTTGCGTTCGCCGCGCGCGGGGTGAGAATCGTGAATATCCCCGCGCTGAACTCCGCGCGTAGTCTCGGCGCGTCGGCCTGAGCCCGGCGTCGGCACGGTTCTGCGATCCGCGTGCGTCCGTCAGCTCTGCCGGAAGTTCGGCCAAAAGTGTGGCCGGGAGCTTGTCGGGAGGACGGTACGAGATGGCGGCGAGGTCGAAGCGCATCGGGGTGAGCGGCAAGAGCCCTTCCCGCAAGGGCGGCGGTAGAACGTCCGGAATGGCGTGGTCGCGCGCTGCTATCGCTGCTGCCAAGGCGTGCAGCACCGTGGCTGTCGGCGTGAGCCAGCCTGCTCGAGGGGGCCGTCGAGCCCAGTCCATCGCTCGTGCTGTCAGGACCTACTATCTTGGCTAGGGCTGTCGCGGGGAAGGAGTTGCTCGGGGGCAAGCGCGAAGGCGGCGCCCCGAACGGTGACGTGTTCATCAACTGTCCGTTCGACGACGAATATCTGCCCTGCTTCGAGGCCCTTCTGTTCGCGATCACGATCTCGGGCTATCGCGTGCGCTGCGCGCTGGAAGAAAGCGACGGCGGCGACATCCGGTTCTCCAAATTGTGCCGGCTGATCGAGGACAGCGACGACACCATCCACGACCTGTCGCGCACCGAGGCGGGAGCTTCCGGGCTGCCACGCTTCAACATGCCGTTCGAGCTCGGACTGGCCATGGGCGCGCGCCATTACGGCGCGGAGAGGCAGAGGACGAAGCGCGCGTGCATCATGGTCGCGCTCGACTACGCTCTGCCGCGTTATCTTTCCGATCTCGCCGGGAGCGACCCGTCGGTCCATCGCGACGACCCGCACGAGGTTATCCGCATCGTGCGGGGGCATCTCCATCGCTCCCCTGCCGGGCGAGGACTTCCGGGCGCGGCACACATGATCGAGCTGTTCGAGCGATTTCGCGGCGATCTGCCGTTTCTCGCAAAGCAGGCGAGGCTGACGGTCGAGGAGGCGCATGCCCGGCTCGGCTATCGCAACTATATGGACCTGCTGCGGGGCTTCTGCGAGGCCATTCCGGGGTTGGCGAGCCGGTTCAGCCAGTGAGGCATGTGCAATACGGTTGTGCAGGTTCGGAATGGTCGAGAACGAGCGTTTTGTAGCGTGGGCGGAGGAATATTCACCGGATGTTCGTCACTATCTGGTGAAACTTCTCATCAGCATACAGAGAGTCTTCGGAGGGCGATATGAGTGCGCCAGAGCGAGGCATTGTGGCGGCCGTTCACTGGTCGAGCCGGCTGAAGAGCAGCGGCGCAAAGGGGGCGATCGACGCAGGGCCGGATGACGACAACAAGCGCTGGGCCACCCGAAAAGCCGCGGCGATTTCCGCGTATCTCTATTCGGAGCGGCAGCCGGAAGGGCTGGCATGCGTGATCCGCGATACATCATCCTCGGGGGCCCGGATCCAACTCGTGGACAAGAACGGCGCCGCGACGGTCGATGACATACCGGAAAGTTTCAGGATCGTCGTCATGCGCCAACGGGAATACACGTCCGTGGCGTGCAAGATCGTCCGGCGTTACGGGGATAGCCTGGGCATCCGCTATACGAGCCAATTCGAAACGGTGATCAAGCCACAGCGGCGGTTGGGCTCCGGCTCCGGCTCGGGATCGGGCAAGCGCTGAGTTTCATTCGACGCCTCCGGTGGATCGCGCCGAGCGCCGAACTCCGCAGGGCTCTCCCGAACGTCAACCACCCGGGACCGCAACGCGATCCCGGGTGGCCGATCTGGAGGAAAAGCCGCTGGTCAGTTGAACTTGTAGTTCAGGCCGACCCGGAAGATGTGGTCGATGAACTGGGTGCGAGCGACTCCGTTCGTTGTCGAGTCGGTCTGAGTATTGAAGCCCGCCTGGGGCGTGTTGAGCTGGTTCGTCGAAGAGGACACGGTCTGGCTCATGTTCGCTACTTCGCCGAGGTCCATGTAGAGATATTCTGCGCGGACCAGCCAGTTCCTGTTGAGCGCCGCCTCGACGCCGCCGCCGGCGACCCATCCAAGCTTCGTACTCTTGTCACTGACAACGCTCGTTGCCGGGTTGCCGATCGTGCCTGCCGTAAGCGACGAATCGACGTGGCCATAGGCCAGACCGCCGGTCGCATAGAGCAATACGGTCGGCGTTACGAGCAGGCCGGCGCGGGCACGCAGCGTACCGAACCAATCGAGCTTGGTTTCAGCCGTGGCGAAGTCTGCACCGGCTGCGCAGGACGTGGGCAGGCACGCGGTCGAGTTGCCCTTTTCGTTGGACCACTGGAAGTCGGTCTCGACTCCTACGACCCAGTTGTTGAGCTGCAAATTGTAGCCGATCTGGGCGCCGCCGAGCCAGCCGTTCACATCAGCGTTGCCACCGAGGAGCGTCGGCGCACCGGTTGCGGTGGTATCGGAGACCAGATTCGCACCAGCGGTACGGAAGACCCGCGTGCGGGTCGTCGTTGTCGCCGAGGTATCGCTGTCCGCTTTGCCCCAGCTATAGCCGGCGTTCACGCCGACGTACATTCCGGTCCAGGAAAATGGAGCGGCAATGGGGGCGTCCTTCAGGCTTCCGCGCGGCATGCCGTCCGCCAAGGTTGCCGAAGAGATACCGGCAATGCCCAAACCGACGATCAAAGTTTTGATCGAACGAAGACCGATCATGAGAATACGCCTCCCAACGAAACACTACGACAACTGAATTTCTCGGGAGATGGGCCGAAACTCTATTGGTCTGCTCCCGAACTGAGAAGACCGTATTCCTCGATGCGAATAGCGGCAATCGGCTCCCGATAACTTCCTCGTCGCTTGTGGAGGGGGCCAAGGTGTCGGCTTGCACGGGATTTTTCTGCGCTATTTCACCTAGTTGGGTCGGATTTTCCGAGGTCTTTCGATTGTGTCGCGTGTGCAACAGCCGCCTCGCAATATTGAACGCCGACTGCCAGTCGTACCGTCAGAAGGTTTTCTACAAATTGGAGATAATCAAGCTGAGGCCGACGGCCAGGAGCAGTGCCACGACGACGCGATCGAAGCGGCGGTCGTCGAGGCGCCGATAGACGATCGTGCCGAGGCGGACGCCGATGAAGGTCGCGGGTACGCAGAGCAGCAGCGAGATCCAGAATGCAGGAGGCAGAAGGCCGGCAATCGCGCTCGAGATGACGGTCGTCAGCAGGATCGTGAAGTTGAAGGTTTGGAACAGCGCGCGCTTCTCGTCGCGGGACCACGGCTTGAAGGTGGCCCAGATTATCGGAAGGGGGCCGGAGAGGCCGGCGAGACCGCTCATCACACCTCCGCCGAAACCCACGGCAATGTCGGCAAGCCGGCCGCCCGAGCTCGAGATCCCTGTTCGGGCCAGCCGGGCGGAGAGCAGCTGGAAGCCGCAGTAGACGACGAGAACCAAGCCGACGCCGAGCTTGAACTGTCGGATGTCGATCATCGGCAGCAGCCAGGTTCCGACCGGAACGCCGATCAGGCCGGGGATGATGAAGGTGGCGGCGCGGCGCCATTGGATCGCATGCCAGATGTGATGCATGGTCTGGATCTGGCCTGTGACACCGGCCGCGGCTCCGAGCGCTCCGGCCATCGGCGGGGGCATGATCTGGATCCAGACCGGTACTGCGGTGAGCGCGGTGCCGAAGCCCGTCAAGCCATTGGTGAAGCCGCCGAGAAGGGCGCCCAGCAGAAGCAACGCGATGTCCGTCCAGGTGAAACTCACAGTGCCGGTGTCCCGAACGTAGGGGGGCCGGCCGTACTCGTGGCGGCTCGTGCGGGTTGTAGTGGCTCGGATGGCACAGTTGTGGCCCGATGGCTTGAAACGGTGAGAAAGAAAACCATATTACCGGTATCGCAAACGGGTGCCCGAGGGGCCCGTACCGAGCGAGCGCCCGCAAGGGGTTCGTGGTGTTGGTTGGTTCAGGTCGCTTCGGTGGAGGGCCTTCGATTATGGCACGCATGTCACTGCTGTCGAGCCCTCTGCTGCTCGGTTTCGATGAAATAGAACGGCTCGTCGACCGCTTCGGCAAAGGCGCGAGTGAAGGTTATCCGCCCTACAACATCGAGCGCTTGAAGGCGTCGGAGCAGGGCGTCGAGACGTTGCGGATCACGCTGGCAGTCGCGGGGTTCTCGCGGGACCAGCTCGAGATCACGCTGGAAGACAAGCAGTTGAGCGTTCGTGGGCGGCAGGTCGACGAGCAGGATCGCGACTACCTGTACCGCGGGATCGCCGCGCGGCAGTTCCACAGGACGTTCGTGCTGGCGGACGGAATCGAAGTCCGGTCGGCGGACCTCGACAACGGTCTGCTGCTGATCGACCTCGTGCGGCACGAGCCGCAGAAGATGGTGCGCACGATCGCAATCGGGAACCCGGTCAAGCCGCCGTGAGCTTCTCCTGTTCCGGATTACCCGCCGATCGAAGTGGCGAGTTTCCCGGCTGTGACCGAAAAAACCCAAATGCGGCCAAACTGCCTCACCAGAATCAGCGTATGATGTTCGGGCACGCGGATTACATGGCAGGCGGCTTCCCGATAGGAGTAGCGTCATGAAGGAATCAAGGCGTAGCATGAACAAGCGCTCGCGGATCACGCCGCGGGACTTGGCAGGCGTAATGAGCGAGCGCGAGCTGGCGGCACTCGGTGGGGGCAAGGTCGCCTACATCAAGACGCTGTCGTCGGACGATGCGAAGCGGATGTATCCCGCCATCGACGATCTGCCGTCTGGCATCCAATTGTTCGCTCTGCAAGCAGCCGACGGCACGCCGATAGCGCTTACGGATTCGCTGCAAGCTGCGATGGGACATGCCATCGGTGACGAGCTGGAAGTCGCCAGTCTGCACTGAGCGCAACAAGCCACTACCGTCGTCGCGACCTATCGTGCGACGTAATCGATTTCGGGGGCTGCCGGTTTCCGGCGGCCCCTTCGTTTCATCCGAAGGCGCTACTTCACTTTCGCGGTGGATCGACCACGGGAGGCGGCATCGGAAACGCGGGCTTGGGGGCGCCGAAGGGATCGGGACCGGACGTGCCGAATGACGGTGCGCCGCCTGTTCCGAACGACGGCGGCGGTGCCTGAACCTCGATCCTGGCTCCGCCCTGTTGGGGTTTGTCGAGGAAGTAGGTCACGGACTGCGGCCACAGGATCAGGATCGCGCACAGGACGAGCTGCAGGCCGACCCACGGTATCGCGCCCCAGTAGATGTCCGAACTCTTCACTTCTCTTGGCGCTATTCCGCGCAGGTAGAACAGCGCAAAGCCGAACGGCGGGTGCATGAAGCTCGTCTGCATGTTCGCGCCGAGCAGCACGCCGAACCAGATCAGGTTGATGTCGAGCTTCTCGGCGACGGGGGCCAGCAACGGTATGATGATGAAGGCGATCTCGAAGAAGTCGAGAAAGAACGCGAGGACGAATACGAACAGGTTGACGAAGACGAGGAAGCCGACCTGCCCGCCGGGAAGCGAGGTGAGCAGGCCTTCGATCCATTCCTTGCCGCCGACGCCCTGGAAGACGAGACTGAAGATCCGGCTGCCGATGAGGATGAACACCACCATGGACGTGATGCGCATGGTGGTTTCCATGCCCTGGATCATCAGGTTCCACGAGAAGCGGCCGTTCATCCAGGCGAGCGCTATAGACCCGACGACGCCCATGGCGCCGGCTTCCGTGGGGGTCGCGAGGCCCATGAAGATCGTGCCGAGCACGAGGAAGATCAGCACAAGCGAGGGCACCATGCCCTTCGCGCACTTCCACATCAGTGGCCAACCCCGGAGGGTGCGGGCTTCCGGCGGCAAGGGGGGAACGGCGTCGGGCCAGACGATGCTGACGATCCAGACCCAGATGCAGAACAGCCCGATCTGGATGAAGCTCGGGCCGATGGCGCCGAGATACATATCGCCGACGGACTTGCCCAACTGATCGGCGAGCACGACCAGAACCAGTGCCGGCGGAATGATCTGCGTTACGGTCCCAGATGCCGCGATGACGCCGGTGGCGTGGCGGATCGAGTAGCCGTACTTCATCATCACCGGCAGCGAGATCATACCCATCGCGATGACGGAAGCCGCGACGGTGCCGGTGATCGCGCCGAGCACCGCGCCGACGATGATGACGGCATAGGAAAGTCCGCCGCGGACGCCGCCGAACAACTGGCCGAAACCTTCGAGGAGATCTTCGGCGAGGCCGGAGCGTTCGAGGATCGCGCCCATCAGCGTGAAGAACGGGATCGCGAGCAGCAGGTCGTTGGAGACGACGGAGTAGAGCTGATAGGTCAGATTTCCCAAGAAGTCGGGCCGGATCAGACCGAGCTCCATCGCGATGACGCTGAAGCCGAGGCCGATGGCGCCGATGGAAAACGCTGCAGGGTAGCCGATCCCCATGCCGACGATCAGCCCGACGAACATCAGCGGCGCGAGGTTGTGCTTCAGCAGCTCGATCATTGCAGAGGCTTCTCGTAAGCGTGCTCACGGACGTAGTTCGTCGTCAGGGCGGCCACGCACTTGATGATTTCCGAGATGCCTTGCAGCAGCACGAGGAAGAAGCCCACGGGCAGGATCAGCTTGATCGGCCAGCGCGGCAAGCCGCCCGCGTTCGTCGAGGTTTCGTTGTTGGCCCATGCTTCGAGGAACCAGGGCCAAGTGAAATAGATCAGAACCACGCACATCGGTACGAGGCAGAACAGCGAGCCGAGGAGGTCGATCCAGGTGCGCGTTCGCTCGGAGACCCAGCCATAGAAGAGGTCGACGCGGACATGCTCGTTGACCTTCAGGGTGTAGCCGGCGCCGAGAAGAACGAGGGCGCCGAACATATACCACTGGGCTTCGAGGAAGCTGTTGGAATTGTTGGAGTACCAGCGCAACAGCGCCTGCAGCCAGGGGAACGCGCGGCCTTCATCGGTCAGATAGACGATGGTACCGATGGAATAGCGGAAGGCCGCGTTGAAGGCGCTGACCAGCGAGGCGATGAGAACGAGCCAGACGGCGACACGGCTGATGGCTCGATTGAGGCTGTCGATCACGCCACTCACGGCCAGCAAGCCGTGGATGAGAGGTCTCTCCGTTTGCACTGTCGCCATGTCGAGCCCGTCCCATGTCGAGCCCGCTTCGCCGCCGCTCGGCCGTTCCGTCGAGATGGATCGGCGATCGAACCGACAAATTGACCTTGCGTTCAAGGTCCCCATATGTCCATGGCTCCGTCGGCACCGTCAAGCTCGCCGGCAGGTCGAGCGTGGCCTTACGCCCACACCTCCGACGTTCCAAATCCCTTCCATCAGACAGAGGCAGAAATGTCCGTCACGCAGCAGCAGATCATCACGGCACTGAAGCGCATCCGGGGGCCGGATCTCGAGAGCAACATCGTCGATCTCGGCCTGATATCGGAGGTCGTGATCCGCGATGGCCGCGTGTCGTTCTCGATCACGGTGCCAGCAGAGCGTGCAGAGGAGCTCGAGCCGCTTCGGCAGGCTGCCCAACAGGTCACGTCCGAGCTGCCGGGGGTGGTTTCGTCGCTCGTCGTGCTGACAGCGGATCGTGCGCCGGGGCGTGGCGGGGTTGCTGCGTCGCAATCGCGGGCGGAAAGCCCGAGGGTTGCCGCGGCGCGGGCCGCTGGAGCCGCGGGGGCAAGGCCCGCAGGCGCGGCCCAGGCGGCGGCGCACGCTCATGACCATGGTCATGCGCACGGCCACAGTCATGCGCCAGGTCCGGGGAGCGGCGGCGGGCGTCCGGCGGGTGCTGCGGGGGCCGGGGCTGCGTCGGGCGGGGCTGGCAAGGCCGGTGCGGTCGCCGGCGTGAAGCACCTGATCGCGGTTGCATCGGGCAAGGGCGGAGTCGGCAAGTCGACGGTCGCGGTCAATCTCGCGCTGGCGTTCAAGGACATGGGACTTCGCGTCGGCATCATGGACGCCGACATCTACGGTCCGTCGCAAGCCAAGCTGCTGGGGATCTCGGGCAAGCCGACGGTCGGCGCAAACAAGAAGCTGCAGCCGCTCCAGGCCTACGGCATCCGGGCGATGTCGATGGGGCTGCTCGTCGACGAAGGCCAGCCGCTCGTGCTGCGCGGGCCGATGGTGTCGTCGGCGCTCAACCAGATGCTGCGTGAGTTCGACTGGCCCGGCGACGGCGGCGATCTCGACGTGCTGGTCATCGACATGCCGCCTGGGACCGGTGATATCCAATTGTCGCTCGCCCAGCAGACGCCGCTGTCGGGTGCGGTGGTCGTCTGCACGCCGCAGGACCTGGCGCTGATCGATGCCCGCAAGGGGCTCGCGATGTTCCAGAAGGTCGACGTGCCCGTGCTCGGTATCGTCGAGAACATGAGCTATTTCCTGTGCCCGAAGTGCGGTGAGCGTTCGGAGATCTTCGGACATGGCGGGGCGGAGCACGAGGCGGAGCGCATCGGCGTGCCGTTCCTGGGTGCAATTCCGCTGCACATCGAGATCCGCGAGCTGTCGGACACCGGCAAACCGGTCGTCGCAACGCAGCCCGAAAGTCCCAATGCGAAGGCTTTCCGGGAAATCGCGGCGAACACCTGGGCAGGGTTGTTGGCGGGTAAGGGCGCCACGGCCGAGCCGCCGAAGCTCACGGTCGCCGGCGACAAGTCGTATCTCACGGTCTCGTTCGCAGGCGGTGCGAGCTACGAGCTATCGGCGGAAATGCTGCGCGTGATGAGCCCATCTGCGGAAGTGCAGGGGCACAGCCCGAGCCAGCGCGTGACGGTCGGCAAGAAGCGCAACGTCAAGATCAAGGAGCTGCGGCCGGTCGGCAATTATGCCGTGCGGATCGTGTTCGACGACGGGCACGATACGGGCCTCTATTCGTGGACCTATCTCGATGAGCTGGGTCGTGAAAAAGACCCGCGCTGGGCGCTGTATCTCGCCGAGCTGAAGCAAAAAGGACTGAGCCGGGAATAGGCTGCGGCCGAACGGTCCGACCTCGAGCACCGCGGTGTTCGAGCGGCTCCGGGGACAGACGTCCAGGTTCAAACGGATTGCAATCGTCGCGGGCGCTCGGGCATTGTCTGCCCGAACGTGCCTGAAATCTCAGACCACATACGCGGACCAAGCCCAACATGAGCAAGCACGATCTCTTTTCTCCCATGGCGCTGGGCGATCTCCAATTGCGCAGCCGCATCGTGATGGCGCCGCTGACGCGGTGCCGGGCAAGTGCGGGCAACGTGCCCAATGCGCTCAACGCCGAATACTATCGTCAGCGTGCGAGCGCGGGAATGATCATCTCCGAGGCGACGCAGGTCGTGCCCGAGGGGCAGGGCTATCCGACGACACCGGGCATTCATTCCGAGGCCCAGGTCGAGGGCTGGCGTAAGATCACCGAAGCGGTGCATGCCGCCGGCTGCAAGATGGTGCTGCAGCTCTGGCATGTCGGGCGAATTTCGCATCCCGTGTTCCAACCCGACGGCAAGCTTCCGGTGGCGCCGTCTGCGCTCACTCCGAAGGGGCAGCTCTACGACAACACATGGAAGAAAATCGACTACGTCGCGCCGCGCGCTCTGGAGGCGTCGGAAATCCCGGGGGTGATCGAGGGCTATGTGAAGGGCGCGGAGAACGCGAAGCGCGCGGGCTTCGATGGCGTCGAAGTGCATGGTGCGAACGGCTATCTGCTCGACCAGTTCCTGCGCGACAGCACGAACAAGCGGACGGACGCATACGGTGGCAGCGTGCAGAACCGCGCGAGGCTGATCCTCGAGGTGACGGAATCGGTGGTCGGTGTGTGGGGCGCTTCGCGCGTCGGCATCAGGCTGTCGCCGCTCAACCCGAACAACGACATCGCGGACAGCGATCCGAAGGGGACGTTCGGCTATGTCGCGCGTGAGCTGGCGAAGCTGAAGCTCGCCTATGTGCACGTGCTCGAGGATGTGAAGACGCCGGCGGGAGAGGAAGTGACCAGCACGATAAAGGCTGCTTGCGGTGCGCCGGTCGTCGCCAATTTCGGATATACGCTGGAGACGGCGCAGGCGGCGATCCGCGAAGGCCGCGTCGATGCCGTAGCTTTCGGCAAGCTGTTCATCGCCAATCCGGATCTGCCCAAGCGGCTGGCTGCCGGCGGCCCGTTCAACGAATGGGACATGAAGGCTTTCTACGGCGGCACTGAAAAGGGATATACGGATTATCCGGCGCTGGCGTAGGGTGGGGCTGCACGGACTCTGAAGCGCTATTGCTCAACCCATTGAGCTGGCGATATCTTTCGGACATGGATTGCGATGATTTGGCGGCCAGCAGCGGGCGCGCATAGAGGAGATTGGGCGATGCCGGGAATGTATCAGGGGATGACGCGGCTGGTGCGTTCGACGCTGGTGGCAGGAATTGTCGGGCTCGGCGTCAGCGTGGCTGCTGCGAGCGCCTTCGCGCAGGCGTGCGGCAACACGGGCGCCGGGTTCGATGCATGGCTTGCAGGGTACAAATCACGGGCGGCGGCTCAGGGCATTTCGGCCAGCGCGATGGCTTCGGGCCTCGCGGGGGTGAGCTATGACCAGAGCGTCATCAATCTCGATCGTGGGCAACGGTCGTTCAAATTGAGCTTCGAGCAGTTCTACGCACGGCGCGTGTCGGGATCGCTGATTTCGCGCGGCCAATCCCTGATGGCGTCGAACCGGGCGCTGCTCGACCGGATCGAGAAGACCTACGGCGTGCCGGGCGCGGTGCTGATCTCGATCTGGGGTTTGGAGACCAACTATGCGCGCAGCTCGGGGGGCTCCAAGTCGATCTTTCGCTCGCTGGCGACTCTGGCCTACGACTGCCGGCGCGCCAAATTCTTCGAGAACGAGTTGACGAATGCGCTCCGGATCATCCAGCGCGGCGATAAAACCGTCGGGCAGATGCGCGGCGGCTGGGCCGGCGAGATCGGCCCGATGCAGTTCCTGCCGTCGAGTTATGCGAAGTACGCGGTCGACTTCGACGGCGACGGTCGGCGCGACCTGTTCAACAGCGTGCCCGACATGCTGGCTTCGACGGCCAATTACCTGAAGGGGCACGGCTGGAAGGCCGGTCAGCCGTGGGGGCCGGGTACGGCGAACTACGCAGCTATTCGCGAGTGGAACAAGGCCGAGGTCTATCAGCGCACGATTGCGGTGATGTCGCAGAAGCTCGCGGGACGTTGAGGGAATTCGCAGCGCCGGCTATGCCGCACGCCGACCGGCCAGAAGCCTGCCGAATGTCGGGTTTGCGCTCCCGCGCGCATGCGCGGCGCGGATGAAACGCCGTTTCACAACCGGGTTGGCGAAGGTGGGGGCGTTGTGCAAGATGCGGCACCGATGCACCCAAAGCATCGCCGCAATCGACAAAGGAGGAATGTGTGGACAAGCCCGGATACCCAGACCTGCGTGCGCATCTGAAGACACTAGAAGAGAAGGGGCTTCTCGTACGCGTGAAGCGCCAGATCAACAAGGACACGGAGATGCATCCCCTGGTGCGGTGGGGCTTCCGCGGCGGCGTGCACGAGGACGACCGCAAGGGCTTCTTGTTCGAGAACGTCGTCGACAGCAAAGGCCGGAAGTTCGACATCCCCGTCTGCGTTGGTGTCCTCGCGTCGAACCAGGCGATCTACAGCATCGGCATCGGCTGCCCGGTCGACCAGATCAAAGAGAAGTGGACCCACGCGGAGCAGAATCCGATTCCGCCGGTCGAGATCAAGAACGCGCCCTGTCACGAGGTGGTGTTCAAGGGCGAGGATCTGCTGAAAGGCAATGGCGTCGACCATCTGCCGATTCCGATCTCGACGCCCGGCTTCGACAACGCGCCCTACGCTTCTTGCTCGATGTTCATCACGAAGGATCCGGATACCGGCAAGCAGAACATCGGCAACTATCGCGCGCAGGTGAAAAGTGCCACGCGGATGGGCATGAATCCGGAAGTGGAATTGAACCAGGGCATCTACGACCACTGGCTCAAGTACAAGGCGCGCGGCGAGAAGATGCCGGCGGCACTCGTGCTCGGCGGGCCACCGTGCATCACGTTCACGTCTGTACACAAACTGCCGAAGCATCTGGAAGAGTTGGCCGTGGCCGGTGGCCTCGTCGGCGCGCCCATTCGCGTGGTGAAGGGCAAGACCGTTGATCTGATGGTGCCGGCCGATGCCGAGATCATCGTCGAGGGCTTCATCGACACGGAGAGCCTGGAACCGGAAGGCAGCTTCGGCGAAAGCCACGGCTACATGAACCTCAAGGAGTACAATGCGTTCTTCGAGGTCACGGCGATCACGCGGCGCAAGGACGCGACGCTGGTGTCGATCATCTCCCAGGTGACGCCGTCGGAGTCGAGCCTCATCAAGCGCGTTGCCTATGAGCCGGCGTTTCTCAATCACCTTCAGCGTCACCTCAACATCAACGGCGTGAAGCGTGTGTTCATGCACGAGCCGCTGACCAACCTGCGCAAGCTCGTCATCATCCAGATGGCGTCCGACACGCTGGAAGCGGAGGTGTGGCGCGCGCTCTACGGGGCGTCGTCGTACTCTTCGTCGGTCGGCAAGATCACGATCGCGGTCAACGAGGACATTCACCCGGAAAATCTCGACATGGTGTTCTGGGCGATGTCGTACCGGATGCGACCGCACAGGGACGTGCGCATCCTGGACTACAAGGACATGGGCCACGGACCGCGCGCTGGTGCGGAAGACAATCACTACGAGGCCAACGACTCGGCGATGCTCATCAACGCCATGTTGAAGCGCCCGTATGCGCCGATCTCATTGCCGGCGAAAGAGTACATGGAGAATGCCAAGGTGATCTGGGAAGAGTTGGGCCTGGGTGCATTGAAGCCGGAAATGCCGTGGTTCGGCTATTCGCTGGGACAGTGGCCCGACGAGTTCCAGGCGGAAGCGGATCGCGCCGTGAAGTCCGAGTACTGGACGACGGGCGAGGTCAACCGCCAGCATCGCCGCGGCGACAAGCGGATGAACGATCCGTTCCTGGATCTCGAATGATGAGATCGGTGTCGAACCCGAAGGGGCTGACACTTTGAAACGAAGGGTTCGGCCTCAGTGAGGCCTCACCTTTCGTGTTACGGCGCTCGCGCCTGACCGCGTTCGCGGTCTCGCCAAACGGACAATGCTGGGAGTGGCTATCGTTCCGTTTGGCGGTCTGACATCGCCTGCAAGTTCTAATCGCCGATCGAGCGGCGAGCTTCGGCGACAACTTCCTTCGGGGACGCATAAGCTTTGCGCAGGAGGTCGGCGACCTGCTCGCCGGAGTAGGGATCGACCTCCAGGCGCGCGATCTTCGCCTCATTCAGGAAATCGGCGTCCTTCATGGCGGCGGCGAAGGCGGAACGCATCGCGTTGACGCGATCCTTCGGTGTTCCCGGCGGCATCGCGAATGGCCGAGCGACGGTCTGCGAGAGCATGATCAACTTCATCGCTTCGCGCTGTACATCGTTCGTCGCGAAGTCGGAAAGCAACGGCACGTCGGGCAGGCTCCTGTCCCTGGTCAGGCCCATCTGAGCCAGAAAGTTCAAGCGCTTGCCGTCGAGCCATGCCTTGTGGCTCGACTTGATCGTCGACAGCGTGTAGCCGCAAATGCCGTCGATCTCGCCGCGCTCGAGCGCAATGACGAGATCCTTCGTGCCAGGATAGCCCGTCACCAGCTTCATCTGCAGGCCGAGGGCGTTCTTGGCGACAGAGGCGAATATGTCGGGGTCGGATCCCTTGGCGAGCCCGCCGACCGTGATCTGGCGCGTCTCGAGTTCGTTCAGGCTCTTGACGCCGGTGGTGTGCCAGGCGAGGCACATACTGGTGTCGGCGGTGATGCTGCCCAGCCATTCGAGCTTCGTCGCATCGTATTTGGCACCTTCGAGGATCGGGGCGAGCGGGAGAGTTCGGCCGAAGGTTCCGAACACCAGGCCGTCCTTCGGCGCAACGTTCAGCAGGTATTCGAGTGACTTCAAACTTCCGGCGCCCGGCATGTTCTGAGGAATGACGTTGGGGCGGCCTGGAATGTATTTGACGATGTGGCGCGCGAGCATGCGGGCGTAGAGGTCATAGCCGCCGCCTGCGCTGTAGCCGATGACGAGATTGACGTTCTTGCCGCGGTAGAATTCTTCGGGGGTCTGTGCGTTCGCGCAGGATGCAAATCCGACGAGAGCTATCGTCGCTGCAACAGTTCCGGAGCGGAATCTGTTCGATGTCATTCGCATGGCGGCGTTTCCTCGATTGCATACGTATTTTTGGTCGTGCGTTTCCCGGATCCGGTGCGCAGCGACGAATTATTTCTCTCCGATATTGCCGCAGGTCGGAAACGAGCGCAATTCGTGGATTGCGAATGAAGCGGAGCGATGCCGTCCGATCGGATACTGCTCGAGCCTCATGCTTGTAGAGCAGTTTCATCCGATCGGTCGAGAGCCAGTGGCACTCGCGTCCGATCGGATACTGCTCGAGCTTTATGCTTGTAGAGCAGTTTCATCCGATCGGTCGAAAGGCAGTGGCACTCGCGTCCGATCGGATACTGCTCTACGTGCAACGGCGCGTGAGGCGAACCGCGTAGAATCCGTCCATGCCGCCGACGCCGAGTTCGCCCCCGGGACTGAAGTGCGGCAGGGTGCGGAGGTCGCCGGCCGGTGTCAGCCATGTGGCTTCGATGCCGAACTCTCCCGGAGCGAGAGCGCTGCGTTCGAACTCCGGTGCGCGCAACAGGAACCGTTCGATCTGCTCTTCGCCTTCGGCGGGCTCGAGTGAGCACGTGCAGTAGACGAGCGTGCCGCCGGGCGCGACAAGCGTGGCTGCGTGATCGAGCATACGGGCCTGCAATTCGACCAGCGGGGCGAGATCGGTCGGGCGCTTGAGATGAGGAATGTCGGGGTGACGCCGGATGGTGCCCGTCGCGGTGCACGGCGCGTCGAGCAGGACCGCGTCGAATGCGGTCGCCGGCTGCCAATTCGTCGCGTCCGCCTTCACGATCTCGGCGTCGAGCTTCATGCGCGCGAGATTCTCGCGCACGCGGGCGAGGCGCTGCGCTGAAATATCCACGGCGGTGACGTGCGCGCCGCGTGCTGCGAGTTGAACGGTCTTGCCACCGGGGGCCGCGCAGAGGTCTGCGACGCGGCGGCCGGATACGTCGCCGAGCAGACGTGCGGGCAACGCGGCGGCGGCATCCTGCACCCACCATGCGCCGTCGTCATATCCGGGCAGGGCATCGACGCGGGTTTCCGGATCGACGATGCGGATGGAGCCGGTCGGCAGCAGCTTGCCGCCGAGATTGGCGGTCCAGACGGCGGCTTCGGCGTCGACGCGTGGGGTCACGTCGAGCGGGGCTTCGCGGAGTGAGGCTGCCGCGATCCGTCGAGCCGTGGGCTCGCCGTAGCCTGCGACCCAGCGCTGCCAGAGCCAGTCGGGGATGTCGAGGCGGGTGCCTTCGGGCAGAGCTTCGAGGATGTCGCGTCCGCGCTCCGAGATGCGGCGCAATACGGCATTGGCGAGGCGGTCGAACCGGCGCGCGCCGCGATCGTGACGGCATTGCTCGACGGCGATGTTGATGACGGCGTGCGGCGCGATCTGGAGGATCAGGAGTTGGGCGGCGGCGCATTCCAGGATCGTTTCGAGCAGCCCGCGATCTCCGGGCAGAGGACGTTCGAGGAAGGTCGTGATCACCGCGTCGATCTCGCCCTTGCGGCGCAGGACGGTGGCAGCGATCAGGCGGGCGAGGCCACGGTCGCGCGGTTCGAGCCCGGCACCGGGGCCGCTGCTGAACTCCGTGACGAGAGCGTCGTCGAGCGCGCGGCGGCGGTCGATGACGGATGAGACGAGGCGGACCGCGAGCGCGCGCACTGCGTAGCCGGACGGCTCCTGCTGCCGCGGCGGTTCGTCGTCGTGAGAGCGGGATACGGGTTTGCCGTACCGTTTCCCGGCGCCGTTTCGAGGCCGCTCGGGGACACGGTTTGTCCTGGCCGCGCCGGGGCGGACGGCTTTGTCGGGTGCGCGCGGGCCGCCCGGGGGGCGTTCACTCATGACGGATCAGCCCCATGGGCCGCTACCCTTGCCAGATGCTGGCGATCCGAGGTCCCGGTCCCAGATCGACGTGGGGCGGCTCTGCGCGATGTCGAGCGGGCGCGGGGCGTGGGCTCCGGCCTGCTGCCACTCCTGGGCCAGCTTGTGCAATTCGGCGATCCGATTTTCGAGGTTGGGATGAGTCGTGAACAAGTTGTCCATGCCACGGCCCGTGAGCGGGTTGACGATGAAGAGATGGGCGGCTGCCGGCGCCAACTCGGCCTCCGGATAGGGCGTGCTGCGGGCGATCGCGTGAATCCGCTCCAACGCCGAGGCGAGCCACAGCGGATCGCCGCAGATCGCCGCGCCGATCCTATCGGCTTCATACTCGCGTGAGCGGCTGATGGCCATCTGAACCAGCATGGCGGCGAATGGCGCGATCAACACGGCAGCAAGGACGCCGAGCCAACCGAACTTGCCGTTGTCGCGCCGCGCCCCGAACAGGTAGCCGAACTGGAGCAGGTTCGCGAACATCGAAATCGCGCCTGCGATGGTGGCGGCGAGGGTCATGATCATGGTGTCGCGGTTGCGAATATGGGCCAGTTCGTGGGCGATCACCCCGGCCAGCTCTTCGGTATGCAGCGTGTCGAGCAATCCGGTCGAGACCGCGACCGCGGATCGCTGGGGGTTACGGCCGGTCGCGAAGGCGTTGGGCTGGGGCGTGTTGACGACATAGACGCGCGGCATCGGCAACTCGGCGCGCGCCGCCAGCGATTGCACGAGCTGATGGAGCTGGGGGGCCTCAGTGGGCGTCACCTCCTGGGCCTTGAACATCTTGAGGACGACGGAATCCGAGTTCCAAAAGGCGAATGCGTTGGTTCCGAGCGCGATGACGAATGCGATCACCATGCCTTCGCGGCCGCCCACAAGTGCGCCCATCGCGACGAAAATGCCGGTGAGAATGACCAGCAGAACGCCCGTCCTTGCAAAATTGCTCGGCATGGCCACTCCTTCCGGCGCTGGTTCAGCGGGTGACGATCGGTCCCGGCTGATCCAATCGTTGCGTGCCCCTGCTATATGGTATCTCGCCGGGCACTGTAAAATGGACGCTGGTGTGGCGTCGCGTTCAATACGTATCGGATGTCGCCAAGGGGTAAGCGAATGTCGGAACCAGAACACTCGAGGGGTGTGGCATGGCGATAGATGCCGACAAGGTTGCCGCGGGATCGGTGTCGCCGGAAGCCCCGCGACAGCTGTCCGAGGCGGCGCAGCGGGCTCTGCAGGAAGCGGCCGAGCGTCGGGCGGCGCGGGAGGCTGTCGAGGCCCGGGCAAAGGTCGAAGCCGAACTCGGTGGCCGGGCCGGGCCCGACCCGGTGCGGTACGGCGACTGGGAAAACGGCGGGATCGCGTCGGACTTCTGAGTGCAAGGCTCGATCCCGTCCCGAATCTTCCATCCCATCCCGGGACGGAGCCGGATGTGCCACTGCGGGACGTCAGGGCGCGAGCGGGGCCGAACACGCTCCCATGTCCAGCCCGCGGGACATCCGGTGCGATGGCGAAGCCGGTGAAAAGGGCTCCGGCCGGTGACGTTCATTCTTTGTAAACTTCGTCGGCAGATCCGCCCGGCTGCGATTTCCGGTTCGGCATTCGGGTTGCAAACCACCTGGTCCAAGTCCAAGCGACAGACCAGGAACCCGCACCATGCTGAAGTCTTCGATCGCCTCCGCCAAGCAATTCAAGCGTGACGAGAAGGGCAGCATCGCCATCCTGTTCGGGCTGTCGGCTGTGGCCGTCGCCATGTTCGCCGGTCTCGCCATCGATCTGGGGCGGACGTACGCCTCCAAGGAAAAGATTGCCGCGGCGATCGATGCGGCGACGCTGGCTGCGGCCAAGGGCATGCGGCTCGAGGGCCTCAGCGAGGCGCAGGCGACCGTGCTGGCTCGGACCGTGTTCGACGAGAACATCCGCAGTGGTGCCGGCAACTGGACCAACATTCACGACGTGCGCATCGTCGTCAGCAAGGCCGCGAGCACGGCTCGCATCGAGGTCGACGCCTCGGTCAAAACGACGTTCGGCGCCATCGCCGGCATCCAGAGGATGGGCTCGCCCGGCGATGCATCGGCGGTGTTCGAATCTCGCGATATCGAGGTCAGCCTGCAGCTCGACCTGACCGGCTCGATGTGCAACCCAGGCCAGACGCCCTGCACTGACCATCCGAAGATCCAGGGCCTCAAGGACGCGACCAAGGATCTCGTCAACATCCTGCTGCCGGCTCCGAGCGGTCAGAAGATCCGCATCGCCTACGCGCCGTTCACGGCGGGCGTCAACCTCGGCGCCTACCAATCGGCTGTCACGGGCGGCCGGACGACCGGCAACGGCTGCGTCTATGAACGCCTCAGCGCGGCATATCAGGCCACGGACGTCTTTCCTGCCGGAAGCGACCGATACATGGTGACGTCCGATCTGCAGGCTGCTCCCCACAACGTCGCCAATCCTCGGAGCTGCCCGAACGCCACCGTGCTTCCGCTGACGGACGACAAGCAAGTTCTGCTCGACACGGTCGATACCTATGTTGCCGATGGCTACACCGCCGGTCACAACGGCACGGCCTGGGCCTGGAACATGGTGTCGCCGAACTTCGCGACGGTTTGGCCGACGGCGAGCAGCCCTGCCGCATACAACGACACCGGCGCTCAGAAGAACGTGATCCTGATGACGGATGGTGAGTACAACACGAAGAACGGCAAGAACTGGAATGCCAACCAGGTCAGCACGATCGCGGTCGACACCTGCAACGCGATGAAGACTGCCGGCATCCGCGTCTATACGGTCGGCTTTGCCCTCGGCGGCAATCAGACCGCGATCGACACGCTTGCGGCCTGCGCTTCCGGTCCGGGCGATTTCATGCAGGCTTCGACGCCCGAAGAGCTGCGCACAGCATTCCGGAACATCGCCAACAACATCGCCCGCCTCCGTCTGACGAACTGATCGGCCGAGCAGACAGACCAATTCCAAAAGGGGTCCCGGGTCGGGGCCCCTTTTTCGCGTCGGTGCAGAGCTTAATCAAAAATGTCCGCCGGATCGCGGGCGTGAGCGCAGGTCTTAACAATATGTTCTGACGTCGGAGCTATGAACGGCGTATCGGGAACTCTTTGCGGGACTTTCGTGCATGCCGACGACTACGAACCTGTTTTCGAGCTGCTTCAAGGATCGCCGGGGCGGTGTCGCCCTGGTATTCGGCCTTTCGATCACCGTGCTGTTCGGCGTGATCGGGTTCGCCGTGGATTTCAGCCGCGCTCATGCTGCCAAGCAGTCCGCGCAGGGCGCACTGGATGCCGCGATGATGGCGGCGGCGCGAAAGCAATCGGTCGACGTGCAGATCGTCGAGGAGACGATCGGCGCATTCATGTCGCTGTCCGACTCGATGAAGCACGGAGCAACCTCGATCAGCACCGTCGGCAAGGTTCTGGACAACGGTACGACGGTCGAAGGCGAGGTCGTGGTGCGCGTGCCGACCCGTCTCCTCAACGTCATGGGATACGGCTATTTCGACGTGAAGCTCGAAAGCCGCGTGATGCGAGGACTGGGCAACGTCGAGATCGCATTGGTGCTCGATACGACGAAATCGATGGAGGGTTCGCGGCTCGGCAGCGTGAAGACGGCTGCGACACAGCTCGTCGATACGCTGTTCAGCCTGCCGGATGCGAGCAACAAGGTGAAAGTCTCGGTGGTGCCGTTCGCACAGTATGTGAACGTCGGCATGGACAACAGGTACGCTTCCTGGATGGACGTGCCTGCCGACAGCTCGACGACGACGACGTCCTGCTACGACACTTATCCCAATGCGGTGAAGTCGAACTGCCGGATGGTGACCTATTCGGCGACCAACGATGGTGTGCCCTACACCTACACCGTCGAAGAGTGCGACTGGGACTATGGTACGGCGGTCAACGTCTGTGCCCCCTACACCACGACGAACACCTGGAACGGCTGCGCCGGCGCGCGGTCCAATCCGCTGAACATCAAGGACGAGCAGTATTCGACGCGCATTCCGGGCATCCGCAACGTGTCGTGCCCCAGCAAGATCCTGCCGCTCTCCAAGTCGTCCAGCGACATCAAGGACAACATCAATGCAATGGTGGCCTACGGCGATACCTACATCCCGTCGGGGCTGGTGTGGGGGTGGCGGACGCTTTCGAATCGCAGCCCGTTCACGGAAAGCGCCGACGATGCCGCAACGGCCAGCGGCTCGGTGCGCAAGTACCTCGTGCTGATGACGGACGGCTTCAACACGAGGTCGCCGCGCTATCCCGAAGGCGATCACGAGGGAGCCGATCCGACGGCCGCAAACCAGTTGACGCGTGCGACCTGCGACAACATCAAGGCCGACAGCGACAGCGACAGCAAGATCGAGATCTACACGATCGCGTTCGAGGTTGCCGACGAGGGCGTGAAGGATATCCTGCGCTACTGCGCGACGCCGGGTGGCGCGTTCTTCGATGCGGTCGATTACTCGAAGCTGCTGACCGCGTTCAGCGAGATCGGCAACAGCGTGAGCATCGCCCGCATCGCGAAGTAGGTGACGCTCTGAGTGGGAATAGGCCCCCCACACCTGTCCCCTCCCCACGAGGGGGAGGGGGAAGGCGCCTTGGATCGGGTTCAGGTGCCCGGCTTGCGGTTCTGGCGGTGCTCGATCAGGTCGTCGACAACAGCGGGGTCTGCGAGGGTCGTGGTGTCGCCGAGATTGCCGAAGTCGTCCTCGGCGATCTTGCGCAGGATGCGGCGCATGATCTTGCCGGAGCGGGTCTTCGGCAGGCCCGGCGCGAACTGGATCCAGTCCGGTGACGCGGTCGGGCCGATGATCTTGCGGACCGTGGCGACGAGTTCCTTCTTGATCTCGTCGGTGCCGGTCTCTCCACTCATCAGCGTGACGTAGCAGTAGATGCCCTGGCCCTTGAGGTCGTGCGGCGCACCGACGACGGCGGCCTCGGCGACTTTCGGATGGGCGACGAGTGCGCTCTCGACCTCGGCGGTGCCGAGGCGGTGGCCCGATACGTTGATCACGTCGTCGACGCGGCCGGTGATCCAGTAGTAGCCATCGGCGTCGCGGCGGCAGCCGTCACCGGTGAAGTACATGCCGGGATAGGCCGAGAAGTACGTCTCGATGAAGCGCTTGTGGTCGCCGAACACGGTGCGCATCTGGCCGGGCCAGCTATCTGTTATCACGAGGTTGCCGGACGTGGCGCCCTCGAGGAAGTTGCCTTTGTCGTCGACGAGGGCCGGCTTGCAGCCGAAGAACGGGCGTGTCGCGGAGCCGGGCTTGGTCTTGGTCGCGCCGGGAAGCGGTGTGATGAGGATGCCGCCTGTTTCTGTCTGCCACCAGGTGTCCACGATCGGGCAGCGGTTGTCGCCGACGACGCGGTGATACCACTCCCACGCTTCCGGGTTGATCGGCTCGCCGACGGAGCCCAGCAGGCGGAGCGAGGCGCGGCTGGCACGCTTCACGAAGTCGTCGCCGGCGCCCATCAGCGCGCGGATCGCGGTCGGCGCGGTGTAGAAGGTGTTGACCTTCCACTTGTCGATGACGTGCCAGAAGCGCGAGGCGGTGGGGTAGTTGGGGATGCCCTCGAACATCAGCGTCGTCGCGCCGTTGGCGAGTGGTCCGTACACGATGTAGCTGTGGCCGGTGACCCAGCCGACGTCGGCGGTGCACCAGTAGACGTCGCCGTCGTGGTAGTCGAAGACGTACTGATGCGTCATCGAGGCGTAGACGAGATAGCCGCCCGTCGTGTGCAGCACGCCCTTCGGCTTGCCGGTGGAGCCGGACGTGTAGAGAATGAACAGCGGGTCTTCCGCGTTCATCTCGGCCGGCGGGCAATCGGCTGTGACCTTGACCAGCTCCTCATGCAGCCAGATGTCGCGGCCGGCGTTCCACGGCACGGTGTTGCCGGTGCGGCGGACGACGAGGACCTTGATGCCATCCGCCTTGATCTTGGAGAGCGCTTCGTCCGTGTTCTTTTTGAGCGGCACCGGGCGGCCGCCGCGCAGGCCTTCGTCCGATGTGATGACGAAGCCAGACTTCGCGTCCTCGATCCGGCCGGCGAGGCTGTCGGGCGAGAAGCCGCCGAACACGATCGAGTGGACCGCGCCGATGCGGGCGCAGGCCAGCATCGCATAGGCGGCCTCGGGGATCATCGGCAGGTAGATGGTGACGCAATCGCCCTTGTTTACGCCGTTGGCCTTGAGGACGTTGGCGAACTTGCACACGCGCTCGTGCAACTGGCGGTAGGTGATCTTCTCGTCCTGGGTCGGGTCGTCGCCTTCCCAGATGATGGCGACCTGATCGCCGCGCTTGGCGAGGTGGCGGTCGATGCAGTTGGCGCTGACGTTGAGCGTGCCGTCCTCGTACCATTTGATCGAGACGTCCGGAGGGCCGTAGGTCGTGTTCTTGACCTTGGTATAGGGCTTGATCCAGTCGAGCCGCTTGCCGTGCTCGCCCCAGAAGCCCGCGGGGTCGTCGATCGAACGCTTGTACATCTCCTTGTACCTGGCGTCGTCGACGTAGGCGCGAGCCGACCACTCCGGGGGTACAGCGTAGATCTTGTCGGTCATGGGGCTCCTCCGAGTTTCATGTACTTGTTCGGGTCCACGCGGCCGGGGCCGTGGCGCGTTCGCTGTGTTGCGTTCGCTATGGCAGCGGCGGTGTGCTGGCTACCGTTTTAGTGGGGCGGCAATGGCGGCAGCAACCGCATCGTTGGTCGTACTCAGATAGTCAATCGTGCCGGGCATCGATCCGGGGGCAGGTCAGGTTCAGCGGTGATAGGACGTGACCAGGAGCCAGCCGTTGCCGTCGGGATCGCGGAACGTCGAAAAGCGGCCCCACGCGGCTTCCTGTACAGGGGAGATGTCGAGGCCATTGGCTTTCAGCTTCTCCTGGGCGCGGTCGATGTCGCTGGTATCCAGCACAAGGCCCTGGAGGCTGCCGGGCGGCATCGCATCGAACCAGCTCACCAGGGAAATCCCTGTCAGGCCACAGGGGGGCTTCATCTGGATCCAGCGCCGGCCGGGGTTCTCTGCCGTGTCGGCCTCGCGGACGACCTGGAAACCGAGGACATCGCGGTAGAAGGTCTTTGAGCGCTCCTGGTCCGAGACGGGAACGGAGACGATCGACAACTGCATCATGACGGCTGGTCCTTTTCGCCGAGATCTAAGAGCGAATCGTCGGGCGATGAGCCAGAGCGACCGCCGTCGCCTTCATCGTAGGCCCCAGTGGCCGATGATCGCTCCTTCGATCAGCAGCACGCCGAGCCAGTAGCCGCTGTCGATCAGGGTCAGCGAGCCTTTGGCGCCCTGATAGGCATGGTTGGTCGAAATGGTGGTGACGACGAATCCCAGCCAGCACATGAAGCCGGAAATGAGGCCGTTCTTCAGGGTTATCTGTCCTGAGCCGAGGTGGCCGATGACGCCGGCGAGGACCCAAGCCATGACCAACAGCGCGACAGCGGTTACCAGCAGCGGGACGGCCATGCCGGTTTTCTGGATTTCCTCTCTCGATTTGCCGACTGCCGAGAGCCACGCTTGCGAGAGCAGGCCGTAATAGGCGCCGCCGAAGAAGAACGCTGCCACCGCCGCGGCGACGATCGCAAGATAATTCATGCCCGCGAATGTCATATCGTCTTCCTCCCCTCATTGACCGGAGCACATTGCACTCGCGTCTCCGAGGGAGGTCAAGCGGCTTTCCAGACGGCGGTCAGCTTGATCTCGCTGTCCTCCAATTCGCGGGTGACGGGTACGCGGTATTCGGCGAGCTTCGCGAAGCGGCCGCGGGGGAAGTAGCTGCGCTGGGGATCGCCGATCAGGATCAGGGGCGAGCGGTGAAGGGCGGCAGCGATGAAGGCGAGGACTTGGTCGGCGAGCGCGCGCTCGTAGAACAGGTCGCCGACGATGACGACGTCGAAGGCCGGAGGCGGGGAAGCCAGCAGGTCTTCCGATGTCGTGCGGATGGTGACGCCGTTCGCCATCGCGTTGATCTCGGCTGCGATGAGAGAAACGGCGTCGATGTCGGCTGCGAGCACGTCGGTCGCGCCGGCCTTGGCTGCAGCAACGGCGGCGAGACCTGCGCCAGAGCCGAGGTCGAGCACGGTTCGGCCTGCGACCAACGACGCGTTGTCGAGAATGTAGCGCGAGACGGCCTGACCACCGGCCCAGGCGAAGGCCCAGTAGGGCGGGGGCACGTTGATCTCGCCCAACTCGTCCTCGGTCTTGCGCCAGATGGGCAGCGATTCCTCGGCGAGATGCAGGACGATCTCGGGGACGAGGGGTGGGGCAAGCAGCCGCGTGTTGTCGCGAATGAAGGCGGGCCAGTCGGGGGCTTGGGTAAGCATGGGGCCGGCTTTCTCTCTTGTGTAGGTCCCCCTCCTGCCCCACGGGCCACCTCCCCCACGAGGGGGGAGGAGAAAGGAATTGCCCGGCTCAGCCGAGGCGCCAGACGCGGGTGGTTTCGACATAGCCGATTTCGAGCTCGGGCGTGAGTGGGGCGCGATACTCTGCGAGCAGCGTCATGGGCGTGTTCGGGCGCTTGGTCGTGGTGCGGTCGCCGAAGAGGACCGTGATGCCGCGGCGGCGGGCGCGGTCGAGGAAGGCATCGACACGTGTGACGAGATCGGGAAAGTAGAACACATCGCCGATCAGGACCACGTCGATGCCGGGATCGTTGCCGAGGAGATCGTCCGACGACACGTCGAGCGCGAGGTGGTTCAGCTCGGCGTTCAGGGTGGCTGCGGCGCAGGACACGAGATCGGTGTCGTTGGCGATGGATTGCTTCGCGCCGGACTTCGCTGCAGCGAGCGCCTCGATGGCGGAGCCGGCGCCGATGTCGAGCACGCGCTTGCCGGCGACCGTGTGCGGGTTGTCGAGGATATAGCGCGCGAGGCCCTGGCCGCCGCCCCACGCGAACGCCCAGAAAGGAATGTCACCGCACAGCTCATGGGCGTCCTGGTGGATGTCGAAGGGCTGTTTGGCGAGGTAGAGTTCTATTTCCGGGACGAGTTCGGAGCGCATGGGCTCGGCGTGCTGCAGAACGAAGGCACGGGCTGCGGCTGGGGTGACGATCATTTCGCCCTGAGCTTCTTGGGGTCGAGACCGCCCATGCGGCAGACCTCGATCCACTCGTCGGGTTGGACGGGTTGGACGGACAGGCGCATGGAGGTGACGAGGCTCATCCTGGCGAGCTTTTCATTGGCTTTGACGGCGACGAGTGTCACGGGCTTGGGCATGTCGCAAACGGCTTCCACGTCGACGCAATCCCAGGTCGGATCATCGCTGGTCGAGTCCGGATGGGAAAGCTTGCAGACCGAGCAGATGCCGACGATCTCGAGGCCGATGTTGGAGTGGTAGAAGAAGCCGAGGTCGCCGAGCCGCATGGCGCGCATGTTGTTGCGCGCGAGGTAGTTGCGCACGCCGCTCCACTCCTCTCCCGTCTTGCCCTTGGCCTTCAACATTTCCCACGAGAACACGTCGGGTTCGGACTTCAGGAGCCAGAAGCCGGTCGAGACGGGGAGCGGCGCGGGTGGTTTCTTGGCCATGATCGTCTACTCCGCCAAGATTTCGAGACCCTTGCGCTTGATCAGCGCAAGCAGAGTCAATGCTGGTCCGCTCGGGCGACGTTCGCCGCGTTCCCACTGGCTGATAAGTCCGGTCGTTACGTTGAGATGACGGGCGAGCACGGCTTGGCTGACGTTTTCGCGCTCGCGAAGGGCCTGGATTTGCCTGGGTGTCAACGCGTCGACCTTTGCCAGGCAGAGCGTGTCGAACTTGCGCATGGTGGTTTTGTCCATGACGCCAGCTTTATGAGCATCGGTGGCTGCTTCGTGCACAACCTGCGCGATTCTACTCTTATGCTTGGTCGCCATCGCATTTCACCTCGATCCAGGCGCCGGCCTTGACCAGCTTGCCAACCTGCTTCGCGTCGTAGTTCAAAAATTCCGCTGCCAACATGCGGAACATTCCAAGGTCATCATCGTCGATGTCGTCCCGGTCGCTCTTGGCAAAGCCGTCGACGAACACGGCTCGGGATTCGGTGCGGTACAGAACGATGGTGCGGAATCCACCCGAGCGTCCTTGCCCTGGCCGTGGTACTCGCTGTTTTATGACGCCGCCTCCGAGATCGGCGTCGATCAAGCCTTGCTCTGCCCGGGAAACCGCCTCTCGCAGCGCTTCGTCGTCGATCCGTTGTCGTCGGGAAAATCGTGCGAAGCCCTTCGTCTTGAAGATCTGCACGCACCGCCTCTCGCTTCAGATTTGTATAACACAAAGTGTTATAAATCAAGCTGCCGTCGCCGGACGGCGATGCGCGGGCGGTTTGCGGGCCATGTCAGCCGCCTTTCCTCATGGGCATCGTAACGGCGAGCTTCTGGCTGAGTTTCTCCAGGTCGGCCCAGGTGCCGGGGGAGATCGAAACGCCTTCCGTCGTCGAGCGCGCATAGGCGCGGTTGCCGCGCTCGCCGGGCAGCATCAGCTCGTCGAAGCCGGGGCGGCGGGGGAGTTGCTTGATCGCGGCGGCCAGTTCCTCGGCGTCCTTCTCGAAGTCGGCGACGGGGCGGAACTGCGCGATGTCCATCACGATGATGATGGCGTTGTGCGAGTGCCAGATCTTGCCTCCGGGGGCGATCATGCCGGCGAGGAGTGGTGTGCCGGCCATCAGGCCCGCGAGGCACTCCAGCATCAGCGCGAGGCCGGAGCCTTTCGCGCCGCCCAGGGGCATCGGCAGGTTCGCTTTGGCGGGATCGGTGGTGGGATTGCCGTCGTCGTCGAGGGCGACGCCTTCGGGCAGGGTCTCGCCGCGCTCCTTGGCTTGGGCGAGGCGACCGATGCCGAGGATCGCAGTCGACATATCGAGCGCGATCGGTCCATTCCGGCCGCCGGGTACAGCGATGGCGAGAGGGCTCGTCGAGAGGCTCGGCTTCGTCGCGCCGTGGTAGGCCATGTTGGCCGTGCCGGCGCTGGCGACGATGGCTGCGAAGCCGTGTTCCGCCGCCCAGTTGGTGAAATAGCCGATGGCGCCCGTATGGGTGGTGTGGCTGACGATGGCGTAGCAGACGCCGGCACGCTTGGCCTGATCGCAGGCTGCTTTCATCGCATGCATCATGGCAACGGGGCCGAACGCCTTGCTGGCTTCGAACACGAGGGCTGCGGGAAGCTGGAGGCGGGGCTCGACCTTGGCCTTGGGGTCGATGTCGCCCTTGTCGATGATCGCCATGTAGCGCGGCAGGCGGAATACGCCGTGCGAGCCGACGTCGCGCATGTCGGCCCAGACGAGAGCACCTGCGACCGCGCCTGCGTCTTCCGCGTTCATGCCGCGCTTCATCAGGATGTCGACGGCGAAGCGGGTGAGGTCGGCTGGGGAAGTGAGGACGGGAGTGCGGGTCATGGGGCGGCTTTCAAATCCAGGAGAGAGGTGCGAGGCCGCCGGCAAGCGGTTTCACAAAAGATCGGGGCGGATTATTCCGCTGGCTATAGCTGCGGGTATGGTGGCGGCGCAATAGAGCCTCGATCTGGGCTGCGTGTCGACAAGGGTCGTACCGTTCCCCTCCGCCAGCTGAGGTGCGTCTGCCGGGTTCAAGGCCGAAGCAGTGAAGCCTCGTGCGGACATCACGCCCATGCAAGGCGACACGATCGTGCCACCGATCGAATCTATTTTCAAAATGCACGAGCCTGTGCTTGTTCGGGGGCGTGTACTGGCGAGTATCTCAACGAAAAGAATGGGAGGCATCGAATGCCGGGAAGTGGAGGGCGTGTGGCGCTCGGGTTTGCCGTCGTAGCGGCGATCGGGTGCGTCAGCGGGGCGATCGGCGGGTCGGTTGCGCACGCGCAGTCGAGTGCGAAGGCGTGGCCGGAGCGCAGCGTGCGGCTGATCCTGCCGTTCGGGCCGGCGTCGGGCGCCGACATCGCAGCGCGACTGCTGAGCGAGAAGCTGCAGGTGGTCTGGAAGCAGCCGGTCGTTGTCGAGGGCAAGCCGGGCGGCGACGGGCTCTTGTCGGTCGGGACGGTGGTCAACGCGAAGGACGACCACATCCTGTTCTTCGGGCCGACCAGCGCCTATGTCGTCCATCCCTATGTGCACGCAAATCTTCCCTACGATCCCGATCGCGACCTGACGCCGATCGCGGGCGTCGCCAAAGTGCAGATCGCGATCGCCGTGCCGTCGAGCATCGGTGTTTCGACGATGAAGGATTTCGTCGCGTACGCGAAGGCCAATGCCGGCAAGGTGAGCTACGGCGTGGCGCCGGGCTTTTCGGAATTCGTGTGGAACGGGTTCCTGCGCGAGAGCGGCTTGCAGATCGGCAAGGTGCCGTATCGCGATATCACGACTTCTGCCACCGATCTCGGCGAGAACCGCATTCAGCTCGCGATGATGTCGTATGCGGCGATGAGGGCCACGGCGGAAGGTGGCCGGATCAAGGTGCTCGCGGTGAACGACACCAAGCGCTCCAGCGTCGCGCCGAGCGTTCCGTCGATCGTGGAAGCGGGATATCCCTCGCTGGTCGCCAGTCCCGTGCTCGGCCTCGTCGGCCCCAGGGACATGGCGCTCGACGTGCGCCAGAAGGTGGCTGCAGCCGTGATCGAGGTGCTGAAAGACAAGACGGTGGTCGAGCGTCTCGCGGCCTCCGGCCAGCCGGCGAGCCCGATGGGGGTCGCAGAGTTCCAGGCTGCGCTCAAAGAGCAGCAGGATCAGGTCGCGCGCATCGCCCAGGTGCTGGGCATGGCGAAGAAGAAGTAGGTTGTCGAGGTCGGGGTCAGACCCGCAGGGTCTGACCCCGGCCACGTCACAGGATCGGATCGGGGCCGATGTGGCGGAACTGGGAATGCTCGTGCGTCGGGCCCATGGGGGTGACGCGCGTCAGATATTCCGGGCCGAGCTGATCGAGCGAGGTGGCGCCGATCAGGCCCATGCAGTTGACGATTTCTTCTTCCAAATTGAGCAGCGTCTGCGCCATGGCGGCGGCGCCACCGGCAGCGATCGACCAGGCCTGAAGGCGGGCCATGCCGACGGCTTTCGCGCCGAGGCATAGGGCTTTCACGACGTCGGTGCCGCGGACGAAGCCGCCGTCGATCCAGACCTCGGCGCGGCCGGCGACCGCCTGTACGATCTCGGGCAGCATATCCATGGTGCCGCGGCCGTGGTCGAGTTCGCGGCCGCCGTGGTTCGACACGTAGACGACGTCGATGCCGTGCTCGACGGCGAGGCGCGCGTCGGCGGCTGTGGCGATGCCCTTCAGGATCATCGGGCCGCCCCAGTATTTCTTGACCTCGGCCATCTTCTCCCAGGTCATCGCAGCCTGGAAATCGCGGTCCTCGCCCTGGATGTCGGCGGACGGGCGCTCGAACGAGTTGAGGATCTGGCGGTCACGAATGCCGTAGTTGGCGGCGTCCACGGTCATCACGAGGGCCTTGAAACCGGCCTTCTTCGCTTCGTCGAGGCGGGGCTTGATCCACTCGATATCGCCGCGGATGTAGAGCTGCCAGATCTTGAAGCCCTTGGGGTTCGCGGCGGCGATGTCGGCCGGGCTGTGGCGCGCGACCGACGACAGGATGTGCGGTACGCCGAACTCGCCGCCGGCCTTGCTCGAGGCGACAGCGCCGTCCTTGTGCATCAGGTGCATAGAGCCCATCGGGGCGAGCACCAGCGGCAGGCGGCACTTGTGGCCGAGCAGCGTCGGCTTGGCGTCGACCTTCGACACATCGCGCAGCACGCGCGGCAGGAAGGCGATGCTGTCGAGGGCGTAGCGGTTGCGGCGAAGTGTGGTTTCCGACCCGGCCGCGCCGTTGATGTAGTCCCAGGTGGTCTTGGACACGTTCCGCCGGGCGGTTTGCAGGATCTGCTGGCTGCAGGCGAATTGCGGCGCGGGGTTCTTTTCCAAGGCATTCCTCCGTGGTGGGGCGGCGTTCGTGGTTGCCGTCAACAATCGCAAGCGGAGCCGCCGGTTGTAAAGCTGCCATGGACGGCATTCCGCGTCGGGGCGGGGGCCTGCGACGAGAGGGGCGGGCAAACTCGATTGATGTCGCGCAAGGGGCGGCGCGCTCATCTCGGCCAATCTGAGCCGCCGGGTCATCGGTTCGCATCGACGGAGACGCGGATGGCGGCGCGGAAGCGGGGCGGGGCAGGCTTGTCGCGGGGGTTCTCCGGTTCAACTTGGAGATTTGAATTCCATGGGTATCGTTCGTCGGACTTCCACCGTATTCGCCTTGCTCTCTGGTGGCGTGGTCGCGTGCCTCTCTGCTACCGCCTCGGCGCAGAAGGCGCCGCCGACCTACGAGGAACTGGCGAAAGAAGGCGCCGTGCTCGCGGAGCGGTTGTGCAGCTCGTGCCACGTCATGGCGAACGGGGTCGGCTCTGGAACCGCCAAGGAAGGAGTTCCGACGTTCACGGGGATCGCCAACCGGCCTGATCAGACGGCAGCACGCATCCGAAATGTTCTGATCCTGCCGCATGCGACGATGCCGGACGTCCGCTTGTCCAATCCCGAGATCGACCGGCTGATCACCTATGTGGACAGCCTTCGCGCGCGGAGTGGTGGTTCGCCGCTCGTGCCGCGCCGCAGTCCCGGTGACAAGCCTCGATATCCCGATCCGACGTGATCGCAGCTGTCGATCGACTGCCCGGATACTGCTGTGGTGAGGCACGCGGCCGAAGATTTGTCATACTGTTTTGTGACAGTTGTGCCTGCGGGCAGTATCGACTTCGGCGCTAAGCTCGGCGAACGTGTGAGCTTGTCAAGGCGACGCCTTGGGAGAACGGAATTTTCAGGATCCAGTCCGCGTGAGTAACTGCAGTAAGATCGTGCTCCATTTCAGGCTCCGGCACGGGCTCAGCCTTCAGCGGATGGCCGATCTGTGCGGAATCCAGCCCAAGCGGCTTGCCGCAGTGGAGCGTGGGGAGGTGAAAGCCGGTCCGGATCTCGTCGCGCGCCTCATCGATCTCACGCATCGGCTGCCGAGCGAGCTGCTGTCGTCTCTTTCAGAGTCGATCGTGCGCAGCGGTCTGCCGCGGGCGCTTTCGCGGTCGAGCCGGCTCAGGCTCGAGGCATTGTCGGGGCCTGCGATCGCAAAGCGGCCGCGGATCGTCGATTGGATCGGCAAGGATCTCGCGCCGATCGCCTGCGGTGAACTGCAGGCGATCCTCGAGGATTCGGTTCTGCAGCGCGCTATCAAGAAGCGCGAGATTGCGAGCATCGTGACGACGACGCGAAGCGTGCTGCGGACCGAGGATTCCGAAACGGTCGGCATCTTCAGAACAACCGTCAACTACTTATTCCACGACGGTGTGCTGTTCAGCGACGCGATCGCTGTTCCCGCGCCCGAAGGCGAGCGAATGGGGTACACGCCGCTGCTCGTGGACGAGTTCGGCGTCGACCTGTTCGGAGATCACCCCGCGCTGGAGGTTGGCCTTTCGGCCGGCCTTGCTTCCCGCCGCTCGAATGCGGGGCTGAGCCGGCGCGGCTGATGCGGGCAGGCAGTCGCCTTCCGGTTCGCCGGGGCTCAGCTCTGCTCGATCTTCAGGTCGAAGCGCTTCTTCAGTCCCGACCAGCAATCGGCATAGTCGTCCTGGCGGGTCGGCAGGTTCGATGCATAGGCCGTGAGATGCTGCGGGTAGCGCGTCTCGAACATGAAGGCCATGGTGTTGGTCAGCTTGACCGGCTTCAACTCGACGGTGCTGGCGTGCTCGAAGGCGTCGTTGTCGGGGCCGTGGGGCATCATGCAGTTGTGAAGGCTCATGCCGCCCGGCACGAACCCGTGGGGCTTGGCATCGTACTGGCCGTAGATCAGGCCCATGAACTCCGACATGATGTTGCGGTGGTACCAGGGCGGCCGGAACGTGTTCTCGGCGACGGCCCACCGCTCGGGGAAGATGACGAAGTCGATATTGGCGGTGCCGGGGGTTTCGGACGGCGAGGTCAACACCGTGTAGATCGACGGATCCGGGTGGTCGAAGGAGACGGCGCCGACCGGCGAAAAGTGGCGCAGGTCGTATTTGCAGGGGGCGTAGTTGCCATGCCACGCGACCACGTCGAGGGGTGAATGGCCGATCTCGGAGCGGTAGAGGCGGCCGCACCATTTGACGAAAATCTCGCTCGCGACTTCGCGGTCCTCGTATGCCGCGACCGGGGTGAGGAAGTCGCGCTGGTTGGCAAGGCAGTTGGCGCCGATCGGGCCGCGCTCGGGCAGGGTGAAGGCGCCGCCGTAATTCTCGCACACGTAGCCGCGTGCGGGGCTGCCTTTCAGGTCGACGGCGAAGATCATGCCGCGGGGCAGCATGGCGATCTCGCCGGGGGCGACGTCGATCACGCCGAACTCCGTGCGCAGGCGTAGCTCACCTTCCTGCGGCACGATCATCATCTCGCCGTCGGCGTTGAAGAGGTACTGGTTCGGCATCGAGCGGGTGATGGTGAAGATGTGAGCCGCCATGCCGGACTGGGCGTTGGCGTCGCCGGCCGTGGTGATCGTGGACAGCCCCTGAATGAAGGTCAGCGGCTCGGTCGGGATGGGCGTCGGGCTCCAGCGCAACTGGCCGATGGGAAGCTCGGACTCCGCAATACACGGGGCCGTGCGCCAGTTGCCGGCGTCGACCTTTCTGAAGCGACCGTGGTGCCTGACGGCGGGGCGGATGCGGTAGAGCCACGAGCGCTGATTGGCGCCGCGCGGGGCGGTGAAAGGCGAGCCGGACAACTGCTCGGCGTATAGCCCGAAGGCGCAGCGCTGCGGCGAGTTGCGGCCGACCGGCAGCGCGCCGGGGATCGCCTCGGTGGCGAAGCTGTTGCCGAAGCCGGACATATATGCCGGCGCCTGCACTGCGGTGGTGTCGGCCGGCTCGGCATGGGTCATCGTCGGGTCCTTGGCATCGAGGGAGAGGCAGCAATGGAGCTTGTGAGCCGGGCGCGGCACGCGGCCCGCCGTTCGTGCTCGACGGCATTCTTGGCGGCGGCGGCCATGATGCGCAAGCCCGTTCGACAGCCCGTTCGCCGGCCTTCGTGCCCGTCGACACGAGCGCCCAACCCGTACTTCAGCCGATTCCGGCCGACAGTCCGCGCTCTGCGAATGCTTGGCAGATGGAGTATTGTTTTCAGGGTCCAAAGTTGTTCCGATTTGCTAATTCTTGCGATTAACCAATCTAGTTAATTTGCGTGTTTGATGCAACTAATTGCGATTAACGCTCGGCGCGGCCGAAATTCATTCCGGCCCGGCATGGGGGCTTCAGCAGCCGGTGCCGTTGTAACCGAGTAAAGCTGGGGAGATGCAAGCATGTTCCTGAAAGACAAGCTCTGGCGACGAGAGCGCTCGACTGGTGGGCTGAATTGCACATCTGGTCGACTGCAGTCAGTTGCAATGATTTTGCTTGCCGTTGTTTTGTGCACATTCATCGGGGCGCAAGCCGTGCATGCGCAGGTGAGCGCTACCGATGCGTTCATGCCGCGTTCGTGGCAACCGGGCGCGGAGCCTTCGCGCGAAGTCAGCCGGGCTCGATCGAGCCGCCGCAATGGCGTGACGACGACGACCAAGCTGGAGGAGTTCAGCGTTCCGAAGCGCGCCTCACGCCGTGCTGTTCGGAGCGGCTCGGGAACCGCAAGCCGTGTCGTCGAGCGGAAGCGGACGGCCAAACGGGTTCGGGTCGCGGCACTGACCAACGTCGGTGTGAGTTCGGCCGCGCCACGGCGGGCGGTCAAGAAGAGTGCTCAATCGACGCGCGTCGCGTCGCTGGGAAGTGCCGTTCCGAGCTTGGCCGCGCCGGCGCCACGCAGCCTGACGGGGGGCGGCATCGCCTGGCGGGCCAACTCGGCATGCCTTGCGGGCAACTTGCGCTCGATCGTGAGTTCGCTGACGGGATACGGCTCGGTGACAGTGAACTCGACCTGCCGCAGTGCGCGTCACAACCGGCGTGTGGGCGGGGCTCGCAAGTCGTGGCATCTGACGGGCAACGCCGTGGACTTCCGTATCCACGGGGCCAACGTCCGCTCGGTCTACGCCATGCTGCGCGCAAGCGTCGGCGGCATCAAGCACTATGGTGGAGGCCGATTCCACATCGACAACGGTCCCAAACGGACATTCTGATCGAGGCAGCGACAGATCCGACCGTCAGCATCCCGGTCTCCGTCTTGGAGCCGGGATGTTGCTTTTCAGGGTGGAGGTCCGGCCTCAGGCTTCCGGCTTCAAGGGCCGCGACAGCAGCGCGTCGATGGCGTGGTCGACGGTCATCCGGCCCTCGACGATCGCCTGGACGGCGGTTGCGATCGGCATTTCGATGCCGAGTTCGTTCGCCCGGCGGACGACGGCTGAGGCGGTATAGACGCCTTCGGCCACGGAGCGCCGGCTGCCGAGCACTTCGGCGAGCGTCTTGCCCTCGCCCAGTGCGCGCCCGAGGCTCATGTTGCGGGACTGGGTGCTACCGCAGGTCAGCAGGAGATCGCCGAGGCCGGACAACCCCATCAGGGTGTCCGTGCGTGCGCCGAGCGCTTCGCTGAAGCGGCGCAATTCGGCAAAGCCGCGGGTGACCAGGGCAGCGTGGGCACTGGCGCCGAGGCGGCGGCCGTCGACGATGCCGGCGGCGATGGCAAGCACGTTCTTGACCGCGCCGCCGAGCTGGGTGCCGATCAGGTCGTCGCTCCAGTAGATGCGGAAATGCCGGCCGGAGAGGCGTTCGGCTAGGCTGCGGCCCATATCCTGGTCCGCGACTGCCAGCGTGACGGCGGTCGGCAGGAGGCGCGCGACGTCGGCGGCGAAGCTCGGACCGGACAGGACGGCGGGCGTGGCTTCGGGGAGGCTTTCGGCGAGGACCTGGCCCAGCAGTTTGCCGGACGACTGCTCGAGGCCCTTGGCGCAGATCACGACCGTGGTGCCCGCTTTGATGCGGCCCGAAAGATCCTTCGCCACGCTGCGTAGGTGCTGAGCGGGTGCGACCAGCAGGATGGTGTCGTGCGACGCGATCCCGGCGAGGTCGCCGGTTGCCACGAGGCCCTTGTCCAGGGCTACGCCCGGCAAAAAAAGTTCATTGCGGTAGTTGTCGTTGATGTCGGCTATGACCTCGGGCTCGCGGGCCCAGATGGTGACGGCATTGCCCGCAGCGGATGCGGTCTGGGCCAATGCCGTGCCCCATGCGCCCCCGCCGATCACGCCCAGTCGCTGTGTTTTGTTCATGGTGCCGTTGTAACCAATCGGCGAGCCAGAGCAATATCCGAGCTGGCCGATCGCGGCGCAGTTGTGTGCTGCTGGTGCTTCGGCTTCAAGCCTTGGCGCCGAGCCGGCCGGCGCCGATGGCCGGGGCTGCCGCTGCGTCGAGTGGCCAGCGGGCGCGGGCCGGGAAATCGAGGGGATCGGTATCGCCGCGCGCGAAGCGAAGCGCGCCGACCCAGGCGATCATCGCGGCGTTGTCGGAGCAGAGCGAAAGCGGCGGGGCGTGGAACGCATAGTCGCGCTCCGAGCAGAGCTTCTGGAGCCCTTCGCGCAGTCGAAGGTTGGCCGCGACGCCGCCGGCGACGACGAGATGGCGGTGGTCGCGTCCGGCTGGATCGGCAGGTGGCTGGTCATCCAAAATTGCCATGGCTCGGACGACGCGGTCGGCCACGCAATCGGCGACGGCGGCTTCGAACGAGGCGCACAGGTCGGCCACGTCGGCGGGGCGAAGAGGTGTCAGCGACAGCGCCGTCTGGCGAACGGCGGTCTTGAGGCCGGCGAACGAGAAATGCGGCACCTCGCGGCCCATCATCGGGCGCGGCAGGGGGAAGCGCGCGGGGTTGCCGTCGCGTGCGGTGCGCTCGACGGCAGGGCCGCCGGGAAAGCCGAGGCCCAATAGTTTCGCGGTCTTGTCGAAGGCTTCGCCGAGCGCGTCGTCGATGGTGGTGCCGAGGCGGCGGTAACGGCCGAGATCCTCGACGGCGAGAAGCTGGGTGTGACCGCCGGAGACGAGCAACAGCAGATAGGGTGGTGCCAGGCCTTCCGTCAGCCCGACGGTGAGGGCGTGGGCTTCCAGGTGGTTGACCGCAACGAGGGGCAAGTCGTTGGCGAGCGCCAGAGCCTTGGCTGAGACTAGGCCGACGATCAGACCTCCGACGAGGCCGGGGCCGGCCGTCGCGGCGATGGCGTCGAGGCCAGCGAAGGTCGTGCTGGCGTTGGCTAGGGCTTCGCGGACGATGTCGTCGAGGCATTCGACGTGGGCGCGGGCGGCGATTTCGGGCACGACGCCGCCGAAGGCGCGATGGCTCTCCCACTGGGAGCGGACGACGTTCGACAGGATGCGGCCGCGACCGGACACCGGATCGCGTGCGACGACCGCGGCGGCGGTCTCGTCGCAGCTCGTCTCGATGCCGAGGACGAGGATTTCTCTGGTACTTTCGAATGGCACGTCGATGGTTCTGAGGTTCGGGATCGGATCGAGCTACATTGTGGCGTGGTGCGGTCACCCATAGCACTCGTGCGCTGAATCACGCACCTCCCATCGGGGTGCGCAGAGCTGAGATAATTGCATTGGTGTGTGGGGCGGCGCATATCAGGCAGACGGCATCGAGGACGAAGGGTTTGCAGGTGAGTACGGTTCGGATCGGGACGCGGGGGTCGCCGCTGGCGCTGGCGCAGGCGCATCAGGTGCGCGCGCTGCTGATGGCGGCACTCGGGTTGCCCGAGGAGCGGTTCGAGATCTGCGTGATCAAAACGGTGGGCGACCAGATCCTCGACCGGCCGCTGTCCGAGGTCGGCGGGAAGGGGTTGTTCACCAAAGAGATCGAGGACGCGCTCAGTTCGGGGGCGATCGATCTCGCGGTGCACTCGGCGAAGGATATGTCGACGAAGCTGCCGGACGGGCTCGCCATCGGCGCGGTGCTGGAGCGCGAGGACGTGCGGGACGCGTTCATCAGTCTGACGTACGGCAGCCTCGCGGAAATGCCGCCCGGTGCTGTGATCGGCACGTCGTCGCTGCGGCGGCAGGCGCAGGTGAAGCGGGCGCGGCCGGATCTGCAGGTCGTCGGGTTCCGCGGGAACGTGCAGACGCGGCTCTCGAAGCTCGAAGCGGGCGTGGCGGACGCGACGTTTCTCGCGACCGCCGGGCTGAAGCGGCTGGGGCAGGCTGAGCGCATCACCCGCATGGTGCCGGTCGAAGAAATGCTGCCGGCGGTGGCGCAGGCGGCGATCGCGATCGAGGTGCGCGCGGACGATGCGGCCACGCGCGATCTGGTTGCGACTCTAGATCATCGGCCGACGGCTGTTTGCCTCGAAGCCGAGCGTGTGTTTCTAGGTCGGCTCGACGGCTCGTGCCGGACGCCGATCGCGGGGCTTGCCCGGATCGAGGCGGGCGAGCTTCGGTTCACGGGCGAAATCCTATTGCCGGACGGCTCGGACAGCAAGGCGTACAGCAACTCGGCGCCGCTCGCCCAAGCGGCCCGGTGCGGCGATGACTGCGCGAAGGCGCTGATCGAAATGGCGGGGCCCGAATTCATGCGGCGGCTCGTGTCGTGAGGCTGCTCGTCACCCGTCCGGAGCCGGATGCGACAGCGCTCAAGGCGCAACTGATCGGCATGGGGCACGAAGTCTTCGTCGAGCCGCTGCTGCGGCCGGTGTTTCATGAGCTCGATCCGCTGGAGGTCGATTTCCTGGAGGCGCAGGCGCTGATCGCTACGAGCCGCAACGGGGTCCGGGCGCTGGCGCAGAGTCCGCTGCTCTCGGCGGCGGTCAGCCTCCCGATCTACACGGTCGGGCCGGGTACGGCGGGAACCGCGCAGGCGCTCGGCTTCGAGCAGGTGCTGCAGGGGCCGCGCGATGCGCGGGCGCTGGTCGGGTTCATCGCCGAGCACGCCGATGTCAACGCGGGGTCGCTCATCTATCTCGCTGGGGAACGCAAGTCCGTCGATATCGGCGGCGAGTTGCGGCACCTCGGGTTTCACGTGCAGGAGCCGGTCGTCTATTCGGTGGCGACGGCGGAAAAACTGGGTGCGCCGATCATCGCACGTTTCCAGGCGGGGGAAGTGGACGGCGTCCTCCTGATGTCGGCGGAGACGGCGCGGACCTATGCGCGGCTGATGCTGGGGTGTGGGCTGAGCGGAAAGCTTCAGCGGACGATGCATTTCTGCCTGTCTGCCGAAGTCGCGAAGGCGTTGGAAATTCTTGGTGGCCCGCCAAGTTCTGTGCCAAGTCAACCCAACCTAAAAGCACTACTGACATTAGTTGCTCGCAGTGTGTCGAATTTGCCATAATGTGAGCGTAGGCGCAGGCGTCATAGAGGAAGTCTAAACCACTCTATCGGCTACTCACCGAACCGACGCGGCAAGCGTCGGCACATGCCGTTGTTTTCGGAGAATGCGAGTCCCATGGCGAGCAACAACGACAATTCGGGCAAGGGCGGCGTCAAGCCTGGGCCCGATGCTCAGAAGAAGCCGTCGGCGCTGATCGATCTGAAGCCGACCGAGGTCGATATCAAGGATCCCACGCAAGCTGCGAAGGCTGCCACCACGGTTGCGGCAGCGGCCGCCAAGGCTGCGGGAACACCAGCGGCCGGTGGGGCTTCGGGCACCGCCAAGCCCGGAGACGCCAAGCCGTCGGAGTCCAAGACCCAGAGCGCGCCGGTGTCCGGAAGCGCCGCTGCGTCCGCCACGACGACGTCGGCATCGGCATCGGCATCGGGCGCGACGGCCAGCGGCGACAAGAGCGCTCCCCAGGTTGCGCGGCCTGCATCGTCGAGCGGCGGCTTGCGCGGCGCTGCGACCCATCTCGTCGCCGGACTTGCGGGCGGCCTCTTCGCGCTGCTCGGGGCGGATGCACTGCTGCCGAAAAACGGCGTCGGTACGGCCGAACAGAACGCCCCATCACAGGCGCTCGAAGCGCGTTTGAAATTGCTGGAACAGGCCGCTGCGCGTCCGCCGGCGCCGGACCTCGTTCAACGCCTTGCGACAGCCGAGAAGCGGCTCGCAGATACCGAGCGTGTAGCGAAGACCATCGAGACGCAGCAGGAGCAGTTGGCCGGTGAGACGAGGTCGCTCGGCGAAAAGCTCGGGGCGGTTCCTGCCGGTGGGGCCGATGCGGAGAAACTCGCCAAGCTGGAGGAGACGCTGTCGACACTGTCGGCGGCGGCGCTCAGCGATACATCGCGCGGCCGTATTCCGCAGCTCGCCGCGATCGCAGGTAAGCTCACCGATCTCGAATCCGGGGTGGCGACGCAGATCACGCAGTTGCGCAAGGCCGTGACGCAGGAGGTGGACAGCCGTCTGTCGCAGTCCACCGATGCCGCGCAGGCTGCGAGGGCCGGAACGCAACGGCTCGACCGCGAACTCGCGAGCGTCAAGAACGATGCCGCGCAGATCGTGCAGCGCATCGATGGGCTGAAGGCGCAGAGCGACAAGCTCGAGGTTGCGTTGGCGGGCTTGCGCGATGCGACGACGGCGCTCAAGGCCGAGATCGGCCGCGAGATGCAGAACGTGGCGCGCGCCGCTGATGTCTCGACGGCGATCTCGCCGCTGACGTCGAAGCTGTCGGCGCTCGAGCAGAACGTGCAGGGCGTCGTGCGCAACGAGGACGACCGTCGGCAGAACGTCGAGCGCATCGTCACGGCGCTGGAGCTGGGCAACCTGAAGCGGACGATCGAGCGTGGCGTCGGGTTCGGGCCGGAACTTGCGGAAGTGCGCCGCGTGGCCGGGCCGAAGATCGATCTTTCCGTGCTGGAGCGGTATCGCGAGCGCGGCGTGCCTTCGCTCGGTGAGCTCGAGCGCGAGTTCAAGTCGGTGGCGTTCGCGATCATCGAAGCGGACAGCCAGCCGGCCGAAGCGCACTGGACGGACAAGCTGATCGCATCGGCGAAATCCGTCGTGCGCATCCGCAAGGTCGAGCCGTCCGCGGACGACAAGTCCGTCGAAAGCACGGTCGCGCGCATGGAGCAGAGCCTCAAGGCGGGGCGGCTCTCCGATGTCGTCGCGGAAGCTGCGAAACTTTCGGCGAAGGCGCGTGCGCCGGCCAAGGGATGGCTCGAAAAGGTCGAGGGGCGCGCGGCGGTCGAGCGCGCGATTTCAGCCGTCGAGCAGGAATTGAAGGCGTCGCTGGGCGCACAGGGTCAAGCTGGCAAGAAAGGCTGACGGGCGATGGTGCGTCTTGTCGTTTTCCTGATCGGTATCGCGGTCGCGGCCAGCGGGCTTTCCTGGCTCGCGGACAGGCCGGGTAGCCTCATCATCAACTGGCAGGGTCACGAGATCGAGACCAGCGTGTTCCGCGCGGTCGTGATGCTGGCGTTCGTGATCGGCCTGTCGATCCTGACGTGGTCGATCGTGACCGCGTTGTGGCGCAGCCCGGCTTCGATCGGGATGTTCTTCAACAGGCGCCGGCAGGTGCGCGGTCTCGAAGCGCTGTCGGGCGGCATGATCGCGATCGGCGCGGGCGACCGGGACACGGCAACCCGGTTCGCCGTGCAGGCGCGCAAGGCGTTGCCGAACGAGCCGCTGACGCATCTCCTGCGTGCGCAGGCGGCGCAGCTTTCGGGCGATCGTGCCACCGCGCGGCGGATGTTCGAGGCGATGCTCGGCCAGCCGGAGACGGAGCAGCTCGGCTTGCGCGGATTGTTCCTCGAGGCGGAGCGGGAAGGCGAGCGCGAGGCTGCGCGGCAGTTCGCCGAGCGGTCGGTCGAGCTCAATCCGCGTCTGTCGTGGGCGGTCGATGCGCTGTTCGATCTTCAGTGCAAGGAGAGCGATTGGGCCGGTGCCCTGCAGACGCTGACGATATCGAAGAAGCATGCGCATCACGAGAAGTCGGGTCTCGATCGCCGTCGCGCCGTTCTGATGACGGCGCGGGCGCAGGCGCTGGAAGAGAGCGATCCGAACCGGGCGATGAACCTCGCGGTCGAGGCGCATCATCTCGCACACGATCTCGTGCCGGCGGCGGTGCTCGCCGGGCGTATGCTGGCGGCGCGCGGGCACACCAAGCGTGCGGCGAAGATCCTCGAGCGGTCCTGGCGGCGCAGTCCGCATCCGGATCTGGCGCTGGTCTATGCGCATGCCCGCATCGGCGACAGCCCGACCGACCGTCTGACGCGCGTCAAGAAGCTCGCGCAGCTCAATCCGCATTCGATCGAGACGCCGGTGGCGATCGCGACGGCGGCGATCGAGGCGAAGGACTGGTCGCTCGCGCGCGGCGTGCTCGAAGCGCTCGAGTCGTCGCGGCTGACGCAGCGCGTCTGTATGCTGATGGCGCGGATCGAAGGCGAGGACGGCGCCGACAAGGGCCGCGTGCGCGAATGGCTGGCGCGGGCGGTACATGCGCCGCGCGATCCGGCCTGGGTCGCGGACGGCGTGGTGTCGGACAAGTGGTCGCCGGTGTCACCGGTCACGGGCGCGTTCGACGTATTCCAATGGCGGGTGCCCGCAGATGCGCTCGATGCGGCGGATACCGATCTGCTTGCGGCAAAGCTCGACGAGCTGGTCAAGCTCGGGGCGCCGGTGCCTGCTGCTGTGCCGGCAGGGGCGAAGCCCGAGGTAGAGCTTGCGGCCAAGCGCGCAACGGCTGTGCCGTCGCGGCAAGCGGAGGACGTGGTTCCAGCTACGGTGCCGAGCCGGTCGGATGCTCAACTGCCGCGCGCGGTTCGGGTCGAGGCCGAGGAACAGAAGCGGCCGGCGGTGACCGTTCGGAAAGACGGCGTCGAACGCACCAGCAGCGTGGAAGTCGTGAGCGGGGCTGCACTCGCTTCGCGGAAGGACAGCGCCGTTGCGAGCGGGGAAGCAAAAGTGGTCGAGGTGAAGCCGGTGGCGGACCCTGCTGCGCAGAGCAAGAAGCCACTCGATCCCAGCATCTTCATCGTGCCTGGAGCGGCCGACAATCCTGGTGTGGACGGCGAGGCCGCAGCCGAACCGCGCAAGTCACCGCGCGTGGTAGCGTCGGGGTGAGTAGGTCAAGTCTTTCGGATCTGAAGGTTGCAGTTCTTCTCGATCGAGATTTTTTCGAGTGCCTCGAACTCGCCTTTGAGGCGCGCGAGTTCCTGAGCGTTTGCCCCGTCACCCTTCACAAAAAAGGCTGCGGGCCAGAATAGGACGACAGCGGCACCGGTTACCCAAGCGTCCTGGCTCTTGTTGCTATCTTGAACACCCGCTGCTTCTGATGCTCGTCTCGAAACACGTTCCATCTCCTGACCGATCTGCGGGCACGAGAGATTCTGATACTGCAAGTGAGAAACGTAGGTGGGACGGATTTCTGCCGACGACGATGCGCATGCCGCTAAGGACACATCGTAAAATAAACGCTACGAATCTGGCGGTGTCTTTGGCTTGATTGTGTAGTTCCATTCGGGGTGGAAGTCATCGCCGGTGATGTTCAGCTGAGCCATTTCAGCGTTGCTGACCTTGATGCCCTTCTCGTAGGTCCGCTCGTCGAGGGCGCACTCGATTTTCAAGCCGGTCTTCGTCGTGGTCGCGCCGATCAGCGAGACGATGGTCAGATGATCGCTGAGGGGCTTGCCGCGCCAGTTCTTCGTGATGTGACAGAACATGCGGTGCTCGATCTTGTTCCACTTCGACGTGCCGGGCGGGAAGTGATGGACGTGGATCACGAGGTCCGTCTCGTCGGCGAGCTTCTGCAGCTCGATCTTCCACAGCCGCACGCGCGCGCCGTTGGAGCCGCCGCCGTCGGCCGTGATGATGAGTTCGCGCATCTTGGGGTAGCGCGCGGCCCCCATGCGCTCGCGCCACGTTCGGATCGACTGCACCGCGAACTCCGCCGTGTCTGCGGTGATGCCGACGCTGACGAAGCCGGCGTTGGCTGCCACGTCGTAGACGCCATAGGGGGCGACCTTGCCCAACTCCTTGTCGACGAAATCGTGCACCTTGACGCGGACAGGCGCGCCCTGGGGCCGATAGTCCGAGCCGCCGTTCTTGTAATTGCCGACCAGCTCTTTCTTCTTCGTATCGACCGAGATCACTGGCTGTCCGGCAGCC
>CAYYGO010000013.1:0-80769 GCA_964471635.1 uncultured Hyphomicrobium sp.
CGCCGCCGACGCAGACCCGGGCCATTCCCCGGCGATCGAGGCCACCGTCGCGAGGGTCGTCGAGGCGTTCGGCATGCCACGAGCCGCCGCGCTGGCCGCACTCAAGTCCCGCGCCGAAACCGCGGCAGCCGATCGCTCGGACGCCGTGCGCGCTGCCGAGCTCGAGGACACGGCCGCTCGCTACACTGGCTTCTGCCGCGAGCTGGCCGCGCTCGGTGACGGCCTGGCCGATGTCCCTGCCGCCGCTCCGCTGGTCGCGGACGCAGCGGCAGGCCTTGCCGCGGGCGATGCCAGGGCAGCTTGCCAGGCGCTGGCCGAGATCGAGGAGCTGCTTGCGCAGGCACCCGCCACCGCCTTCATCGCCGCGACAGAAGCCGATACCCTGCCGCCCCCGCATCAGGTGCGGGCGCTGCGCGGCACTCTCGCGACTGTCGCAGGCGACTGGCGCAGTGCCGCGCGCCACTATGCGGTGGCCGCCAAGGCCGCCCGCACGGCGCCGAGGTCCGAGCGGCGAGCGCTGCTGCTCGCCGGCGCCCGTGCGCTGGCCGAGCACGGCACCCGTTACGGCGACGAGAAGGCGCTGGTCGAGGCGGCGCAGATCTACGCCGAGGCAGGCGGGCTCGTCAGCGAGGAAACCGACCCCATCGGCTGGGCGGAGGCGAATCTCGAGCTCGGCATCCTTCTTCTGACGCTCGGCGATCTCGAGCGGCGGCCCGAGCGGCTGCTGGCGGCGGCCCTCCACTTCCGTCCGGCCGTTGCCGTGTTCTCCCGCCATCACCGCGCCGAGGAATGGGCGATCGCCCAGCTCGGGCTCGGCCGTGCGCTGATGCGCCAGGGCGAGGTCCAGGGCGACGTCGTCACGCTGCGCGATGCGGCCTTCTCCTACCGCGCCGCGCTCGGCGTGCTGACGCGCGCCAGCCATCCGGGCGAGTGGGCAGAGGCCCAGCTCTCGCTTGGCCGTATCCTTGTCCGCATCGGCGAGGAAAGCGGCGATGTCGACGCCTTCACGGAGGCGGTTCCGGCATTGAAGGCGGCGCTTTCGGACGCCGAGGTCGCCGCCGCCGCGGGCGACATCGCGACGGCCAGGGCGACGCTCGGCCGCGCTTATGTCGGGCTCGCCGCCGGGCAGCGCGACGATGCGATGCTGCAGGAGGCGATCAGCCTCTTTGAAAGCGCGCTGGCCGCCGGCGCGCGGGGCCTTGTCCCGCGCGATGCCGCCGCACTCGAGCGTGTGCGCGGCACGGCACTCGCCGAGCTCGGCGAGCGGCGCGGTAGCCTGCGGCTGCTCGAGGATGCGGTCCGTGCCAAGCTCGCGGCGCTCGATCACTACGAGGCGGTGGCCGACGACATTGCGGCCGAGCAGCTTCGTCACGAGCTCGACGGTCTGGCCGACCGTATCGAGCGCATCGACGGCGCCAGGACACACGACACCGGCACGCACGGCGCCGCAGTGGCCGACACGCCTGCCGCCGCCGCGTCGGCCGCCCCCGGCTGAACAGTGCGCATCACTCGAGCACGATGAGGTGGTTCGGCAGCTCGTTCGGATCAGCCGTGCCGGGCGGGAAGTGCTCTGCCAGCCTCTGTCCCACCTCCGCGATCGCCGTCACGAAGCCGTCGGCCGTGCGGCCGGCGCCGATCTCCGCCGTCATGCGGTCGACGATGGTCTGCCAAGTGCCCGGCGGCACCTTGGCGTGGATGCCTCGGTCGGCCAGGATCTCGGTATAGCGCTCGGCGACGGAGACGAAGATCAGCACCCCCGTCCGGCCCTCCGTGGTATGCAGGTTCTGCACCAGGAACTGCTCGACGGCGCGCCGATGAGCGCGGGTGCGCATCAGGGCGCGCGGCACAAGCATCTGGCGCATCTGGCGCGGCAGCAGCACGGCCAGCAGGATAGCAAACACCACCAGCTGTACGAGGTAGATCGACTGTACCGGCCACCACGTCAGCCAGATCATCGGCCACGGCACCAGCAGCGCCGCCAGCGCTGCGACCATGAACGGCGCGTAGAGGTAGCTGTCGCTCTCGCCGGCGATCACGCACACGATCTCGCCCGATGTGCCGCGCTCGGCTGCTTCGATGGCCGCCGAGATCTTCGCGTCGTCCGCTTCCGTGATGAGACCCATCTCGCGTCCCTGTCCTGTCGCCTGCTCACCAGCCGCCCGAGGCGCCGCCGCCGCCGAAATCGCCGCCGCCCCCCGACCAGCCGCCGCCGCCTGAACCACCGCTCCAGTGGCCCGACCCACCGCCCCAGCCGCCGGGTAGCACGATGATGTCGTCGCTGCCGAGCCGGTCCCGCCGCCGTCGCTGGCCGATGGTTCCGGGCTGCAGCCGCGCCTGCCGGATGTGGGCGTAGATGACGAAGACGACGATGGCGATCCAGATCGCGAGGAAGATCATCGCCGCGTAGTCCGGTCCGGGGCCCTTGCGTCCGCCCCGTGCGCGCTTCTCCACCTCTGCCGCGTCGCCGAGCAGCACGTCGCGGATGTCGCGCACGCCGTCGCGGATGCCGCCCGAGACGTCGCCGCGGCGGAAAGCCGGCAGGATGGCGTTGTTGATGATGAGCCCGCTCAGGAGGTCGGTCATGATCGGCTCGAGGCCGCGGCCGACCTCGATGCGCACCTTGCGCTCGTTGGGTGCCACAAGCAGCAGGATGCCGTTGTTCTTGCCCGCCTGCCCGATGCCCCACTTGCGCGACAGGCGGTTCGCGAAGTCCTCGATCGGGTAGTCCTGCAGCGAGCGCAGGGTGACGACAGCGATCTGGTCCGTCGATTTTCCTTCGAGCGCGACCAGCATCGCCTCGATGGTCTGCCGGTCGGCGGCGGTGACGAGGCCCGCCTCGTCGACGATGCGGCCCGTCAACTCCGGCAGCTTCGGCTCAGCCGCCCATGCCCCGGCCGCGGTCGCGAGCGCCAGCCCCACAACGAGCGCCAGCGCCGCGAGTTCGCGGAGCCACGGCTGACCAAGGCTACGCCCAGGTGCGGCGCACTCGGGTAAGGCGCGCCGGCCCGCCGCGGCCGCACACCGCGATCGGTTCTCCGGGAGCTTGCGCTCGGCCATCGGCACGCTCGACCCCGCCACGCTACGTTGGGCGCCGTCCGACGGAACCGCTCGGCCATAAGGATGGCGTCGCACTCGGCTGCCCGTCCGGCTGCGGCGTCACTTCTTCTGGGTCCCGAAGTCGACCTTGGGCGTCTTCGTCTCCTCGGCGGGAATGTCGAAGGTCGCCAGTTCCTTGTAGGTTGGGTACATGAACGAGCGCCACCAGCGGCCGGGGATGGTGACCAGCTCGGTGTTGTAGACCTTCACCGCCTGGATGTAATCGCGCCGTGCGATCGCGATGCGGTTCTCGGTCCCCTCCAGCTGCTGCTGCAGCGCCAGGAAGTTTTGGCCCGACTTCACGTCGGGATAGCGCTCGGCAACCACCAGAAGCTGACGCAGCGCGCCGCCCAGCGTGTTCTGCGCCTCCTGGAATTTCTTCATCGCTTCGGGATTGGTGAGGATGTCGGCCGGCACCTGGATGCCGGTCGCCTTCGAGCGCGCTTCGACGACGTCCGTCAGCACCTTGCGCTCCTGCTCGGCGAAACCCTTCACGCTCTCGACGAGGTTCGGGATCAGGTCCGCGCGCCGCTTGTACTGGTTCAGCACTTCCGACCAGGCGGCCTTGGCACTGTTCTCGTAGGTCGGGATGTTGTTGATGCCGCAGCCTGCGAGCGGGATCATCGCCAGCACCAACGCGACAACCGCGACCAGTCGGCCGATAAGCGGCGACATCCGAGTGACCATGACGCAATGCCTCCACAAGGTAAACGGTGGCCCATCTGGTACTTTGCCGGGCCATCCCGGTGCAAGCGCCGATTTCCCTGCCCGATCGGCGGGCCGGTGCGAGGTTTAACCACGCGTCGCCGTTCCACTTCGTCAGCGCGCTGCCGAACGGTAGTCTCCGCCGCACGCGACAAAGGAGATCGACGGATGCGCCCGCGCCTGACCCATCGTGCCGTTTCCGCCCCCGCCGCCGCGGCGATGGCACTCGCACTTGCCCTGCCGTCCGGCCAGGCGGCCGCCGGCGGTGGTGGCTGCGGCGGCGCCGAGTGCTACGAGAAGGTCCATCGCCCCGATGTCTACGCCACGGTCGCGCGCCCTGTTGTCGTCGCGCCCGGTCGTCGCGAGGTCGTCACGACACCCGCCGTCATCGGGCTCAGGGCCGAGCGGGTCGAGGTGGTCCCCGGTCGCGTCCGAGCCGAGCATGTCCCGGCCATCTACACGACGGCCGTCCGGCGCGTCGAGATCAAGCCCGCTGGCGTTCGCTACGTCGCGACGCCGCCGGTCGTCGCCACCGTGCGCGAGGAGGTCGTCGTGCGCCCTGGCGGTGTCCGCTGGGAGAAGAGCCGCAGCCTTCTCGGCCGCGAGCGCATCTGCAAAGTGGCGACCCGTCCCGTGACCCGTACGGTCGAGCGCCAGGTCGTCGTCCGACCCGGCCGGTCTGTTCCGGTCGTCACCCCGGCGGTCTACCGCGAGGAGGCCCGTCCCGTGCTGGTCAGCGCCGCGCGCACGCGCCATGTCTACGAGCCGCCCGTGCATGCCTTCGTTGCGAGGGAAGTGGTGCTGCGGCCCGCCTACCAGACGGTCGTCGAGCATCCGCCGGTGGTCGATTTCCGCCACGAGCGCGTGCTCGTGGAGCGCGGTGGCGAAGGCTGGCAGCGCGTTTTCGACGGACCGCCGCCGCTGCGCTTCGACCGCAACTCCCGTCGCTGGTGAGCCTGCCCGCCGCAATCCTGTCTTGATACTCCGTCATTGCTGACGATCGATGCCCGTGGCGGCCGGTGCGGGCGCGCGTGGGCTTGCGCGCGCCTTCTGCGTCGTCTACCCGAGCGGGTACGGGATCGGGCTGGGCGGCGGATCGAGGGGAGCACCGGGCGGACATGGGCGCCTCCATTGCGGTGATGAACACCAAAGGCGGCGTCGGCAAGTCGACGCTGGTGCTGGCGCTGGCTGAGACCTTGTCGGCCGAGCACGGCAAGACGGTCCTCGTCATCGACAGCGACGCCCAGGCCAGCGTCTCCAGCATGTTGATGTCGATCACCAGCCTGCACGGCCTGCAGAGCGGTGGGTTGACCCTCGTCGACTACCTCGTCGCCACCGTGCTCCAGGGCGGCGACGCGGACTGGTCGCGGTATGTCGTGGGTAACGTCTCCGACGTCGACGACGCGCGCTCCGTCTACCTGCTTCCGAGCGATATGCAGCTCACGCTGTTCGAGCGGGAGGTTTCGAAAGAGAGCCGCCACGGCCGCATGCGTGCGGTCATCGGGGCATTGCTCGCACACGTCACCAAGGTGTTCGACGTCGTCATCGTCGATTGCCCGCCGGGCTTGTCGGTGCTGACCGAATCCTGGCTGCGCGAGGCCGAGTTCCACGTCTCGCCGACCAAGGCCGACTACGTCTCGGTCTGCGGTCTCGAGGTGTTCCGCCGCTTCAAGGCGCTGAACCCCGAGATGGGCTTCGCCGAGAGCCTCGGCGTTATCGTCAACATGAAGGACGCCGCCTCCCCGTCAGAGGCCGAGTATCACCGCTGGCTGGCCGAGAACCCGCACAACCGCTGCTTCGAGGCGGCGATCCCGCGCATGCCGTCGCTGCAGGACGCGGCCCGCTTCCGCATGCCCGAGCGGTCTTACCTCGCCAAATACCCGGGCCCGGTCGGCAGCGCAATGCGTGCTCTGGCCGCCGAGCTGATGTCGCGCATCGAAATCTCGCGGGCGACCAACCCTCGACCGGTGCGAGCCGTCGTGCCGCTGCTGCCGGAAGCGAACGGCTCCGAGCCGGACGTCCGACATGCCGCCGCCCCCGCTGTCGCCGCCGAGGCGTCCGAGCCAGCGCCGGAGCCCGCCGTTGCCGCCGTCGAGCCGGCGGCTTTGGCCGAGGCGCATCATGGAGCCGGCGCCGCGCTCAACACGACGGCCGGCTAGGGCAAGCTCGACCCTGATGGATTGGCTTCCGGCCGCGGTGGCGGTCTCTAGATCTCTGTTTCGGAGCCCGATTCACGCCTTCGATGGAAGCGAAGCCGCTTCCATCTCAGACGATCAAGCTCTAGCCGCCCCTGCCGCGACGGTCTCTAGGCGGTCTTTGCGGCCGGCTCGAGGAACAGGTCGGACGTGAAGTAGCGCTCGGCCGACGACGGCGCGAACGTGACGATCGTCTTGCCCGCCATCTCGTCGCGCACCGCGACCGTCAGCGACGCGGCGAGGTTGGCGCCCGTCGAGATGCCGCCCGGGATGCCCTCCACGCGCGCCAGCATGCGCGATACCTCGAACGCCATCTCGCTCGGGACCGTGACGATCTCGTCGATGAGCCTGGTGTCGAGGATCTCCGGCACGAAACCGGCGCCGATGCCCTGGATCTTGTGCGGACCGCGCGGCTTGCCCGATAGCACGGGGCTCGTCGCGGGCTCCACGGCGATGATCTTGAGGCCCGGGATGCGCGCCTTCAAGACCCGCCCGACGCCGGTCAGCGTGCCGCCCGTGCCGACGCCGATGACCAGCGCGTCGACCTTGCCCTTGGTATCGTTCCAGATTTCCTCGGCGGTCGTCTGCTCGTGCACCGCTGGGTTCGCCGGATTGACGAACTGCCCCGGCTCGACGGAGTCGGGCGTCGTCGCGATGAGCTCCTTCGCCTTCTCCAGCGCCCCGGGCATGCCCTGCGCGCCCGGCGTCAGCACGAGTTCGGCGCCGAGGTGCGCAAGGATCTTCCGCCGCTCGATGGACATCGTCTCCGGCATCACGAGGATCAGCCGGTAGCCGCGCGCGGCGGCGACGAAAGCGAGGCCGACACCCGTGTTGCCGGAGGTCGGCTCGATCAGCACCGTCTTGCCGGGCGTGATTTTGCCCTCGGCCTCCAGGACGTCGATCATCGACACGCCTATGCGGTCTTTCACCGACGACAGCGGATTGAAGAACTCGAGCTTCATCAGGATGTCGGCCTTGGCGCCGGCCTCGGCCTTCACCTTGCCGAGCTTGACGAGCGGGGTCTGTCCGATGGTCTCGGCGATATTCTCGTAGACGCGGCCGCGACCCCAGCCGTGCGTTCCGGCCAGCGTCTTGATCTCGATCTTGTCTGCCATCGTGCCTCACTCCTCGATCGCCGGGTTGAGCTCGGATCCGCGTGGCGCTTTGCCCGCAGCGGCTCACTGCATGTTGCGGCTCGGCTCATGCTGCCGCCCGCGCTCCCCGGCTACATATTCCGACTCTCGTCGCTTTGCAGCAGGTCACGAACGCTGATTGCCAAGGTTGTGCGGAACGAAATAGCCGTGCGCCTCTCCCAGCACGCGGCCGGTGCCGTCGTCGATGAGTTCGAAGGTATGAGAATTCCAAATAGATCCTCAGTAATGCTATTTTTTGCTTTTCTTGCGGCGCGCGGCGAGCTTCGGAGAAATGGTTTTTCGACCGGTGGATCCAAAGCCGCCCGCGCCGCGAGCGGTAGCCGAGACCGACGTCGCTTCCACGATGTCGGCCCGGATCACGGGTGCGACGACCACCTGTGCGATGCGGTCGCCGCGGTGGAAGATGACGGGTTTGGAACCGTGATTGTACAGCAGCACCTTGACCTCGCCGCGGTAGTCGCTGTCGACGGTGCCGGGGCTGTTCAAAACCGAGACGCTGTCGCGCGCGGCCAGACCGGATCTCGAGCGGATCTGCGCTTCGAAACCCGGCGGCAGCTCGAAGACCAGTCCCGTCGGCACCAAGACCGTCGATCGCGAAGCGAGACGGAGCCGTTCCCCCTCGGCGATCGCCGCCGCGAGATCGAAGCCCGCCGCTTCGTCGGACTGGTACTGGGGAAGCGGCAGCCCTTCCGCATGTGGCAGCCGCAAGATGTGCAGCCTGACGCGGCGCGGCGCGGCCCGGGACGCCGGTCGGCGCCCCGCGATCGTGGACGGTTTGCTCATTCGGCCGCGGCCTCGTCCGCACCGAGATGGCGGGCGATGCGCATCATCAGCGCCTCGGCCACGTCCTGCTTCGACATCTCGGGCCAGTCCTCGACCCCCGAGGCCGACACGAGGTGCACCGTATTGCGGTCGCCACCCATCACGTTGGTCTCCGGCGAGACGTCGTTGGCGACGATCCAGTCGGCGCCCTTGGCCTTGCGCTTCTTCCTGGCGTACTCGACGACGCTTTCGGTCTCGGCGGCGAAGCCGACCACAAGCCCTGGCCGCCGCGCGGGATTGCCGGCGATGGTCGCAAGGATATCTGGGTTCTCCGCGAAGGTCAGCGTCGGCGTGCGATGCGTCGCGGTCTTCTTGATCTTCTCGTGCCCCGCGTTGGCGATGCGCCAGTCGGCCACAGCAGCCGCGAAGATGCCGACGTCGGCGGGCAGCGCGCGCTCGACCGCGGCCAGCATCTCGTCCGCGGTCTCGACGTGGACCGTGCTCGCGCCGGCCGGATCGGCAAGCGCCACCGGCCCTGAGATCAACGTCACGCGCGCGCCGAGCCGTGCGGCTGCTGCTGCGATCGCATGGCCCTGCTTGCCGGACGAGCGATTGGCAATGTAGCGCACGGGGTCGATGGGCTCGTGAGTTGGTCCACTGGTGACCAGCACGTGGCGCCCTCTAAGGGGGCCGCGTGCGGGCGGCACGCCGGGTTGCGGTTCTGCGAGCCGGGCGCCGGCCAGCCGCTCGATCATCGCCAGGATCTCGTCCGGCTCCGCCATGCGGCCCGGCCCCGCCTCGCCGCGCTCCGCCATCTCGCCCGAGTTGGGGCCGATGAACCGGATTCCGTCGGCTGCAAGCAGTGCGACATTGCGGCGGGTCGCCGGGTGGAGCCACATGCGGGGATTCATGGCAGGCGCGGCCAGCACCGGCTTGTCGGTCGCCATCAGCACCGCTGTGGCAAGGTCGTCCGCGTGTCCGCCAGCCATCTTGGCCAGGAGGTCGGCGGTTGCGGGCGCGACGACCACCAGATCCGCCTCGCGCGACAGACGAATGTGCCCGATCTCCCGCTCGTCGTCGAGGTCGAACAGGTCGGAATAGACCCGCTGGTTGGTCAGCGCGCCGACCGAGAGCGGCGTCACGAACTGGGCCGCAGCGCGTGTCATGACGCAACGTACCTCGTGGCCGCGCTCGCGAGCCCTGCGGATCAGCTCGAGGCACTTGTAGGCGGCGATCCCGCCGCCGATGATGAGCAGTATGCGGTGTGTCACGTCGCGCGGCATCCGGTTGGTCCGGCATCCGGGTCTGGGCCGTGCCGGACAGTCTTCAGCATGCCTTGGTATACTAGCACGATGCCCCGCCGAACGGGGTTAATAGGCAGTGCTGACCGAGCGACGTCTCGGCGGACGGCCACCTGCCTCAATTTGGTTGCGCAGAGCGGCTAGGACCGCCACGTTCGAGTGTCCGTTCGTCATCGTCGCCCAAAGGCCAGGCTGAGGAGGATCAGACCATGCACCGCCTGCTCAGGGCCCTGGCCTCATTCTGGTTGGTCGTCGTGTTGGCGCCGGGTCCCGCACTGTCGACCTCGAACGACAGCCGCGCCGACTGCTTCAGCGAGGACAACGAGCGCCGCATTACCGGCTGCTCGGACCTGCTCGACACCCCGGGCCTGATGCCGGACGAGCGCGCCATGGCACATGCGATGAGGGCGCTCGCCTACTCGCTGAAGAGCGCCTTTCCCGAGGCGTTGCGCGATTACGACGCGGCGATCCAGCTCAACCCGAATTTCGCCATTGCGCTCAACAACCGGGCGTGGGCGCTGTTCAAGTCCGGCCGCGCCGGCGAGGGCCTGGCCGACGTCGAGCGCGCACTCGCCCTGTCTCCGCAAAGCGCACACGCCCTCGATACACGCGCTCACATTCTGCAAGAGATGGGCTACGGCACGTCGGCGCTGATCGACTACGAGCGGGCGATGCGGTTCGGTGGCGAGCGCATGATCCGCCTCTATCAATGCGGTCTCGGGGCGCTGGGCCTTTACACGGGCGAGCTGACGGGCATCCATTCACCGGCGCTACGGCGTGCGCTCGAGGCTTGTATCGCGACGCGCGGTTGTGACCCGTTGCCGGCCGATGAGGAATGTCGCAAAGTTACTTCGTAACATTGTCGTTCCCGGTGGCGCATTCCTCTGCTGCCCACCGCGCCACCGACCGCCCGTCCATGACAGGCGGCCCCACCATGAGGTCTGGATCATGCTCATCCGTGCATTCGGCTGCACCGCGCTCGCGATTGCTGTCTGCGCCGCCGCCCTGCATTTCACAGCCCCCATCGCCTCGGCCCACGAGTTCGGCACGAAAGGCGTGACCATCTCCCACCCATGGGTGCGCGCCACGCCTAAGGGTGCCACGGTCGGCGCCGCCTACCTCGAAATCAAGACCGACGGCAAGACCACCGACCGCCTCGTGGCGGCGCGCTCGCCCGTTGCCGGCACCGTCGAGATCCACACCCACATCATGGAAGGCGACGTGATGAAGATGCGTCGCGTCGAGGGCATCGACGTCAAGGCTGGCACGTCCCACATCCTGAAGCCGTCCGGCGATCACGTGATGCTGATGGATCTGAAGCAGCCCTTGAAAGAGGGCGATCTTCTCAAGATCACGCTGGTGTTCGCGAAGGCAGGGGAGATCGAGATCGACGCCACGGTCGAGCCGATCGGCGCCAAGGGGCCGCATGGCATGGATCACCAGCCGGGGCACGAGTCGCAGCATGATCCGAAGCACGGTGGCGGACACAAGCACTAGCCGGCGTAGGTCCGGCCCTATTCCCGTGCGGTGGGTCTGGTGTGGCCGCTTTGGATGTTCCGACCGGCGTGCGGCGGCCGCTCATGTCGGCATATGGTTCGGAATGCGAACTTCGCTGCAATGCAAAACGTTAACGACGGTATTCAGCGCTCTGAAATCGTCGTTCGCTCGTCCTTGACACCCTGCGACAACTCGGACATTTTGCGCTCGCTGCGACGGTGGGCCACGGCACCAAGCCATAGTTAAAAAAAAAGGTCCAAGTCTAGGGACGAAACGAACGGGATGGCGCCTCGGCGCCGTCCCGTTTCCGCTTTGTGAGGACCCCATCCGAGGCTCTCCTCCGCGATCCCTCGAACTTCAAGCTGTCGTCTTGTCACCGCTCTCAACACGCGGTTGAATGGGGGTTCGCGTCGACCGCGACGAAGGGCCGCTGCACCAGCGGTCCCCGCCGCGGTTTGTGCCCTTCGTGTGCCGCTCTTTCCAGGGACCTCGTCAGGCCGTGCAAGACGAGCCGGTCCAGCGTCTGGATTTGAACCTGCTTGCTATCTTCGACATGGTGATGTCGGAGCGTAGCCTGACCAGGGCAGGGAAACGGCTGGGCATGACACAGTCGGCCGTGAGCCACGCCCTGTCCCGCCTGCGCGATGCCGCCGGCGATCCGCTGTTCGAGCGCACCGGCCGCGGCGTTCGGCCCACAGCCCGCGCCGTCGAAATGTCGGGCGAGATCCGGGAGGCGCTCGACAGGCTCCGCGCGACCATGCGCCAGCGTGGCGACGGGTTCTGCTGTCACTCCGCCGAGCGCACGTTCCTGCTCGATATTCCGGCCGGTATCGAGGCGATCCTGGTGCCGGAGATCGCCAGGCGCACCGCGGGAGCCGCCGGTCTCCGGTTCCGCATCTCGGGCAGCCGCGCGCAAAGCATCATGCACGAGCTGCGCTCCGGCGAGACCTGGCTTGCGCTCGACTACGAGCCGCCTCAGTTGCCAGGCTACCGTTCCGAGCTGCTCGCCGAGGACACATTCGTCGTCATGGCGCGGCGGGGCAATCCGCTCTACGGGTCCGGCATGCCGCTTGCTGACTTCGAGGCCATTCCCCAGGTGGCGTTCGCTTTCCGCCGGGAGCTTTCGCCGGTGTCCCAAAGGTACGAGGCCTGCGGCGTTAGGCGAACCATCAAATACTCGCTGCCCAGTGTCGTTTCGGTCGCGATGCTGGTGGAAGCCACGGACATGATCAGCGTCATGCCGTCCAAGATCGCACGAAGTCTCGCACGGTGCTTCGCGTTGGAGCTCCACCCCTGCCCGGTCGTGTTCGCGCCGATGCCGATCTACATGGTGTGGCACGACGGCTTCGACCGAGACGAGGGCCATGTCTGGCTCCGCGGCGTGCTGAAGGATGTGTGCGAGGCTCTGTGACGCGGCCCTCCGCATGACGGACCTGACCGAGCCGGGCGTTGCGGGGGCGGCTAAATCCGCCCCTCGCCGACCAGGTCGACGATCAACTTGACCTTGCTCACCGCGTCCGTGATGAGGCCCTTCCGGATCTTGCGGAAGCGGTCAGGCTCGACGCGCGTCGACAACGGAATGCCCTGCTCGCTGTCGGCCAGCTGCTGGTCAAGCATCGCCCCGAGGATGACCTTGTGGGCGTCGATGACGGTGTCGATGTCCTTCTGTGGAGCGTGCCCCCGCGACGCCACCTCCGTCAGCCGCTCGGGCGTCGAGCGCAGCCGCGCATCGTGCCGGATCGCCAGCGCGCGGGCGCCACTGAAGATCGGCATCAGACCGCCCTTCTTCAGATCGACGCGCTTCTGCTCGTCGACACGAAGGCTGCCGAACAGCGTGAACGGCGCCGTCCACTGGCGGGCGCGCTCCTCGAGGAGCTTGACGAAGTCCGGCGAGCGATGGCCGACCTCGAACGCATAGGACCATACGCTTTCGCCGAGCGCCACGTCGCCGTGAACAGGGATGCTGTCGAAGAAGATGTCGACGTTGAGAAGATCCTCCGGCCGCTGCCGCCGGACCCAGCCGCGGATCGTGTCCTGCCAGGCCTCGAGGCTCATGCGCCACTGCGGGTTCTTGGCCATCACGCCGCCCTTGCAGAGCGGAATGCCGACCTCGTCGAGGATCGCGCACATGATCTCGGCCATCTCGGCGAACCAGGCGTCGGTCGTGCCGCCCGCCTCGCCGTGCTCGTACACGATCGCATTGTCCTGGTCGGCTGCGAGCAGGCTCTCGCCGCGACCGGCGGATCCGAGTACCAGCACGGCGTAGCGGACGGGCGGCAGGCCCTTGCCTGCGGCCGACATTTGCGCTTCTGCAAGCTGTGCCGCGCGCCGCGTGAACACCTGGATCTCGGAGCTGATGATGGCCGAGATGGTGCGCGGATCGATGTCCTCGTCCTTGAGGTTTTTGGCCATCAGCGGCAGCCGCGCCCAGGCCGCACCGAGCGCCGCGGCGTCCTGCGCGCTCTCGATCTCGTCGCCGAGCATGATGGCCGCCGACGCCCGATGGCGGAGCAGGTTGCGCGTCGTCACGGCGCCGACGATGTTGCCCATCGCGTCGCGCACGCCGAGGTGGCGGAACCCGAGCCGGTCCATACGGCCGATGGCGCGGTAGACGAAGGCCTGCGCGTTGACGGCGTTGAGCGGCTTGCTCATGACCTCCACCGCGCGCATGCCGAGCGCGTCCCCGCCGCTCTTGTGGATCGCGCGGAGCGCGTCGCCCTGGGTCAGGATGCCGGTCACGCGCTCGCCTTCCTTGATGAAGACCGAGCTGATCTTGCGCGCCATCATGGTGTCGATGGCGTCCTTCAGCGAGGCCTCCCCCGGCAGGGTGATCGGTGGGGCACTCATGACCTCGGCGACGCGGTGCCGGTAGGGGAAGCTGTCGAGCTTCGTCAGCGCCCGCGGGGTCTCGATGCTAATTGGGCCGGCCACGTCCGACATGAGTCCGCCGGCCGCGCGTGCCTCCTGCTCCTGCAATTGCCGCGTCGCAGCCTCCGCTTCGGCAAGCGTGCGGATGTTGCGTGCGCGCAGCAGCGGCACGAGCGCGGCATAGATGCGCGCGGTCGCTTCCGCGTCGCCCATCGCCGTGTGCCTGCCGACGATCTCGATGTTGAGCCAGGCAGCCAGCCGCGACAGCTCGTAGTCGGCGAGCGTCGGCGCGGCGAGGCGGGCCAGCTGGCGGATATCGAGCGCGCGCCGTTGACGCCATACCCCGCGCGACAGCTCGACCTCGCGCTTCAGGATGTTGATGTCGAACGCGATGGTGTGTCCGATCAGGATCGAGCGGCCGAGGTACTGGTCGAAGTCGGGCCAGACGGCGGCGAAGCGGGGCTTGCCTCGCACGTCCGCGTCCGCGAGGCCATGGACCGCGCTGGAGGCCGCCGGGATCGGCACGCCCGGATCGACGATCTGCTCGAAGCGCTCGCCTCCGGCGATCTTGCCGCCCTTGAGCCGCAGGGCGCCGATCTGGATCAGACGTGCCGTCCGCGCATCGAGACCGGTCGTCTCGGTATCGAGCACGACGGCATCGAGGCTAACAAGGGGCGTCGAGTGGGTGGCGAAGGACATGGTTCTCGCAGTTCTCGCACAATCGATGAGAGGCGCAGATGACTGCTGGCCTCTGGGTGCCGGCTTCGTGCTCGGGCGCCGGCATGTTGCCCGCGGTCCGGGTCGTGCGGCCGGGCCGGTTGCGTGGCTGTTCCAGTCTCTTGGCTTGCTCTGTCGCGTGGCCGCGCCGCGACCTCAGGACGCCATCTCGCTCCGATGTTATGAACACCGTACACGCCACTTTATCCGCTGACTTTTGCGCACCGCACTGCGCCCTTCAAGATGCCGCAAAAAACGCGGAGCTTGTTGATCAATATCAATTCTTGAAAAGGCGCAGCCGCAGCAAATTGCTGCAACGCACGCGTCTGTTTCCCGTGGAATCTCAAAGATTTTTGCTGCACGTGCACAGTCGGGAATGCGTCGAAAGTTTGGCTTTCCGGACTGCTAACAAGCCACTAACTTGCTAATTTGGGGGAAGAGCCATGTGCCAATTGCATAGCTCGCTATGCGGCGCTCAGCAAACCAGATCAACCCCGGCCAGCGGCGTCGAAAGGCGCTCACTTGTGGGAGAGACGACCAATGCAACCAAACATCGAGAGGCACTGGTCTAGAACCAGTGGGCTCATGTGGATCATGTTGATCCTGTGGGCCATTTTCAGCTTCTTCATTCACATGTTCGTGGACACGCTCAATACTATCAAGGTCGCGGGCTTTCCGCTCGGCTTCTACATGGCCTCGCAAGGCTCACTCATTGCGTTCGTCGTGATGCTGTTCATTTTCGCATCGCGCCAGGACGCCATCGACCGTCAAGAAGGCGTGGCTGAGGAAGATTGAGGATCCAAAATGGCAAATCAGGCAAAGGCAGGAAGCAATAGCTTCCTCGACAACCTCGGCAAGATCTACCTGATGTATACGGGTGGCTTCTTCGGGTTCGTCGCAATTCTTGCAGTTCTCGAGCAGTTGGGCGTGCCCAACAAGTGGATCGGCTACGGCTTCGTGTTCTTGACGATCGCCGTTTACGCCCTCATCGGTGTTCTGTCGCGCACGTCCGAGGTCGGCGAATACTACGTCGCCGGCCGCACCGTGCCGTCGTTCTACAACGGCATGGCCACGGGCGCCGACTGGATGTCGGGCGCATCGTTCGTCGGCATGGCCGGCACGCTGTTCCTGCTCGGCTACGACGGCCTGACCTTCGTGCTCGGCTGGACGGGCGGCTATGTGCTCGTCGCCGTGCTCATCGCTCCGTTCCTCAGGAAGTTCGGCGCCTACACGGTTCCCGACTTCTTCTCCGAGCGGTACGGCGGCGGTTTCGCCCGCTTCCTCGCGGTGATCGTGCTCATCTCGTGCTCGTTCACCTACGTGGTCGCGCAGATCTACGCCACGGGTCTCATCGCCTCCCGCTTCCTCGACATGGACTTCACGATTGCGGTCTATGCGGGTCTCGTCGGCATCCTGCTCTGCTCGATGCTCGGCGGCATGAAGGCCGTGACGTGGACGCAGGTCGCTCAGTACATCGTGCTGATCGTCGCCTACCTGCTCCCCGTCGTCATCCTGTCTGCCAAGAAGTTCGGCATTCCGCTGCCGCAGTTCACCTACGGTGCGGCGATCGAGCAGATCACGCAGCTCGAGCAGAGCATGATCACGAAGGGCCTCGCCGACGCCAAGTCGTTGAAGCCGCATGTCAAGCCGTTCACGACCTATGATCCGCTGAACTTCTTCGCGCTGATCCTCTGCTTGATGGTCGGCACGGCGTCGCTTCCCCACATCCTGATGCGCTACTTCACGACGCCGACCATTCGTGAAGCCCGCTCGTCGGTGGCGTGGTCGCTGTTCTTCATCTTCCTGCTCTACTTCACGGCGCCTGCTTACGCCGCGTTCTCGAAGCTCGAGGTGTTCAGCCTCATCGAGAAGGGCACGAAGCTGACCGACCTGCCGGTCTGGATGTTCACCTACGGCAAGATCGGCCTCGTCAAGGTCTGCGGCGTGGACGTCAAGGCGGTCCAGGACGTGATTGCGGCTTGCGGCAAGATCGCCAACCATCCCGGCCTGCTGCGCTGGCAGGATCTCAACATCAACACCGACGTGATCGTGCTCTCGACGCCCGAGATCGCCGGTATGCCGTACGTCATCGCCGGCCTCGTCGCCGCCGGTGGCCTCGCGGCTGCGCTCTCGACGGCGGACGGACTTCTGCTTGCCATCGCCAACGCGCTGTCGCACGACATCTATTACAAGATGATCAACCCGAACGCGCCGACGGCGACCCGTCTCATCGTCTCGCGCATCCTGCTGCTCGTCGTGGCTGTCGCAGCCGCCTACACAGCGTCGACAAAACCAGCGGACATCCTGTCGATGGTGGCCTGGGCGTTCTCGCTGGCGGCGGCGGGTATCTTCCCGGCGCTGGTGCTGGGCGTCTGGTGGAAGCGGGCGAACACGCCGGGCGCGGTGCTCGGCATGATCCTCGGATTTGCCACCTGCGCCTACTATCTGGTCGGCACGCGCTACTTCGCGGTCTCGTTCCACGAGATGTGGAGCTGGCTCGGCACGGCGTCTCCGGCGGCAGCGGCCAAGTTCACGGAGCTCAAGGCGGCCTGGGTCGCTGCGGCACCGGGTGCTGCCAAGGACGCGGCCTATCTGGCGCTCGACAAGCACGCTCAGACGATCGCGAGCTGGTGGGGCGTTCGCAACATCTCCGCGGCCCTGTTCGGCCTGCCGGTCGGCTTCCTGACGATCTTCATCGTCTCGCTGCTGACGCCGGCTCCGTCGAAGGCGGTCCAGGACATGGTCGACGCAACCCGCCAGCCGGCCGGCGACCTGATCATGAAGGACAAGGCGTCCGGCATGGCTGGCGGCCACTAAGGCCGGCGGTTTCTGCCTGAGGTCGAAGATTGAGGAGGGCGGGGCCTTGCGTCCCGCCCTCTTTCTCTGAGGCAAGTGTCCCCTCTCCCCACTCCTTCAGTGGGGAGAGGGTTAGGGTGAGGGGTGGCGGCCCCGCGGTCGGAGCAAGTGGTCGCCCCTCACCCCGACCCTCTCCCCATGCGAGTGCCGAGTATGGGGAGAGGGAGAATCGCGTGACCGCATCCGACAGCTTTCTGCAGTACTGGTGGTTTCATCTGCCGAACCTGCTTCTGGCCGCGATGATCTACACCCTGATCGGGCGCTACCTGCTCGAGCTCGTGTTTGCGCGCCGCAACCAGGACGCCGTGATCCTCAAGGTGTTCCGCACCGTCACCGACCCGGTCGTCGGCCTGGTGCGGTTCATAACGCCGGCGGTCGTGCCGGATGGCGTGGTGGTCGTGTTCTCGGTCTTGTGGCTGTTCGCGCTGAGGATGTTCTGGTTCCTCACCGCCGTCGCCATGGGCATGCGGATCGGCGGAGGAGCTTGAGCCATGCAGCATGACATGAACAACCGCGAGCAGGTGATGAAGCGCGACGTGCTCCTCGTCGCAACGGCGGGGCTGTCGCTGGTCAACGGCATGCACTTCTCGCCTTGGTTCGATCCCGTGGCGATCCTCATGAAGCCGTTCATTGCCGGGACGTTCTTCGCAACGCCGCTGGTCTTCCTCTACATCGTGTCGATCTTCGTCTCCGCCATGACGCTGCTGATCGCCGGTGTCCCCGCCGCTCTCTATGAGCGCTTCCGGGGCCTCACGGAGACCGACCCGAACGCGCTCTACATCTGGTTCGTCTGCGTGTTGCTGCTCTCGACGCAAGCCCTCCTCGCAGCCTCTGGAGCCGGCGGCTGAGGTGCAGCCGGCCCGTGCCGCGTCCGCTCGCTGGACCGCAGCCCGAGGCTTGCGCCGCGCCGGCCGCTGAGCCAAAATTTCCACCCATCTAGGCCGCGAGAGGTCGGAGCGACCACAAGGGAGGTCATCGCGTGCTGCAGCGAATCGAGGATCTGGCCCATCTCAGTGTTGGACGGGCATGCGGCTTTGCCGCTTTGGCGATCCTCACATTTGTCGTCGGACTGTCGGACAACATGGAGCTTGCGCTCCGCTCGGGCGGCTTCTTGACCATGCTGGTCTGCCTCGTCCTGGTGCTCTATGCGCGCAGCGCCGAGCGCACGCCCTACAAGCACACCGAGCTCTGGCTCATGCTCCCGAAGGGTCAGCGGCCGACGGCGGCAGTGGCGCAGCAGATCATCTCGCGCTCGCTGCGGCAGGCGTACGTTTATTTTGCACTGCACGCCGCCGTGCTGTCGGTGGGGATGCTTGCCTTGTCGGTGCTGGTGGGTCTGCTGCCACCGGGCCGCAACGGCTGATCCTCCCACGCCTCCGGATCGCACGGCGGCGGCGGCGGCAGATGCGCGGATCATCCCCCAGTACGTCCCACATCTACCCTGGCGCAGCGTGTGTTCAACGTCAGTCTCGAACTGACCAAACGCAGTCGTCGCGTGAGCAGTCGGTGCTGCTGGTCACAGCGTCGAGTATTCCGCCATGGCCCCACGAGCGGCGGGGATCGTGATTTTGTGATGCATTCTGGGCGGTTGCAGTCGCCGCGTCCGTGATTCGCGCGGAGGTGCCCTTGTTTAAACTTGCGCTGGCGCCCGGATATTCAAAAGTATTCTTGGATTTTCAGAATAGCTGCATAAGCGACAAGCTCATCTCAAGAAGCGCAGCCTGCGAACTATTCATGGTTAACCAAATTGGTCAAAAGCCGGGGACATAATGACATCTTTATGTAGCTGTCTCGGTCGCGACGTGCTTGTGCGCCGCAACGTAACGAACGGGTTCTGCACCCAAAAGCAGGTGCAGCGAGGGTGCCCGGTTCGAGGCCACGTTTGGGGAGTCGGAGAATGTTGTATTCGTTCACGCGTCTGGCGGCCATGCTGGTCGTCGCTGTCGTCGCGGCTGGCGGCCTGTCCGCTACGGCATCCGCACAATCCACCTACAAGCCGATTTATGCCGGCAACGCGGACTACGATTCGGGAAGCTACTCGGCCGCGCCCATCTATCCGCAGCAGAAGAGCAAGAAAACAGCTTCGACAGGCAAGAAGTACTCGGGCGTCAAGGTCGCGGCTCTCAACAAGGACGAGAGCTATGGCTACAAGCCCTCGAAGCCCAGCATCACCGGTGGCGGGGGCGTGAAGTGGGTTGCCTCGTCGGGTTGCCTAGACGGCAGTCTGAAAAGCGTGATCTATCAGGTGGCAGCGAACTACGGACCGGTGACCGTAAGCTCGACGTGCCGCAGCAAGTCGCACAACGCCAGGGTCGGCGGTGCGCCAAGATCCAAACATCTCTCGGGCGAAGCGGCCGACTTCCGCGTGCACAGCAACGTGTCGGCCGCCTACGCCTATTTGCGGAGTAGCGGTTCCGTCGGCGGCCTGAAGCACTACGGCGGCGGCCTTTTCCACATCGACACCGGACCGCGCCGTAGCTGGTGATGCCGTCAGGTCGCGTCCTGGTGCGATAGGCGGTTTCCGCCATTTCCGCCACATCGCGTCGGGCCGGCCGGCATTGCGACGGTGGTTCGGATTGGGCGCGGCCCGAACGGCGCGATCATGTCCGCGGGGGCGGGCTGGCGCCGTCAGCCGGCTTCCCGTTGAAGGTAGGCGCCGTCGACGACCGCGCAGGACGGGTAGAGTAGCGAAAGGCGGGTGAGGCCCACGGGCCGCGGGCGGTGAGAAGCTCGACCCGTTCGGCGGCCACGTCGCGAGCTCCGACCGCGGACGCAGCCGGCGAAGGCAAGCGCACAAGAGAGAAATCCGCGTTGACTGATCTGGCGCGGTTGTCGAGCGTGCCGACCGCTGTCAGCAAACGGTCGGCAAACTCGACGCGTACGGCGTCGGCCAGCGCAACACCCGAATTCAGCGTCATTCGCGCGCTGAGCGACTTGAAGGGAGTGCTGCCGCGCGCTGAGGGCCCCCAGCCCTCGCCATCTGCAACTTTGGCTAAGCCTGAGAACAACTGCAAGACATCAAGGCCGAGGGAGCCACCCTCGGTCATCTCAACGCCGATCTTGCCGCTGACGCGACCTGCGACCTGCTCCGCGGTCTCGCCGTTGCTCGTCAAATCGAACACGACGTTGGACCGGCCGGAAGCGACCGGATGATCGACCAGCGCCTTGGCGAATGCCGAGGCGTCGATGGCCTCGAACTTGCCGCGCACGCCGTAGCGCGGCACTGCGCTCCCCATGTCGATCATGACCTGACCGCGTGCGCTGGCGTCGTCGCCGACGTCGATCTCGGCGATATCGGCCAGCAGCTTGCCGCCTTTTACGGATAGCGATGCAGCGCTGCGGCCAAAGCTCGCCCGTCCGGCCAGGAGCCGCTCGGCGGAGATGCGCACATCGGCGTCGACATGCTTGATTAGCGGCACGCCGAAGGCAGCAGAATCGGCAGAGCCGCCAGGCCACAACCAGCCCAGATGGAGCAGGGCGGCGGATTTTGAGGCGGGTGGAGCACTTTCAAGGTAGGGCGCGAGGTCAAGCCGCTTCAAGGCGAGCGTTCCGCCAACCTCGGGGTTTTGCTGTCCCCATTTCAGCACCATCGTGCCCGTAGCCTCGTTGCCATCCATAGCGAACGCGGCATCCTGGAACGTCACCATCCGGTCGACCCAGTCCAGACGACCCTTTGCGCGGAAGGGGCCAAACCCGCGCTCGCCGGGCCACGCCGTTCCAAGCCATTGCGCGAGACTGCGGATGCTCGGCGATGTGACCTCCGCCTGGGGCGCCATCAGCTTCAGCGTCTTCCCGACGAGCAGCCGACCATCGGTGATGCTGGCCTCGACGAGCGAGCCCTTGACCGATACTTTGAGCGGGAGCCGCACGGCATCCTTCTGGTCGCTCTGCAAGCCCAGTGTCGCATCGAGCGCCAACTGCCGGCCCTGCAACTCGAACGAGCCGTTGACCGTCACGGCAGTGCCGCGCTTCAGGCCCACATCGACACGAACGTCGCTCAGGATCTCGCTCGTGCCGCTGCTGCGGCGCAGCACAATGACGCCGCGTCGGATGGCCACAGACTCGAACTCGAGGCGCCGGAGCGCAGCTATGAGCGGCGCGGCGAGCAGTGCAACGTCCGCATCCGGAGCTGCCCTGCTCTCGCCGTCTATATCGAGCACCAGCGTGGCATCCTCAAGCGTCAGGCGCGCGCTGTTGGAAGCAAGCAGGCGGGTAACCATATCGCCGGTAAGTGGACGGCCGGTCTTGTCACGAGTGATCGACAACTGGCCGCGCTCGAGCGTCAGGCCCGGCTCGGACGAGAGCGTGATCGGGGAGGTAATGGCCAGCACATCGCGCGCTGCAGCCTGCACCGTCGCGTTCTGGATGGTGAGGGACTGCGTTCGTCCACCGACAAATATGGGGACGCTGAGCCCAAGCGTGACGAACGCCAGCACAGCGGTGACCGCAACAAGATAGCGCTGACTGGGTCGCACCTGCGTCATAAGCCGGACTGTCCTGCAAGATCGACGGCTGCCGCCGGAAGGGCCATGGTCCGGGCGTGGTGCCCGCAAGTTGCCAGGCACCACCTCCGTGCTGCACTGCATTTTGGTTGTAACGAACGCCGCGCCGCCGGCGCAAGACCTCATTGCGGATTGCGCGCGTGATTCTGAATTTACGCGCTACAACTTCACTTTACCGTAGGAGCGCCGGCCGCACTTTGCGTAGACGCAAATCTCACGCACCTCGTGCATATTATGCGACGCGGATCCCGCGGCGCGCGGGTCTGCCGCGTCAGGCCTGCTCTGCGGTGGCCGCTGCACCGGGAGGTATGCGCCGATCGCGGGGGATCAAATCCTGAGGGAAGCGCGCTGTGGCGCGCGGTGGTGCTCGTGAGACAGCCCTTTACAATCGGAGGCACGACGATTGCCAGCGGGGAGCGCCAGCTTGTCGATTTGCCCGTCTCGAAGCTCTCCAATCACACCCCTGTAACGCTTCCGGTGCATGTTCTGCACGGGCCGCGAGCAGGCCCGACGATGTTCCTCACAGCGGCCGTCCACGGCGACGAGCTCAACGGCGTCGAGATCATTCGCCGTGTCCTGCGCACGCTGCAGCCCGGCAACCTGTCCGGAACGCTGCTGGCGGTGCCGGTGGTCAATGCCTATGGATTTATCGGCCGGTCGCGCTATTTGCCCGACCGGCGGGACCTCAACCGATCGTTCCCGGGCTCGGCGAACGGATCGCTCGCCGCGCGGCTGGCGCACATCCTGCTGACCGAGGTCGTCAAGCGGTCGCATATCGGTATCGACCTGCACACGGCGGCGATCCATCGCGTGAACCTGCCGCAGATCCGCTGCGAGTACTCGCGCCGTCCCCGCGCCCGCGAGCTTTCGGAGGCGTTCGGTACCGAGGTCGTTCTGGACAGCCCTGAGCGCCCCGGCTCGCTGAGAAAGTCGGCGCGCGAGCTCGGCGTCGATGTTCTCGTCTACGAAGGCGGAGAAGGGCTGCGGTTCGACGAGTTCGCGATCAAGGCCGCGGTCGACGGCATCGCGGGCGTTATGCTCAAGATCGGCATGCTCGAGCTGCCGGACGGTGTCGACACCGCATCCGATCCGGCAGCGCGGCGCCTGCAGCTCTTCGCAAACGCGTCAAAATGGGTGCGTGCGCCCGAGGGAGGCGTGCTGCGGACGTCGAAACGCATTGGCGATGCCGTCTCGGAGAACGAGATTATCGGCTACATCGCCAACCCCTACGAGGAAGGTGACGTCGAGGTGCGCTCGCCGAAGCGCGGGCTCATCATCGGCCGCACCACACTGCCGATTATCAACATGGGCGACGCGCTGTTCCACATCGCGTGGTCGGAGGAAATCGAGCGCTCGAAGCCGCGACTGAAGGATTTGGCGAAAGAGCCTGTTGCCGAGCCGCTGATGGACGAGGACGAGATTATCTGACGCCCTGGCTCGGCGGCGTGCGGGGTGCAGCCAGGCGCTCAGCCCGCGCCACCGCCCGCACGGCCTCCGGCAACCGCCTTGTGCAGCAACAGCACTGGCACGAGGCCCACCGCGACAATGGTCAGGGCGCCGAGTGCGGCGTCCTCGAACTGCTCGAGCGCCGCGAAACCATAGACGTGGGTCGCCAGAGTCTCGAAGTTGAACGGGCGCAGCAGCAACGTCGCCGGCAGCTCCTTCATGGCGTCGACGAACACCAGTAGGCCCGCCGCCCCCACCGCCGGCAGCAGCATCGGCAAATGGACGCGCAACAGCGTCGACAGGGCCGTCTCTCCGAGCGCACGCGCCGCAGCGTCGAGGCTCGGCGAGATCCGGCCCAGCCCCGACTCGATTGTGCCGAGCGCGACGGCCATGAAGCGGATCACGAGCGCCAGCGCGAGCGCGAACAGCGAGCCCGACAGAACAAGTCCCGTCGAGACGCCGAGCGTAGCGCGGAACCAGGCGTCGACTGCGTTGTCGAAGGCGGCGAGCGGTACCATGAGGCCAATCGCCATTACCGTGCCGGGCACCGCATAGCCGAGGCCTGCGACGCGGATCGCAGGCCGGGTGAAGCCGTTGGTCGCGGCTCGGTTGGCATAGGCGAGCACGGTAGCAAGCACGACCGCGACCGCACCGGCCACCGTCGCTAGCAGCAGGCTGTTGCCAATTGCAGGCATCAGGCCGCCGTCAAGCGAGGATTCTCCGTGCAGCAGCGCGTGGCGTACGAGCACCAGCGCCGGCACGAGGAAACCGACGACGAATGGCAGGGTGCACAAAATGCACGCGGCAACGCCCCGCCAACCCTCGAGGTCCTTGAACGGTATCGACCGGTAGCGCCCCGACGTATTGTGGCTCTCTGCGCCGCCGCGCGCCAGTCGCTCGATCAGAAACAGCAGCAGGACGAGGGCCAGCAATACCGCCGAGATCTGCGCCGCCCCGGCGAGGCTCGAGCGCTGCAGCCATGTGGCGTAGATGCTGGCCGACAGCGTTTCGACGCCAAGGTATTGGACCGCTCCGAGATCGTTGACGCTCTCCATCAGCGCGAGCGCCACGCCGGCGGCCAGTGCAGGCCTCGCAAGCGGCAGCGCAACGGAGCGAAACGCGCCGAGCGGCGTGCGGCCGAGCGTTCGGGCGACCTCGAGCGCACAGACCGACTGCTGCACGAAGCTCGCCCGCGCCGAGAGATATACATATGGATAGAGAACGGCCGAAAAAATGAGGATCGTGCCCGGAAGGGAACGGATGTCGGGGAACCAGTAGTCCTGAGGACCGCGCGCGCCGATGATCTGGCGAAGTCCCGTCTGAACCGGCCCTGCATAGTCGAGCAGCTCGACGTAGCAATAAGCCACGATGTACGTCGGCATCGCCAGAGGGATCACGAGCAGCCGGTCGGCCAGTGCGCGTCCCGGGAAGCGGTGCATCGTGACGAGCCATGCCGTGCCTGTGCCGACGATCAGCACCAGAACGCCGACGCCCGAGAGCAATAGCGCGGTGTTGAGGAGTGCACCGGGCAGCACGGTGGCGACGAGGTGCGGCCACACGCCGTCGGCCGGGCGCATGGCAAGCGCCAGGATTGCGGCAACGGGCAGCAACATGCCGGCGACGATCAACGCGACCGTAACCGTCCAGCCCGGCGACGAGCGGCGGCGCAAACGCCACTTTTCCAGGCGACGGCGCGCGTGACCCGCCAGCGCCAGGAGCGACGCTCCAGCGGCCGCGGGTGAGAACGGTTCGCGCGAGGTTGTCATAGGACGACCCAGTCATGTGACGACGCCGTCAAGGGGCGCTTGCGACCGTCGCCGGACGCGCGACGCACGGGGCTGACGAATACCGAGGATCGTGCCGGACGGTAGGGCAAAAGCGGACGGCGACATCCGCGGTGGCAGGCGATACGCGGCACGCGGCGCCGGCTTTTGGCCGACGCCGCGCGTCGCATGCTGAGATCAGGAGCTTGGACCAGAATCGAACTTCACCTTGTCGACCATCTCCGAGGCCTTGCGGCGGAACCCGGCGATAGTCGCGAGCGGCAGCGTGTCAGCTTTGAGCGCACCCCAGCTCTTCAGCAGTGCGCTTTCCGCCACGCCGGCGACGACCGGGTATTCGCTATTCGCCTCGGCGTAGATGGCCTGAGCGACGGGCGAGGCGAGGAACGTGACCAGCTTCACGGCGTTGGCCTTGTTCGGTGCGTTTGCCGCGAGTGCCACGCCGGAGATGTTGACGTGCGTGCCCTTGCCAGCCGCGCTCGGGAACACGAGGCGCACGGCGTCGGCCCATGCCTTCTGCTCAGGGTTCTTGAGCATGGCCGCCATGTAGTAGGTATTGCCGACTGCGATATCACATAGTCCGGCCTGCACGTCGCGCACCGCTTCGCGGTCGCCACCGGCGGGCTTGCGTGCCAGATTGTCCTTGAGGCCCTTCAGCCATGTCTCGGCTTTCTCCTCGCCGAGATGCGCGATCATCGCCGCGACCAGCGCGACGTTGTAGGTGTGCTGACCCGAGCGGATGCAGATCTTGCCCTTCCATTTGGGGTCGGCCAGCTCCTCGTAGGACACTGGGGCGTCCTTGACGCGATCCCGCGAAACGTAGAGCACGCGTGCGCGCTGGGTCAGAGCGTACCAGTGCCCCTCTGGGTCGCGCAGATGCGCGGGGATCGCCATGTCGAGGTCCTTCGAGGCGATCGGCTGCGTGGCTGCCTGCGCCTTGGCCTGTATGAGAATGCCGGACTCGTTCGTCAGAAGCACGTCGGCCGGGCTGTTCTTGCCCTCCGAGACCAGCCGCTCGACGAGCCCGTCCTTGGCGAAGATGACATTGGTCTTGATGCCGGTCTGTTCGGTGAACGCCTTCAAGAGCGGCTCGATCAGCTTCGGTTCGCGATAGGAGTAGATGTTGATCTCGTCGGCCGCGGTGGCGGGGCCCGCGAGGACTGTTGCGAGCACAAGGGTCGCCGCCACGCCGGCGGACTTGATCGGCTGAGTGAGCTTCGGGTGAGATCTCGTCATTGCTTGCTCCAATAGTCGGGGTTCAAGGCCCCGGTATCGGTTGCCGGTCCGCTGGACCGGACGCGGCGGAACATCCGCCGCGCGAGACGAAGTAAGCAGCGCGTCCGCAAGCGGTCAATGCTGCTTTATGGTTCAATGACTTGATTGGAATTACTCTAATTCCAGGGAGCCATCTCGGCGGTGGGCCGTCGGCCTCAAACCGGCACCACGCGATCCTCGCCGAAGGTCACGATGGCGGCGGTGCCCCGGCCCGGCTCGCTCTCCAGATGCAGGGCGGCGCCATTGGCCAGCGCCAGCGTTCGCACGAGCGGCAGGCCGATTCCGAGACCGCCGCCAAAGCGCGCCGAGGGAGCAGTATCTTCGGTCTGTGCCATGACGCGCGCGATCTCCGCCCTGCCCATGCCGCGGCCGCTGTCGCGGATCTCGAGTGACACCGCGCCGCACGAGTGGTGGCGGGTGACGACCTCGATCCGACCGCCTGGCTCGGTGAAGCGGATCGCATTGGTGAGGAGGTTGAGGGCGATCTGACGCACGGCGGTTCGGTCGGCGATGAGGTGCGGCAGGCGCGGAGCCAACTCGCCTGTCAGCAAGAGACCGGCGGCCTCCGCAAGCGGCTTAAGCGACGACACGCAGCTTTCGGCGGTCGCATTGAGATCGACCTCGGTGAAGGCCATGGACTGGCGGGTGCCTTGCGTGTCGTGGGCGACCGCCTCTAACCCGCCATCGCCAGACATGCCCGTGTCCGACTGGCTTGCGCCGGTGCGTGCTTCGAGCAGGCTCGAGATGACCGCCAGCGCGTGGCGCGCCGTCTCGTAGATGTCGCCTGCATAGCCGAGGTAGCGGCTGTTGCCGATCGGGCCGAGGCGCTCGTCGCGCATGATTTCGGCTGCGGCAACGATGGCGCTGAGCGGCGTCTTGAGCTCGTGGGCCAGTTTGGCGACCGCGTCGCGGGGCAGCATTCCGGACCGACCGGTGTGCATGGCTGAGGGCAGTCCGTCGGGGTTCTGCAAGCTCTGATCGAGGCTGATTCCGGTTGCAGCGGAGACAGCTGACGGGGGGGCAGCCACGCCAGCGGCTACTGCCTCGTCACCAGGGGCGACGACGTGAGCCGCGTCCGACACCGCCGCCGCGCGTTCAGCGAGCGCCTCGCGGATGCGCAGGGCGATTGCCGCGAGCGTTGACGCGTCGTCGGCCGGGCGTGCCGGGTCCGTGGCCTGCCCGACGGTGGCGGGCGAGGTCGGCTCGCCTGCGGGCACCGCCCGTTCCGGATCGATCGCAGCTGTCGCAGCGACGAGCGAGACAACCGCCAATTTGGAAGACAGACCGTGGTGGACGATCGCGACGCTGCACTCGAGCGTGCGCGGCCCGTCCGCCGACAGGAAGACCAGCCGCGCGTGGCGGTCGTTGGTTTCGCGGCGCTCCGGGTCGCCCAGGGGGGCAGAGCGGGGACTGTCCGCCAGCTCGCACAGCTCCTTCATGGCGGACTCGGCCACCTCCATCCAGTCCTCTATTCCGATGTCGAGGCCGAAGGCTGCGACGCCCGTCTCGTTGGCGCCGATCACAGTGCGGTGGACGGGATCCAGCACGCACGCAGGGTCGCGCGCCGCCGCGAGCAGCTCGAGAGCAATCTGGTGAGCGGGGTTGTCCATCTCGGGACCTGCCGCATGCAGAGTGGCAAACACCATGGTCGTCCGACTGTTACTCGTATCAGTTCGCGCCGTCCATGAAGCCGGCCCGCTGCATCGGGGATTGTGAGGCGAATTGCTCATCGCCACCAGGGTTCCAGTGGCTATACTAGCGAACGCGACGTCGGCGCGCCTGCGGTACCCTGCGCCACGTCCGTGTGGGCCGGATGCGCCGCAGCTTTTTTGCTGTGCGGCCTCTCGAGGGGCGGTATCACGTTCGCACAATGTCACTAAGCTCGCCGAAGACGAAGCCGAGGAAACACAAGCCCAGGAGACTGGCGATGTTCGAGAAGCCTTCGATGGAAATCCCCGAGTCGGTGCGCGAGATGGCGGAACGCAACGTCGAGCAGACGCGCATGGCCTACGGACAGTTCATGGACATGATGCGCCAGGCGCAGAGCATGATGACCAAGTCGCAGGGCGCGATGGCGGTCGGAGCGCTCGAGGTGCAGGCGCGCGCCATGCGATTTGCGGAGCAGAACGTCGAGGCGGGTTTCAATCTCGCTGCCGAGCTCGCGCGTGCCAAGGACGTCAAGGAGTACCTCGAGATCCAGGCGCGCCACGCACAGTCTCAGGTGCAGACCTACAGCCAGCAGGCCCAGGAGTTGGGCCGCTTGATCACCGAGGCGGCGCAGAAGGCTCAGCCGAAGCCTTGACCATCGCTGGTTGATCGGCCGATTGCTCGAACGAGGGCCTGTCCGGGCGCCGCGGTGGTAGGGCGGCGACCGGAATTCGGACGCCGAAGGGATTGCGGCTCGCCCGATGAGATCGAGCTACTGGCTTTTCCGTGGGCGACGGCAGACCAAGCTTGGCTCGAGCGTTGCCGGCGCGTCATTTCGCGAGACCGAACCGTTTTGACTTGACGGGCGCGGCCGCTCGGCGTTTTAGATCAGGTCCGCTGTCGACCGCGCCTCCCGGCGCGCTCGCGGAGCGTTTGCCGCCTTAGCTCAGCTGGTTAGAGCGCTAGATTGTGGATCTAGAGGTCCCCCGTTCGAGCCGGGGAGGCGGTACCATTATCGATCTGACGATCGATCATCCGGCCGGACTTTCAACGTCCGCAGGATTGGCGTGTGCGCGGTTTCATGAGCGCCTTCGCTGTGCGTCACCAACTTCGGGACCAGCGCTCATGCGACCCTTCCGCCCTGGATGCGACGGCGGCGCAACTTTCGTCTGCCCGTGGTCCTAGGCGACGCATCGGCCATTAGTTTTCATTTGATCAATACAGTGGTCTGGGGAATATTTTCCGCACTGCGGGAGCCATTCGAGCACGACCACGGGTGCCCGTCAGTTCGCGTTTGTTCGGGTTGTAGGGTTTCCAGCCAGCGCTGCCTGTCTATTTTTTGGGGACAGGGCACCGGGGGGCGTCATGAGCCAAGGTTCGTTTTGGCGGCGTGCGTTGATTTTAACCGCTCTGGCCGCGCAGCAAGTTGCAGCCTTGGTCAGTCCAGCTCGTGCTCAGATCGCTGCGCCACCGGCGTTTGCCACGGGTGACGGCGACTACGATCCGGCCGAGCTTGCCGGGCTCGCGCTGGTGCCGCTGACGCGCACCTTCAGCCCCGAGGCGGTGAGCCTCAAGGACCGTTTTCCGAAGCCCGGCAATCAGAAGGACCTTGGCGCCTGCGTCGCCTGGTCGGTCGGCTACGCGGCGCGCAGCTACTACGAGATTGCCACGACCGGGTCCGCCGTCGACGACATGAGCCGCATCGTCAGTCCGGCGGCACTGCACGCTCAGCTTCTTGCCGCCGGCGGCACCTGCGAGGCTCCGCAAACGAACATCTACCGGGGATTGCAGGAGCTTCATTCGCGCGGGGCACCGTCGATCCTGCGCCATCCAGCCTCCTATCCGGATGGGTTCTGCGGTCGTACCGACCGAGCGTCCGCCTCATTCCGCATCCGAGATGTGAAATTGGTCGGAAGGCCGTTGCCGCGCTTCGGCAGCGGCAAGCGACAGTCGGGCCTCTCGCCCGATTCGCTCGATCGCATGCGCCTCGAGCTCGCCGCCGGTCACCCCGTGCTCATCGGAATGCTGGTCGGAAAAAGCTTCATGGGCTGGCCTGCCGGGAGTGTTTATTCCGGCAGCATCCACCAGCGGCACGGCGACTATCTGCCGGAGCAGGCGGGGCACGCGATGGTGATCGTGGGCTACGACGATTCCCGCCGGGCATTTCAGATCATGAACTCGTGGGGAGAGGGCTGGGGCGAGGGTGGCTTCATCTGGATCGACTACGACACGATGCTCTCCGATGCCAGGCAGGGTTTTGTGATGAGAACGGATGTCGATCCGCCGCGGCCGTCGCAGGGTCAATCGGGTGCGCCAAGGGTACAGCTCTCCGGCCTCGAGGCCGAGCACTTGGCCTGCGCCAGCATCACGGTCGAGGGGGGCGCAGCCAAGGGCTACGTCGCCACGGAGGCAGCCAGGCTCGCTGTGCAGCAGCTCGCGAGCACCAAAGGGCTCAACAGCGAGGTCGTGCTGCGGCCTTGGCCGGTTTGCGAGGTGCTGCAGACGCTTCGGGCCCCGCTCGCCGCTGCTCGGCGCCCGCGCGTCACGCTGGTCGGCGGCGACAGGACGCTTCGGGTCGGCGAGGCTTTTGCCATCCAGGTGACGCCACCGACGGTGAGATCATACCTCTATGTGATCTATATCGAGGATGACGGGACGGTGGTCAATCTGCTGCCGAAGCGAGGCGTTCTCCGGGCTCAGGTCGACATCGATAGCCCACCCCTAATCTTCGGGGACGGCGTCGGCGGCCGGCCGCGGTTCAGGGTCACCCCGCTGCGCTCGGTGGATGCTCACGGCAGGGCCCGCGCACCCGGCGATCCCGAGCGCGGCCACGAGGCCATCATCGTCATCGCGGCGCAGGCGCCGATCGAGGAGCTAGAGGACGGCAGTCCGGTCTATGCGAAGGCCGTCGCTGCCGGAGTAGCGAGCGACGCCGGGCCGCCCGATCGCCTGCTGCTGTCGAAGTTGCGCGACATCACGACCAGAGTAGCCCAGGGGGCGGAGAAGCCCCGCGAGGTTGCCGCGGACGTGCTCCACCTGCGGATCGTCGACTGAGCGGATCTGCGCGGCAAACATGGTGTGGGGCAGGGTCGGAGAAGTGCACGACCAGAGTAAGGCTGGAGTGAGACGATGCGAACCATTGTGGTGACGTTGACACGGACACTCGCGTTGACACTCGCCCTGTGTGGGGCCAATGCGGCGCGTGCCGAGACGCCCGAGGAGATCGTACGCGCCCTCCTGCCCAAGGCGAGCCAGCCGTTGACGCGAAGCTTCAAGCCCCCGGCGCCCGCTCCTGCCCCAGGCGGATTGTCGCGCAGCTTCCGTCCGGCCGAGCCGGGGGCGCAGGGCCTCACGCGCGGCGTTGCTGTAGAGGGCGGGGATTCGGAGCCAGAGCCGGAGGGTCCGCCGAAGATCGATCTCTATGTCAACTTCGAGTTCAACAACTCGGCACTGACCCTGAGCGATGCCCGAATCGCACTCGACGCGCTTGGCAAGGCGCTGACGGATCCGCGCCTTGCCGGCATGCGGTTCGCGATCATCGGGCACACCGATGCGGTCGGGACAGACGCCTATAACATGGACCTCTCGCGTCGACGTGCCGACTCCGTGCGGCAATATCTCGTTCAGTTCCATCGCGTCGACGCCGGTCGGCTCGAGGCCGAGGGCCGCGGCATGCGCGAACTGAAGATCGCCACCGACCCGACCAGCAGCATCAATCGCCGCGTCGAGGTCAGAAACCTGATCGGGTCATCGCCGCCGAGGCCGATGCCGGCGCCACCGCCGCAAATTTCGGCGCCGCCGGTGCCCGCTCCCCGGGTGGCGAGCAACGATCCGGCGCTGCCGCTGCCCGCCTCGCCTCCGCGACCCGTGGTGCGATGGTCGGAGCGAGTGGATTTCGGGTTGGGTGACCGGCGGCGTGAGCACATCGACCGGTTGCCCGACCGGCCTGCCGCATGGACTGCCGCCCCGGCGCCGAGCGCGCCGCTCGAGATTGCGCAGCGGGCTCAAGCATTCACCAGCCGCGGCGAAGCTGCCGCCCGTGCCTTCATTGGCTTGTTCGAGCAGCGCTTCGGCAGGAAGGGCGCCCCGACGGACGCCGCCGATGTCGTGGGCCGGGCAGGAGTAGCGCTCGCCGCAGATGCGGGCGTTGCTCAGCTGTCCGTGCTGCAATTGCTCAATCGGCACAACATCCGCGATGCCGTGGCCGAGGCCCTGGTCATCGCGCAGGCATGGCGAAATCTCGAGCAGAGCTCAGAGCTGGCCGCAGCGGACGAGGGACTGCGCGCTGACATTCTCCAGCGGGCATTCGCCTCGGCCGGGCAGACCGTCATGCTGCAGACACGCGCCGTGGCCGAGGCCGCGCGCCTCAAGCGGAGCGCCGAGAGCCTTGTCACCGCGGTGTCGGATCTGCGCGTCAGAGGTGTGTCGAACGGGGATCTCGACGCGCTGGCCGTTGATCATGGCCGCGCCCTCCTGCAGATGCTCGAGGAGCAGATTCCGGCGCTTCGCCAGGAAGCGGGCGAAGCCGGTACGGTGGCCAATCTGGAGATGCGTCGCAAGCTGCTCGACTGCGTCGCCATTCGGCTCGATACGGTGATCGACGTGGCGGGGCGCGCCGCTCCGCCAGCGAGCGCGCCGGTTCGCGACGTGGCGATGTCGATGCCTCCACTCTTGGTCTCGATCGCGGCGGATTCGCTTGTCAACTGCCAGCCGTTATTGTTGCCGTCCGATCCGCAGCGAGGAGCTCCCCCCGTGCCGGTCGACGCCGCGCCGCCGACGAATTTGAGGCCGCGCAAGGCCGACAACGGCCATGTCCCGCCGGCCCGCTTGGCCGGTCAACCGCTCGAGTAACTCGGTAGAAGGGGAGCGGCGCGAGATGACGTGGTGGTGGCCGTGGCTCTTGGGAACGCTGATTCTCGCAGCCTTCGCCGGGCCGGCATTGGCTGCGGCAGAGCCACGCATCGCTCTCGTCATCGCCAATCAGGCCTACGTCATGCCCGGCGCCGCGCTCACCAACACCCACCAGGACGGCGATCTGATCAAGGCCGCACTCGAGAAGGTCGGCTTCAAGGTCTGGCTCGAGCGCGACACACCCAATGAGGGTCGCATGTTGCAGGCACTGAGCGACCACCAGAAGCGCTTGATCCAGGCTGGCCCCGACGCCGTGGGCTTCATCTACTACACCGGGCATGGCGCTGCGGATCGGCCCAATGGCAGCAACTATCTGCTCCCGACCGGCATGCCGGAGTCGGATGCCAGCGTTCTGTCGCTCTATGCGGTGCCTCTCGACAAGATCACCTCGGCGCTCGCGACGGTCGGCAATCTCAACATCGTCGTCTTCGACGCCTGCCGGAACGTTCCACTGAAGCGGTCCGGGAAAGATTTCGGCTTCAAGGGTTTCGTTCCGCAACGGGACCAGAGCGGGTTGCTGATCGCCTTCGCGACGGAGGCCGGCAATACGGCCGTCGATCAGAGCCTCTATGCCCGTGCACTTGCCGAAGAGCTGCTGAGGCCGGGTCAGGATGCCGGCACAGCATTTCGCGCGGTCGCCCGCCGCGTCAAGGAGGAGACAGGCGGCAGGCAGCATCCCCAGATCCTCGACGCGCGCACCCGCGATTTCGTGTTCGCCGCCGGGCCGACGGCCCCGGCCGCGGGATCCGCCACGTCGGCCGTTCCCCCGCAGGGCTCGCCCGTTTCGGCAACGGCTGCGCCGCCACCGCCCCAACCGTCGCCGCAAGCCGCCGCCGAGCCGGGCCCGCCGCGGCCTTCCCGGCAAGGCACCACGCTGCCGCCTTCGGCTGCCGCCGGGCGCCCCTTGGTGGCCGACCTGCAGCCGCCTTCCGGTACCAACTGTGTTCTTGAGGCGCGACAGGTGGCGACGGACCATGCGGCGCGCGCCACGTTCCTGCTGTCCTCGTCATGCGGACCGGTGTCCGAGGTCGTCGTCCGCTATCTCGGCGTCAGCCAGCGTCGCCGCGTGACCGGCGGGCGAGTCACGGTCGATCTGTTCGGCGGTCCGGGACCCGTCTCGTTCGAGCTCGCCAGCGGCCGCTCGGCCGTCGCGGCGGCGCAGGTGCAGCGCGGCGACGACGTTCTCAAGGTGGCGCTGGTGTGGAGCGGAGCCGTCAACCTCGACTTGTTCGCTTTGCAGGACGGGGCCCGCATCGGCGAGGCCAGCGCACTTTTTGCCGACAACCCCCGCAGTCTGGCCGAGGCACAGACAGGGCAGAGCGGCTTCATCTCGAGCGCCGACGACGGTGCGCTCGAGGGCGACCACGTCGAGGTTTACACCTTTCTGAAGACGATCAATCACCGGCGCGGCGCAGTCGAGCTGCGGGTCGATCACCGCTCGCGCGGCGAGGTGGCGACCGGCGACTACTGCGGCTCGGAGGCGAAGGCTCGCATAGATTTCAAGATCCTGCGCTATGCCGCCGGCAGACTAGAGCAGCACGCGCGCAGCTTTATTCCGCCCGCTCCTTGCGGCTCCCGCCTCGACGAGCGGTCACGCTATCAGCTTATTCCAAAACCCATCCGGTTCGACTAGTCAGGGAGGCCCGTACGCCATGATCTCGGTTCAAAGGCTCGCGCAAGGCGGCGGCTGTCGTCGCGTCACGCGGGCAACGACCTCCCTCCTGCTCGTGCTAGTCGCGTCGACGACCGCGGCCGCGCAGAGCCGCATCGGCCTCGAAATCGATCGGGTGCACGTCATCGACGCCGAGCGAGTGACTCCCACCCCAACCGGCGACAACCTCGACATCGTCCTGACGCACGCGCCCGGTCGCACAATCCGCCTTCCCATAGAGCGCGTCGCCTGCACTGATCCGAACGCTGCGGGCTGTCCCCAGAAGGTAGCGGAGGTTGCCCAGGCGGTCGCCGCCGGCCGCCTTCCCAAAGGTGTGGCTGGCTTCGAGATCCACGGTTCGAACACCGTCGGTGCCGAGCTCATGCCGAAGTTGCTCGAAGGGATGTTGTCGGCGCGGCTGGCCGACCCCGTGACGTCGACCCAGGAGACGAGCGAGGGCAAGCGCCACACGGTCGAGTTCGAGACAGAGGGCGGGGTGCGCCAGAAGGTCGACATTCACGCCTTCGGGTCCTCGACGGGGTTCAAGGGTCTGCTTGCCGGCACGGCCCAGCTCTGGATGTCGTCGCGACCGGCCAAGGACGGCGAGGTCAAGGAGATCCGCGGCAGCCGGCAGGTGGAGCTTCTTGCTCCCGAGAGCGAGCACGTCATCGCGCTCGACGGTCTCGCCGTCATCGTCAACAAGAGCAATCCGCTCGGAGCGCTTTCGATCAAGGAAATCGCCGACGTCTTCTCAGGCCGCATCAAGGATTGGCAAGACATAAAGGACAGCAATCGCCGCGGGCCGATCAAGGTCTACCGTCGTGACGACAACTCCGGAACCGCATCGACGTTCAAGGATCTCGTACTCGAGCCGAACAAGGTCGGCTGGACGCCCGCGGCGGTCCCGCACTCCGACAGCGTCGCGCTCGAGCAGGCCGTTACGCGCGAGGCGGATGCCATCGGATTCGTCGGCATGGGCTACGTGCAGAACGCCAAGGCGCTGGCGATCAAGGCCGATTGCGGTATGGCATTCCGCCCCGACGCGTTCAACGTCAAGACCGAGGAATACCCGCTGTCCCGCCGTCTGTTCGTCTACAGCCTCGGCAAACCGAGCAACCCGCTCGCAACGGACTTGCTCGAATTCGCGGCGTCCAACGACGGCCAGACATTGATCCGCGAGCAACGATTCGTCGACCTGCTGATGGACTCCAACGGCCTTGACTTCGACAACCAGGGAGCGCGGCTGGCCAATATGCTGGTCGCCGGCGCCCAGGATCAGGCAGCGACGACGGCGTTCATCGACGCCGTCCGCTTCGCCCGCCGCGTCTCGACCACGCTGCGTTTCAGGTCCGACAGCAACGAGCTCGACAACAAGGCGGTTCGCGATCTGACCCAGCTTGCCGACGCCCTCAAGACCGGTCGCATCGAGGGCAGCAAAGAGTTCCTGCTGATCGGTTTCGCGGACGACCAGGAGGCGGCGCAGGGCAAAGCCAAGGACGTCGCCGAAGGCCGCGCCATCGCAGTTGCCAAGCTGTTGCAGCAGAAGCTCGACCAGCATCCGAACAAGGCGTTGGAGATCAAGGTGCACAACCAGAACGTCAAGGCGTTCGGCGCGGCAGCGCCAGCGGTTTGCAACGATGCTCGTGGTCGCACGCTGAACCGGCGTGTCGAAGTGTGGGTTCGTTGATCAAAGGGTGGCCGCGCTGCGCCCGTGGTCGTGACGGATGAGGCGATCCGTGATAGTCTTAATAGGTGTTTCCGAGAAGATAAATCCATTGAGAGGTCCCGCAATGCTCTTACGTGTCCTGCTCTCAACATTGGCACTTTTCACGACGATCGCCGCCGCGCAGGCGGAGCGCCGCGTTGCGCTCGTCATCGGCAACAGCAATTACGCCAACGCAGTGCGACTGCCCAATCCGGAGGGCGACGCCGAGGCTATGGCCTCCATGCTGCGCGGGAACGGGTTCGAGACCGTGGTGCTCGGAACCAATCTCGGCCGCGACGCCATGATCGAGAAGATCGGGCAGTTCGCCGAGGTGGCCCGGATCGCCGACACGGCGCTGTTCTTCTACGCCGGCCACGGCATCCAGGTGGATGGGAAGAACTACCTCGTACCGGTGGACGCCGAGCTCAAGACCGAGTTGCACGCCAAGAACCGCACCATCGACATCGACGCTGTGATGCACGACGCCATGAGCGAGGCCAAGCGCAAGTTGGTGTTGCTGGACGCGTGCCGCGACAACCCTTTTGCCAAGCAGATCCAGTCGACTCTGCCCAAGACACGAAGCACGGCCGTGACCTCGGGTCTTGCCGAGATGCGCTCGGGCGAAGGCACACTCATTGCCTTCGCCACGGGCCCCGGCCAGGTCGCGCTCGACGGCGAGGGCACGCACAGCCCGTTCACGCGGGCCTTGCTTGCTCACCTGCCGACACCGGGTCTCGAGATCCGCCTGGCGCTATCAAATGTACGCTCGCAGGTGCTGGACGACACCAAGAAGCAGCAGTCGCCGTGGGAGACCACGAACATGGTCGGCTTCTTCTACATGCAGCCGGGTTCTGCTCCCGTGACCGCAGCAGGTCCCGCGGCGTCGCTGCCTCCCCAAGTCGGATTCGATGCCCGCCAGATGGAAATGGAAATGTGGAGCTCGATCAAGACTTCGACCAATCCCGCCGAGTACGAGGCCTACCTCAAGTCCTATCCGCAGGGTACATTCGCCGATCTCGCGCGGACCCGCATCGCAGCCGCCAAAGGAGGCTCCCAGCCCGGAGGCGCCGGCAACCCTGGCTCGGGCAACGTTGCGACGGGCGAGATCAAGACCGCCGAGGCCAGCCAGGCGACAGAGGACGCCCTCGGACTTGATCGTCCGAAATGGGCCGACATCCAGAAGCGACTGACCGGGCTCGGTTTCAGCACGCGCGGCGTCGACGGCGGCATCGGGCCCAACACGCGCAAGGGTATGCAGGCGTGGCAGGGTGCGCGCGGCTATCCTGCGACCGGCTACCTCAATCGTCTGCAGCACGACGCTCTGCTGCGTGAGGTGATGCCGGTTTCCACCTCGAGTTCCAACGACAGCGACGATACGCCGAAGACGCGCAGCTACGGCCGCAGTGGCGGCAGCAGCAACGGCGGCAGCGGGGGCGGTGGGGGATCGTCCGCCGGTCAGGCTGGCGAGTTCGTCGGCGGCGTCGCGCGTGGCCTCATCGGTCGCGGAGGTGGCGTGCGTCTGCCCTTCTGACGGACGCGGGAGTAGCTGGCAATGGTATTATGGGTCGGCGCCGGGTTCGGCCGGCGCCCCCCCCTCTTCGCGATCAGTGCGCGTGGCGTGCGTCGCCTCGGTGCCGAAGTGGCTATTTGACGGGCGCCCCCGCGAGCAGCGGTTTCCGAGATCAAGCGGAAGCCACGGACTGCGATCCGCATGCGGATGACGCAGTTGGTGCATACATAACTATATGATATAAAACAATTTTGTGTTCTTGGTTCTGGGCGCCCCAGACGGGAGTGCAGCACCCGTGTTCGGGGGGTGGGGCACTCGGAGTTCGTTTGCAACCGCCAAGCAGCCCAGCTTCACAATTCTTTACCATCCCGGCTGACGCCGCTTTACACATTTCCTGTTCAATCTGTGGTCAAGGGGAACCGGCACGATCCGCGTCCCGTTTACCAAAGAGCCCGTTGGCCGACTATGCGGGCCGACCGGCGAATGTGTACGCTGGCGGCAAGTGCCCGCCATCGCTCGGACATGGTTGCCGCCGATGGTTGGCAACGCGTTTCCGAGCGGTAACGTTCGCTCCGAGGACAGGAAGGTATAGGGTGTCGAGCTTCGCAAAGCCGCTGTTGGCCGTCGTGGTGATCGCCCTGTCGACGGCAGCGGTGATCCACTACACCGGCGGCCTGCCAGGCAGTGACGGCGGCAAAGGCGGTCACACTGCGGGGACCGGCCCCGGGGGGGGTGACGGCACCAGTGGCGGCCGGCGACGTGGTGGGCGTGGTGGGGATGGTCCAGCGGCGGTCGTTGTTGCGCCTGCTCGCGTGACCGACGTCCCGGTGCATCTCGAGGGCGTCGGCACCGTCAAAGCACGCAACACCGTGACGGTTCGGCCCCAGGTCGACGGCCGTATCATGTCGGTTGAGTTCCAGGAGGGTCAGGACGTCCGCAAAGGCGACGTGCTGGTCCGCATCGATCCGGCCACTTACCAGGCGGCGTTCGATCAGGCCGTCGCGCGCAAACGTCTCACCGAGGTACAACTCGACAACGCAATGCGCGATCTGGCGCGTTTCATGCGGCTGACGACGAGTGCGGTGTCCGAGAAGACTGTCGACACGCAGCGCGCCCAGGTCGCCCAGCTCGAGGCCCAGGTCAAAGCCGACGACGCGGCGATCGCCAGTGCCCGCGCGCTCCTGGACTACACGGTCGTCACAGCTCCAATGAACGGACGCACCGGCATCCGCATGGTCGACGAGGGCAACCTGGTTCGCGCCGCCGACGCAGGCGTCGTGGTCATTACAGAGGTGCAGCCGATCGCCGCGACGTTCAATCTGCCCCAACAGCATCTCATACGCGTGCAGCGCGCCGCCGAGAGGGGTGTGCTGCGGGCCGAGGCGGTGGAGGCGACGACCCGGGCGATCGTCGACATCGGAGCGCTGACCGTCGTCGACAACCAGGTCGATTCGCAAACCGGCACGGTGCGCATGAAGGCCGAGTTTCCCAATGCCCGAATGCAACTCTGGCCGGGCCAGTTCGTCAACGTGCGCCTGCTCGTCGAGACGCTGGAGAAGGTCGTTGTGGTGCCGGCTGCCGCCGTGCAGCGCGGACCGGGCGGTGCTTTCGTCTATGTGCTTGATGCAGACGGTGCCAAGGTTGGGGCGCGTCAGGTCGCGCTCGGGCCGGTCGGGGATCGCGAGGCCGTGGTGCAAACGGGGGTCGCAGCGGGCGATCTGGTCGTCACGTCGGGATTTGGCCGCCTTGCGGACGGTGCCGCGGTTACGGCAACGCCGGCTGCAGAAGACCGGCCGGTCGATCCCGGCGCCGCTTCGGCTGAGACCGGTTCGGTTGTGGCCGCGCCGCCGAGTGGTACTGCACAAGCCGCTCAGGGTGAGCCCGCAGCTGGTGGCGACAGGCCACCGGTGCAAGGCGAGGGCCGCCGCGGCCGGCGCAAGGATGCTCGTGCCGGGACGCCCATGCCGACGCCGTGAGCGAACTCCGGAGAACGGTGGCGGGGCGACCTGCGGTACGACTGACGACCCATGCCACGACCCGTGCGGCAGTCGCGCGGCGGATATCGAGTGCGCGCTCGGAAATCCTTGACCTGGCGTCGCGTGAAGCCCGCACGGAACGAGCCTTACGACATCGGCGACTGTCCGAGGAGACCTGTTACGATGAGCGTCTCGTCCCCCTTCATACGACGGCCGATCGCCACCTCCCTGCTCGGCGTCGCGACACTGCTGGCCGGTGCGCTGGGCTACCTGATACTGCCGGTAGCCTCGCTGCCGCAGGTCGAGTTCCCGACGGTTCAGGTGACCACGCAGCTGCCGGGCGCGAGCCCCGATACAATGTCGACGCTGGTGACGGCCTCGCTCGAGCGGCAGCTGGGCCAGATCCCGGCCCTCGAGACGATGACCTCGTCGAGCTCGTTCGGATGGAGCCGCATCACGCTGCAGTTCAAGCTCGGTCGCGACATCGACGCGGCTGCCCAGGATGTGCAGGCGGCCATCAATGCGGCCGGCTCGACGCTGCCGCGCGACCTGCCGTATCCACCGACCTACGCCAAGGTCAATCCGGCCGATGCGCCGATCGTCACGCTGGCCCTGACCTCCGAGACGCTGTCGCTGCGCCAGCTTTCGGATCTCGCCGATACGCTCATAGCGCAACGTCTCGCGTCGATCTCCGGCGTCGGTAACGTGTCGGTGGAAGGCGGCATTCGGCCGGCCGTGCGCATCAAGGCCGACATTTCTCGCCTTGCAGCCTACGGACTGTCGATGACCGATCTCTCGGCGGCCATCAGTGGCGCCAACGTCTCAGGCCCCAAGGGCTCGCTCGACGGAACGTTCCAGTCCTACTCGATTGCCGCCAACGACCAGCTCGCCTCCGCCGCCGACTATCGTGCAGTCGTCGTCGCCTATCGCAACGGCGCCCCGGTGCGCCTCGAGGACGTGGCCGAGGTGGTCGACGGGCTCGAGAACAACAAGGTCGGCGGCTGGTATGGGCAAAAGCCGGCCGTCGTCGTCAACGTTCAACGCCAGCCGGGGGCCAACGTTATCTCGACGGTGACGCGGCTCGGCGCCGAGCTGCCACGCATCGAGCGTGCGCTTCCCGAGGGCGCTCGGCTCGAGGTGGTGCACGACCGGACGGAGACCATCCGCGCCTCGATCCACGACGTCCAGTTCACACTGGTGCTTTCGATCGCGCTCGTGGTGCTGGTTGTGCTCCTGTTCCTCCGATCCGCTCGCGCCACGTTCATCGCCGGCGTGACGCTGCCGATGTCGCTCGTCGCCACGTTCGGCGTCATGTGGCTGGCGGGCTTCAGCCTCAACAACCTGTCGCTGATGGCGCTCACCATCGGGACTGGATTCGTCGTCGACGATGCGATCGTGATGATCGAGAACATCGTGCGCCATATCGAGAAGGGCGAGCGGCCGCACAAGGCGGCAATCGAGGGCGCGCGAGAGATCGGCTTCACGGTGATCTCGCTGACGTTATCGCTGGTTGCCGTGTTCATACCGCTGCTGTTCATGACCGGTCTGGTTGGTCGCATGTTCCGCGAATTCGCGCTGACTCTGACCATTGCGGTGGTCGTGTCGATGGTGGTGTCGCTCACGCTGACACCGATGATGTGCGCGAAGCTCTTGAAGCACAATCCGGCGGGTGCGGCGTCCGAAGGATCGCGTGCACGCATCGGTCGCTTCTTCGCTGCCGGGCTCGACGCCGTGGTGGCAGGCTACGGGCGCAGCCTTGCGTGGGTGCTGCGCCGCCGCGCGGCGACGCTGGCCGTCACGGCGATGACCGCGCTGCTCACGGTCTGGATGTACGTGGCGGCCCCTAAGGGCTTCCTGCCGCAGCAGGATACCGGTCTTGTCGAGGCGGTGCTCGAGGCGGGTCCCGAGGTCTCGTTCGCAGAGATGACCCGACTGCAGGACCAGGTCGCCGCTCTGTTCCGCAAAGAGCCGGAGGTGGCGGGCGTGGTTTCAGTGGCGGGGGTGGGCAGCGCCAACGCCACGCCGAATGTTGCGAGCCTCAAGGTGACGCTCAAGCCGCGCCCTGCTCGCAAGGCGAACGCCTCACAGGTGGTCGACCGGCTGAAGGCTGCCACCGCCGCTCTGCCCGGACTTACGCTGCACTTCCGCGTGGTGCAGGACATCCAGATCTCGACGCGTCCAAGCCGCGCGCAGTACCAGTACACGCTCTCGGGTACCGACACGGCGCAGGTCTCGCTGTGGGCCGAGCGGCTGCGTGACGCACTGAGCGAGGAGCCGGAGCTGCGCGAGATCGCATCCGAATCCCAGAAGGGCGGGCTGCGCGCCGTGGTGCGCGTCGATCGCGATCTCGCTGGCAGGCTCGGCGTGACGCTGCAGGCCGTCAACAGCGCGCTCAACGATGCCTTCGGTCAGCGCCAGGTTTCGACCATCTATGCGCAGGCCAACCAGTATCGCGTCGTGCTCGAGGCGATGGCCCAATACCAGACCGATCCCTCGCGGCTGGCTCGCCTCTTTGTTCCCTCGACGTCCGGGGCGCAGGTGCCGCTCGGCTCGGTGGCGCGGATCGAGTACACGACCGTGCCGCTCGCGATCCATCACCAGGATCAGCTGCCGGCCGAGGTTCTGAGCTTCAATCTGGCGCCGGGAGCCTCGCTGTCCGACGCCGTCGCTGCCGTGAGCCGGGCGGAGCGGCGCATCGGGCTGCCGCCTGCCGTCGTGGGCAGCTACTCGGGCGACGCGCTCGAGTTCGCGAAGTCGCTCGAGGGTCAGCCGTGGCTGATACTGGCGGCTGTCGTCGCCATCTATATCGTGCTCGGTGTACTTTACGAGAGCTTCATACATCCGTTCACGATCCTGACCACGCTGCCCTCGGCCGGCATCGGCGCGATGCTCGCCCTGAACCTTGCCGGCATGGATCTGTCGGTCGTGGCGCTCATCGGCATCGTTTTGCTGATGGGCATCGTGAAGAAGAACGCCATCATGATGATCGACTTTGCGCTCGAGGCCGAGCGCGAGCGCGGCCTCGATCCTGAGAGGGCGATTGTCGAGGCGGCTCTGCTGCGCTTCCGCCCGATCATGATGACGACGCTCGCGGCGCTGCTCGGCGCACTGCCGCTGGCGCTTGAGAGCGGCGTCGGCTCCGAGCTCCGGAATCCGCTCGGCGTGTCGATCGTCGGCGGCTTGATCCTGTCGCAACTGCTGACGCTCTACACGACGCCGGTGATCTACCTCGCGATGGATGGTCTACGTGCCCGCATCGGATCGCCGTTTGCCGATATTCGCGAAGACGTCGCGCCGCCCGCGAGCCCTGCTGCCGCCACCGGGCTCGGGAGCGTAGCAGCGCCTGCCGACGTGCGTGCCGGGGAGGGGACGCGGCCATGAGCATCTCGCGGCCCTTCATTCTGCGGCCCGTCGGCACGATCCTCATGGCGGTCGGCCTGTTCCTGGTCGGTCTCGTCGCCTACCGTGCGTTGCCGGTCGCGAGCCTGCCGGTTGTCGAGTTCCCGACGATCTCCGTCTCGGCGTCGCGGCCTGGTGCCGATCCGGAGACGATGGCCGCCACCATCGCCGCGCCGCTCGAGCGGCGGCTCGGCGCCATCGCTGGCGTCAACGAGATGACGTCGGTGTCCTCGATGGGCAACACGCGCATCACGATTCAATTCGACATCTCGCGCAACATCGACGGCGCCGCTCGAGACGTGCAAGCTGCGCTGAACGCAGCCATGAGCGACCTGCCCGGCGATCTGCCGCAGACGCCCAGGTTCCGCAAGCTGAACCCGTCCGCGGCGCCGATCCTCATCCTTGCCGTCACGTCCGATACGCAGTCGATCGGCGCCGTATACGATGCGGTCGACACGGTGCTCGCGCAACGCATCATGCAGGTACCCGGCGTGGCCGAGGTGCAGGTGGCCGGTGCGGCCCAGCCGGCGATACGGGTCAAAGCCGATCCTTCGATGCTGGCGTCGGTCGGGCTCAGCATGGAGGATGTCCGCCAGGCGATCGTCGCTGCCAACTCCGTGACGCCGATCGGCCAGATCGACGGCGACCGTCAGGCCATCACGCTCGGCACCAACGAGCAGATGCGCTCCCCCGACGATTACCGGACGCTGGTGGTGAAGAACCGCAACGGCGAGGTCGTGAGGCTGTCGTCGGTGGCCAGCATCGAGCAGGGCCCCGTGAATACGCGGTCGGCCGCGCTGTTCAATCTGAAGCCCGCCGTACTGATGCCCATCACCAAGCAGGCCGACGCCAACGTGGTCGAGACGGTCGACGCCATCAAGGCGCTGATCCCGCAGCTTCGACAGCTGGTCCCCGCCGGTATCGAAATCTCTGTCCTGTCCGACCGCACGACGACGCTGCGCGCAGGTATCCACGAGATGCTTTTCACGCTGGCGATTTCGATCGTTCTGGTCATGCTTGTCGTCTACGTGTTCCTCCGACGCGCCCCGCCGACGATTGCCGCGGGCATCACAGTGCCGCTGTCGCTCGCCGGGACGTGCGGGCTGATGTGGGTCTCCGGCTTCTCGATCAACAATTTGACGCTCATGGCGATCATCGTCTCGGTCGGCTTCGTCGTCGACGATGCCATCGTCATGATCGAGAACATCCATCGTCGCCTCGACGCAGGCGAGCCTCCGCTGCGTGCGGCAATGGTGGGTTCGCGCGAGATCGGCTTCACCGTCGTCTCGATCAGCGTCTCCCTGGTCGCGGCCTTCATCCCTCTGCTGTTCATGGGTGGCATCTTCGGGAGGCTGCTGCATGAATTCGCGGTGACGCTGGTGTTCGCGATCGTCGTCTCGACGGTGGTGTCGCTGACCGTGACGCCGATGATTACCGCGCATTTCCTGACGGCCGAGGCGCACCGAACGCCGCGGCTCTTCGACCGCGTTGTCGAGGGCGCACTCGGCGCCATGGTGCGGGGGTACGGGCGCACGGTCCGGATCGCGATCGACAACCAGATCGTCATGCTGGCCACGTTGGCCGCGACCGTGGTGCTGACGGTACATTTCTTTATCGTCACGCCGAAGGCACTTCTGCCGCAGGACGACACCGGACTGATGTTCGTGGCGATGGAGGCCCCGCCGCAGACCTCGTTCGAGGTCATGGCCAACTTGCAGCGCCGCGCCGTCGAGATCGTGCTGGCTGATCCTGCGGTGGCGCGTCTCGGATCGACCATCGGCACCGGCGGCTTCAACGCATCTGCCAACCAGGGCCGTATATTCGTAGCACTGAAGCCGCTCGCGGAACGGGGCGGGCTCACCACGAGCCAGGTGGGCGATCGGCTGCGCACCGCGCTTCAGGCGGTACAGGGACTGAAGATTTTCTTGACGGCGGCACAGGACGTGCGTGTCGGCGCACGCTCCAGCAAGTCGAGCTATCAGCTCACACTGTGGAGCCTCGACTTCGACGATCTCTACGATGCGGTCCCACGCGTTGCAGCGAAACTTGCCACGCTGCCGGAGCTGGTCGACGTCGCGACCGATCGCGAGCAGGGCGGTTTTCAGCTCGACGTGACCATAGATCGCGACGCCGCGTCTCGCGTCGGCGTGTCGATGGCCGATATCGAAGCGGCGCTATCGAACGCCTTCAGCCAGCGCCAGGTCGCCACGCTCTATACCGCGCGCAATCAGTATCGCGTCGTGCTCGAGGTCGACCCTGCGCTGCAACGTGCACCGGAGCACCTGGCTCGTATACATGTGCCAAGTCGGTCGGGTGTTCAGGTGCCCCTCTCGACGCTCATTCGCATTAAGGACGGAACGGCGCCGCTGGTCGTCAATCACCAGGGTCCGTTTCCGGCCGTGACGATATCCTACAATGTCAGGACGGGTGTTCCGCTGCAGACCGCGACCCGGGCCATAGACCGGGCGGTCGCAGAGTTGGCTCTTCCCGAGAACATCCGCGTCGAATCGGCAGGCGATGCCAAGGCGGCGGCCGCCCAGGCATCGGCCCAGCCGCTGCTGCTCATCGCCGCGCTGGTTGCCGTCTACATCGTGCTCGGCGTTCTCTACGAAAGCCTCGCACATCCGCTGACGATCATATCGACCTTGCCTTCGGCCGGTCTCGGTGCGCTCCTGGCGTTGCAGGTCACGGGTCGATCGATCGACATGATCGCGCTGATCGGGCTCATTCTGCTGATCGGCATCGTGAAGAAGAACGGAATCATGCTCGTCGATTTCGCACTTGCTGCCGAGCGCGAGCGCGGCCTCACGCCGCGCGAGGCGATCTACGAGGCTTGTCTCGAGCGGTTCCGCCCGATCCTGATGACGACGCTGGCGGCGGTGCTGGGCGCCGTGCCGCTCGCTGTCGCGACAGGCCCGGGGTCCGAGTACCGACTGCCGCTCGGCATCACGATCATCGGCGGCTTGCTGGTGTCGCAGGTGCTGACCCTCTACACCACGCCGGCGATCTACCTGCTGCTCGACCGGCTGCACAACAGGCTGTGGGGCCGGTCGCGGGCTGACGAACTCGAGCGACCCTTGGGCACCGCCGCAGCCACCGCTGCCCCGGTCGATGGCAGGCGCGCGACGGCCCGCCCGTGAGCGCCGGTTTCATCGCATTGCCCCGGTCGCGAGCCGCCTACGCCCAGATCTCCATGCGAAGACCCTTCGCGTCAAATTGCGGAGCGGCGGGGAAACGCCGCGCGACACCCGCTGCGATGCGCGCCGCACTCCAGGCGCAGGCCGCCGCATCGAGCAGATCGTCGGCACCGGCGTCGGCCGAACGCCAGGGGACGGCCGCGAGCAATCGACCATCGAACCCCTGCGCCTCGAGCAGCGCCCGGCGCAGAGCCAGCCCCGGCGGGTAGGGCCTCGATTTGACCTTCTTCGGCAGATCGAGCGGTCGCTCGCCGTTCATGGCCCAGAACGCGGCCTCGGGATGGCACTCGATGACGCGCGCCTGCAGTGCCGGCGACATGAGTGCATCCACCTCGCGGATCTTGGGGAACAGGTTGTAGGTCTGCTTCGAGACCCGACGCGGGGGGGCGGAGGCCGCGAGCGAGACGAGACAAGCGTCGACATAGTTGATCTGCTCGACGGCCGCGCGGGCTGGCACGGCGAAAACCGAGGATTGACGTGTGCCGAGGTTGGCCCGCGCCGCTGCGTCGCAGGCCCGACCGCCGATGGAGCCGCGCTCCGGTAGGCCGATCGGGATGTCGATTGCGACCGCCGCCGCGTCGGCGGTCACCTCCAGTACGGCGGCGAAATCGCGAACGAGCTCGGCTCGAGCGGTGCCGGTTCCGCCGCGTCCGATGCACACGACAAGCCAGCCCCCGCGGCAGCCGTCGACGCCCGCAACCGGAAACGGCGGTCTCGGGCTCATGGAGCCTCAGAGGCAGGCGCCAGCACCGCGACCAACGGGATCGCCTCGGGTGGCGGCGAGGCCCAGGCATCGCGACTGGCGGCCAGCTGCAACTCGTCAGCGCCGGCGCTTGCGGAGATCGCGGCTTCGACCCCGGCCACGGCCATTGCAAGCGCGGTGCCGTCGTCGGCGCCCGTGACCAGGCGGCCAACGAGCAGCGCCGCGATGAGGTCTCCGGTCCCGTGTGGCACGCCCCTGCGTTTCGCGACCGAGCAACAGAGATCACCCTCCGGGCGGGCCGGCCGGCGCACTAGGACGTTCGCAAGACGCTGGACGTCTGCGCCCGGCACCGAAGTTGCGATGACGGACCCCGTCGGCAATACCCCGGCGGCCGTCCTCGCATCGGCGGGGCTCGCCACGGAGCGCCCTGCCAGCCAGCCGAGCTCGAACGCATTGGGCGTGGTGTGCGAGGCCAGCGGAAGCAGACGGTCGCGAATTGCGATGGCGACCGGTTGGGGCACGTAGAGCCCCTTCGGCTCATCGCCGATGACTGGATCGCACAAGTAGAGCCACTGGTCCGGGCCACGGACGGCCGCAAGTCGCATCGCGAGGGTCGCGGCGACCTCGACGTGCTCGGGCGACGGCAGGTAGCCGGTGATGAGCGCGTCGGCTTCGGCGAGCCAGCCGTTGGCATCGACCGCATCGACCATGGCGTGCAGCGTAGCAGGTGGGATGACGACGCCCTCGACCGACCGGTGGCCGGGGTGGCTCGACAACAGGATGGTCGGAAAGGCGGTGACCTCGTGGCCAAGGCCCTCGAGTGCCGGCACGATGGCGCTGAGCCCGACATGGCCCCGCACAACCTGGCTCGACATGGCTATGATGCGTGCCAACGGCGGGTTCCCTCGTGACTTTCCAGCCAGTCTTAGCGCGCCGTGGCATCGGGTGAAGGGTCTTCGCCAAATGTCGGTTTGTCGCAGCGCCGCAGTCCGACTAGTCTCGCGCCGCACAATAGCAATGTCGCCGAGAGGTTCCGAATGCCGATCCGCCCCCGCCGCAGCGTGCTGTACATGCCCGGTTCCAACGAGCGTGCGCTCGAGAAGGCGAAGACCATAGCCGCCGACGCGCTGATCCTCGACCTCGAGGACGCGGTTGCCCCCGATGCCAAGGTTGCCGCACGCGAGAACGTCTGCCGGGCGGTGAAGGGTGGCGGCTACGGGCGGCGAGAGATCATCATACGTGTCAACGCCCTCGAGACGCCGTGGGGCGCGGAGGATCTGGTCGCGGCCTGCGCCGCCCGTCCCGACGCGATCCTTGTGCCGAAAGTTGCCCGGCCAGGCGACATCATCAGCGCGGCCAAGATGTTGCAGGCCCAGCATGCCCCGGACTCGATCAAGCTGTGGGCGATGATGGAAACTCCGATGTCGATCATCAACGTCCATGACATCGCCGCCGTTGGCACCGAGCCGACGCATCGCCTGTCGTGCCTCGTTATGGGCACCAACGACCTCGCCAAGGAGAGCCGGGCGCGGGTGCTCGCCAACCGATTCGCCGTCGTGCCTTGGCTTGCGATGACCATCGTTGCCGCTCGCGCCTACGGGCTGGATGTGCTCGATGGCGTGTACAACAACTTCAAGGACGAGGCAGGGCTGCGCGAGGAATGCGAGCACGGACGCACGCTCGGCATGGATGGCAAGACGCTGATCCACCCATCGCAAGTGGGTCCCTGCAACGATATTTTCTCCCCGACGGACGACGAGGTCGCCTGGTCGCGCAAAATCATGGCGGCGTTCCAGCTGCCGGAGAACGCCCGCCGCGGCGTCATTACCGTCGAGGGAAAAATGGTGGAGCGGCTGCATCTGGTGCAGGCGCAACGCACCGTCTCGATCGCGGAGGCCATCAGCGAGATGCAGCAGGCCGCATAGGACAGCGACCACAGCGGCGGGCGGGCGGCCTGCGACGACGGGGGTGGTTGTCCGCGCTGCTCTGGTCGCCGAGAAGCACGGCGGTGGTCAGGCTCCGTCGCCGGCGCGGCGTGAGCCGCATACCCGGCGGAGGCAGGTCCGGCGCCCGGAGCGGGTAGCCGATCGCGCGAGAGAAGCTGCGATGATCGGGACGTCAGCACAGCGACCGCCGCGCCGCTGGCGTGGTGAGCGGGAGAGGGAAATGATGGCGACGAAGACCAATCCGGGCAATTTCTTCGAGGATTTCCGCGTCGGGCAGGTCATCACGCATGCCACGCCGCGCACCATAACGGACGGCGACGTGGCGCTCTACACGGCGCTCTATAGCCCCCGCTTCGCCGTGCAATCGTCGAGCGCATTTGCTCGCTCCATCGGCTATCCCGCCGCGCCCGTCGATGACTTTCTGGCGTTCCACGTGGTGTTCGGAAAGACCGTGCCGGACATCTCTCTCAATGCCGTCGCGAACCTCGGTTATGCCGACTGCCGCGTTGTTCGCGCTGCCTACCCCGGGGACACGCTGGCGACCGTCTCCGAGGTGATCGGCCTAAAGGAGAACTCGAACCGCGAGACGGGCACCGTGTACGTGCGCTCCACGGGCCGCAATCAGCGCGGCGAGGTGGTCATCGAGTATGTGCGCTGGGTGATGGTGCGCAAGCGCGACAAGTCTGCGCCGGCGCCCGACGCCGTCGTGCCAGCGCTGTCCGATCGGGTCGAGCCCGCGCGCCTCGGATCGGCCGTGCCGGTTCTGGTGTCGGCGGCTTACGACTGCGCCCTCTCCGGAGCCCCCCACGTCTGGAGCGACTATTCGGCCGGCGAGAAGATCGACCACGTCGACGGCATGACGGTCGAGGAGGCAGAGCACCAGATGGCGACGCGCCTCTATCAGAATACAGCCAAGGTCCACTTCAACCAGCACACTGAGGGCAAGGGGCGTTTCGGCAAGCGCCTCGTCTACGGCGGCGTCGTGATCTCCATGGCTCGCGCGCTGTCCTTCAACGGACTTGCGAATGCGTTTCACGTGGCGGCGATCAATGGCGGTCGCCATGTCGCGCCGCTATTCGCAGGCGATACCGTCTATGCCTGGAGCGAGATCATAGAGACGGCGGAGATCCCCGGCCGGACGGACATCGGCGCTGTGCGAACACGCCTCGTTGCCTTGAAAAACCGCTCCGCTGCTGACCACCCGCTGAAAACCGCTTCGGGTGAGTACGAGGAGGGTGTGATCCTCGACCTCGATGCTTGGCTCGTATTGCCCAGGTGATCCGGGGCGCGCGCCGTCGTAGCGCTGCGGCAACGGGGATGCGTGCATTCGCGGAGCGGCGGTGGGCGGGGTTCCGGCGAACGGCAACTTCGCTATAGTGCGGCCGCGACCAGGGAGGTTCCGGTGCGGGCAGGGCCCGGCCTCTGAGCCGTGCGCGAGCGAGGGAGACGGGTCGGTCATGGTGCTAAGGAGTGCGGTTTCGCTACTCGGTGTCTGCTTGGCCGTGGCCGTCTGGAGCCCGCCGGCCGCGGCGCTCGGTGAGCAGGTGACCGTGGTCATCAAGGGTCGCGACGGTAAGGACCTCGGGACAGCACGGCTGGTCGAGACCTTGGCCGGGGTGATCATCTCCGTGAAGCTCAAGGGTCTTGCTCCCGGACCGCATGGCTTCCATCTGCACGAGACGGGCAAGTGCGAGGGAGATTTCACCTCCGCGGGCGGCATCTACAATCCGCTTGGTGCAAAGCACGGTTTCCTCAACGAGGAAGGGCCGATGGCGGGCGATCTGACAAACCTCGTCGCGGGCGCCGACGGCACCGTCGAGAGCGAGCTCCTCAGCCCGTTCGTGACACTCAACAAGGCGGCCGAGGAATCGCTCTACGATGCCGACGGAGCGTCGCTCGTCGTGTTCGAGCGGGGCGACGACTACCAGTCCGAGCCAGAAGGTAACGCCGGCCAGCGTGTTGGCTGCGGCACCCTGCCGGCGGCAGGCTGAACCGCCTCGGCGCTTCGGAATGCGGCACAATCGCCGATGACGTACGGACAGCGGCCAGCGGGCTGCACAATGTTTTGCGTGGCGGACATACCCAAATGCCGTCATCCTTTCCCTCGCGACGTGCGATTCGTCGGCCTCGGGCGGAGCAGCCGAGTGGCGGCCAAAAAGCAGCACACTGATAGTTAGACGACAGATTAATGATCGCGTCGAAGCGAGCGCGTTGGTTTGTCGAGTGGGGTTCGCCATGTCCTATGGCGGCCGGCGTCTCAACCGGAAGAGGACCTTGACCAAGCGTGCGGCTGTTATCGGAGCGGGCCTCGCGGGCATGTCGTGTGCCCGCGTGCTGCGCCGTGCCGGCCTTTTTGTCGAGGTTTTTGAGCAGGATCGCATCATTGGCGGGCGTACCGCCACCGTGCGCGTAGGGCTCGAGGGCTTCGATCACGGCGCCCAGTACCTGACGGCACGCTCGTCCCAGTTCCGAGCCTATCTCAACGAGCTCGAAGCCAGCGGGTACGCGGCGCGCTGGTCGCCGCGTGCAACGAGCGGTGAGCCGGGTGCAGGCCAGGTGCTGCCGTGGTTCGTCGGCACGCCGGGCATGTCGGCCATCGTCCGGCCGCTCGCCGAAAGCGTCCGGATCAATGCCGGCCGCAAGGTCCATACGATCGAGAGGACCGACAAGGGCTGGCAGGTCTGGATGGACGACGAATCTGTCGCTGGCCCGTTCTCTGCCGTCGCGATTGCTGTACCCGCTCCTCAGGCCTTGCTCCTGCTCGGGCGTCTCGACGCACTGGCCGACGCGATCAGCCGGGTGCGCCTGTCGCCGTGCTGGGCGCTGATGGTCCGCCTGGACGACCGGACGCTTCCCGACCAGGACGTGTTCTCCGACATGTCGGAGGTCGTACGCTGGATCGGCCGCAACAGCTCGAAGCCCGGTCGCAACGGGCGTGGTGAGAGCATCGTGATCCATGCCTCGCCCGCATGGAGCCGAGAGACCGAGGACATCGAGCCAGAGGTCGTCGCCGACGAACTCTGGGGCGAGGTGAGACATGTGCTATCGCTGCCCGCGGTACGGCCGAATCACATGATTGCGCATTTGTGGAAGCACGGTCTGGTAGACAGCTCGCTTGGCGAATCCTACGTCTATTCCAGCGAGCACAACGTCGGGGTTGCCGGGGACTGGTGCCTTGGGCGCCTCGCCGAGCACGCATTTGAGAGCGGAACGAGCCTCGGGCGTGCAATCGTGGCCTCCCTAGTCTAACCCATGGGCCGGCCCCGGTTGGTTCGTCCGGTGCGGGCCGACCTCTCGCCCGCGCCCAGCCGATGGTCAAAGTGCGGATATTTCGGACAGCACCTCTGTCATTAGACGAATTGCGGCAACCGGAGGCCGCCCCTAAAAGTGCCGCAGCACAGTAATCGAGAGGTCTGGATCATGGCCGAAGCCAGAGCCGCGCGGGGCGCGGCGGCGATCGAGCGACCGATGTCGCCGCATCTGCAAGTATATAAGCCGCTGATCAACATGGTGATGTCGATCCTGCACCGCATCACTGGCGCGGCCCTCTATTTCGGCGTGCTGCTGCTGGCCTGGTGGCTGGTGGCTGCTGCAACGGGCCCTGCATACTTCAAGTTCGTCAACGGAATCGCCGCAAGCCTGCCAGGCCGGGTGGTTTTGCTCGGACTGACCTGGGCACTGATCCACCACGCCCTGGGCGGCCTACGACATTTTGTCTGGGACACAGGCCGTGGCTACGATCTCAGGACCATCGACCTCATGTCGTGGGGAACGATCGTGCTGTCTGTCGTCCTCACGGCGCTCGTCTGGGCGGTCGTACTGTTCGTTTGATGTGGAGCCCGACATGACGACCAACACCACCATGCGCACGCCGCTCAAGAACGTCCGCCGTCTGGGATCGGCAAAGGAAGGCGCCGATCACTTCTGGAAGCAACGCGTCACGGGCGTCGCAAACCTCGTCCTGTCCGTCTTCCTGGTCGCTCTCGTCGTTTCGCTGGTCGGCGCCGACCACGCCAGAGTGAAGGCTGCTCTGTCGAGCCCGCTGGTGGCTCTGCCCCTGCTGCTACTCATTCTGTCGGCGATGATCCACATGCGGCTCGGAATGCAGACGATCATCGAGGATTACGTGCACGGCGAGGGCGCAAAGATCGTGCTCTTGATGCTCAACACCTTCTTCACCATCGTCGTCGGCGCTGCGAGCGTTCTCGCGGTGTTGAAGCTTACTCTCGGAGCTTAGGGACCGGCATGGCTGCTCAATCCTCCAACAGTCGCACGGCCCCCGCCGTCAACGGCAAGGCCTATTCGATCGTCGACCATACCTACGATGTGGTCGTCGTCGGCGCCGGCGGCGCGGGTCTTCGCGCTACGCTCGGTGCGGCCGAAGCCGGGCTCAAGACCGCCTGCGTCACCAAAGTTTTCCCGACCCGCTCCCACACGGTCGCCGCCCAGGGTGGCGTCGCGGCCGCGCTCGGCAACATGGGACCCGACAATTGGCGCTGGCATATGTACGACACCGTCAAGGGCTCCGACTGGCTCGGCGACCAGGACGCCATCGAGTACCTGTGCCGCAACGCTCCCGATGCCGTCTACGAGCTCGAGCACTACGGCGTGCCGTTCTCGCGGACCGAGGACGGACGCATCTACCAGCGGCCGTTCGGGGGAATGACCACCGAGTTTGGCGAGGGCCCGCCCGCTCAGCGCACCTGCGCCGCTGCAGACCGCACCGGCCACGCCATGCTCCACACGCTATACGGTCAGTCGCTGCGCCACTCGGCCGAGTTCTTCATCGAGTACTTCGCGCTCGACCTCATCATGGACCAGGAGGGCGCCTGCCGCGGCGTCATAGCCCTCTGCCTCGAGGACGGCACGATCCATCGTTTTCGCGCTCAGCGGACGGTGTTGGCCACAGGCGGCTACGGTCGCGCCTACTTCTCGTGCACCTCGGCGCACACCTGCACAGGTGACGGCAACGCCATGGTGCTGCGCGCCGGACTGCCGCTGCAGGACATGGAGTTCGTGCAATTCCATCCGACCGGCATTTACGGCGCGGGCGTGCTCATCACCGAAGGCGCGCGGGGCGAAGGCGGCTACCTGACCAACAGCCAGGGCGAGCGCTTCATGGAGCGCTATGCGCCGCACGCAAAGGATCTCGCCTCGCGTGACGTTGTATCCCGGTCGATGACGGTCGAGATCCGCGAAGGTCGCGGCGTCGGGCCCGACAAGGACCACATCTACCTCCATCTCGATCACCTCGACCCGAAGATCCTGGCCGAACGGCTGCCGGGCATCACCGAGAACGCCAAAGTGTTCGCCGGCGTCGATCTCCGCCGCCAGCCGATTCCCGTCATTCCGACGGTCCACTACAACATGGGTGGCATCCCCACGAACTATCACGGCGAGGTTCTGACGCTGAAGGACGGCAATCCCGACACGATCGTGCCGGGGCTGATGGCGATCGGCGAGGCCGCATGCGTCTCGGTGCACGGGGCCAACCGGCTTGGCTCCAACTCGCTCATCGATCTCGTCGTATTCGGCCGCGCCGCCGGCCTGCGCTGCTCGGAGAAGGTCGAGCAAGGTGCACGCCAGCCGGAGCTGCCGAAGGACGGCTCGGATCTCGCGCTCGGGCGCCTTGACCGCTTTCGCCATGCCTCGGGCAAGACGCCGACGTCCGTCTTGCGCCTCAGGATGCAGAAGGTCATGCAATCCAACTGTGCCGTGTTCCGCGACGGCTCCGTCCTCAAGGAGGGCGTCAAGAAGATCGGCGACATCTGGAGCGAGTCTGGCGACATCCGCGTCACCGACCGGTCGCTGATCTGGAACTCGGACCTGATCGAGACGCTCGAGTACGACAATCTGATCGCCCAGGCGGCCGTCACGGTCGTCAGTGCCGAGAACCGCAAGGAGAGCCGCGGCGCCCATGCGCGCGAGGACTATCCGAAGCGGGACGACCAGAACTGGATGAAGCACACGCTGGCGTTCGCCGACGATGCGAGGCGCACGGTGCGGCTGGATGCCCGGCCGGTGCATACCACCACCCTCACCAACGAGGTGAAGTACATCGAGCCCAAGGCCCGCGTCTATTGACGCGCGTGTACTGAACGGCCGCGCAACGCTATGTTTTTCCTGGCCAGTGACGGGCACGGGTCAACGGGCACGGGGCAGCGGCATGACAGGTTCTAGACCGAAGGTCACGGTGCGCGGTACTGATAGCCGGACCGTCCCTCACTTGCGCCGTGCTGCCGTCTGCAAGCTTGCCCCGAAGGGCTTCGCACCGACGCCGGCCGATGTCGCGGAGGCCCTCTTGTTCCGTCATGGATCTACCATGGGCATCCGCCAGTCCTCTGATCGAATCGGCACGGCATCGCAGGTTGGGTCCTCCCGCGGGGCTGTGGCGCGCGGTCTGAGCACCAGACGTCTCCCGGTCGTCGCATCGTTCTTCGACATCTGGCTCGGCCGGCCAGGAGAGACGGCGTGACCGACGCTTCGGCCAAGCTCGTCCGCGGGGCCTGGGGCGAGCACCAGCCGGGCGCATTGGCGCGCACGCTCGTTTGGTTGTCTCGGACCACGCTGCTCGGACGCGGACCGGCGCGGAAGCTCCTCTACAGGCTGTTCCGGACCGTGCATTCGGGCCCCGTCGACGTCGAGGTGTTCGGGGCGCGTGTCAGGCTCTACCCCGCCAACAACGTCTCGGAACGCAAGGCGCTGATGCGCCCCGACCGCATGGATGCCCGCGAGCACGCCGTGATCCGCGCGGCTATGGGGGCGCCGGGAGCCGTGTTTCTCGACGTTGGTGCCAACGCGGGGCTCTACAGTCTCGCCGCGGCGCTCGCCGCGGGGCCTGGCGCACGGATCGTTGCCATCGACCCCAATTCCGAGTTGCTCGACCGCTTGGCCTTCAACATCGCGCAGGCCCGTCGCGACGGGCGGATCCGCGACGACGCGATGGTCGACCGGGTGCCGGTCGCCATTAGTGCGGCCGACGGCACGGGCATCCTCGCGGGCGGCGCCGACGAGGGCTCGCGCTCGCTCGAGCGTAAGGGTGAGGGCCGTGAGGTGCCGCTGAAGGCCCTTGCCGGGCTGGTTGCCGCATCGCGGTTGGTGCGGATCGACGCCATGAAGATCGACGTCGAGGGGCACGAGGACAAAGTGCTGCCCCCGTTCCTGGCTACGGCGCCTCAGTCGCTGTGGCCGCGGCTCGTCGTGATCGAGCACCTGGCGCGCGACCGGTGGCGGCCCGATGTCATCTCGGACGCTGAGGCGCGAGGCTACAAGGTGCTGTTCACCACCCCGAACAACACGGCGCTCGGCTTCCCCGTCTAGCCATTCCGGCGCTTGGCCGCGCCGCGGTCACACTTCTCGTCTGCGGCGACGCTATATCTTTGACCATCGCGCCCGATTCGCCCAAGGCCATGCCCGCCCGGGCGTGCAGCCGGGCACGTCAGCGAGGAGCCGTGCATGGCCAAGGATCCAAAGCGCGCCGAGCCTAAGCCGCCCGCAGCCGTCGCAAAGAGTGTGGCCAAGGCCGCGGCGTCGCCGCCGGACGCCGATATGCGGATCGCGCCCGATCCCTTTGCCGCGGTCCTCCCGGGGCTGGCAGCTTTGGGTGCCATCGCCTCGATTGCCGCCATCAACTGGGTAGGGCAGGAACGCACGCCCGACCGTGCGAAAGCGCGCCGCAAGGCGTCCGCGGCACTGCGCGACCTCGAGAACTGCTGTCTCGGTCTCACCGAGATCTTTCGCCGCTTCCAGCGCAATCCACGCTTGTTCGCAGGTGAAGGCGCGCAGGGCGCCTCGCCTTTGAAGTTCGGCGTCTACGGGCCCCGCGCACCCGCCGACGACTGCCGCCTCTATCAGCAGCTCGTTAACGACGTCGCGTCCATGCTCGTGCTGGCCTCGCAGAACGCCTTCGACGTCATGTGCGCGGTGGAGGACGGCGAGATCGATGCTCCGGAGGAGCTGTTCTATGGCTTCGGCGAGGAGCAGGAGCGGCTCAACAAGCTCATCCAGGAGCGCGCCACCCTCAGGCAGACCGTGGACACGTGTGCCAGCGTCGCCGAGCGGCTGACGGCGCTGGTGCGCGAGTTGAAGGCCCATCGCGCCGAATAGCGTGAATTGGCGTGTGAAGCTGCTCTGGCGATTGTCTGGACCTCTCTAACGTAGCGTTGACAGCGGTGCTGCATCGCCGCATCTCAGAGTGTCGAGTGGGGCGCCAACGGTATCGCGGTCCGAGCTGTGCCGTCGTCAAGGGCACCGAAGGCCGCTATCGCCCTCACCGCCGAACGCGCATCGCTCTCTGCCTTAAGCCCCGCTCACGAACACCGCCGTCGAGGTCCCATGGTACAGCTGACGCTTCCCAAGAACTCCCAGATCAAGAATGGCAAGATCTGGAACCGTCCCGAAGGCGAAGGCCGCTGGCGCAAGTTCGAGATCTATCGCTGGAGCCCGGACGACGGCGCCAATCCGCACATCGACACCTACTGGGTGAACCAGAGCCAGTGCGGACCGATGGTTCTCGACGCGCTGATGAAGATCAAGAACGAGATCGATCCGACGCTGACCTTCCGGCGCTCGTGCCGGGAGGGGATCTGCGGTTCGTGCGCGATGAACATCGACGGCACCAATACGCTGGCATGTCTGAAGGGGTGCGACGACGTCAAGGACACTGTGCGCATCTATCCGCTGCCGCACATGAAGGTGATCAAGGACCTTGTGCCCGACATGACAAATTTCTATGCGCAGCATCGGTCGATCGAGCCCTGGCTCAAGACCGATACGCCTGCGCCGCCCAAGGAATGGAAGCAGAGCCGCCAAGACCGCGAGAAGCTGGATGGGCTCTACGAATGCATTCTCTGCGCCTGCTGCTCGACGTCCTGCCCGAGCTATTGGTGGAACTCGGACCGCTACCTGGGCCCCGCCGTTCTGCTGCAAGCATATCGGTGGGTGATCGACAGCCGGGACGAGGCGACCGGTGAGCGTCTCGACAACCTCGAGGATCCGTTCCGGCTCTATCGCTGCCACACCATCATGAATTGCGCGAAGGCATGTCCGAAAGGGCTCTCGCCGGCCAAGGCCATCGCCGAGTTGAAGAAACTCATGGTGGAACGCCGGGTCTGACAGCAAAGGTGGCTACCATCGGTCGTAAGCCCCACTAAGAAGTCATTGCGGGCGCCAAAACAACAAGGCCGATGGCGCATGTCGCTGCCATCGGCCTTTGAGTTTCGCACTCCGGGTTCCGGTCGGCGGCGCTCCAGGTGCCCAATCCCTTGAGCGCGCGACGACGCGGATGCTCAGGCGGCCTTGCGCGTCTTGCGGGCGGCCTTCGGGGCAGCCTTCGGCTTGCGCACAACTTTCGCCTTTGCCTTTGCGGCAGGCTTGCGAGCGGTCGTCTTCTTGGCAGCGGCCTTTGCAGGGGCCTTCTTGGCAGCGGTCTTAGCCATGGATCTTTCTCTCTCTCTCTCTCTCTCTTTTCAGGTCATGCGCCCGAATCAATCCGGACACGAAAAAAAGATGAGCAAGTTCGACGAATTTGTTGACATGCAAAATCAATTGGCTTGCCCCAATCATGCGTCATTGCAGGCTGTGTGTTGCGTGAAATCATCAATTTTTGTGTTTTTGCAGTCGACTAAGTCGTCTCAGCTCATTTGAGGCCGGAGGCAAGTCACCGGATTGACCGCCCGCTCACGACTTTCTTCGCTGGTGCTTGTCACGTCGCTGACATGCGTCCGTGGTTAGAAGGGACAACGAGTGAGAGACCCCTGCCAGTGGCGTACCGGTATTGCGTGGTCAGGCGAGGCGCTTTCACTCGGTCGGTTTGCAGGGGCTGCGGCTTGAGTGCTTGACGCACTTGCCAGCAGCCCTTCGCGCTTTCGGCGCCTTGCCTTGCGCCATCTCGCTCTCGCGATACTGTCTGCCGATCGAAATCCCTCCGAACGGTTCTCGCGCTACGCGGCGCGGCATTGCGCGACGTGGCGTGCCTCGGATCGCGATCGCGCGCCTGCACGAGGTGGTTATCGGCGGCGACGGCGGATATCACTCGCCGCATACGCGAACGGGCGCGTACTGCGCGCCCGTTCGGTTTGTGTTTCTCTTGGCCCCGGAAGGTGGCGTGGGCAGATCCCGGGTAGACGTCGCACGGGCGGAGGCGCCTCGACGGCTCGCGCAGGTTCGATCCTGACGGATGAGCTTCCAGCCTCGGTGGCCTGCTCCAAGTCTCTGCTTCAGAGCTTCAATCACGCCTTCGACGGCAGCGAAGCCGCTTCCATCTCAGTCGAGCAGGCTCTAGGCCGCAGAGCTCGATTGCGCCGATGTATCCGGGCGTTTGGCGGAGCGCTGCTTGAGGTCCAGCACGGCCATCATGTAGCCGACCCGATCCTCGACCGCCTCGGCCAGGATCGAGAAGTAGTTGGCCTCCTGCGGAACGATATCGCCGATCACCTCACCGTATTCGAACTTCAGCTCCGCCTCGTGCTTCCTGGCGATGGCCTGCATCTTCACGTTCTCTGCGAGGCAACTCATGTAGAGGTGGTGCACTCCGCGATTGCGCGCCGCGCGGATGACGCGTCCCATGAGCTCGGACCCAAGGCCCCGCTCCTGGAACGCGCGCTCGACCGAGAACGCGGCCTCGGCCTCGTGACCCCAGGAGTCGCCAAGCTTTCGCAACTCGGCCACGGCGCGAACTTCGCCGTCCTCGATGTAGCCGTAGGCGATGGAGCCCATCTCGTTCATGCGCGCAGCATAATCCTCGATGAAGCTGTCGGAAACGGCATGCGCGAAGCGCATGCGGCGGCTGTCCTTGTCGAGCCGCAGTAGGTGGTCGCGGAACTTGTCCGTTTCCGACGGCCACAGCTTGCGGATCGTGCCGCCGGCCCGATGACGCTCGCTCATGTCATGTACCTCCGTGGAGGGTTGCTCCTGATCATTCCGGCGGTCCCGCCGGCCTGCTCTTCGGCAGGCTTGTCCGCGACCGCAACGCTCGCACCGATCGAGTGTCGGTTCGGCGCGTCGAGCCATTATAATGCATCGCACAATGGACCGGAATGATGACTGGATTGGAAAAATTGATTATGGCATGCGTTCGGCGCGGGTCAGCATTGTGCGCTGCGGCATAAATCCTGCCGGCTGTTGGCGATCCATGCGCCGGAGTGCCGCACGCGACCAGTGTCGCGTCAGAGCAGTGCCACGGCCGAACGCGGGCTTTCACAGTCGAGCAGTTCGCGCTTAGCGTTTGCCAAACGCGGTCCGGCTACGGCACCTATGGGGCCGGCCGGCTCCGACGCGAGCCCATCGCATCGGGTGCGAGGGCAGGCGGGCGAGGGCAGGCGGGCAGACGGAGCGGCGGAGCGGAATGCGGGCCCGGGTCATCGAGCGATACCAGGAGCTGTTGCGGACGGGCGAGATCGAGCCCGATCCTGCGCAAGCGGCCGTGGTTGCCGAACTCGATCGCCTCGCCGTCGCGCTCGCCGGCTGGAAACCGCCGCGGCGGGGGCTGTTTTCCCGCTTCGCCCGCGAGCAGGGCGTTCGTCCGAAGGGGCTTTATCTTCACGGAGGTGTCGGCCGCGGCAAGACGATGCTGATGGACATCTTCTACGCCGCCGTCGAATTCCGGCCCAAGCGGCGTAGTCACTTCCACGCCTTCATGGCCGAGGCGCACGAGCGCATTGCAGTGGCCCGCAAAACCGTCGACGGAGACCCCATTCCGATTGTGGCTCTCGAGATGGCTGGCGATCCGGGGCTGCTTTGCTTCGACGAGCTGCACGTCACCGACATCGCGGACGCGATGATCCTCGGGCGCTTCTTCAAAGTGGTCTTCGAGCGCGGCGTGGTGATCGTCTCGACCTCCAACGCGCATCCGTCCGAGCTTTACCGGAACGGCCTCAATCGACAGCTCTTTCTGCCGTTCATAGATCTTATCGAGGACAACCTCGACGTCCACGAGGTCCAGTCGGCCAAGGATTTCCGGCTCGACAAGCTGTCCGGCCATCCACTTTTTTTCACGCCGGCCGATGCCTCGGCCCGCGCCGAGCTCGACCGTCACTGGCTTCGGCTTGCGGGCCCTGGAGCGCGCGGCGGCGTCGACCTTGAGATCAAGGGACGCAAGCTGCATGTGCCGCAGGCCTCGACCGCCATGGGCGTGGCGCGCTTTCGTTTCGAGGAACTGTGCGATCGTCCGCTCGGCTCAGGCGACTATCTCGGGCTCGCACAGACCTTCCACACCATCCTCATCGACGGTATTCCGAAGCTCGATCCCTCGCGCCGCGATGTTGCTCGGCGCTTTATCAATCTGATCGATACACTTTATGACAACCGCATCTGCCTGATTGCGTCGGCAGAGGCCGAGCCCGACGACCTCTACACGCGCGGCGATGGCTCCGATCTTTTCCAACGCACCGCCTCGCGGCTGATGGAAATGCGCAGTGAGGGCTACTTGCTGGCCCGCTGGCAAGGCCGCGAGAGGGAGGCGGTTCTTTGACCGCGCTACTGACTCGCGGGGAGGGTCGCCTGGTCCGTCACACCGCTCCGTTTTCCAGACTTTGGTTCGAGAGCGGATGCATTAACTTGAGGTGCCCTGCTTTTCCCGCTAACCAAACCTCCGATCCGGCGTCGGACGCTGCCGGGCCGTCTCACCGGTCCGGAGCACCCGAAGGCAGGGCGCCGCTCGGCATCCGACCCAACCACCCAACATCACCAAGGAGGCTTTCCGCATGGCGCGCACCAAGATCGCCCTGATCGGCGCAGGCATGATCGGCGGCACGCTCGCCCATCTCGTCGGCCTCAAGGAGCTCGGCGACGTCATCCTGTTCGACATCGCGGAGGGCACCCCCCAGGGCAAGGCGCTCGACATCGCCCAGTCGGGTGCGGTCGAGGCGTTCGACTGCACGCTGAAGGGAACCAATGCCTACGCGGACATCGAGGGCGCGGGCGTCTGTATCGTTACCGCCGGCGTGCCGCGCAAGCCCGGCATGAGCCGCGACGACCTCATCGGCATCAATCTCAAGGTGATGGAGCAGGTCGGCGCCGGCATCAAGAAGTACGCTCCGAACGCCTTCGTGATCGTGATCACCAATCCGCTCGACGCGATGGTGTGGGCACTGCAGAAGTCCTCCGGCCTGCCGAGGAACATGGTTGTCGGCATGGCCGGCGTGCTCGACACGGCGCGCTTCCGCCATTTCCTCGCAGACGAGCTGGCGATCTCCGTCAACGACGTCTCGGCATTCGTGCTCGGTGGCCATGGCGACGACATGGTGCCGCTGGTGCGCTACTCGACGGTGGCCGGCATCCCGCTGCCGGACGTGATCAAGATGGGCTGGATGAAGCAGGAGCGGCTCGATCAGATCGTTGACCGGACCCGCAAGGGCGGCGGCGAGATCGTTGCACTTCTGAAGACCGGCTCCGCATTCTACGCGCCGGCGTCGTCGGCGATCCAGATGGCCGAAGCTTTCCTCAAAGACCAGAAGCGTGTTCTGCCCTGCGCGGCTTACCTAAACGGCGAGTATGGCGTCAAAGGCCTCTATGTCGGCGTCCCGGTGGTGCTCGGCGCGGGTGGCGTCGAGCGTGTCGTCGAGATCGACCTGAACGGTGCCGAGCGCACGATGTTCATGAAGAGTGTCGAATCGGTCAAAGGGCTGGTGGACGCCTGCCTCAAGGTTGCACCCCAGCTCGGGACTTAGCTCCGAGAGGCCCGCTGCGGCGCGCTCGGAACCGGACGCGCCGCCTCGGTAACTCGCTGCCGCAGGACAGTTCGCCGCAGATAGGCCGAGCGGATGGTCCAAGCGCTTGGTATACGGTATGCCAGACTAAAGTCGAGGTTTCGCCGACGACGAGCCTCAGCATGGGAGCCCGAATATGAACATCCACGAGTACCAGGCCAAAGAGCTTTACCGGCAATACGGTGTGCCGACCGCACAGGGGTTTCCGGCATTCACCGTGGAGGAGGCGGTCGCGGCGGCGAAGAAGCTGCCGGGTCCGGTCTGGGTCGTGAAGGCACAGATCCATGCCGGCGGACGCGGAAAAGGCAAGTTCAAGGAAGCGGCGGCCGGCGCCGCAGGCGGCGTTCGCATCGCCAAGTCGATCGACGAGGTCAAGACCTACGCCGGTCAGATGCTGGGCAATACGCTCGTCACGCTTCAGACCGGTGATGCCGGTCGCCAGGTCAAGCGGCTCTACGTCGAGGATGGCTCGGCGATCGACCGCGAGCTCTATCTCTCGGCGCTGGTCGACCGCGCCACCTCGCGCGTTGCCTTCATCGTCAGCCAGGCCGGCGGCATGAACATCGAGGAGGTCGCCCACGACACGCCAGAGAAGATCATGACGATGTCGATCGATCCGGCCACGGGCTTCCAGCCGTTCCATGGCCGCAAGGTCGCGTTCGCGCTCGGCCTAACGGGCGAGGCTCAGAAGACGTGCGTAAAGATGGTCGGCGACCTCTACCGGATGGTGGTCGAGAAGGACATGAGCCTGCTCGAGATCAATCCGCTCGTCGTTACGAAGGACGGCAAGCTGGTCTGCCTCGACGGCAAGATGAATTTCGATTCGAACGCCCTCTACCGCCATCCCGAAATCGTCGCCATGCGCGACGAGGGCGAGGAGGACCCGATGGAGATCGAGGCCTCGAAGTTTGACCTCTCGTTCATCAAGCTCGACGGCGAAATAGGCTGCATGGTCAACGGTGCCGGCCTAGCGATGGCGACCATGGACATCATCAAGCTGTATGGCATGGAGCCCGCCAACTTCCTCGACGTGGGCGGCGGAGCCTCGAAGGAGAAGGTGCAGGCGGCCTTCAAGATCATTCTCGCCGATCCGTCGGTGAAGGGCATCCTGGTCAACATTTTCGGCGGCATCATGCGCTGCGACATCATCGCGGAGGGCATCATCGCCGCCGCCAAGGAGATGTCGATCACAGTGCCGCTGGTGGTGCGCCTCGAAGGCACCAACGTCGAGCTTGGCAAAGAGATCCTCGGCGCTTCCGGGCTCAAGATCGTCGCTGCCGACAACCTTGCCGACGCGGCCAAGAAGATCACGGATGCCGTGAAGGCCGCCTGAGACCGGGCGTCAGCCGCATCGCATCGAAGTACGCTCCCATTCAGGAAGGCTCGCTATGGCCATTCTCATCGACAACACCACCAAGATCATCGTTCAGGGCATCACCGGCGCCCAGGGAACGTTTCACACGAAACAAGCCAAAGCCTACGGCACTCCCTGCGCAGGCGGTGTGACGCCCGGCAAGGGCGGCACCAAGCACCCGGACGCGGATCTCGCCGATGTGCCGATGTTCGACACCGTGCTCGACGCCAAGAAGGCGACCGGGGCCACGGCAAGCGCCGTGTACGTCCCGCCGCCGTTCGCAGCCGACGCCATCCTCGAGGCGATCGACGCCGAGATCCCGCTCATCGTGTGCATCACCGAAGGTATCCCGGTGATGGACATGATCCGGGTCAAACGGGCGCTGGTTGCGTCCCGTTCGCGGCTGCTCGGACCCAACTGTCCGGGCATCTTGACGCCCAATCAGTGCAAAATCGGCATCATGCCGGGCAATATCTTCAAGGCTGGCAACGTGGGCATCGTCTCGCGCTCTGGGACGCTCACGTACGAAGCGGTGAAGCAGACGACGGACGCGGGTCTCGGCCAGTCGACCGCGGTCGGCATCGGCGGCGATCCCGTGAAGGGCACCGAGTTCATTGACGTGCTCGAGATGTTTCTCGCCGACCCCGCCACCCACTCGATCATCATGATCGGTGAGATCGGCGGCTCAGCCGAGGAAGAGGCGGCCGAGTTCATCGCGCGCGAGGCGAAGAAGGGCCGCAAGAAGCCCATGGCCGGCTTCATCGCTGGGGCGTCGGCGCCTCCGGGCCGCCGCATGGGGCACGCGGGCGCAATCATCTCGGGTGGCAAGGGCAAGGCCGAAGACAAGATTGCGGCGATGCAGGCGGCCGGCATTGCCATGGCTGACAGTCCGGCCTCGCTTGGCACCACGCTGCTGGCGCGCCTGAAAGGTTGAGCATCCGTCGGCCGCCCTGCGGGCGGCTGATATGCGACGGATGGAGAGGGCCGCGCATCAGGTGCGTCCCGGATCGAGCTTCGAGCGGACGCGTCGCCCGCGCCTTTTCGGAGCCAGCCTTGTTGGCTAGGACAAGTGAGGGCTTGCCGCGCCAACGGCACACCGCCAGAGTATGGGCGGTGTCGGCAGGAGGCAGCCCGCATGGCGCGGATGTTCCACGTTCGGGTCGCCGAAGGCGCCGACGATGCCGCCGTGGGTGCTCTGCTTCGCGCGTCCTATTCCACCTTGATGTCCGCGAGCTATCCAGCAGATGTGCTCGCCGCGGCATTGCCGCTCATGACGGTCGCACGACCTGAGCTGTTGATGTCGGGCACCTTTTTCGTCGCCGTTCCGGACGCGACCGGCGCGGCAGCCCCCGCCACGCTCATCGGCTGCGGCGGCTGGACGCCCGAGCGGCCCGGCGCGGGCACCGTCGTGCCTGGCGTCGGTCATGTCCGTCATTTCGCGACCCATCCGGCATGGATCAGGGCGGGTATCGGCCGCGCGATCATGAGCGTGATTGTCGACCAGGCCCGTTCCGCGGGATCTGCAACGCTCGAGGTTCTTTCGAGCCTTGGGGCAGAGCCGTTCTACGCGGCCCTGGGGTTCGAGCCGATTCGGGCCACGACCGTCGTGTTGGCTGGAACAACCCCCTTCCCGAGCGTCGAAATGCGGCGCAAAACATGACTGTGCCGAGGTCGTTCCTTGCCACTTTCGACGGTCTTATGAGCTACAGTCAAACGAGCTACATACTGCGGCAATATCGCGCTGCGATCAGGTTTGACCGCCAGCGGCCGCCGGCAGAGGCGCGTTGCCTCGCGGCACCCTCGACGGCCGCACACTCCCCCATTGGCAGGCCACAGAACAGGGATCTTGCATGACACGCCAGCCGCTCAACGAGCAGTTCCTGCGCACGTCCTTCCTCGACGGCGCCAATGCCGCATACGTCGAGGAGATGCTGAACGTCTACCAGAAGAACCCCGGCTCAGTGACCGACGAGTGGCGGCACTTCTTCGAGAGCCTGCAGGACACTCAGAACATTCCTCAGGTCGACCACGGCAAGCCCGACTGGGGTCAGCCGCTGTCGTCGCTGGTGACCAACGGCGAGACCATCGCGGCGCTCACGGGCGACTACGACCAGCTCGAGAGCACGGTCCGCGAGCGGCTCTCGATGCGCTCGCACCAGCTCGGCTTCGACATGTCGCCGATCGCGAGTCTCAGGGCGACGCAGGACTCGATCCGCGCCCTGATGTTGATCCGCGCTTATCGCGTCATGGGGCATCTTGCAGCCGACCTCGACCCGCTCGACCTCGCCGACCGCAAAGTCCATCAAGAGCTCAAGCCCGAGACCTACGGCTTCACAGAGGCTGACCTGGACAGGCCCATCTTCATCGATCGCTACCTCGGGCTCGAGACGGCAACCATCCGTCAGATGCTCAAAATCCTGCGCCGGACCTATTGCCGTCACATCGGCTACGAGTTCATGCACATTACGAGCCCGGCGCAGAAGTCCTGGATCCAGGAGCGCATCGAGGGCGAGGAGAAGGACATCCGCTTCACTGTCGAGGGCAAGAAGGCGATCCTCAACAAGCTGATCGAGGCGGAGGCTTTCGAGAAGTTTTGCGACGTGAAGTACACCGGCACCAAGCGCTTTGGCCTCGACGGCGGCGAGGCGATGGCCCCGGCCCTCGAGCAGATCATCAAACGCGGCGGTCAGCTCGGCGTGCGCGAGATCGTGATCGGCATGGCGCATCGCGGGCGCCTCAACGTGCTCGCCAATGTGATGGGCAAGCCGCACCGCGCTATTTTCAAGGAGTTCAAGGGCGGATCCTACAAACCCGACGACGTCGAAGGCTCGGGCGACGTCAAGTACCACCTCGGCGCCTCGTCGGACCGCACCTTCGATGGAAACAACGTCCATGTTTCGCTGACCGCCAACCCGTCGCACCTCGAGATCGTCGATCCCGTAGTGTTGGGCAAGGTGCGCGCCAAGCAGGACCAGCACGGCTGCGAGCCGAACGAGCGCTGGCCGATCATGCCGCTGCTCATCCACGGCGACGCCGCGTTCGCGGGACAGGGCGTCGTCGCCGAGTGCCTTGGGCTTTCGGGCCTCAAAGGCCACCGCACCGGCGGCTCGATCCATTTCATCATCAACAATCAGATCGGGTTCACCACCAACCCGCGCTTCTCGCGCTCCTCGCCCTACTGCACCGACGTCGCCAAGATGGTCGAGGCGCCGATCTTTCATGTCAACGGCGACGACCCAGAGGCGGTCGTCCACGTCGCCAAGATTGCCACCGAGTTCCGGCAGAAGTTCCAGAAGCCCGTGGTCATCGACATGGTGTGCTACCGCCGCTTCGGTCACAACGAGACCGACGAGCCGCTGTTCACTCAGCCGACTATGTACAAGGCCATCAAGGCCCATACCTCGGTGGTCGAACTCTACGCCAAGAAGCTCGTCGACGAGGGCACGATGACGCCCGAGTCCGTCGACCAGATGAAGGGCGCTTTCCGTGCTCACCTCGACGCGGAGTTCGCGGCCTCCGACGGCTTCAAGCCCAACAAGGCCGATTGGCTCGACGGCCGCTGGTCGGGCCTCGGCCTCGCCGACGACGAGGCGCGCCGCGGCAATACCGGGGTCGAGATCGATCTGCTGAAGGAGGTCGGCCGCCGCATCACCACGCTGCCCACCGACCTCAACGCGCACAAGACGGTGGCCAAGCTGCTCGAGAAGCGCCGCGAGATGATCGAGACCGGTGAGGGCGTAGACTGGGGCATGGCTGAGCACCTGGCATTCGGCACGCTCGTCAAGGAGCAGTTTCCGGTCCGGCTGTCGGGCCAGGACTGCGAGCGGGGTACCTTCTCGCACCGCCACTCTGTCGTGATCGACCAGGACAGTGAGCGCCGCTTCACGCCACTCAAGTACGTTGCCGCCGACCAGGCGCGTTTCGAGGTGATCAACTCGATGCTGTCCGAGGAAGCCGTGCTCGGGTTCGAGTACGGTTACTCGCTGGCCGAGCCCAATGCACTCGTGTTGTGGGAGGCGCAGTTCGGCGATTTCGCCAACGGTGCGCAGGTTCTGTTCGACCAGTTCCTGTCCTCTGGCGAGCGGAAGTGGCTGCGCATGTCGGGGCTGGTCTGCCTGCTGCCGCACGGCTACGAGGGCCAGGGCCCCGAGCATTCCTCGGCGCGTCTCGAGCGGTTCCTGCAGCTTTCTGCGGAGGACAACTGGCAGGTCGCGAACTGCACCACGCCCGCGAACTACTTCCACATCCTGCGCCGCCAGATCCACCGCAAGTTCAGGAAGCCGCTCATCTTGATGACGCCGAAGTCGCTGCTGCGCCACAAGCGCGTGATTTCGCGGCTCGACGAGATGGGCCCTGGCACCACCTTCCATCGCGTGCTGTGGGATGACGCGCAGTCGCGCACCGGCGAGAAGATCAAGCTCAAGGAGGATCGCGCGATCCGTCGTGTCGTCTTGTGCTCCGGGAAGGTCTATTACGACCTCTACGAGGCCCGCGAGGCGGCTGGCATCGACGACGTCTATATTCTGCGCGTCGAGCAGCTCTACCCCTTCCCGGCCCGCACGCTGATCACAGAGTTGTCGCGGTTCCCCAACGCCGACGTAGTCTGGGCCCAGGAAGAGCCCAAGAACATGGGGTCCTGGACCTTCATCGAGCCTAACCTCGAGTGGGTGCTCGAGCATGCAGGCGGCAAGGTGAAGCGGGCGCGTTATGCTGGCCGGCCCGCCTCGGCCGCGACCGCGACGGGGCTCGCCTCCAAGCATGCCTCCGAGCAGAAGTCGCTTGTCACGGAAGCGCTGACCGTAGCGTAACTGAACACAAGGGGTGGCCGGGGCACGGGCTTCGGCCGACCCGGTTGCAGCACCCGGCGCCTTTCGGGGCAGCGGCTGGGCGCCGAAGCCGGATCGAGACACCCATCACGCATGCCGGCCGTTCGCGCCGGCGCATCAATCAGGGCAGGAAACCATGACAATCGAGATCAAAGTGCCGACGCTCGGAGAGAGCGTGACGGAAGCGACCGTCGGCCAATGGTTCAAGAAGGCTGGCGACGCAGTCAAAGTCGACGAGCCGCTGGTCGAGCTCGAGACCGACAAGGTGACGGTCGAGGTGCCCGCCCCCTCGGCGGGGATCCTGTCCGAGATCAAGGTGGAGAAGGGTACGACGGTCGCGATCGGTGCCCTGCTCGGCCTGCTTCGCGAGGGCGCGGGTGCCGCCGCACCTGCTGCCGCAGCACCCGCGGCCGCCATGGCCCCGGCGGCCGCGCCCGCCGCTGCCAAGGTGGCCACGGACATGCCGCCCGCTCCCGCTGCTCGCAAGATGATGGCCGAGGGTGGGTTGTCCGCCGACGACGTGGCAGGCTCCGGCAAGCGCGGCCAGATCCTGAAGCAGGACGTGATCGCCGCCACGGCCGGCAAGGCTGCCGCGCCGTCCGCCGCCCAGGCGTTGGCACCCGCCGCTCCCGCTGCCTACGTGCCGGCCCCGTCTGCCGTCCCGCTGCAGCAGATGCGCGTTCCGTCGACCCCGGTCGATGCGACGCGCGAGAAGCGGGTCGGCATGACGCGACTGCGCCAGACAATCGCGCGACGTCTCAAGGATGCGCAGAACACCGCCGCCATGTTGACGACCTTCAACGACGTCGACATGACCGCCGTGACGGCCATGCGCAACCAGTACAAGGACCTGTTCGAGAAGCGCCACGGCGTGAAGCTCGGCTTCATGGGCTTCTTCGCGAAGGCCTGCATCCAGGCCTTGAAGGAGATCCCGGCCGTCAATGCTGAGATCGACGGGACCGATATGGTCTACAAGAACTACTATCATATCGGCGTCGCAGTCGGCACCGAGAAGGGGCTTGTCGTTCCCGTCGTGCGCGACGCCGACCACATGAACATCGCCCAGATCGAAAGCAAGATTGCCGAGTTCGGACGCCGGGCGCGTGACGGCAAGCTCGGCATCGAGGACATGCAGGGCGGCACCTTCACCATCTCCAACGGCGGCGTGTACGGCTCGCTGCTCTCGACGCCGATCCTCAACGCGCCGCAGTCCGGCATCCTCGGGATGCACCGCATCGACCAGCGGCCCGTGGTGCTCAAGGACGGCAGCATTGCCGCCAGGCCCATGATGTATCTGGCGCTTTCTTACGATCACCGCATCGTCGACGGCAAAGAGGCGGTGACCTTCCTCGTGCGCGTCAAGGAGTGCCTGGAGGACCCGCAGCGGTTCGTGCTCGATCTCTGAGCACGCCGCGGGCCGAAAGGGCGACAGTCATGCGGCACGGCAATCCGATGGCAGCTCCAGCGCTCCAGGACCGGTCGCGTAGACTGGCGTGGCTTGACTATTCAAAGGCTGTCGGCATCGCGCTCGTCGTTTTCGGCCACGCCAGCCTCTCCGTCGAGAGGACTCCGTCGCTCGTCTCGAGCGATGCGCTGGCCGCCCTGGTTCTGGTCATCTACGAATTCCACATGCCGCTATTTTTTGTTCTGGCGGGCTGTGCGGCGGCCCTCCAGGCCAGATCCGGGCGCGGCTCGTTCGCCGCCTCCCTCGCATGGGGTCTTGTCGTGCCCTACGTCATCTGGTCGGCGCTGTGGATTGCCACCAAGGCGGCGCTTCCGGGTTTTGCCAACACGCCCCTGGGGCTCGGCGCACTGATCCAGATCCTGTGGGTGCCGGTCGACCACTTCTGGTTTCTCTACGATCTCATCGTAATCCGCGTGCTGAGGCAAGGGATCGCCTTGGCCATGCCTTGGCTGTTGGCGCGGGCGGCGCCGGCTCTGCAGCCGCCGGCGGCGACGCCCGTCCTTGCCATGCCGCCCCTCGCTACGCTGGCGATCGCGGGCGCACTCGCGGCGATTTCCGTGCTTATCGGAGACAGCGGCAAGGATCCAGGAGCAGCGAGCCATATCGTGCGCAACGCAGCGCTCTACGGGCTTGGCCTGCTCCTGCCCGGCCGTATCGAGGCCGTCACCTCCACGTGGCGCTCGGCACTTGGCGCCGCTGCCGCTGCGGCGGCGCTGTTTGCGGTGGTGCTCGCAGGGGTGACGCCGTCCGGATCGGCGCTCGCCGCGTTGCTGACGGCGGTGCTCGGTAGCCTCACAGTTCTTTGCCTCGCGCGTGCCTTGCCAGAGCCCGAGACACCGCTGTTACGCTTCATGGCGTTTGCCGGTGAGGCGACGCTGGCGCTCTACCTCATCCACCCCTTCCTGATCGGTCTTGTCCGCGCAGCCCTGGCCAAGGCCGGCATGCTGAGCGAGGCCAACCTTGTTCTTATCGGCACGCTGGCCGGACTGCTCGGCTCGCTCGCGATCTACATGGGGCTCATGCTTCTGGCGGCCCGGAGCGGGCGACCGATGTTGCGGTGGCTCGGCCTCGGGTCGGCGACCGCGTCCCAGTATCTTGCGTTGCGCGGCGGCCTGTTGGGTCCGCCGGTGGCAGCGAATCCGTCAACCAAATCGTGAGGGCTTAAGAATGTACGATCTCGTTGTCATCGGAACCGGCCCCGGCGGTTACGTCTGCGCTATCCGCGCCGCGCAGCTCGGGCTCAAGGTTGCGGTCGTCGAGAAGCGCGCGACGCACGGCGGCACCTGCCTCAACGTCGGCTGTATTCCGTCGAAAGCGCTTCTGCACGCCTCCGAGATGTACGAGGAGGCCGGTCACGGCTTCGCAGCGATGGGCATAGACGTGCAGCCGCGCCTCGACCTGGCTCGGATGCAGGCGTTCAAGAACGAGGGGATCAAGGGCAACGTCGACGGCGTGGCTTTCCTGCTCAAAAAGAACAAGGTCGAGACGTTCCACGGCACCGGCCGCGTGCTGGGCACCGGGCGGGTAGAAGTTGCCGTCGCCGGCGGCGAAGCACGCGCGCTCGAGACAAAAGCCATCGTCATTGCCACGGGCTCCGACGTCGCCAAGCTGCCGGGCGTGGAGATCGACGAGACGCAGGTCGTATCGTCCACCGGCGGGCTCGAGCTGACGGTCGTGCCGAAGCGGATGATCGTCGTCGGTGCCGGCGTGATCGGCCTCGAGCTCGGTTCGGTGTGGCGACGGCTCGGTGCCGAGGTGCTGGTCGTCGAGTATCTCGACCGCATCCTGCCCGGGATGGACGCGGAGGTGGCGCGCCAGTTCCAGAAGATCCTGCAGAAGCAGGGGATGTCCTTCAAGCTCGCAACGAAGGTCACGGGTCTGACCAAGGATGCATCGGGTTGCACCGTCGTCCTCGAGCCGGCCCAAGGCGGCGCTGCCGAGAGCCAATTTGCCGACGTGGTGCTCGTAGCCATCGGCCGCGTGCCCTACACCGGAGGGCTCGGACTTGCCGAGGCGGGCGTGGCGCTAGACGCAAGAAAACGTATCGTCGTCGACGACCACTTCCAGACCAACGTCGCGGGCATCTACGCCATCGGCGACGTGATCGCTGGACCGATGCTGGCCCACAAGGCCGAGGACGAGGGTATGGCCGTGGCCGAGATCCTCGCCGGGCAAGCGGGCCACGTGAACTACGGCGTCATCCCCGGTGTCGTCTACACGTTCCCCGAGGTCGCCACCGTCGGCAAGACGGAGGAGGAGCTCAAAGCCGAAGGCGTGGCCTACAACGTCGGCAAGTTCCCGTTTACCGCCAACGGGCGCGCGAAGGTCAACCGTACCACCGACGGTTTCGTCAAGGTCATCGCCGACGCGGCCACCGATCGCATCCTTGGCGTGCACATGATCGGCCCCCACGTCGGCGAGTTGATCGCGGAGGCGGCCGTCGTGATGGAGTTCGGCGGCTCGTCCGAGGATCTTGCCCGCACCTGCCATGCCCACCCGACGCTGACCGAGGCCGTCAAGGAGGCGGCTCTGGCGGTCGAAAAGCGCGCAGTGCACATGTAGAGCCCAACCGCCGCCGGCGATGGCCGCCCGCTTCTGGTTTCTGTCAACACCGATGGTCGGATCGGGCGGTCGCCACGTAGTTCATGGCGTCGAGTTCGCTCACGTCCGGGGACCCCGGCCAGCCGGAGACCGCCATGCAGACCGCAGTGGCCTATATCGCGACGCTCGTCGCGTTCACGGTGATCGACTTCCTGTGGCTCGGTGTCGTGGCAAAGGATTTCTATCGGCGTGAGCTGGGGCCGCTCATGGCGGAAGAGATCAATCTGGCGGCTGGTGGACTGTTCTACTTGATGATGGCGGCCGGTATCGTGATCTTCGCCGTGCTGCCTGCATTGTCGTCGGGCGGGGTGACGAAGGCCGCGGCGCTTGGTTGCCTGCTCGGCCTGCTCGCCTACGCCACGTTCGATCTAACGAACCTTGCCATCATCAAGGGGTTCACTTGGCGGATGGCGGTCGTCGACATGGCGTGGGGCGCGGCACTAACCGGCACGACCGCGGCGATTGCGACGTCGATCGCTCAGCGGTTCTGACGAAGCGGCCGCATTGGACGCGCTCGCCGACCTCGATTGCCGACGCTCAGCCCCCGCCGGCGCGCGGGTGGGCCGCGTCGTAGACCTTGAGCAGGCGGTCGCGGTCCACCTCGGTATAGACCTGCGTGGTTGACAGCGAGGCGTGACCCAACAACTCCTGGATCTGGCGAAGGTCGGCGCCCGCCGAGAGCAGGTGGGTCGCGAACGAGTGGCGCAGTGCGTGAGGCGTCGCCGTCGCGTGCAGGCCGAGCGCCCCGCGCAGCCGCTCCATCACGAGTTGCACGATCCGCGGCGACAACGGCCCTCCCTTGGCGCCGAGAAACAATGGCTCAGCCGGCGCTCGAGGATAAGGACACAGGTCGAGGTAGCGGGCCACTGCGTCCTGCACGACCGGCAGAACCGGCACCATTCGCTCCTTGCCGCCCTTTCCCTGGACGCGGAGCGTGTCGCGGCCTGGCAGCGGTGCGTCGCGCACCGCGATCGACAGCGCTTCCGAGATCCGCAGCCCGGCACCGTATAGCAGCAGCAGCACGGCCGTGTCGCGCGCGGCTATCCATTCCGGCGCCCCCTCGCCTCCTGCGCCGACCACGGCCAAAGCCCGATCGATCGTCAGAGGCTTCGGCACGCGGTGCGGAAGCTTTGGCAGCGCAACCTGGAGGATCGCCCGGTTGCGTATGGCATCCCGCGCCTCGAGCCAGCGGAAGAACGTGCGCAAGGCCGACAGTGATCGGGCTAGCGACCGCGACTCGACGCCCATACGGCGGCGATGTGTAAGGAAGGCCCTGATCGCGCGTACATCGAGGGTGGCCATATCGCCGAGGCACGGCGTGCGACCGAGACGTCCGGCGAGGAACACCACCAGTTGCCCGACGTCGCGGGCATACGCTTCGCGCGTCTTCGCCGAGTAGCCTTTGATCTCGGTGAGCTGGTCCAGCCAGCCAGCGACAGCCTGTTCGAGGTCGGCGCCGAGCGGAAGCTCCGGGTCGACGGCTGGCGAGGTACTTGGAGCGGTGACGTGTGGCGATGCAGTCATCGGCGGACAGAGTGCCGGGCTATGGTTAACGAGACGTTAACACACGCCGCGGTCGCCTCCACACCTTCACTGGGGTGGGGTGCTGCCCGCTCACGCGATGGATTGGCCTGTTTTCTTCCAGTCCGTGACGAACGTGGCCAGTCCGCTGTCGGTCAGCGGATGCTTGACGAGCGCGTTGAGGATGGCTGGCGGCACAGTGGCCACATCGGCGCCGATCATCGCGCAGTCCTTGACGTGGTTCACGGTTCTGATGGAGGCGGCCAGGATATCGGTCTGGAAATCCGGGTAGTTGTCGTAGATGACCCGGATCTCACGGATCAGCTCGAGCCCGTCGAGGCCTACGTCGTCGAGCCGGCCGATGAACGGCGACACGAACGTGGCCCCCGCCTTGGCGGCCAGAATGGCCTGGTTGGCCGAGAAGCACAGCGTCACGTTGACCATCGTGCCTTCGCCGGTCAGCGCCTTGCATGCCTTTAGGCCGTCGAGCGTCAGCGGAACCTTTATGGTGACGTTGCTCGCGATTTTGCGAAGGATTTCGGCCTCGCGCATCATGCCGGTGTAGTCCGTCGCCGCAACCTCGGCCGACACCGGACCGGGAACGATCTTGCAGATGTCTGCGATCGTCTGCTTGAAGTCGCGCCCCGACTTGGCGATCAAGGACGGATTGGTGGTGACGCCGTCGAGCAGTCCTGTGGATGCCAACTCGTTGATTTCATTAACTTCGGCGGTGTCGACGAAGAATTTCATCGGTCTCCGATCCCTGCTATCGCCTTCTTCGCGCCGCAGCGCTCCGACCGAGCCCGTCCCGGCGCTTGCCCCAGGCTCGCCGCATAGGCAGTCCTAGGATATGCGTCGCTCTCGTGGCGCAAGCTTCTAAACCGGCGGCGGTGGCTTTGGGTAGCCTTCTCGAACAATTGGAAAACGGCGGCGCCGGCGCCGGGTCTGCGAACCCGGTCGCGGTTCCCGTTCTGCTGCCCGTCGCCCTCGATCAAACCTACGACTACCTCGTCCCCGCCGAGGGGCGGCCGGAGCCCGGCTCCTTCGTGCTGGTGCCATTCGGCCCGCAAAACCGCATCGGTGTGGTGTGGGATCGACCGGTGGGGGCTCATTCCCAGTCCGAACCTGCACACGAGCCGCCGCCAGCGGCCTGTCTAGCGGGTGAGGCGACAGGAAGGCGTCGGCCGCAAAAGACTGTCAGGCTGAAGCCCATCACCGGCATCCTCGATGCGCCGCCGCTGCCACCGATTTCGCTTCGTTTTGCCGAGTGGATCGCCCGTTACACCCTGGCCCCGCTCGGCATGGTGGTGCGCATGATGATGAGTGCGCAAGCGGTTTTCGAGCCGGCCAAGCCGCGCTACGGCGTCACGTTGGTGCCGGAGGCCCCTGTGCCGCCTCGATTGACACCAGCCCGAGCCCGGGCACTCGAGATTGCCGCCGATGGATTGATCCGCTCGAAGGCAGCGCTCGCCCAGATGGCGGGCTGCACGAGCGGCGTGGTCGACGGCCTCGTCGCCGCCGGCAATCTCGTCGAGGTCGCGATCCCGGAGAAGCGCTGCCCCACGCCCGATCCGCGGCATCATCTGAACGAGTTCACATCCGACCAGGCGGCGGCGGTCCATGCGCTGCGCTCCGCCGTCGACGCCGATGCCTTCTCGGTCTCCCTGATCGACGGCGTAACAGGTTCCGGCAAGACCGAGGTCTACTACGAGGCCGTAGCGCGCGCGCTGGAGCGGGGTGGTCAGGCGCTGATCATGCTGCCGGAGATTGCACTCACCTCCCAATTCATGAGCCGTTTCGAGGGTCGCTTCGGCGCGCCGCCGGTCGAGTGGCACTCCGCGCTTGCCGGGCCCGAGCGAGCCCGAATATGGAAAGCGGTCGCGACCGGCGAGGCCCGCGTCGTGGTCGGCGCGCGCTCAGCCCTGTTCCTGCCCTTCACGTCGCTCAGCCTCGTCGTCGTCGACGAGGAGCACGACGCTGGCTACAAGCAGGACGATCGCGTCCACTATCAGGCCCGCGACATGGCGGTCGTGAGGGCCAGTCTCGGCCGCTTCCCGGCCGTACTCGCCTCGGCCACACCTTCCCTCGAGAGCCATGTCAACGCCCGCTCCGGCCGCTACCGGCATCTCGTTCTGCCCGGCCGGTTCCTCGGCACCGAGCTGCCGGAGATCACCGCTATAGATCTTCGCCGCGAGCAGCCCGACAAGGGCCGCTGGATGGCGCCGCGCCTGGTCGAGGCCGTCACCGAGACCATGGCCAACGGCCAGCAGTCGCTGCTCTTCCTCAATCGCCGCGGCTACGCGCCACTGACGCTCTGCCGAAGCTGCGGCCATCGCATCGAGTGCCCGCAATGCACCGCCTGGCTGGTCGAGCACCGCTTTAGGGGGCGACTCAACTGCCACCACTGCGGGTTCTCGTTGGCGATGCCCGAGAAGTGCCCGAAGTGCAGCGAGCCGGGATCGCTCGTTGCCTGCGGTCCTGGCGTCGAGCGGGTCGCGGAAGAAGTAAAGGAGCGTTTTCCCGAGGCGCGCATCGAGCTCCTGTCGTCGGATCTCGTGCCCGGACTCGAGGAGATGCGCGCCGTCATCAAGCGGATCGAGACGGGCGAGGCGCAGATCATCATTGGCACGCAGATCGTGGCCAAAGGCCACCATTTTCCGGATCTTGCGACGGTCGGCATCGTCGACGGCGATCTTGGATTGGCCCAGGGCGCCGACCCGCGAGCAGGCGAGCGGACATTCCAACTTCTGCATCAGGTCACCGGGCGCGCCGGCCGCTCGTTCGCGCGCGGGCGCGGCTTCATCCAGACCCACATGCCTGAGAACCCGGTCATGGCCGCGATCATCTCCGGCGACCGTGAGGCGTTTCTCAACCGCGAGATCGAGACGCGTCAACGAGGGCTGCTGCCGCCGTTCGGGCGCCTCGCCGCGATCGTCGTTTCGGCACGTGACAAGGATCTCGCGGCGCACATCGCCCGCGATGTCGCACGCGCGGCGCCTGCCTCCGACGTGATCGAGGTGCTGGGTCCGGCCGAGGCGCCGATCGCCATCGTGCGCGGGCGCTATCGGTGGCGGCTGCTGGTGAAGGCGCCGCGGGACATCGACGTGCAGGGATATCTGAGGGCGTGGAGCGAGGCACTGCCGAAACTTCCGTCGGACGTCCGCGTCTCGCTCGACATCGACCCGTACAGCTTTCTTTAGAGCGGCGGGTGTCGGCCCGCCGCCTTGTTGTTCTAGGGGCAGTGAACCTGTTAGCCCGCGACCGCTAGTCCTCGTCGCCATAGCGGTCGTAGCGGCCGGATTGTGCGGCGATGATCCCAAGCATCAACAGGCCTGCGCCGAGTGCGATCGCCGGTCCAGCGTTGTTTCGCCGCTTGCGCGGATGGCCGTAGTACTCGCGACGCGGATCGGCGAAGCGGCGGTCTCCGCGACCCGGGCCGAACTTGTCGAAGTGACGGCTATCGGAATACCCGTGCAACCCGCCGCCGCGGTCTCGGCGGCCGGCTTCGGCGGCCGTGGCCAACTGTGCCAGCGTGCCGGCGGCGACGGCAACGGCGATGGCTGTCCGCGCGAAACTCGACGACTTCATCATCTCGTTCTGTCCCCGTCCCGGCCCGCTGGCGGCTCATGCCAACCGGCGTCTCTTGGCGCCCGCGAACCGACATCGGTCCAGCGGAGCGGCGCTTATCGCGCCTCGCGCATGAATGCATGCTGAATAGTTGGGCGGCATTGGCGGGCGAGGCCAAGCGACACCTCAGATCGGAAAACCCGATCAGAGGCGTGCTGAGGTTCTATTGGCGGCCGCAGCTCGTCGGGCGCACCTTAGCCGTGTCGGTTCAACCACACGTCAAGAAGGAACTCCGATGGAAACGCACCTCAAGGCCATCCGCGCTCGTCATTTCGAGATCGACGCGCGCATCGACCGTGAGCAGCGGCGACCGACCCCCGATCTTCTGCTGCTCAAGGTTCTGAAGCAGCTTCGGCTGCGGCTCAAGGACCGCATTCGCGAGATCGAGACGCAGCAGCCCCCGCGCGTGGCTTGATCGCAAACCCTGCGTTGGCCCGCCTCTGACGCCGGGTACCATAGTAACGGGGCGTCGTGGCGGTCGTTGCCAGCGCCGTCGGCGGTCGCGAAGGGTCGGCTCAGGCCCGAAGTGTCGGCTCGGGCCCGAACGTTAGGAGGCCTCGTCCGCGCCGCTCCCGGCCCGCGCCCGGCCTTTAGGCTCGGCGGCCGTCGTGGACGTTGCCATGCATGGGCGAGGCCCCGGGGCCCGCGGCGCCTCGTTCGGAGGCCGCGGGCCTCGACGCATAGGCGAGACCGGCAGCAAAATCGCCTGTTGCCCGTCCGTTAGGCACAGTCCGCCCCCCCGTCGTGCGGCGGACGTTGGGGCCGTTGGTCCTCCCAAAGACTGAGCCAAAACACCTCTAATGCGGCAATGCGGCGGGTGGCGGCCCGGTTGAAGGGCCCGTGCGCCCATGTTAGAGACGCCTCGATTTGACGCGGGGGCGACAACCGGGTCATTTGCCTGCGGCCGTCCGGTTCGGCGGCATTCACCTGATCTCCACGCCTGTGGAGGAGACGCGGCCTCGGGGGCCGTGTTGCCTCCCGGGCAATCACAGCGCCCGCTTTGGCGCAAGCGAGCATTTGACGTGGCAACAGACGATCCAGTGACCGAAGGCGCGGCGGGGCGGTACGCAGCCGCGCTGTTCGAATTGGCTAACGAGCAGTCTGCGTTGGCCGAGATTGAGGCCGACCTCGCCAAGTTCCAGGGTTTGCTCGACGAAAGCGCAGACCTCCGTGCGCTGGTGCGCAGCCCCGTCACGTCCCGCTCCGAGCAGTCCAATGCGCTGGGGGCGCTGGCGGCCAAGGCAGGGATCGGCGCCACGACCGGCAACTTCCTGAAGCTGATCGCCAAGAACGGACGGCTGTTCGCCGTTGGGGATATGATGAAGGCATTCCGCACGCTGGCGGCGCGTCAGCGTGGCGAGGCGATGGCCGAGGTCACGAGCGCCATTCCGCTGACACCGGAGCAGCTCGCTACGCTCGCCGACACCCTGAAAGCCTCAGTCGGCAAGAACGTGAAGCTAACCACCCGTGTCGATCCCGGTCTGCTCGGCGGCCTCGTCGTCAAGATCGGCAGCCGCATGGTCGACAGTTCGCTCAGGACAAAGCTCACAGGGCTCAAAGTGGCCCTCAGGGGATGAATGCACACCGCGCCGCCTCTCTTGGCTTGGGCGGCGCCTCGCACGACATCGACGAAGGTCACCGAGCCGCGCCGCGGCCGGGCGGCCAGGACCCGCATCACACCGATAGAGACCAGGGGAGAGGTCAACCCACATGGAAATTCGCGCCGCAGAGATCTCCGCGATCCTGAAGGATCAGATCAAGAATTTCGGCAAGGAGGCGACCGTCTCCGAGATCGGGCAGGTGCTGTCGGTGGGAGACGGCATCGCCCGCGTCTATGGCCTCGACAACGTCCAGGCCGGCGAGATGGTCGAGTTTCAGGACGGTACCAAGGGCATGGCGCTGAACCTCGAGGCCGATAACGTCGGCGTCGTGATCTTCGGCGACGACCGCGCGATTTGCGAGGGCCAGACCGTCAAGCGCACCAAGGCGATCGTCGAAGTGCCGGTCGGTAAGGGGCTGCTCGGCCGCGTCGTCGACGGCCTCGGCAATCCGATCGATGGAAAGGGACCGATCAAGTCCGACAAGATGATGCGCGTCGACGTCAAGGCGCCCGGCATTCTGCCTCGCAAGTCCGTGCACGAGCCGATGGCGACAGGCCTCAAAGCCATCGACGCGCTGATCCCGATCGGCCGCGGCCAGCGCGAGCTCGTCATCGGCGACCGCCAGACCGGCAAGACCGCAGTCATCCTCGACACATTCCTCAATCAGAAGCCGATCAACCAGGGCACCGACGAGAGCGCGAAGCTCTATTGCGTCTATGTCGCGGTCGGTCAAAAGCGCTCGACGGTCGCCCAGTTCGTGAAGGTGCTCGAGGAGCGAGGTGCGCTCGAGTATTCGATCGTGATCGCTGCGACCGCCTCGGATCCGGCGCCGATGCAGTATCTCGCCCCGTTCACCGGCTGCACGATGGGCGAGTACTTCCGCGACAACGGCATGCACGCCGTGATCGCCTACGACGACCTCTCGAAGCAGGCCGTCGCCTACCGCCAGATGTCGCTGCTGCTGCGCCGCCCGCCCGGTCGCGAGGCCTACCCGGGTGACGTGTTCTATCTCCACTCGCGCTTGCTCGAGCGCGCCGCCAAGCTCGGCGACGCCCACGGCAAGGGGTCGCTTACAGCGCTGCCGGTCATCGAGACGCAGGCCAACGACGTCTCGGCCTACATTCCGACCAACGTCATCTCGATTACCGACGGCCAGATCTTCCTCGAGACGGATCTGTTCTACCAGGGCATCCGCCCGGCGGTGAACGTCGGTCTGTCGGTGTCGCGCGTCGGCTCGTCGGCTCAGACCAAGGCGATGAAGCAGGTCG
>CAYYGO010000014.1:0-79653 GCA_964471635.1 uncultured Hyphomicrobium sp.
CGCGCGTGTAGGGCACGACGCAGAAGGTGCAGAACTTGTCGCAGCCTTCCTGAACGGTGAGGAACGCGGTGGCGGCGGCGGTTGCCGTCGCGGCAGAGGCCTCGGGGAGCCGCCGCTCGGGCAGCCGCTCGAACTTATCCTCGTCGACGAACTGGGTCTCGATGACCCGGCTAGAGCGGCGCCGCGCTTCGGCCAGAAGCTCGGGCAGCCTCGGATAGCTTTGCGGACCGACGACGACGTCGACGACGGGCGCACGTGCGGCGATCTCGGCGCCTTCCGCCTGGGCCACGCAGCCGGCGACCACGACCTGGGTCGAAAGACCGAGCGCCTGCCGGTCGCGCTTCACGTCGCGCACCTTGCCCAGCTCGGAGTAGACCTTCTCGACGGCCTTCTCACGGATATGGCAGGTGTTGAGCACGACGAGATCCGCCGCCGCGATCTCGGACGTTTCCTCAAAGCCTTCGCCCGCCAACGCCTCCGCCATACGTTCGGAGTCGTAGACGTTCATCTGACACCCGAACGTCTTGACGAAGACCTTCTTCGTCGATGGCATTGGGCCGTCTCCGCGCGTTGCCGCCAGCAGGGGAAGGATCATACCGATCGCGCCTTGGCTTCAGGTTAATGCTCGCCTTAGAGTTAACCGGAATTCGGGTTGATCGGACCCTCATTGTGCATTGCAGCATCAGTCGCGGGTTTTGTCCAGAGGGGTCTCTGCAAAACTGTTGCATGACATGCGCAAGGGTAATTGGCCATCCGTCGAGCCCTGACCGACGAAGTTGCCCAGCTCGGTCCGCCAGGGCGTCAGCGCCAGGTCGCGGCCTGCGTTGTGGAAGCCGGCGGCATCCGCGTCGATTTGCGCAGCTCCTCCGAGGGAGCGGCTACATCGATCGGCTCGCCCGGCGGACGCGCCCTCAACGTGCGCACCACGTTCTTGCGGATCTCGTCCTCGCTGTGGCGCGCCAGCGCCTTGCGATCTGCAAATGCGGCCAGAGCCACCGGTGAGCCGACCGTGATGCGGACGTCGATAGGACCCTGCTTCAGCAGCTCCCAGGCATGGCCGGTCATCTCCATATCGCCGTACCAGCCGATCACATGGCGGTCGGCCCGGCCAATCGGAACGCCGTTCAGATGCGTGTAGACCACAGAGAGCGTCTGCACGACCGCCTCGGGAGCCGGTGTGCCGAGCCGCGTTGGCGGCTTGGCGGCCGCGAACAGCGACGTCTTGAACGGCAACACACGGTTGCCGTCGCTCGAGGTTCCTTCGGCAAACAGCACGACGTTATCGCCCGCCGCCAGCCGGTCGAGGATCTCGCTCGCGCTCTCGCCCACCGCCACGCGCCGCTCGCGATCGACGAACACGGTTCGCTGCAACCGCGCCAGCGACGATACGAACGGCCACGTGCCGACCTCCTTCTTGGCGACGAAGGACAAGGGCGCGACCGCCGACAACACGGGGATGTCGAGCCATGACGTATGATTGGCGACAAGCAGGACAGGCCGGTCGCGGACCACGGCTCCGTCGATATTGAGCTTGAGCCCGATCAGGCGGCACACCTGCCGATGATACCAATGGGGCAGCTTTCGCGCGAGCCGCGGGCTCATGCGGACGAGCACGCTCTGCGCCGGCATGAGCGGCAGCGTCAGCGCGGCAAAACCCGCGAGGATCGAGCCGGCGCGCATGCGGCTCACGACGCCCGCTCCCGATCCGTATCCCGGGTCTGCCGCGGCCTGCCAATGCGCTTCTGGACCTTCGTGATCGAGCGGTGCATGGGGCCTCATTCTTGTACCGCGGCACGCACGGTGACGACGGGAAGCATGCTCGAGCCTTCTCTTCGCATGAGTGGCCGCATGCGTCCATCGTGGCGCCGCCGCGCCGAGGTCCGCTTGGCCCCGAAAGGAAGAGCGTGCTGCTGCCGGGCGGCTGCGGTCGCCACCGTCATGTCGCACTCGTGGCCGAAGCGGAGGGACCGTCGAGCGCGAGCACCAGCACCAGCGCATCGGCCGGCGGATGGCCCGGCGCGACGTAGTACCCGCGGCGTCGGCCGTGCGGCCGGAAACCGGCACGCCCGTAGAGCGCGGTGGCCCCTACATTGGCTTCCGCAACCTCGAGAAACATCCGCGCCGCGCCGCGCGCCCTGGCCTCTTCCGCGAGCGCGCGTACCAGGGCACGACCGATGCCGCGCCGCCGCCACGGCTTCGCGACACCGACGCTCAGCACCTCGGCCTCGTCGGCTGCGACACGGCCCAGGATATAGCCCGCGATATCGCCGTGTGCGCCGCGCGCCACGAAGCCGATGCCGCCAGTCCCGTCCAGAAGGGAAGCCACGAAGGCGGCGTCCCAGGGCGGAGCCAGATCGGAGGCCTGGAGGGCGACGATGTCAGGACCGTGGCCCGCGCGGGCGCGCTCGATCCGGGAATCCAACGAGTGAGCCTCCGGCACCTCGCCACGGCCCACGGTCATCGGCCGGCCTCGGCGGCGCGGCGCACCGCGGGATCAGCCGGCGGCTTCGCGTCGGGCGGGCGCAGATAGAGCGGCTCGACCGGAGCGCCCGTCGGTACCGTGCGGAGCGCCAGCGCCAGCACGTCAGCGGCGTCCGGCTCGTTCGCCAGGGCCGTGGTCTCGCACGAATCTGCAATCGCGAGATTTAAGCCTGCCTCAGCACCCGCCGCCGACACAAGGGCCGCAGCCGTGCCGGTCACCACCAACCGGAGGCCCTGACCGAGAACGGCGGCCTCGGCGGCCGTTGCGACCCGGGGGCCGGCGAGGGTTTCCCCTGACCCGTCGACCAATTCTACGTAGTGCTCGCCGCGCCGCGCGTCGCGGGCGACCAGCACGGCATCGAAACGGTGCTGGAAATCCGGCACCCGCCGCGCCGCGGCATAGCCCACCGCCCTGAGGCTCGAGATACCGACGACCGGCGCGCCGAGCGCCAACGACAGCGCCCGCGCCGCCGCCACCGTGATGCGGGTACCGGTGAACGTGCCCGGCCCATACGTGACGCCGATGCGACCGATATCCGCCGCCCCGATCCCTGCCGCGTCGAGCGCGCGGCCGATCATCGGCACCAGCACCTCGGCATGGCCGGTGCGCATGGCCTGCCGCTCGTGTGCCAGGATTTCGGTCTCGGCCCAGCTGGCACCCGCCGTTGCGGCGGCTCGACCGACCGCCACCGAGCAGGCATCGAAGCAGGTGTCGAAGGCCAGGACGATCATGGCAGGCTCCGGACCAGAGGGCGGCGCGGCGTCACTCGATGCGGGCCATCTCGTCGAATGCAAACCGTGGCGAGCGTGGATGGAGCCCCGCCGGATCGCCGTAGCCGAGATTGACGAGGAAGTTCGAGCGGACATGGGTGCCGGCGAAAAACGCCGCGTCGACGCCGGCATTGTCGAAGCCGCTCATGGGCCCGCAATCGAGCCCCAGCGCCCGGGCGGCGAGGATGAAATACCCCCCCTGCAGCGTGCCGTTGCGAAACGCGGAGAGATCGGCGAACGCCTCGTTGCCACTGAACCAACTCCGCGCGTCGGTGTGAGGGAACAGCTTGGGAAGATGATCGTAGAAGTGCAGGTCATGCCCGATGATCGCCGTGACGGGCGCCGACATCGTCTTGTCGACGTTGCCATCCATCAGCAACGGCTTGAGCTTGGCCTTCGCGGCGGCAGATTTCGCGAACACGATGCGGGCGGGCGACTGGTTGACCGACGTCGGCGCCCACTTCATGAGGTCGACGATTTCTCGCAGCAGTGCGTCCGGCACGTCGCGCGGCTGCCACGCGTTGTGCGTGCGGGCACTGAAGAAGAGTTGGTCGAGGGTGGCTGCGGAAAGCTTATGCTGCATGAAGCCTCTGGACGCATCGGACGTGGGTTTGGGAGTGAAGCGATCGACGTGAGTGATTGGCGGACGGAGCAGGCCCGTCAAGCGGATCGGATCGGATGGAGCAGGAATGCCACCCGGGCACGCGTCACATGAGGACGCCCCGCACGGTGGCGGGGATGAGCGTGGGGGCTGCGTGTGCGGCCGGAGAAAGAGGCCGCTAGCGACCCAGGCCGCGGACGGACGAGATCAGCGGACGGCCTGCACCTCTTGCACCTCGGGGCAGAAGTGGCGCAGCAGATTCTCGATGCCGTGCCGAAGCGTGGCGGTAGAGCTCGGGCAGCCCGAGCAGGCGCCGCGCATGTGCAGGTAGACGACGCCGTCGCGGAAGCCGGAAAACGTGATGTCGCCGCCGTCTTGTGCCACGGCCGGGCGGACACGCGTCTCGAGCAGCTCCTTGATCGTGCGGACCACCTCCTCGTCGGCGGGATCGTAGCTTTGCCCGGCGTCGTCGTTCGCACCCTCGTCGGCGACGATCGGCGCTCCCGACATGTAGTGCTCCATGATGGCACCGAGGATCATCGGCTTGAGATGGGGCCACTCGGCAGTGCCCTTGGTCACCGAGATGAAGTCGGAGCCGAGGAAGACGCCCTCGACGCCGTCAATCTCGAACAGGCGCGAGGCCAACGGTGACGCCGTCGCCTGGTCGGGGCCGCGGAAGTCGGCCGTACCATCGGCCAGCACCGTGCGTCCGGGGACGAACTTCAGCGTCGACGGGTTCGGTGTCGCCTCTGTCTGGATGAACATGCCTTCTGATCTCCGTCCCGCTCCGGCAGCGTGGTCCGATCCGTCACGCGCCCCCAACCTCGGCACAGCTACGGCTACGAGAGCCAAGCCGATTAGAACTGTTCCAATCAAATAGGACAGGCGGTGCCGAAAGTCGAGTGCCGGCGTCGGGGAAGGCGCGGATTGAACAATGTTCGTGAGCAAGCTACCGCTTTGGCCGTGGAAGTAGGCCGCGGAGGGTGCCTATTGGGGAGCGGGCGGAGCCTGTTGGCGGCGTAGCGAGATCATTCCAACTGGCGCAATGCGTTACCAAGCGTGCCCACGCGATCGACGACTTGGGCCACTTCACTTAGGGCGGACACCCATCAGGCCAATGCCTTGATGTCCTCGAGCAATAGCCCGCCGGGCACGATGGTGATCGGAATCGGAAACGTACCGGCCAGCTTGCCGGCCGCAAGCGAGGAGACCAGGGGCCCGGGCCCCTTGGCGTCGGTCGCAGCACCGAGAACAAGTATGGCGATGTCCTCGTCGGAATCGATAATGTGACCGATGGCCTCGCCCTTGCTGCCCTCGCGGATGACCTCCTCGGCGTAGACGCTCTCGAACCCCGCGAGCCCCAGCTTGCGACGGAACATGCGGAACAATGCCTTGGCCTTGGTCGTCTGCTCCTCGATGTGCATCTGCTTGACGCCCATCCAGTGCTGAAACTCCTGCGGCTCGATCACGTAGAGCATGGTCAAGGCGCCACCGGCCGAGCGCTGGATGCGGCTCGCGGCGTAGTAGAGGGCGCTTTCGACTTCCGGACTTTCGTCGACGATGAGCAAGAACTTGCGGAAGTGACCCGCCTCGAAGGAGCGGCGCTTTCTGGCGTTTGGCATGCTGCAATCGTGCCACGCGGCCGGACAGGCCACAACACCCTGCCCGAACAAGCAACAGGATAGCGCGTGCCCGTTACGACCTTATGAAGCCGACGATGTCCTTGACCTCGTCCATGACCGGCAACGCAATGGCGCGGGCGCGGGCGGCACCGTCGGCCAGCACACGGTCGATCTCGGCGGGATCGGCCATAAGCCGCTGCGATTGCTCGGCAATCGGACCGAGCTTGGCAACCGCGGCGTCGGCGAGCGCCTTCTTGAAGGTCGAGAACTGCTGGCCGCCGAAATCCTTCAGCACCGCCTCGCCGGTGACGCCGGCCAGCGCCGCATAGATGCCGACGAGGTTGTCGGCCTCGGGCCGGCCGGCCAAACCGGCGGCCTCGCTCGGCAGAGGCTCGGGATCGGTCTTGGCCTTCTGCACCTTGCGGGCGATGGTGTCGGCGTCGTCGGTGAGGTTGATGCGCGACAAGTCGGACGGGTCCGACTTCGACATTTTCTTGGTGCCGTCGCGCAGTGACATGACGCGCGTCGCCGGCCCGGTGATGACTGGCTCGGGCTGCGGGAAGAACAAACCGTCCGCGTGACCGGCGGCAACGATCTCGTCGCGGAAGTCGTTGTTGAACTTCTGGGCAATGTCGCGGGCGAGCTCGAGGTGCTGCTTCTGGTCCTCGCCGACTGGAACGTGCGTGGCCCTGTAGGCCAGGATGTCAGCGGCCATCAGGTTCGGATAGGCGTAAAGGCCGACGGAGGCGTTCTCGCGGTCCTTGCCAGCCTTCTCCTTGAACTGCGTCATGCGGTTGAGCCACCCCAGGCGGGCGACGCAGTTGAAAACCCATGCCAGCTCGGCGTGTGCCGCCACCTGGCTCTGATTGAACAGGATGCTGCGCGCCGGGTCGAGACCGGCCGCGATATAGGCCGCGGTCACCTGGCGGATGGCCTGGCGTAGCTCCGCTGGCTTCTGGAACACCGTGATCGCGTGCAAGTCGACGACACAATAGATGCACTCGTGCGTCTTCTGCATCTCGATCCAGTTCACCATGGCACCGAGATAGTTGCCGAGGTGCAGGCTGCCGGTCGGCTGCATGCCGGAGAAGACGCGCAGGGGAAATCGCATGTCGCAGGGTTCCGTGACGTAGCTTTGACGTGGCTTGGCAAGGTCGGCCTGGCGGAGCCCGGCGGAAGGCTCGCCGCCGGGTAGCGCAGAACAGGCGCGGGTTATGGCCTCTCGGCGCAGGTGGTGCAAGCGGCGAAGACGCGGCCGTCTACGGCTTGCGGCGCGCTGCGCGAACAATCGACGTGGGCTTGACGACGCCGGTTGCCACCAGAGGCGCGAAATAGACGGCGGCACCCACGACGCAGAGCACGGTCAGTGCAGCGGCCCTGACAGGCAGCACCTGTTGCCGATCGAGCCACGGAGCCAGCAGATCGGCCACCAGCAGCAGCGCGCCGCCCATCGCCAGCGCGCTCAGCACGATCATCGCCAGCGATCGTAGCAGCCGTGGCGCGACGTCGAAATGGTCCTGCCGGCGCAGTGCGTTCCACAGCAGCGCGGCGTTGAGCCAGCCGCCGAGCGAGGTCGCCAGGGCGATGCCGACGTGGGGCAGGAGGCCCGCTTCCCTGAAGGCGAAGAACAGCGCCACCGAGCCGAGGGTGTTGAGCACGAGGCTGATGGTCGCGAAGCGCATCGGCGTGCGCGTGTCCTCGCGGGCAAAGAAAGCTGGCGACAGCACCTTGACCAGAACGAACGCGGGCAGCCCCAGCGCGAACACGGCCAGCGCCGCGGCAACTGCGCGCGTGTCGGATGCGATGAACGCGCCGCGTTCGAACAGCACCTGCACGATGGTCCCCGGGACGACCGCGAGGGCCACGGCGGCCGGCACAGTCAGAGCCATGGCGAACTCGAGGCTCCGGTTCTGAGCATCCATCACTGCGGCACGGTCGCCGGCGCGCAAATGGCGCGAGACGTCAGGCAAAAGGACGACGCCGATCGCGATGCCGACGATCGCCAGCGGCAGCTCGTAGAGCCGGTCGGCATAGTAGAGATAGCTGACGGCGCCTGCTTCCAGTGATGCGATCATCCCGCCGATGACGATGTTGATCTGGGTCACGCCCCCGGCAACGATACCGGGCACGCCGAGCTCAACGAGGCGCTTCATGTCGGCACTCCAGCGCGGGCGGACGAGCCGGGGCAAAAAACCGTTGCGACGTGCGCCATCGACCAGAAGCGCGAGTTGCAGCAGGCCGGCCGCGCAAATGCCCCATGCCATGATGAGGCCTGCGGTAGGATCGTTGCGATGCCCGAGCATCATGGCGATGCCCATTGCCGCCATGAGCGTCAGATTGAGCACGATCGAGATCGCGGAGCTCTCGACGAACTTGCCGACCGAATTGAGAACGCCCGACAACAGCGCCACGAGCGACATGCAGAGCAGGTACGGAAACGCGATCCGCGACATCATGACGGCAAGGTCGAACTTCTGGGGCGTCTCGGCAAAACCGGGTGCGAGCACGTGCATCAGCCACGGCATCGCGATCATCGCGACCGCCGACACGAGGCCGACGACCAGGGCAAGCCCGACCAGCGCCTGATCTGCAAACGCACGCGCCGCTTCGCGCCCTTCGCCCTCGAGACGCTTGGCGAACATCGGCACGAACGCGGAGTTGAAGGCGCCTTCGCCGAACCAGCGGCGGAACAGGTTCGGCAGGCGGAACGCGACCACGAACGCCTCGGCCACGGGACCGGTGCCCATCAGCCCGGCGAGCATGATGTCGCGCATGAAGCCGAGGATGCGGCTCAACATGGTGAGGCCGCCGACGGTGGCGAACGAGCGGTAGAGCGTCATCGGAGCGGTTCCAGCTGAGGCACCTCGCATCGCGGCGTCCAGGAGGCGAGGGCGCAATCTAGTGGTTCGCAGCGGATTGACAACCGCACCGGCTGGATCGGCGTCAACGAGCCCCTCCGGGGCGTTACACGGATGCCGCGTCGGGCGTGACGGCCGGGCGCGACGCCGCTCAGTTGGTATCGGGCGCCTCGGCGTTCAGCAGCACGCCCTCGAGGCGCGAGCGGATCGACTTCTGGCGGGCCTCGTTCGTAACCTGCTTGCCGGTCAGATCGGTGACATAGAAAACGTCCACCGCCTTCTCGCCGAACGTGGTGATGCGCGCCGACGTGATGTCGAGGCTCAGGTCCGACAGCGCGGTAGTGAGGTCATAGAGCAGGCCCGGCCGGTCGCGGCCGGAGACCTCGACCACGGTGTAGCTCTCCGACAGGCCGTTGTTGATCACGACCTCCGGCACGACGGTGAACGCCTCGACGCGGCGCTCGGCAGGCCGGCGCTTGGCGAGCAGCGAGCGCAGCCGCACCTCGCCGCGCAGGATACGGTCGATGGTATCGCCGATGCGCTTGCCGCGCCGGATCTCGTCGGCGTCGTCGGTGAACTCGCGGGCGAGAAGGAACGTGTCGAGCGCGAAGCCGTCCCGCGTCGTCGAGATGTTGGCGCCGACGATGTTGGCACCCGCCGACGCGCACGCCCCGGCGAACAGCGACAACAGCCGCGGATGGTTGGGCGCGAACACGGTGAGCTCGGTGACGGCGGTGAAGGCATCGGTCGTGGTGTCGGACGCAAGCGACAGGCCGGCCGCCTCGGCGCGCGCCACGAGGCGGACGTGCTCTGCATGCTTGCGGGCATCGGTGCGCAGCCAGTAGTCGGGGAACTGGCGCGCGATGAAGCGCTCGACGACGTCGCCTGCGAGATCGGTGGCGGCCTTGCGCAGTCCGTCCTGGGCCATGGCCACGCGGCGGCCCCGTTCCTGGTAGGTGTGGCCGCCCGCGACCATAGGCTCGACCTCGTGGTAGAGCGTGCGCAGGAGCTGACCCTTCCAGCCGTTCCAGGTGCCCGGACCGACGGCGCGGATATCGGCCACCGTCAGCAGCAGCAGCAGCTTGAGTCGCTCCGGGCTCTGTACGACGTCGGCGAAGTCGCGCAGCGTCTTCGGATCCGAAAGGTCGCGGCTCTGGGCGATGTTCGACATCGTCAGGTGCTGCTCAATGAGCCAGGCCGTCGTCTCGGTCTCGGCCGGCGTCAGACCGAGGCGCGGCCCCTCCTTGCGCGCTATCCTGGCGCCGACAACCGAATGATCGTCGCGGCGGCCCTTGCCGATGTCGTGGAGGAACGCAGCCGCATACAGCACACGCCGGTTCTGCAGCGTCTTGATGAGCTCGGTGGACAGCGGCAGCTCGGCCGCAGCGCCACCGTTCTCGATGTCGGTCAGCATGCCGACGGTGCGGATCAGGTGCTCGTCGACCGTATAGTGGTGGTACATGTTGAACTGCATCATGCCGACGACGCGGCCGAAATCGGGCACGAAGCGGCCAAGCACGCCGGTGTCGTTCATGCGGCGCAGCGTGGCGGCCGGATTGACCTTGCCCATCAGCAGCTCGAGGAAAATGCGGTTTGCCTCAGGGTCGGCGCGCAGTCGGTGGTCGATGAGGCGCAGCGAACGGCGGATCAGGCGGATGGCGTCGGGGTGCAGGAACTGCACCGTCTGCTCGGCCTGGGCGAAGAACCGGATCAGGTTCACCGGATCACGCTGAAAGACCTCGGCGTCGGAAACATTGATCCGGGCGTTGTCGATGCGGAAGTCGGTGCGCTGGCGGATCTGGCGGCGCGTGCGCCAGTCGAGACCCTCGAGGATGCGCTTGAAGCCCGGCGCCGTCTTCAACTGCTGCATCTCGAGCGCCGTGCACAAGATCGTGGTCAGATCGCCCACGTCCTTGGCCACCAGGAAGTAGTGCTTCATGAACCGCTCGACCGCGGGCATTCCGGCCTTGCTGCGGTATCCGAGAATATCGGCCATTGCGGGCTGCAGGTCGAACGTGAGGCGCTCCTCGGCCCGCCCGGTGAGGAAGTGCAGGTGGCAGCGAACGCTCCACAGGAAGTCCTCGCAGCGGCGGAACGTCTGTACTTCGTCGGGCGTGAAGATGCCGGCGTCGATCGTCGCCTGACCGACGTCCTGGCCGAAGATGTACTTCGACAGCCAGTGCAGCGTGTGCAGGTCGCGCAGTCCCCCCTTGCCGTCCTTGACGTTTGGCTCCACCTTGTATCGGCTCTCGCCCGCACGACGCAGGCGCTGATCGCGCTCGCTCATCTTGGCGTCGATGAAGGCCCGCGCGGTGCCGGCGATGACGTCAGTGCGCATGCGGCGCTCGAGGTCCTCGTGCAGCCGCCGGTCGCCCCACACGAACCAGATGTCGAGCAGCGACGTGCGAATGGTCACATCCTGCGCCGCGAGCTTCAGCGACTGGTCGACGGTGCGCGTCGCGTGTCCGACCTTGAAGCCGAGGTCCCACAGCAGATAGAGCATGTACTCGGCGACGCTCTCACCCCACGGCGTCTGCTTGTAGGGCAGCAGGAACAGCAGATCGATGTCCGACCCCGGTGCGAGCATGCCGCGGCCGTAGCCGCCGGTGGCGACGATCGCCATGCGCTCCGCGTCCGAGGGGTTGGTGGCGCGATAGACGTGGGTCGCGGTATAGTCGTAGAGTAGCGCGACGAGTTCGTCCTGGAACCGGGCGAGGCCCATGGCACAGCGCCGGCCCTTGCCGTCCGCCTCCAAGCCGGCGCGCGCCGCCGAGCGGCTGCTCTTGACCAGCGCCTTCAGGCGATCGACGACCTTGCCACGCGCCTCGGCGGGGCTGCCTGCGGCGTTGAAGATCTGGGTCAGCTCGACCCGCAGGGCGCGCGGATCGAAATAGGGCGCCTCGATGTCCTGATCGCTGCCCATTCGGCTCTCCGCGCTGACCCCGAATGCAACCGTCATTCGTCGCTATCTCCGCCGCGCGACCGCCGTCCTGTCGGCCGGATCGGACCAAGGCCAGGGCAGGCACCATTCTCCGCGCCCGGCGCCTTGTCCAGCACCGCCTTGAGGTCGTAGAGAGCCTGCAGCGCGGCTCGCGGCGTCATCTCGTCGGGGTTCAGCCGCGCCAGCGCCTCCGCGACCGGCGACGGATCGGGCCGCGTCGGAAGCCCGCCCCTCGGCCGCACGGCCGCAAACAACGGCAAGTCGTCGAGTGCCGCCGCGCGACCCGCAGATTGCCCGTCCGCCGTCTCGAGCACCGCCAGCACCTCGGCCGCCCGCGTCACGACCGATGCCGGCAGGCCCGCGAGCTTCGCCACCTGGATCCCGTAGGAGCGGTCCGCTGCGCCGGGCCGGACCTTGTGCAGGAACACGATCTCGTCCCGCCACTCCTTGACGCCCATGGTGACATTGGCGACCTCCTCGAGCCGTCCGGCGAGCGCAGTCAGCTCATGGTAGTGGGTCGCGAACAGCGCCCGGCACCGCGAGACCAGGGCGAGATGCTCGACTGTCGCCCATGCAATGGACAGCCCGTCGAACGTCGCGGTGCCCCGCCCGATCTCGTCGAGGATCACCAGCGAGCGATCGGTGGCCTGATTGAGAATGGCCGCCGTCTCGACCATCTCGACCATGAACGTCGAGCGCCCGCTGGCAATGTCGTCGGAGGCGCCGACACGCGAGAACAACCGGTCGACGATGCCAATGCGGGCGGAGCGGGCCGGCACGAACGAGCCCATCTGGGCCAGCACGGCAATGAGGGCGTTCTGGCGGAGGAAGGTCGATTTGCCGGCCATGTTCGGCCCGGTGACGAGCCAGATGCGACCGGTCGGCATCGTGTCGGAGCCGGCTGCGGGGGGCGGCGCGCCAGGGTGGAGCACGCAGTCGTTGTCAATGAATGGCGCGGCACGCTTGGCGCGGAGCGCCTGCTCGACCACCGGATGACGCCCTCCGCGGATCTCGAACGACGGTCCCGCCTCGATCTGCGGCCGCACGTAGCCTTCGGCGGCCGCCAGCTCGGCGAGCGACGCCAGAGCGTCGAGCACCGCCAACGCCTGGGCCAGCGCCGCCAGTCCGTCTGTCTCGGCGGCCACCGCCGCCGAAAGCTCGTTGAAGATCTCGAGCTCGGTGGCCAGCGCGCGCTCGGCGGCCGAGGCGATGCGGCCCTCGGTCTCGACGAGCTCGGCGGTGGAGAAGCGCACGGCATTTGCCATCGTCTGGCGGTGGCGGAAGGTATCGGATAGCGGCGGGGACAGAAGCGGCCTCGCGTTACCCTGGCTCACCTCGACGAAGTAGCCGAGGATGTTGTTGTGACGCACCTTCAGCGTCCTGATGCCGGTCGCCTCCGCATAGCGCGTTTCGAGACTCGCCATCACGGTGCGGCTCTCGTCTCGCAGCGCCAGGAGCTGGTCGAGCTCGGCGCGGTAGCCCCGGCGCACGAAGCCGCCGTCGCGCTTGAGGTGCGGCGGATCGTCGGCGAGCGCGGCCCCGAGCTCTGCTGCCAGGGACGGCGGCACGGCACCGAGGGCGCGCTGCACCTCGGAGAGCTCCGAGGGAAGACCCATGACGCCACCCGACTGCTCGAGCAGCCGTCTGGCGGCGGCGGCAGCCACGAGGCCCTGGCCGACCGCCGCGAGGTCGCGCGGGCCGCCGCGCGCGAACGCGAGCCGCGACAGCGCCCGGGCGATATCAGGAGCGGCCCGCAGCGCGGCGCGGAGATCCTCGCGCAGCACGCCGCGCTCGGCGAGATAGGCGACCGCGTCGAGCCGCGCCTCGATCTCGCGAGGATCGCAGAGCGGTGCGGCAAGGCGCGCTGCAAGCTCCCGCGCTCCGGGGCCGGTCACGGTGCGGTCGATGGCCCCGAGCAGGCTGCCGTCGCGCGCGCCGGACGCGGCACGCACTAGCTCTAGACTGGCGCGGCTCGCGGCGTCGATGACGAGACTGCGACCGCGCCCCGACCGACGCGGAGGCCTCAACATGGGACGGCGGCCGATCTGGGTGAGATCGACGTAGCGCAGGAGTGCGGCGGTGGCGGCAAGCTCGGCGCGCGAGAAGCCGCCGAAGGCGCCGAGATCGGCGACGCCGAGCCGCTCCTTCAGCGTCCGTTCTCCCTCCGAGCTGTCGAAGGTCGGCCGCGGCACTGGCGTCGCCGCAGCACCCGCGACCGCCAGCCAGCGCGCGACGTCTCCCGCCTTCAGCAACTCGTCCGCCGCGATGGCCTCGCCGGGCGCGAGCCGCATGAGCTCGCCCGGCAGATCCGCTGCATCGACCTCCCCGATCTCCATCTCGCCCGTCGAGATGTCGAGCGAGGCCAGCGCCACCGTGCCGGCGGGCGACAGTGCGCCGCCCTCGCCCAGCGTGCCCGCCTGCGGGAACAGAGCGGTCAAGTAATTGCGGCGCCGGGCGTCGAGCAGCGTCTCCTCGGTGAGCGTGCCGGGCGTGACGAGGCGAACCACATCGCGTCTGACGACCGCCTTCGCTCCGCGCTTGCGCGCCTCCTGCGGGTCCTCGAGCTGCTCGCACACTGCAACGCGGAAGCCCTGGCGAATGAGCCGCTGCAAGTACTCGTCGGCGCGATGGATCGGCACGCCGCACATCGGAATCTCCTCGCCGAGATGCCGACCGCGCTTGGTCAGGACTATCGACAGCGCCTGCGAGGCGACCACGGCATCCTCGAAGAACAACTCGTAGAAGTCGCCCATGCGGTACCAGAGCAGGCTGTCCGGATTGGCGGCTTTGATCTCGAGGTATTGCGCCATCGACGGCGTCGCCTCGGCATGACCAACCCCAGGATTGAAGGGGGAGTACGAGGAAGCAGCCGGGGGCAGGTCGAGGGACGGGTCTGGGACCGCGCGAGGCGGAGGCGCCGGTGAGCCCGATGGCGCAGGCGTATCGAGCGGCGCCTTTGACCGGTGCGGCGGGGAGCTGGCCGTTTCGGCCGCGTCCGCACGCGCGTCAAACGGCGCGCCGTCCGCGCTGCGCCTTGCGTTCGTCTCCGCTTTGCCCCGTCCCGCCGCCATGCCGTCCTGCCGTTAGGTCTCCGCACCCGACCGGTGCGGTCGTGGTAGTAGAGGCATAGCGCGTCGTCGCGCAGCGGGAAACGCTGCTGCGCCCCTATCCCCCATCCAGGCGTTGAGATTTGCCCGCGCTCCCCCTATCGTGCCGCTCCGTTTTTCCGGTCGCGCCGTGGCCGGTCGCCGCCCACGATGCCGCCCACCCCGGCCGGCGTTGCCCGAGACCTCAACCCCCCAAAAAAAGAGCCGTCATGGACACCAGGTTTGCAGAGGCCCGCTTCACGGCGCAGGAGGCCCTCCAGTTTCACGCCCAGGGCAAGCCTGGCAAGCTCGAGATCACGCCGACGAAGCCGCTCACGACGCAGCGCGACCTGTCGTTGGCCTACTCGCCGGGCGTCGCCGTGCCGGTGCGCGCCATCGCCGAGAACCCGGCCCTCGTCTACGACCTCACGAACAAGGGCAACCTCGTCGCCGTTGTCTCGAATGGAACCGCAATCCTCGGGCTGGGCAACCTCGGGCCGCTTGCGGCAAAGCCGGTGATGGAGGGCAAGGGCGCGCTGTTCAAGCGATTCGCCGATATCGACGCCATGGACCTGCTGATCAACACCGAGGACGCCGAGGCCTTCATCAACTGCGTGCGCTACCTCGGTCCCACGTTCGGCGGCTTGAACCTCGAGGACATCAAGAGCCCCGAGTGCTTCATCATCGAGGATCGACTGAAGGAGCTGCTCGACATCCCGGTTTTCCACGACGACCAGCACGGCACCGCGATCGTGGTCGCAGCCGGCATCCTCAATGCGTTGCGCGTCGTCGGCAAGGACATCGGGCGCATCAAGCTCGTCTGCTCGGGAGCTGGCGCCGCCGCGCTCGCCTGCCTGAACCTGCTCGTCAAAATCGGCGTCAGGATCGAGAACATCTCGGTCGCCGACATCAAGGGGGTCGTCTACAAGGGCCGCAAGGAGCTGATGGACCCCTGGAAGGAGCCCTACGCCAAGAAGACCAACGCGCGGACGCTATCGGACATCATCGCCGGCGCTGACGTGTTTCTCGGGCTCTCGGCCGGCGGCATCGTGAGCCGCGACATGGTGGCGAGCATGGCGGAGAAGCCTATCATCTTCGCGATGGCCAACCCCGATCCCGAGATCACGCCGGAGGAGGTCGCGGCCGTGCGCTCCGACGCCATCATGGCGACGGGGCGCTCGGACTACCCGAACCAGATCAACAATGTGCTCTGCTTCCCGTTCATCTTCCGCGGCGCCCTCGACGTGCAGGCCTCGACGATCAACGACCCGATGAAGATCGCGGCCGCCGAAGCCCTGGCCGAGATCGCGCGCCAGGAGGTGCCCGACCAGGTGGCCGCCGCATTCCACGGCCGCCGGCCGACCTTCGGGCGCGACTACATCATCCCGGCGCCGTTCGATCCGCGGCTGTTGAGCCACATCCCGCCGGCGGTCGCGAAGGCCGCGATGGACTCAGGCGTGGCCCGCCGCCCGATCGTCGACATGGACGGATACGTTGCGCGCCTCAAGGGCCGCCTCGACCCGACCGCGAGCTGGTTGCAGTCGATCTTCCTCAAGGTGCGCTCGGACCCGAAGCGCGTGATTTTCGCCGAGGGCGAGGATCTGGCCGTGATCCGGGCCGCCAACACGTTCTACAATCAGGGGTTCGGTCAGCCGTTGCTGGTCGGGTCGCTGGATGTCGTGCGCGAGAACTTCAAGACGCTCGGTGTGCCGCTGCGCCCGGAGTTCGAGTTGTACGACACCCGCACCTCGCCCTACCACGAGGAGTTCGTCGAGACACTCTACAAGCGGCTGCAGCGACGCGGGTTCCTGCGGCGTGACTGCGACCGGATGGTCCGCAACGAGCGCAACGTGTTCGCCGCGCTGATGGTGCACCACGGCTATGCCGACGCCATGGTCTCGGGCGTGACGCGCAATTGGACCAGCGTGTTCCGCGACGTGTCGCACGTTCTCGACGCAGCACAGGGACGCACGAAGATCGGCGTGTCGCTCGCGATCTGTCGCGGCCGTGCCGTGCTCATCGCAGACACGAGCGTGCACGATATGCCGACAGCCGAGCAGCTGGCGGACATCTCTGTCGAGGCGGCACGCGTGGCGCGCAATTTCGGCGTCGAGCCGCGGGTGGCGCTGCTGGCCTACTCAAACTTCGGCCAGCCGCGCGGCGAACGGTCGGACCAGGTGCGTCAGGCGGTCGAGATCCTCGACCAGCGCCAGGTCGACTTCGAGTATGACGGCGACATGGCTGCCGACGTTGCATTGAACCGCGACCAGATGAAGCTCTATCCGTTCTGCCGCCTCTCGGAACCCGCCAACGTGCTCGTGATGCCGGCCTTCCATGCCGCCTCGATCTCGACCAAGCTCCTCCGGGAGCTGGGCGGGGCCACGCTGATGGGCCCGATCCTGGTCGGCATGTCGCAGCCCGTGCAGATCGCGACCCTCGGCTCCAAGGACAGCGACATCATGAACCTCGCCGCACTCGCCGCCTACGACCTGAACCGGTAGGCAACGCGGTTGTGCTCGAACGGTTGACGACCGGCGCAGCGGACCCGGCGATGTCGCTCGGTTGCCAACGTGACGGAGCGTCGCCAGCGCCACGCGCCGCTTGCCCGTCATGCATTTGTCAGACAGGCTGGCTCAAACTACGCAAAACTTCCCTCCGGCACGGCTCCCCTGCATGACCGACCTGCTCTCGATACCCGTACTGACCGCGCTCGCCGTGTGTACCGGCGCCGCCGCGGCAACCGTGTTCGGTGGACTTCTGGTTCTCCGCGCGCACCACTCGAGCCCGCGGATGCTCGCATTCGGCCTCGCATTCTCGGCGGGCGCCATGGTCTACATCTCGCTGGTCGAGATTTTCGTGAAGTCGCACACGGCCTTCACCGAGGTCTACGGCGCCAAGACCGGCTACGCCGCGGCGACGCTGTCGTTCTTCGCCGGTGTCGCGTTGCTCGCGCTGATCGATCGGCTGATCCCCAATCCGCACCACGGAATGGACGCCGAGCTGCCCCACGTCGCGCAAGAGCGGCTGAAGCGCGTCGGGCTTCTGGCCGCCGCGGCCATTACGGCGCACAATTTCCCGGAAGGGCTCGCGACGTTCTTCGCCACGCTCGACAACCCCGTCGTAGGCGGGCCACTGGCGTTCGCCATTGCCATCCACAACATCCCGGAGGGGGTGTCGATCGCAATCCCCGTCTATTACGCGACCGGCAGCGCACGCAAAGCCATCATGGCGACTGCGATATCGGCGCTGGCCGAACCGGTCGGTGCCGTCATCGGCTATTTGCTGCTGGCTCCGTTCCTGTCGCCGCCGGTGTTCGGTGTCGTATTCGGCATGATCGCCGGCGTGATGGTGTTTCTGGCGCTCGACGAACTGATGCCCGAGGCCAAGCGCTACTCGAAAGGTCACGAGGCGGCCTATGGAATGGTAATCGGCATGGCGGCGATCGCGATGTCGCTGGTCCTGTTCAAATAGCGCGCCGACCGGGCCGTGGGGCGTGCCAGGACCGACCGGCCGGGAGACGTGCTTCCGCCGGCCCCGCGATCAGCCCGGTAGAAGATCGAGCATGACCTCGTTGCGGCGTAACGGTCCGGGCGTGAACGGGGCATTGTAGTAGGCATAAGTCGGCGGCCCCACGACCCGGAGGCCGCGGGCTTCAAGCCACGACCGCAGCCGCCGCTCCTGCTCGGCGATGAGGCCGTCGGTCGCCACGCCCGGGAAGCGGATCGCCGCCCGCCGCGCGGCGGGCACCTCGCTCAGCGTCACGTCGGGCGAGGCGGGCTTCGGCAGCGTGGCCAGAGTGTATTTCGACGGCATGATGAAGCGTACCGTCCAACTCTCGGCACCACGAGCGGCGGTGGCCTCGCTCGCGGCCGGCGTCTGCGTCACCGGAGCGGTCATCGCTATCGTCTCCCGCCGCTGCGTGACCGGCGCCGTCATGGCGATCTTGTCGCCCGAACGGTCGGACGCGAAGATATAGCCGGCGAGCGGTCCGAAGCCCGCGTTCACCGCCGACGAGCGATCACCCGACCGGCGAACCTCGGCGACGACGAGAGGCGGATAGTCGCGCACCTCGATGGCACCGTCCGCGGTGACCATCCGGTAGGCGGGATGCTCGACGTTGTTGACCATGTACACACCGACACCGAACCCGACGGCGGCGACGCCCGCCGCACCGAGCACCCAGAGAGCAATCATGCGCATGCCACCGCTCGCTTTTGGTCTACCGCTTTGGATGAACGAAACCCCAGACGTTCCGGTTCAGTCCGGCGGACAGGTCGCGCGGCCCGCGCGTCACGCTGGCTCGACCACGGCATAAGGCCTCAGATCGCCCGGCTTGAACCACTGCGCACAGCGATCGCCCTCGCTGTCGTAGTAGACGACGCGGGTGGTATCGTCGGTATGGTCGACCCGCTCGACGAAGCCGATCGACTTGCCTTCGAACAGCATGGGCCGCGACGCGCGCGACTGCTCGTGGCCGACGATCTCGACGAGGTCGCCCTTCTTCCAGGCGATCTTCGCCTCGTTGATGCGCTTGATCTCGCCGCGCAGCAGCCAGAGCACTTCCGACAACGGGGTGTCGGGCTTCAGCCGCCGGGCGCGCCGCTCGTCCCGGCTCGCGCGCTTGCTGGTCCAGGCGGCGGCGTGTTCCGCGGTCCATGGCTCGAAACACGAGCAGTCGACGGCGTGGACGGTCATGGCCTCGCCGGCGAAATGGGCGACGCGCATGGTGTAGCGAGCGAGATAACGGTTGCTGCCGGCCTCGGGACGCGTGTCCGTGATGGGCTCCGCGAGGACGTCGACGACGACGTGGGGCTCGCCGCAGCCCTTGATGTCGGTGTTGACGCGCACGGTCACGACATCCCCGGTCCTGAAGGGGCAAGGTGCGGCGAGGCGGGCCGCCTTCGCCTGCAGCGCCTCGATGCAGATCTCGAGCGGCGGGGTTTCGCCGGTGCGGCGGCTTTGGGACTCGGACAAGGCGGACAGGAACGCGGACATGGAGGCCTCTTTGCGATGCTCGGCCGGGGCAGGCCGCCGGTCGGACTGTCGGACGCGGTCCGCCGGATGCTGTACGGCGCGAGCGGGACAAGATGCTGCCCGAACCCGGCGGACGTATGACCTTTGCTCGGCACGCCGATGGCAGTTGCCGCGGCCGACGGCGCAAACGAGGACGCCCGCCCCGGCGATGTCCGAAGCGGGCGCTGCAACGAGAGCCTTCGAGGCGGTGTTCAGGCGCAGCGGCTCAAGTGCGACGCCTGTAACGCGCCAGCTCAGGCGCGATTGTCGCCGCGGCGCTGACCATCACCCGAACGGCGACTGCCCTGCTGCGGACGATCGCCGCGCGGGGCGGCACGGCTGTCGCTGCGCGGACCGCGGGCCTGACCGGGTCCATGGCCGTGGGGCTGACCGTGGCGCTCGGCGCCGCGGGAACCACGAGCAGGCCCCTCGCCGTGTCCACGAGATGCACCTTGTCTCGGCCCGCTTGCATGTCCGTTGCCGTTGCTGCGTCCTTCGCCGCGATGACCGTGGGCGGCGGCGCCTTTGGAGCGGCCACCCTCGCGACCTGCGTCGCGATTTTGGTCACGCCCGTCGGCGCGCGTGCCCGAGCGGCCATGGCCTTCCGCCGAGCGACCGCCGCCGCGATGCCGCTCACCGCCGGAGCGGGTGGCCTCGTCGCGGACCGGCACGTATTCGTCGAACGTCGGCGACCAGCCGCCGACGACGGTGATACCGCCGTCGCCGCGATCTTGCGAGCGTGCGCCGCGACGGTCGCGGCCACCCGGGACCGCGCGATTGCGATCGCCCGACCGGTCACGGCCCCGATCTTCGGCGTGGCCATGGCGGTCGCGACGGTCGTCGCCGCGTCCGCTGGAACGAGCTACCGGACGCTGGCCGTCGCGCCGATGGTCGGCACCGTTGCGCGACGAGCCGTTTCGCCCGTCGCCGCTGCCGGAGCGACTGCGTTCGCCCGAGCGACCGTCGGCGTCGGCGCGGCGCGGGCTCACCGCGTGCGCAGCCAGCGTCGCGTCGTTGCGGCGATCCTCGCTCGGGATCGTCTGCCGCGTCAGCCGCTCGATGTCGCGCAATAGACCGCGCTCCTCGCCGTCGCAGAGGGCAATCGCCATGCCGGCTGCGCCCGCGCGGCCGGTACGGCCGATGCGGTGAACGTACTGCTCTGGCACCTCGGGCAGCTCGAAATTGACGACGTGCGAGACGAGGTCGATATCGATGCCGCGCGCAGCGATGTCGGTTGCGACCAGCACCCGCACCTTGCCGGCGCGGAAGCTCTCGAGCGCCCGCTGGCGTTGCTGCTGGCTCTTGTTGCCATGGATCGCGGCGGCAACGATGCCGGCCTTCTCGAGATGCTCGGCCACCCGGTCGGCACCGCGCTTGGTGCGCGTGAACACCAGCGTGCGCGCCATGCCTTCGTTGGACAGCAGCTCGACCAGGAGCGAGCGCTTCTTGGACTGCTCGACGTGGATGACCTTCTGCAAGATGCGCTCGACCGTGGTTGCGGCCGGCGCGACCTCGACCCGCTGCGGATCGACGAGCAGCTCGGCGGCAAGCGCGCCGATCTCGTGCGGCATGGTGGCCGAGAAGAACAGGTTCTGCCGCTTGCCGGCCATCATCGAAACGATGCGGCGGATCGGCTTCACGAAACCGAGGTCGAGCATCTGATCGGCCTCGTCGAGCACGAAGATCTCGGTGCCGGAGAGCACCAGATTGCGCTCGCCGACGTGGTCGAGGAGCCGACCGGGCGTGGCGACGAGCACATCGACGCCGTGCGCGAGGGCCTGCGTCTGCGGCTTATGGGCGACGCCGCCGAAGACGACGGCAACGCGCATGTCGAGGAAGCGGCCGTAAGTGCGGAAGCTGTCACCGATCTGGGTCGCAAGCTCGCGCGTCGGCGACAACACCAGGGCGCGGCAACCGCGGCGCTGCGCCGGACGCCGGTCGGCGGCCAGCCGCTGCAGGATCGGCAATGCGAACGCCGCCGTCTTGCCGGTGCCGGTCTGGGCGATGCCCAGGAGATCGGCGCCGGACGCGACAACCGGGATCGCTTTGGCCTGGATCGGCGTCGGCGTGGTGTATCCCTCAGCCTCGAGCGCCTTCAGAAGAGGGGCAATGAGTCCGAGATCGTTGAACGTTGTCAATGCAATAGCTTTCATGTGGCCGAGTGGCGGCCAAGGCCAATGGCCCGGCGCGAGACGCGGCTCGTTGCGGAGAGAGCCCCGCGTGGCCTGGGCTGTCTGGATGGGAGTTCTTCAGGGCGCTCAACAGGGAGACCGCACTGGGCCCGACCTTATTAGACAGGGGCCCGAAACGTCTCTTCACGCGGCTGGAGCGCCGGAAATCGCTAGATCAGCGATGATCGTGTATCTCATGTTGCGCCGCACAGGTCAAGGACGGCTTATGTGCGAGCGCCGCTCGTGAGCCGTGACGGCCGGCCTGTCGCGCCAGTCGGGCCCAAAAAGTAGGGCCCGACAACCGAAGCCGCCAGCGTGCCAGGAAGCCGCTGAGGACAGCGCTCCGGAGGCACGACGCTAGGCCGCAGTACCACTCATGGGGAGCAACTAACGGCGGCCATGCCCGCCTTCGAGCCGTCGCGCGAGCCGTTGAGCCAGAGGCCGCACCCTGAGCGACAGCCAGTATCCCAAGGCCAGAACGACCCTGATACCGGGCAAGCCGGCCAGCTGCCCGAGCCAGATAAAGCCCGGCAATCGCTGCCAAAGCAGGGCGAAACCGGCAGCGCCCTCGTGCAGGCGGCCATCGCCGTCACGCACGTGGAACCGAGCCATAGCGTCGCGCCGGGTGAGATCGGGCGCCACCTGGTCATCCGCGCACGCGCTGACGTCGGCCCAGTCGATGTCGGCGGCGCCCGGTCGGCCGCGATAGAAGGCGATCTCCCGACGGCAGAGCGGACAGCTGCCGTCGAAGTAGACGGTGGGACGGCCGTCGCAGGCGGCCGAGCGCCGCGTTTCGGATGCAGCTGTTAACACGAGGCACCTCCGTGCGGAAGGAAACGCCGGCAGACGATTTTTTCTCGTTCGGTTCAACGGCGTCTGCGTCGGAAGCGATCACAGGCGGCCACGGCGCGACGTCAACTTGCCGCAAAGCCGAGGCCGCGAGTCACCATGGTCGACGCAAGCGATCGAGCCAGGATCGCGGCTTGCCGGGCTTATCGCCGTCGTTGCCCTTGGCGGCCGGGCTCGGCCGCTGACCGACGGCCGGAACGGATGCTGCCCCAGGCGTTACCGCCGCGGCCTGGGCATGAGCCGCTTTCAACACCGGGATGCCGCGCACGGCATCGCCGAGCTTGCGCGCCACCGCGTCTGCATCGCCGTCCCACACATGGTAGTCCTTGCCGGCGATCAGCGGCAGGCGGGAAAGATCCGGCCTGCCCACGAGCACGGTCACCACCGTCTTGTGCCCGCTGACCTCGAGGGAAAGCGCGGTATTCACCTCCGCCACCGGCCACTCCTTGCCGACCGAGGTTGGCGAGACGATGGCCAGCACCGTTCGTGCCGAGCCGAGCGCAGAGTTGATCTTGGTCGCGAAGCTCTGGCCCCACGCGATATGCTCCTCGTCGAGGAAGGCCTTCACACCCATTCGGCCGCAAGCTTCGTAGATCGGCCGAGCGATCGACGCCTTGTCCTCGCTGGCGTGCGAGATGAAAACGTCGAAGTCGTCGGCCCCGAACACCATCTGCCGAACGAAGCGGGACGGATTGGGGTCGAGCGTCATGAGCCGCGCGCAGAGCTTGAGGAAGATGGCGTTATCGGCACCACGCACCATCTTCACGAACGCGAGGTGGCCGTAGACGACTTGGCGGTAGGCGGATCCGACGTCGGCGAGCTGGCGCGGGCTCGCGGCATGCCCGTGCTTGTCGAAGTGCTCGCGCCCGGCGGCCGCGAGCCCGAACTTGTCCCAGGCATGCAGCATGGCGCGCAGGCGTCGTATCCGCTCGCGCTCCACGTTGGCGAAGGCGTTGACGCAGAGACCGGTGACGCTTTGGTGCCGATTGTGGTCCTGAATGCGGACCTTCCGCCTGTTGATCGCAAAGCCGCACGACGTGATCGCACTTTCGAGCGGCTCGCCGACCGTCACGCGGAGCTGTCCGTCACTGCTGCGCTCGAAGGTCGCGACGTTGGGCGGAAATGCCGGCGCATTCGTCGAAAACGTGATGTCGTCGGCATAGCGCGAGTACTGCATGCGATTGTCGCGCGCGAGCCGCAGCAGGCGTCGGTCGAGCGCGGTCGCAATGAAGTTCGACAGCACCGGCGAGGTTGGCGCGCCCTGGGGCAGACCGTTTCGGTAGGTGCAGATCTGGGCCACTACGGCGGCGGCGGGCGCACCGAGGCCGAACGGGGGCTTCATCAAGAGCCCGCGCACGCGACCGAAATTGATGCTCGGGAAGAAGTCCTCGAGATCGACGTTGAGCACCCATCGCCGGTCGACGTGGAGGCGGGCGTTGGATACGACGCTGCGGCCGGTGACAAAGCCGTGCGCATTCGGATGGGCATCGTAGAGCGACCGCAGCGCCGGCAGCAGCCGATCCTGTGCCTCGCGCACGACGCCGCGCGGCGCGCTGATGCGGCGCATGCCGCCTCCGCGCTTCGGAATCTCGAACACGGCGTACTTCGTGCTCTCGGGCGCCTTGTAGAGCGCATGGATCAGATGCCTGCGCGGCATGCCGAGGAAGTCGGCGACGTCCTCGGCGGTCTCGAGCGGGCGACCGTCGCGAGCCAAAGCGGTTGGTATGCCGAGCGACGCCGGAACGTCTTGCGGAGAAGGTTGAGGCATCCCGTCCCTCGCACCTTACGTACACCCCTCGGGCTGGCCCGAGGGGTGTGAAGAGCAGCTTTGTTTGTTCTGTCGCAGGATCGACAACAGACGTAGAAGGACGAGATGCTGAGGCGAATTTGCGGCGGAGGGAGTGGCAAGTCAACTCTCCGCGCCCGCCGCAGCCTGAGCTAGCTCATCCGCAGAGCGTGCTGGATCACCTTCCTCATGACGCTCGGCAGCGCCGCGCGATCGAGGTCGCGCCGGGCGACCCAAACACAGCGCTCGGCCTCGGCCCAGAACGTCAGACCCGCATCCATCGGCACGACGGCGCGATAGACCTGGAGCTCCAGCCGGAAGTGCGTGAAGACGTGCGTCACCGTACCGGCGGACGGCCACCAGTCGCCGTCGACGGGGGCCGCATTGAGCTCTTGGCCGGCCTCGGGATGGATGTCGAGCCACGGCGTCGAGGGCACCTCCAGCATCCCACCGAGAAGACCTGCGTCGGGGCGCCGGCGCAGCAGCACGCACCCGTCCTCGCGCAGCGCCAGGAACGCAACGCCACGCCGGGTCGGACGCTCGGCCTTGGCGCCGCGCCTGGGCAGCGTCTGCTCGATGCCAAGCGCGTTGGCGTGGCAGTCGGACTGTAACGGGCACATCAGGCAGGACGGCCGGCGCGGCGTGCAGACCGTCGCGCCGAGGTCCATCATCGCCTGGGCGAAGTCGCCCGCTCGGCGTGCCGGCGTCAGCGTCGCCGCCAAGCGCCGCAGCTCCATTTTGGCGCCGGGCAGCGGCTGACGGACGGCGAACAGGCGTGCGGTCACCCGCTCCACGTTGCCGTCGACGGGCGTCGCCTTCAAGCCGAAGGCGATCGCGGCAATCGCCGCTGCGGTGTAGGGGCCGATGCCGGGCAGTTCGAGCAGTTCGGCCTCGGACCGCGGAAAGCTGCCGCCGTGCCGCTCCATCACGTCCAGCGCGCACTTGTGAAGGTTGCGAGCCCGAGAGTAGTAGCCGAGCCCGGCCCATGCCGCGAGGACGTCGTCCAGTGGGGCTGCCGCGAGATCGGCCACTGTCGGCCAAGTCTCTACGAACCGGTGGAAATAGGGCACTACGGCCTTCACCGTCGTCTGCTGTAGCATGATCTCGCTCAGCCAAACGCGGTAGGGATCGGCCCGGCGGCGCGGCTTGGCGCGCCAAGGAAGCTCGCGATGCTCGCGGTCGTACCAAGCCAGGAGCGCGGCGACGGTCGCCGGCCCGGCAGGTCGGAGCGGAAGTTGCTTCTGCGTCACAGTGGCCATTCCAGAGGTCACGTGATCCCCCTTCGCCGCGCCGCGAATCGTCTCACCGATGTTAATTGCCCTTGCGCCTCCTTGGAACGCCGCCTGACGGCTGCCGGATGCGCGAACGTGGACCTGTCACCGGAGAGTACCGACGTGACCAAGATGAGCGACGAGGCCCGGGCGCTGGCGCGCCGCCTGCCGGCCAGGCCCCTGCCGGCATCTCCGGCGCGCGGGCGCAAGAGTGGCTATATTGCCGCCAAGGCGGTCGGTGCGTTCGTGCCGCGGCTCACTCAGAAGGCCTTCGAGACATATGGTTTCTCGGCCGCAACGCTGGTCACCGACTGGGCCGCGATCGTCGGCGCGGCGCTGGCACGCGACACTGCGCCGGAGCGGCTCAAATGGCCGCGCCTGCCGGGATCGGGCGCCCCTGGCGCAGACCTGGAGGTCGGCAGCCGGCCCGGCGCGATGCTGATCCTGCGTGTCGATCCCGCGCGCGCGCTCGATGTCGAGTACCGGCGCGCTCAGATCCTCGATCGGATCAACAGCTACTTCGGGTACCGTGCCGTGGCCGAGATCCGCCTCGTTCAAGGCGCCGTTGCTTTACCCAGCGCTGAGCCAACGTGCGTCGCGCCGCAGCAAACCGCGGCCCGGCCGTCGACCCAGGCAGCGGCGATGCTGGCAGATGTCGCCGACGAGCGGCTACGCGTCGCACTCGGGCGGTTGCACGACGGCGTCGCAGCACGCAAGAGTGCCACACGGCCGGCCTGACGGGGCGCCGGGAAAACGCCGGCGGTTTGTGTTCGGAAATCGGCGAATGGAATCGTGCCGAGGGAGGGGGCACGGTGTTGCCATCGGTCCATTCAGTTGCCATTCAGCGGCGTTTTGCCTTAATCGAGCGCTGGCGGCATGATACCCGCTCGACCGCAAGGCGCGGACCACCCCTCGGCGAGGCCACTCGACGGCGCTTGTGGCCGGCCGAATTGAACCCCGTACGCAGCGACGCACGAACACCTGGAGGCCCCGACGTGACCAACCGACCGACGCCCCCCGCCTCAATGCTCGTTCCGCGCCGCGCCATTGTCGGCGGAGCAGTATTGGCCGCGTTGGCCACTGCCACGGCCATCCTCCCAGGCCGCACGTTCGCTCAGCGGCGCGAAGGTCCGGCCGAGGTTCCGATCGAGGAGCTGATGAAGCCCGGCGACCTACCTGAGCTGGCCCTTGGTCCGGCTGAAGCGAAGGTCACGGTGGTCGAATATGCGTCCATGACCTGCGGCCACTGCGCCCGCTTCCACACGACCGTGCTTCCGGAGCTCAAGAAGAAGTACATCGACACAGGCAAGATCCGCTTCATCATGCGCGAGTTCCCGCTCGACAATCTGGCGGCTGCGACGTCGATGCTGGCGCGATGCGCGGGCGGCGACAAGACCTACGCTCTCATCGACACTTTTTTTGCCAAGCAGGCCGATTGGGCATTCAAGGACGGCAGTCCGGTGCCACGCCTGTTCGAGATCGCGAAGCAGGCGGGCTTCACCCAAGAAAGCTTCGACAAGTGCCTGACGGATCAGAAGCTTCTCGACCAGATCCAAGCCGTGCGGACGCGCGGAGTGGAGAAATTCGGCATCTCGGCCACGCCGACGTTCTTCGTCAACGGCAAGAAGCTCCCAGGCCCGACGCTGGCCGATTTCGAGAAAGCCATCGATCCGCTGTTGTCGCAGTAAGGGCGCAGGCAGACCAACCGGGGCCTCGGTCGCGAGGCCGTGCCCCTTGGTCCGTAATGCCTCGGCTATCGGTCACCTACGAGACGTCTCGGTCGGCACTCGTGTGGGCGCCACGGAAGCGGAGCCAACCAACCATGACGCAGCACACGACGTTAAGCCGGTTTCTAGCTCCGGGGCTGATCGCCGCCTGCCTGTCGCTCGCGGCGTGCAGCGGCGACGGTGCGCTCATTGCACCGGGTGCGATCACCGCCGAGGCGAAGGCCGCAGCGCAGGGCGCAGCCTCGGCATTCGCAGACCCGACCACGGGCGCCGCCCAAAAGGACACACCGCTGAACCCGTTCGCCGACCGTCCGGAGACGTCCACCGGCGGTCGCGAGGTGATCGAGAGCCCGACACCGGCCGACGTGTTGCTGGCCGGCACCTTGCCGGAGATGAGCTGGGGTCGCTCTGACGCTCCGGTGACGCTCGTCAAATATGCGTCGCTCACTTGTCCGCACTGCCGCAAGTTCCACCTCGAGGTGTACCCCGAGCTGAAGCGCACCTACATAGATACCGGCAAGGTGCGCTTCATCCTGCGGGAGTTTCCGATCGGCCGCACGTCCGGCACCGCGACCGTCGCACTGCGCTGCGCCAAGCCGGAGCGCTATCTCGATCTCTACGGAAAGTACCTGTCACAGCAGGCGAGCTGGGTGAGCCAGGAGGTTCGCCTCGACCCGATTTTCGCCGTCGCCTCCCAGGTGGGGATGAAGCGGAGCGAATTTGACGCCTGCTTGCAGAATCACGCCATGATCGAAGGCTTGAGGTGGGTCAAGGAGCGCGGGCGCAAGCTTGGCGTCATCGGCACCCCGAACTTCTTCGTCAACGGCCGTCTCGTAAAGAGCACGCTCGGGTGGAAGGAGCTTCGCGAGCTGGTCGAGGCAAGCCTTGTCGCGTCGGGTGCCACCGCTGCGGCGGACAGCTCGGCGCGGGCGCGCTGACCCCATTCTATTCCAGGTCGTTCGGCCGGGCGGTCCGCCGTCGGCGAGCGGCGGGCATGGGGACTGTGGAATGAAGATCAACCGCTTGCGGCTACTGGGCTTCAAATCGTTCGTCGAGCCGACGGAGCTCGTGATCGAGCGCGGATTGACGGGCGTGGTCGGCCCGAACGGCTGCGGGAAGTCGAACCTGCTCGAAGCGCTCCGCTGGGTGATGGGAGAGACCTCGCACAAATCGATGCGCGCCGCGGCCATGGACGACGTGATCTTTTCGGGCACCACTCATCGCCCGGCACGCAACTCGGCTGAGGTGACGATCTTCCTCGATAACTCCGAGCGCCGCGCCCCGGCCGAGTTCAACGGCTCGGACGTCATCGAGATCACGCGCCGGATCGAGCGCGAGGCAGGCTCAGCGTACCGCATCAACGGTTCGGAGGCGCGCGCCCGCGACATCAAGATCCTGTTCGAGGATGCGGCCACCGGCGCGCGCTCGCCCGCGCTCGTCCGCCAGGGGCAGATCGGCGAGATCGTGAACGCCAAGCCCGAGGCGCGCCGCCGCATCCTCGAGGACGCCGCCGGCGTTGCGGGCCTGCACAGCCGTCGGCACGAGGCCGAGCTACGGCTGAAGGCTGCGGAAGCAAATCTCGTTCGCCTGACCGACGTCATGGGTGGGCTCTCGTCGCAGGTCGAAAGCCTGAAGCGGCAGGCGCGCGCGGCGCGACGCTACAAGGAGATCTCGGCCGAGATCCGCCGCCAGGAGGCGCTGCTGCTGCACTTGAGCTGGTCGGCGGCGCAGTCGGAGGTGGACACGCTCGAGTCCGGGCTGGCCGACGTGATGGCGCGAGCCGCCGTCGCCATTTCGGCCGAGGCGCAGGCCATCGCCGAGGAGGCCGCGCTGGCGGACGGCATACAGCCGCTGCGCGAGACCGAAGCGAGGCACGGCGCGGCACTCAGCAGACTACGCATCGAGCGCGAGACGTTCGAGAAGGAGGCGGAGCGGGCCGGCGAGCGCGAGAAGGAGCTCAAGGCACGGCACGGGCAGCTCGAGCGCGACCTCGCCCGCGAGGAGCACCTGATCGCCGAGGCGCGCGAGCTGATCGAGCGTCTCGTCGCCGAGCTGGCGTCGATGGCCGAGACGGAAGCCGAGGCGGACCTCTCCGAAGAGAGCGCGCGCGAGCGCCTGGAGGCGGCCGAGGAGGCAGCAAAGGCTGCCGAGGCACGGTTTGCAGCCGTGTCGCAACGCGTCTCCGAGCGGCGCGCCAAGCGACAGAGCCTGGAGGCGAGCCTGCGCGAGCGACGCGAGCAGGCCGCCAAGATCGAGCGCCAGCTGGCCGCGTTGGACGCGCAGGTGAGAGAGACCGCTGCCCGCGCACCCGACGCGACCAAGCTCGCCGAGACGGCCGCCCGTGGCCATGCCCTTGCCCAAGAGCTCGCCACGCTCGAGCAGGCCGCCGCCGAGGCGGAGGAGCGAATCGGAGCGCTCGGCACGTTCGCCCGGGCTCGCCGCGAAATCACCGCGGCCGCGCGGCTCGCGGCTGGCACATTGCGGACCGAGCGCGAGACGCTGGTCAAGCTCCTCGCTCCGGCCCGAGACGCCGGCTTCCCGGCCATTGTCGAGCGCATCACCGTGGCGCCCGGCTACGAGGCGGCGATCGCGGCCGCACTCGGCGACGACCTCGAGGGTGCGCTCGACCCGGGCGCGCCGATCCACTGGCGGTTCATGGAGGAGACCAGCGCGGACGGACAGCTGCCCGCCGACGTCGAGCCCCTGATCCTGCACGTCGGCGGTCCGCCGGAGCTGGCGCGGCGCCTGAAGCAGATCGGCGTCGTAGACCGCGCACAGGGCGCGCGGCTGCAGCATCACCTGCGCCCTGGCCAGAGACTCGTCAGCCGCGAAGGCGACCTGTGGCGATGGGACGGGTTCGTGGCCGCCTCGGATGGCATGACCGCCGCCGCGCAGCGGCTCGCCGAGCTCAACAGGCTTTCGCTTCTGGCGGGCCAAGTGGCGGAGGCCGAGGCGGCACGCGATGCGGCTGAGGCGGAGGAGCGCGATGCGACCGATGCGCTGGCCGAGGCCGAGGCGGAGAGCCGCCAGTTGCGCCAAGCGGTGCGCGAGACCCAGAGCCGGCTGCACGAGGCACGCGAGGCGCTGACCTCGATCGAGCGCCAGGCGCGCGAGACCGAGACGCGGATCGCCGCGGCCAACGAGGCAAAGGCCCGCGCAGGGGACGATCTCGTCGACGCCAACGGGCGGCTCGAGGAGGTGACTGCGGCGATCGAGCTGTTCGACGAAAGCGACGATCTCGAGCCGCTCGTCGCAGCGGCCGAGGGCGAGACGTCGACGGCACGCCGCGCCGCAAGCGAGGCCCGTCAGGCACTGGCGGCACTCGAGCGCGATCGGCTGCTGCGGGCCGAGCGCACACGCATTGCCGACAACGAGCGCACCCGCTGGCAGACGCGCTCGGCGGGCGCGGAGCAGCAGATCGCCACGCTCAAGGAACGGCTCGCCACGACCACCGCCGAGCTCGAGACCTTTGCCGAGTTGCCGGCACTGATCGAGGAGCGGCGCCAGAAGATCATGGACGAGCTGGCAAGCGCAGAGCGCGCGCGGGCGTCCGCGGCCGATGCGCTGGCCGCGGCCGAGACCGCGATGCGCGCCGCCCAGCAGTCGTTACGGGCCGCACAAGGCGCGGTGGCCGAATCCCGCGAGGCTCGCGCGCGGATAGAGGCGCGGCTCGAAGGCGCCCGCACGCGCCGCCAGGACGAGGCGCGCAAGATCCGCGAGACGCTGGGTGTGATCCCCGAGGGCTGCCTGCCGCTCGCCGAGCTGGCGGCCGGGGCTGCCATGCCCCCTCTGGCCGAGGTCGACCGGACGGTGACGCGCCTGCGGTCCGATCGGGAGCGGCTTGGCGGCGTCAACCTGGAGGCCGATACCGAACTCGAGGCGCTGTCCGGCCAGGTCGCCACCATGGAGGCCGAGAAGGCCGACGTAGAGCAGGCGATCGCCAAGCTCCGCGGCGCCATCGGCACGCTGAACCGCGAGGCCAAGGTCCGGCTGAACGAGGCCTTCGAGACGGTCAACGGGCACTTCCAATCGCTGTTCACGACGCTGTTCCAGGGCGGCGAGGCACGGCTCGAGATGATCGAGAGCGAGGAGGACCCGCTGGAGGGCGGGCTCGAGATCGTTGCCCGTCCGCCGGGCAAGAAGCCCGCCACCCTCTCGCTGCTGTCGGGCGGCGAGCAGACGCTGACGGCGCTATCGCTCATTTTCGCGGTGTTTCTGACCAATCCGTCGCCGATCTGCGTCCTGGACGAGGTCGACGCCCCACTCGACGACGCCAATGTCGACCGCTTCTGCACGCTGATGGAGAAGATGGCTGCCGACACCGAGACCCGGTTCCTGGTCATCACCCACCACCCGATGACCATGACGCGCATGAACCGGCTGTTCGGCGTCACAATGGCCGAGAAGGGCATTTCCCAGCTGGTGTCGGTCGATCTCGATACCGCCCACCGCTATCTGGAGGCTTCGGCAGCTGGCTGAGGCGGGGCGGCCGGAAGAGGATTTCCCGCCCGCGGGGCCATTGACGCCGGGCGATCCCGGTCTGTACCAAGGCGGCATGGATCAAGCCGCCACCCGAGCCGCCAGTCGCGCCGAACGCCGCTCGTCCGGCCGCGCCCGACCGATGAGCCTGCCCAACATCCTGACCTATGGTCGCATCGCTGCCGTGCCGGCGCTGGTGCTGTGCCTGAGCCTGTTGGCGGGCGACCTGGCCCGCTGGTCGGCGTTCGCGCTGTTCGTCGGCGCAGCCATCACGGACTGGCTGGACGGCTACCTCGCGCGCGCATGGGAGCAGCAATCGACCCTCGGCCAGATGCTCGACCCAATCGCCGACAAGTTGATCGTGGGCGCGGCGCTCATCATGCTGGTTCACGACCAGACCATTTCGGGGCTCGCGGTGTGGGCTGCCGTCATCATCCTGTGTCGCGAGATCCTGGTCTCGGGGCTCCGAGAGTTCCTGGCCGAGCTCAATGTGAAGATCCACGTGACAGAACTCGCGAAGTGGAAGACGACGCTGCAGATGATCGCCATCGCGGTGCTGATCGCCGGACCGGCGGCAGAGAAGATCGTGCCCGGCATCCTGGCCGGCGGCACGCTGCTGCTCTGGCTGAGCGCGCTCTTGACGCTGTGGACAGGCTACGACTACCTGAAAGCTGGCGTGACACACGCCATGGAGCGCGAGTGAGCCCGTGACGATGGATCCCGATACCCGCGAGCCGGCGGACGGCCGGAACCTCAGGGTCCTGTATTTCGCGTGGGTACGCGAACGAGTGGGCCGGGCGTCGGAGGATCTCCGCGTGCCGGCAGGCATCGATACCGTGGCCGACCTCGTCGCCTGGCTCGCCGCCCGTGGCCCCGAGTACGCGGCGGCCTTTGCACGGCCAGCCGTTATCCGCGCCGCCCTCGACCAGCAGCACGTCAAGCCACAGACGCCCATCGGCGGCGCCCGAGAGGTCGCCTTTTTCCCGCCCGTGACCGGAGGCTAGCGCCATGGCCGTCCGTGTCGGCCCCGCGGATTTCGACGTCGGCGCCGAGGTGGCCGCCTTGAGCCGGGGCCGCACCGATATCGGGGCGATCGTCACCTTCACCGGCACTGTGCGCGGCCAGGCCAAGGGCCGGCCGATCCGGTCTATGACGCTCGAACACTACCCGGGGATGACGGAAACCGAGCTCGAGCGGATCGAGGCAGAGGCCCTCGAGAGATGGCCGCTGTCGGCGACGCTCGTGGTGCATCGCGTCGGCGAGTTGAAGCCGGGCGACAACATCGTGCTGGTGGTTGTCGGATCGGCGCACCGGCATGCCGCATTCGAGGCAGCGACCTTCCTGATGGACTATCTCAAAACACGGGCCCCCTTCTGGAAGAAGGAGACGGGCCTCGACGGCAGCGGGGCCTGGGTCGATGCCCGCGACAGCGACGACGCGGCGCTCGAACGGTGGACTGCGACAGCCCCGCAGCGCGCCGCCGAGTGAGTGAGCCGGCTTGGCCCACCGCCGCTTAACCCGCCCTTAACCTTTACGCCCCCATAACCAAGACAATGCCCGAATGGCGTCCCTGAAACGCCATCATCCCTGGGCAAAACTCGGCAGTCCCGCAATTGGACCGTTCTGCGTAGACGGGGGTCGACCACATGGTTCAGGGGTTAATGTTGCGCTGGCCGCTCGTCGGCCGGGCAAGAGCGGTCGCGTCGGCCGCCATCTCCCTCACGTTCGCTGTCACCGCAATGACCGTCGCGACGCCGGTTCTGTCGCAGCCCCCGACGGCCCAGCCGGCTTCGGCACCGGCCCCCGCGGCTCCCGGTGGCACCTCGTCGGTGCAGGCCGTGGCAGCGGCATCCGCGGCCCCGATCGAGACCGCCGTCGCCAAGCTCGGCGAGCGCACCCGGTTCGTGATCGGCCTCGAACGTTCGGTTCAGTTCCAGGTCTTCTCGCTCAACAACCCGAACCGCGTCATCGTCGAGCTCCCGGACATCCGGCTGCAGCTACCGAACCATTCCGGCGACAAACCCGCGGGCCTCGTGCAGAGCTTCCGCGCCGGCCTGTCGGCGCCCGGCCGCTCGCGTGTCGTCATCGACGTCACGATGCCCGTGATCGTCGAAAGCGCCAAGATCGAGCCGTCGAAGGATGGAAAGAACCAGCACCTTGCGCTCGAGATCGCGCCCGTCGACCTCGTGAAGCCCATTGGCGGACGCAGGGTCCAGAAGCCGCTCGAGCAGCCGTTCGGGCTCGGCGCGTCGGGTGTGCAACCCCCGTTACCGAAGCCGGCCGAGAAACCGAAGGTTCGCGCGGCCAAGGCGTTCAAGCCGGTGATCGTGATCGATCCCGGACACGGCGGCCACGATTCTGGCGCGCAGAAGTTCGGCACCATCGAGAAGGACGTCGTGCTCGCTTTCGGCAAGGTGCTGCGCGACAAGCTCGAGGCAACCGGCCGCTACAAGGTGATGATGACGCGCGACACCGACCGCTTCGTCGAGCTCGACGAGCGGCGCGACTTCGGCGAGCGGAACAACGCAGCGCTGTTCATTGCGGTGCATGCCGACTACGCCAGTACTTCGGCGCGCGGCGCCACCATCTACTCGCTACGCGACTCCGTCGCGAGGGACCTGAAGCGGTCGGCCAAGGACAGTGTGGCTGAGAAGGTGCTCTCAACCCGAGAGATCGAAAAGGTGAAGGCCGCAAGCGGCGACGTCGATGCCATCAAGTCGATCCTTTCCGACCTTGCCGGCCGCGAGGTTGAAGCCACGAAGGATCGCACCAACGTCTTCACCCGCACCGTCATCGAGGAGATGGGCGCCTCGACCAACATGCGCGACGATCCGGACCAGCAGGCGGCCTTTCGCGTGTTGAAGACGGCGCAGTTTCCCTCGGTGCTGATCGAGCTTGCCTACGTGAGCAACCGCCAAGACGCGCAGAACCTCAAATCCGACACCTGGCGCGACCGCGTCGCGGACTCGATCGCCGCCGCGGTCGAGAACTACTTCGGCCAGCAGGTGGCCCGACTGCCGATGTAGTCCACCGGCTTGTTGGCAACCTTGCACCACCGTTGCAGAGGTGCCATGCCTGATACAATGTGCTGAAATCTAATCGAGGGCGGGCGTTGGTCCGGTGCCGACGGGACCGTCATAGTCGGTTGCAATTTTTTTTGGGAGCTTCGCGCAATGCTCTGGCGACGGTCGGGAGATACTGCATATCGCGTTTCATCGGCCGCCATCGGGGCGGCAATGGCCCTTGCCGCGACAGCCATGTCGGCGACGTCGGCCAGCGCCCAGGATCTGCTATCCTTCCTGTGGGGCGGCGGCTCACGAGAGGAAGTCTCGTTCAATCCGTCCTTCCAGCCTGGCCAGGTGATCGTCTCTTTTGGGGACCGCAAGCTGTACTGGGTGCATCGCCGCGGCGGCGCGATAAGCTATCCGATTGCGGTGCCACGCCAGCAAAGCCGATGGCAAGGCGTCACCAGCGTCTCGGCGAAACAGGTCAACCCCGCCTGGACCCCGACGCCGACGATGCGGCGCGAAAACCCGAAGCTGCCCAGCTTCATGCCCGGCGGCCACCCCATGAACCCGCTTGGCGTGCGCGCGCTCTATCTCGGATCGAGCATGTACCGGATCCATGGCACCGACGCACCGTGGACGATCGGCCAGGCCGTCTCGAAGGGCTGTATCCGGATGTATAACGAGGATGTCCTCGACCTTTATCCGCGGGTGCCGGTCGGCGCGCGGGTGACCGTGACGTGGCGCCAGTTCCGGACCTGATCGGTCCGGCGGCGACGGGATGCACAAGGTCAAAGTGATCGGGACATCGACGGCGCCACCCGGCCCTCTCCGCATCACTGTCGTTCGGATCGTGCCGAATGCCGGAGGTCAGGCTGGTCGCCGTGCCCGCCTGGATCCAATGCGGCCCGGTTGGGCACTATAGACGAAACTCGGCGCAACGGCGCCGTCACGACACGTCCGACACTCTGCGCCGCAAAACCACTCTGCGCCGCAAAATGCGACGCCCCCGACAGAGGGCTCGTCGGGGGCGCCGGCGGGGAGTGATATTCCCCGCTGATCTCGCTGAACAAGGCGTCTCTGCTGCGGGGTTGCTTCAACCCCCTGTTCTGCGAGACAACGCGTTTGCGCCTGACCTGTCGCGTCTGCCGATCTTGCTACGCAGGACGCAGTACTAGTCGAGCGTTGTCCTAGGCCGAGTACTACAGTGCCCTCTCTTGGATGTGCCCCGGCTCGGAGCCCAGAAGCCGACACTGCGTTCTCTATTGAACATAGTGTAGCCGCTAGACCAATGGCTTGGCTAGCCCAAGGACGAGACCTCTGCCAAAAATGCCGTCCGTACTGGTATTGTCCTAACGAGGTCTATCGAAGCTGATCAAGCCGCACGCAAGCAGAGGCCGATCAGCGTCTTCCAGCGGGCTGGCGGAAACCGAAAGGCCACGGCATGCCTGCGTGTAAGTATATGATCTGACCAACAAAAATTTTGGGCCCTGACAGCAGATGCAGTCGAAACCAGCGGACGCCGAGCCACTGCCGGGCTCGATCCTGATTGCCGACGACCACGACGTGGTCCGCTACGGGCTGGCGCAGCTCCTAAGGCGGGCGTTCCGGCCCGAAGCCATCCTGGAAGCGGGCACGTTCGAGGCCGCCCTCGAGGCACTCGAGACCAACAACGTGACACTGGCGCTCTTCGATCTCGGAATGCCTGGGCTCGGAGGTGCGCAGTCGCTGTCCCAGGTGCGCGATCGCTGGCCGGCAACACGCCTCGTTGTCGTCTCCGGGTCGGAAGATCGCGAGCACGTTCTGGCCTCGCTCGCGGCGCGGGCACACGGCTACATCGTCAAGAGCGCGGGCAAGACCGACATCGTCGAAGAGATCCGGATGGTACTGGCCGGCCGCATCGTAGTGCCGGCACTGATCGCAGAGCCGTCAGCATACGAGAGCCCCGCCCTGGCGCAGGACGATGCGACCGCAGTAATGTCGTCGAGCGTTTTGTCGGAGCGCAAGCTCGATGTGCTGCGCGGGCTCACGGAGGGCCTGACCAATCGCGAGATCGCCGAGCGTCTGGAACTCGCGGAGGGGACCGTCAAGATGCACGTCGCGGCACTTCTGAGGGTGCTAAAGGCCAACAATCGAGCGCACGCCGCCGCACTCGGCAAAAGGCTGCTCGGCTGACGAAACGGATTTTTTGCCCGCCACGTTCAACCCCGCGTGCCACTACGTCCGCGGGGAGCGCGGAAGCTCGAGGCTCAGCGTGAGGACGTTGCCCCTGCGTCGCGACGCGAGACGCCCGCCAACCCCCGCCGCCATCAGGCCGACGAGCGGCAATCCCGCAGCGATCAATGGCGGATCGAGGCTATTCGCCATGGCCAGATCGAGGAATGCCTCCCGAACGCGATAGGTGTCGCCGACTTCCTGCGGGCCGGCAACGACGAGCCGACCCGTCGCCTCGTAAGCCCTGCAGCAGATCCGGATCGGACCGGTGGAGCCGACGATGGCCGCCGCAACGACCCCCGCCACCATGAGGCGCATCGCAGCCGGCGAGCATAGGACGGTGACAGGGGCCGGCGCCGCCGTGACCTCGAGCACCAGACCGCGACGACCTGCCGGGCCGGAGAGCGCCGCCACGACATCCTTGGTGACCGCGTCGAGTTCCAGCGCCGATACGGCGCGCCCGTCCCCGGCACCCTCCCTCGTCCCGACTGCTCCGGCCACAATCACGATGTCCGTCATCTGCTGCAGTGTGGCGGCGATATAGGCAATGTGCGTGGCGGTGCTCTCGATCTCCTCGCTTGGGGCACCGGGTAGCGCACGAGCGATGAGGTCCAGCGACTGAAGGGGCTGACGCAAGGCGTGCGCGATCTGGGCCCAGACCGGTCGTGCGTCGCACGGGAAAGGGGAGCGTGTCACCGACTGTGACCGCGGCGGGACGCCTTTTAGGCGGGCTCTCGGCTCGGACGGCACGCGACATCGCTCCCGAAATGGCCGCCGCGGGTAGCCCCCACGACAATTGCGCCGGCAGAGATCGAATGCCATACCTGCCCGGTTCTGACTATGCCAAGTGATGCGGGGCGGGAATTGGAATCGAGCGATGTTGACCAGCGGGGCGGCGGGCGGCCGCTCGCTGGATACCGCGTTCTGGTGGCCGAGGATTCGTGGCTCGTCGGGGAGGCGATGTGCAAGCTGCTGCGGCGCGCCGGTGCCGACGTCGTCGGCCTCGCCCCCACCGAGACGGAGCTGCGCCGCCTCGTCGCCTCATCCAATCCGGACCTCGTTATCGCCGATGTCAATCTTCGCGGTGTCGAGATCCTACCGCTCATCGCGGAATTGGCATCGGCCGGACGGTCGATCGTGGTGGTCACAGGCTACGACGATACCGCCGACCGGCTGCGCGGCTGCATGCCGGCGGTGTTGCGCAAGCCCGTGGCGTTCGACGAGCTGCTGGCCTCGGCCTGCGCCGCGCTGCGCCGCCCCTGACCGGGCCTGCGAGCCGTCTGACAAGAGGAATGGGATTTGGCCGTCATGCGTGACGCGACGGGCCCGTGGCTGACAGTGGCACGACCATCTCGCACCTCACGCCGTCGGACGCGAAATCCAGCCGCACATCGCCCCCCACCTCGTGGCGAATCAGCTCGCGGATGATGGCCGTGCCGTAGCCGTCCGGCGTCAGAACCGGATCGCCGATCGGCGGTCCGCCGCGCTCCTGCCAGCTGATGTGCAATCTCGGCACCGCCCCGCCCGTCTCCGCTCGCTCGACACGCCAGCATACCGCGACCCAACCGCCTGCAGCCGACCAGGCGCCGTGCTTGGCGGCATTGGTCGCGAGCTCGTGCAACGTCATTGTCAGCGTCCGGGCAACGTCGGGTGGCAGCGTAACGGGCCCGCCAGAGACGAGCACACTGTGGGCGGTCCGGTAGGCCGCCAACTCGTCCTCGACGATGGTTGCCAGCTCGATGCCCGACCACTGGGCCTGGGCGAGCTTCTCGTGCGTGCGTGACATCGAGCGGATCCGGCCCTTGAGCGAGGCGGCCAACCGATCCGCCGAGCCCTCGACCTCGCGCGTCCGGTCGATCATGACCTCGATCACGGCCAGCATGTTCTTGACGCGGTGGTCTAGCTCGCGGCCGAGCAGGACCTGACGCGCCTCCGCGCGTTTGCGATCGGTGATGTCCTGGCTCGTGCCGAACAGCTGAGCGGTGCGCGGCGTGCCATCGACCTCGTCCTCGGCGGCCCGGGCGTGGAGCCTCAGCCAACGCCACCCGCCGTCGGCAAGCGCAATACGACACTCGAGGGTGGCTTGACGGCGTGCGGAGCCTGCATCACCCCGCACGGCAAAGCGCAACGCGGACAGCGCGGACCTGTCCTCCGGATGCACTACGGCCAGTAGATGCTCGAACGACGTATCGAGCGACAGTGCAAAATGGCGCCACGACCGCTCGTCGAAGCTCATGCGTCCGTTGGCGGTATCGAGCTGCCAGGTGCCGAGCTCGGCCGCCTCGAGCGCCAGGCGCTGGCGCTGCTCGCTGCGGCTCAACGCCTGCTCGCTGGCACGGCGCGAGGTGATGTCGCTGGCAATGCCGTGTATGCAGTTCCGCCGGCCGGCCTCGTCTTCAGCCATCTGCCCCATGATCTTGAGCCACCGGACGGAACGGTCGGAGCCGATGGCGCGCAGCTCGACGTCGAGGGCGGCACCGGTTTGGCGGGCCCGATCTAGGGCGCCGAGCAGAACGGGCCGGTCGGTCTCGTGGACGGCGTCGAGGAGATCCACGAGCGCTATGCCGCTGCCTTGGCGGCGTGCCCCGACTGCGGACAAAGCCCGCTCGGATCCGGTCATGATACCGGTCTCGAGCTCGAGCTGCCAATACCCCAGCCGGGCGGCCTCGAGCGCGAATTCGAGGTGTGCCTCCTTGCGGCGGAGCGCATCCTCTGCGGCATGGCTGCGCGCGAACAGCGCTGCCATCGTCAGCGCGCACAGCGATACCGCAAGCATACCGAACTGGGCCGCCAAGACGCGATCGGAGAGCACCAGATCAGCAGAGGCGAAGACGCCCTGGCCGGCGGTCGCGGAGAGAACGACGACAGCGCAGATGATGATCGACGCGGAGGCCGCAAACACAGGCCGGCAGAGCGCCGCGATGAGCAGGACGAGAGGGAACAGCACGGCCGCCGGAATGGTCGCGGGCCAAGAAGTCGAGTGCGCGGGCCGGCTCAGAAGGTAGTAGGTCGCCAGCGCGAGCGTCATCAACAGAACCAGTCCGACGATCGTCTCCCGACGCGTCGGCGGCGCCTCGTATGCCATCCGGACGCCAACCGCGGCCGGCGCGACGGCGACGATCCCGACCACGTCCGAGAGCAGCCACACCGAAAGCACCTCGTGAAACACCGCTTCAGTTCGGCCAAGTCCCACGATGGCCGTTGCGGCGAGCGCCGCCGCGGGCACCGCGCCGATCATGGCGGCTAGCGCGAGAACGAGGACGTTGCGCACGCGGTCGATCCGGTATGGGACGCCAGCAAAGCGCTCGGCGAGTGCCGCCACCAACAGGCACTCGACGATGTTGGCCACGGCAAACGACGCACTGAGTTCGAGCGGGGCACCCTGGTACAGGTTGGCGGCGATTGTGGCGGCGCCGACCCCCGCGGCAACCGGCACGCGGACAGCCGAGCCAAGCGCCAATAGCGCGCCGACAGCGACACCGGAGGCCGGCCAGAACACAGCGACCTTCTCGGCCTCAGCAACCAGAAGAAAGCTCAGCGCCGCAGCCACGCTGTAGGCTACGGAAACGAGGGCGAATAGCGGCGGCCCAGCCGTCCATGGCGGGGGGACAGAGGCGTTTGGGGTGGCTGACGGCGGCGGCAGCGCAGCGCCAGGACCGATCGCCGATGCGGCGTCGGCCCCTGCGCAGGGGGCGTCATGTGAAGCTATGGCCGACATTTCGATGTGCTGAGCCGCTCGTTGCAATTCGTGCCGCGGAACCTCGCTTTCGCGGCACGACCCTTCGGGCCAGCGTAACTTGATCCCAGGCAGAGCTTAGCGGCATGGCCGGCAGTCGCAAGGTCATGGTGGGGCGACCCCGGACGGCGTTCAATGACCTCTGTCCCGACCGCGCTCTCTCTCGACGGGCACGGTTGCGATCCGTCCGACCCTACATCGCACGGCGCGGGGGGCGCTCAGCCGACCCGGCACTGGTCTGTCGATTTGCGCGAGCGACTGCGAGAAGTGGTGCCCAGGGCCGGAATCGAACCAGCGACACCGTGATTTTCAGTCACGTGCTCTACCAACTGAGCTACCTGGGCTTTCTGCCGAGCCGGGATACCCGCGCTGCGAAGCTTCGGCCTTATAGAGAGTTGGTCCTGGGCTGTCCAGCACCTTACGTCTCATCCGAGCGAGGCGTGGGCGGGGCCTCGCCGTCGCTGCCATCCTCGTCGTCGTCGCCGGTGCTTTGGATGACGTAGGCGCCTCGCAGCCAGCGCAACAGATCGACGTCGGCGCAGCGACCCGAGCAGAAGGGGCGGTAGGCAACGAGGCCTGGCGCTCCGCACACGGGACAACGACTTCCGGTCGGGGTCGGGTCCTGGGAGGTCGCCGCCGTGGCATCGCCGGCACGGTTGCGGTCAGGCCCTGGTGTCTTACCCGCAGATGCCACGACCTACTCCGGGTCCGCCTGGGCGGCCTTGAGCCAGTTGAAATGGATCGGGTACTTCTCGCCGTTGAGCATGCCCACCACCTCGGTCAGCGGCAGGCCGACAACGTTTGTGTAAGAGCCCTGGATCTTCTGCACGAAGCACCCGGCAAGGCCCTGGATGGCATAGCCGCCGGCCTTGCCCCGCCATTCGCGGGAGGCGATGTAGGATTCGATCTCGTTGCGCGACAGATGCTTGAAGCGAACCCGGGTGTCGACGATCTTGGTCCGCACCCGGTCGTCCGGCGTGATGAGGCAGAGGCCGGTTAGCACGCGATGGGAGCGCCCGGACAAGAGTTGCAGCGACGCGGCCGCCTCCTCAATGTGTTGCGGCTTCATCAGGATGCGCCGGCCAACTGCGACGACCGTATCGGCGGCCAGCACGAACGCGTCGGCGATATCCTTGTCGTTGGCAATCTGGTCGCGGGCCGTCTCGGCCTTGGCACGGGCAAGACGAGCGACGAGCCCTCTCGGCATCTCGCCACGGCGCGCCGTCTCGTCGATCGAAGCGGGGCGAAGGGCATCGGGCTCGACGCCCACCTGAGCGAGCAGGGTGAGCCGGCGCGGGCTGGCGCTGGCAAGGATCAGTTTCGGTTTGTCGATCTCGGCCTTGGCAGCCGCGCGGGAGCGGGCGAGCTCGCGCCTCAGCGTCTCCCGGCGAGGCCCGTCGGTACGGGTGAAGACGTTGAAAAGAGCGGTCTTTTGCAGCGACATCGACGTCCTTCGCCAGATGAGACGCACCCGCGGCCGGGTCGGCCGGAGAATGGAGAGGGGCGGGGCGAATTGCAAGCGCGGATAAGCCCGTTGCATGGCGACCGGAGAGCGCGGATAACCAGGGCTGCGGACCCCGTCGCGGTAGCATTGCCGGGTCGAGCCCGCTCGATGGCCGCCCGATGCGCAAACCGGAGCCCTGCCCGCCCGGCATTACCAGCGATGGCGACAGCGCAAGATGCCGCGGAGCCTGACATGAGCACGATCGACACGATACGCGAGCTGCTGGGGCGGACCCGGCTCTTCGGCGCACTGGCCGCAGCGGACCGTGACGCCATGTCCGCAGAGATGCGCGATGTGCGCTTCGACGCGGGACAGCTTGTGTTCTCCCGCGGCGATATCGGCAGCGAGGTCTACCTCGTGGCCGAGGGCCGGGTGAAGCTCTCGATCCTGACCGGCGAAGGCCGCGAGCTGTCTTTCGCCCAGATGGGCCCCGGCAGCCTGTTCGGCGAGATCGCCATGCTCGACGGCGGGGCACGCACGGCCGATGCCACGGCTGTGACAGCGGTCGCAGCCTTCACGCTGACGCGCGGCGCCTATCAGCGGCTGGCGACCAGCCGGCCAGGTATTGCCGATGCGATGACGCGGTTTCTGTGCGGGCGACTGCGGGAGGCCGACCAGCAACTCGAGTCGATCGCGCTCTATCCGATCGAAGGGAGACTAGCGCGGTTCCTGATCGCGGCGGCGGCCCAACGCGGCGCGAAGGGCGAGCGCTGCACCATTGAGCTCGACATGTCGCAGAGCGATCTCGCGCTCCTGGTCGGCGCGAGCCGTCCCAAGGTCAACACGGCACTGTCGCTGCTCGAGGAGCAGGGCGCCATCAAGCGTGCCGGATCGCGCGTCGATTGCGACCTCGAGCGACTGCGGGATGTCGCGGGCGAGGCGTTCTAGGGTGTGGCGTGGTGCTCGGCGGAGGCTTATGCCAGCCGGGCGAGACGGGGCGATGCGACCAAGCATCGGTCGTTCCTGCTAACGCTTGTCGACTGCCAACGGCTTGTTGCCTGCCGCCCGATGCCGCATCATTCCCGCTGGTGCCAACGACAGGCTGACCGAGGATCGCGTGGTGCTGGAGCCGATACGACGCCGTGTTGCCAGGGCCCATGCAAAGGCCGCACACGACCCCCGCTTCGAGCCCGCCGCACGCATCGCTGGGAGCTTCCGTGCGGCGCTGATGCGCGTGCTGGCGCTGCCGGCGGTGACCGCGTTCCGGGCCTGGATCGGACGGCGCGTAACGGCGGGCACGGCCGGCTATCCTCCCGACGTCCAGCGCCGGCTCAAGATCCTGAACATGATTGCATACCTGATCGCGCTGTCCACGGCGATCTACGCCATGCAGCAGGCCAGCATGGGATTTCGCGACTTCGCACCCGCCATTGCGATCAACGTCGTGCTCGTTGTCATGGCTCTGCTGGTTCCGCTGGCGCACCGGATTTCCGATACCGCCGGCGGCCTGCTGCTGGTCGGGGCCGAGTTCGTGGCGCTCATGGGCTTCGCGAGTTTCTTCGGACGCGACGGCGGTGCCCAGCTCCACTACGTGATCGCGGCAGCAGCGCCATTCGTCGTGTTCGGGCTGTCCCGCATTCGCCTCGTTCTGGCGGTTGTCGCGACCGGGCTCGCGCTGCATCTTTACGCTTGGTATTCGTTTCCTGCCGGCAAGGCGACGGTCGCCTCGACCCACGAGATCGTGGACGCGGGCTACCAGCAGGCGGCCATCACAACCTTCGTCCTGATCGCCGCCTCGGTCTACTACGCCTTCAGTCTCGCCGAGCGCGCGAAGGCCGAGACCGACACGCTGCTGCGCAACATCCTGCCCGACAGCATCGTCGAGCGGCTCAAGCTTCAGCCGGGCGAGGCCATCGCCGACACGCACGCAGAGGCCAGCGTCCTTTTCGCGGACATCTCGGGCTTCGTGGCGCTCGCCCGCCAGCTCGGCGCCGCGGAGGTGGTGGCGCTGTTGAACCGCCTCGTGATGGCCTTCGACGCCTTGGCCGAGGTTCACGGGGTCGAAAAGATCAAGACCATCGGTGACGCCTATATGGCCGCAGCCGGCGTTCCCGAGCCGCTCCCGGACCATACCCGTCGGCTGGCTGCGTTCGCGTGGGCGATGCAGGACGCGGTGCAACGCATCAACGCCGAGACGGGCCACGATCTCAAGATCCGCATCGGCCTGGCCTCCGGTCCGGTCATGGCAGGCGTCATCGGCACGCGGAAGTTCAGCTACGACGTTTGGGGCGACGCGGTGAACCTGGCCGCGCGCCTCGAGCAGCAAGCCGAGCCTGGCCGCATCCTGATCTGTCCCGCGTGCCGCGATCGCCTCGAAGGCGTTTATGGCTTCGAGATCCGCGGCACAATCGCCATCAAGGGCCTTGGCGACTGCGACACATGGCATCTCGTGCCGCTCGACGGGGCCGACGCGGCGCCAGCGGGCACCGAAGCGTGAGACCGCATACACTGCCCTACACCGAGGGCCCGCCCTCGATGTGAAAGCGCGACTTGATCTTCTTCATGAGCTGGTCGCGCACGCTCCGATAGTAGCCGAGTGTCTGCTCGCGGCTCGCGCGGCCCAGCATCACGGTGGCATCGATCGTCGGCCAGTACTCGACATCGACCGCCATCGTGCGCGTCAGCTCGAGTGCGGAGTGATGCGCCTCGGGCGACAGCGACACGATGAGATCGAACGCAGCGTCGTGCAACTCGTCCATGGTTCGCGGCGCATGGGCGGAAAGATCGACGCCGATCTCGTTCATCACCGCGGTGACGAAAGGGTCCGGCTCGCCTGCCCTGACACCGGCGCTTTCGACATGGATGCGCCGACCGCTGAGGTGGCGCAGGAGCGCGGCAGCCATCGGCGAGCGGACGGCATTCATCGTGCAGGCGAACAGCACGGCACCGGGCAGCTCGCCACTGTCCGCCACGGATCAGCCTTTCCAGTGCAAGGCGCAGATCAGCGTGAACAGCCGGCGCGCGGTGTCGAAATCGACGGTGACCTTGCCGGCGAGCCGCTCGAGAAGCACCCGGCTGCCCTCGTCGTGGAGACCGCGCCGGCCCATGTCGATGGCCTGAATGCGCGACGGCGGCGCGGTCTTGATCGCCTCGTAGTAGCTGTCGCACACCATGAAGTAGTCCTTCATGATCCGTTTCAAGGGCGTCAGCGCCAGGAAGTGGGTCATGACGGTGCCGGCCGACTCGGTCCCGATCGCCAGCGAAAGGCGTTCGTCGACAATGGCAAGATGCAGCGTGTAGGGGCCCTCGTCGTTCCCTTCGAGCGCGAAGGAGTTGCCGTCGAGGATGTCGAAGATCGCGACCTCGCGCTCGTGCTCGATATTCGGGTTGGTCGTACCGACCGAGCTGTCGTCGAGCGTGATCTCGACGAGGCGAGCGCGATCACTGGCGCCGACATCACGACCATCGGAGGTGGCCATGGCGCTAGGCTCCGCTTTCCACCGGCGCGAGCCGGATCTCGACCGAACGGCGGTGAGCCTCGAGGCCCTCGGCCCGTGCCAGCGTCATGGCGGGGCCAGCGAGCCGGCCGAGCGCTGCGGCATCGAGCCTCAAGAGCGACGTCCGCTTCATGAAGTCGATCACGCCGAGCCCCGAGGAGAAGCGTGCGCTTCGCGCCGTCGGCAGCACATGGTTCGATCCGGCCACATAGTCGCCGATCGCCTCCGGCGTGTGGTGGCCGATGAATATCGCGCCGGCGTTGCGAATGCGACCCGCCAGCGCCTCGGCATCACGGGTGGCGATCTCAAGGTGCTCGGCCGCAATCCGGTCGGCCAGCACAGGCGCCTCGTCCATCGATCGGAGCACGATCGTAGCGCCGAACACGTTCCAGCTCTCGCCGGCGATGTTGCCGCGCGGCAGCACGGCGAGCTGGCGCTGGACGGCCGCCTCGACCTTGTCGGCGAGCGCGGCGTCGTCGGTCATGAGAATGGACTGTGCGGCCGTATCGTGCTCGGCCTGCGCCAGGAGATCGGCGGCCAGCCACTCGGGATCGTTGTCACGGTCGGCGATGACGAGCACCTCGGACGGGCCGGCAATGCTGTCGATCCCGACCGTGCCGAACACGCGCCGCTTGGCGGCCGCGACGAACGCGTTGCCGGGCCCGACGATCTTGGCCACCGGTGCAACGGTCTCGGTGCCGTAGGCGAGGGCAGCGACAGCCTGTGCGCCGCCGATGCGGTAGATCTCCTCGACGCCGGCGAGCCGTGCCGCAGCCAGCACCAGCGGATTGAGCTCGCCGCGCGGCGAGGGCACCACCATCACGATCCGGGGCACTCCGGCGACCTTGGCCGGCACCGCGTTCATCAGGACGGAGCTCGGGTAGGAGGCAAGCCCGCCCGGCACATAGAGGCCGGCTGATTCGACGGCCGTCCAGCGGTGACCCAACTCGACGCCGGACGCGTCGACATAGCGGTCGTCGGTGGGCAGCTGGCGCCGATGGTGATCGACGATGCGGTCGCGGGCGAAGGCAAGTGCGTCCAGCGTTTCCCTGCTGCAAGACGCGACCGCAGCATCCACCTCGGCCGCGCCGACACGGATGCCGACCGCAGCGAGATCGACATGGTCGAACCGGCGCGACAGCTCAACGAGAGCCTCATCGCCGCGCGCCCTGACGTCGGCGATGATGGCCGCCACAGCGACGTCGACGTCGTCGGAAACCTCGCGCTTTTCGGCGAGAAGCGCGGCGAACGCTGCGTCGAAGCCGGGCTCGCGGGTCGAAAGTCGCTTAGGCATTTGGCTTACTCCGGCGGCCTCGGGCGCGCTGGCATGCAACAGCGGTCACGGATGCTCACTCCTCGTGCGTCGGACGGCGGGCGGTGGTCCAGGCGGCGCCCAGATCCTTGAGCTCGGCCTCGATGCATTCCACTCTGAGCCGGACGGCTGCGCCGCCGGAAAATTGCAGTGTCACGTACCCCTCGGGCTCGCTGCCGGCAACGGGCTCGTAGGCGACGGCCAGGAGCGCGAGCGTCTGGTCGGCCTGCATCAAATCGAGCCCCGTCACCTGCGCCGCCAGAACGCGCTCGAGCCGCACGCCCGACCGGCGGCGGACGTTGCCATCGGCCTGGTCGATCCAATCGAAGCGGTTGGCGACCAGCGCGAAGCGCCGCTCCCGCGGCAGGAATGCCATGTCGCCGACCTTGACCACGGCATCCTGCAGATGAGCCGAGAGCACGCCGAGGTCGTCCACGTCGAGCGCGATCAGCTTCAGTTCTGGCATCAGTAGACGGTCCTCGCCGGCAGCCGGCAATGCCGGACTACCATTTCACTCGCACGTCGATAGCACTCGATAGCGGCGGTCGGCAGTGGGCGCAACTCGGGGCCGCACGCCGGTTCAGCCCGACGAAAGGCGCTCGATGCGTGCTCCGCAGCGCGACAACTTCTCCTCGAGCCGCTCGAAACCACGGTCGAGGTGATAGACGCGGTTGATCGTGGTCTCGCCCTCCGCCGTAAGCCCAGCGATCACCAGCGACACCGATGCGCGCAGATCCGTGGCCATGACCGGAGCACCCTTCAGCGCGCGCATGCCCTTCACGGTCGCCGTGTCGCCGTGCAGCTGAATGTCCGCGCCGAGCCGCGCCAGTTCCTGGACGTGCATGAAGCGGTTCTCGAAGATCGTCTCGCGGATCACGCTGGTGCCGCGGGCGCGCGTCATCAGCGCCATGAGCTGCGCCTGAAGATCGGTCGGGAAGCCGGGAAACGGCTGCGTCTCGACCGAGATCGGCTCGATGTCGGTCGTCGAGCGCACGACGCGCACGCCTGTCTCGTCCTCCGTCACCTCGACGCCCGTTCGGCGCAGCGTCTCGAGGGCATTGAGAAGGTCGTCGCCGCGGGCCCCCTCGAGGCGGACGTCTCCGCCCGTCGCGGCAACCGCCATGGCGAACGTGCCGGCCTCGATACGGTCGGGCAGCACGGTATGCACTGCGCCCTCGAGACGGTCGCGGCCCTGAATACGCAGCTTCGAGCTGCCGATGCCGTCGATCCGCACGCCCATCCTGACGAGGCAATCGGCGACGTCCCCGACCTCGGGCTCGCGGGCGGCGTTCTCGATCACGGTCTCGCCCTTGGCCAGCGCCGCCGCCAACAGGACGTTGTGGGTGGCGCCGACCGATACTTTGGGGAAGATGATGCGCGCGCCGCGCAGACCCTTAGGCGCCTTCGCAAGCACGTAGCCGCCGTCGATATCGATCTCGGCGCCGAGCGCCTTGAGACCCTGCAGGTGCAAATCGACCGGGCGGGTTCCGATGGCGCAACCGCCCGGCAACGACACCTTCGCGACTCCCATGCGGGCGATCAGCGGCCCGAGCACCCAGAAACTCGCGCGCATCCGGGAGACCATCTCGTACGGCGCCGTGGTATCGACGATATCGCGTGCGGTCAGATGGAACGTCTCGCCGAGATGGCCGGTTCCGCCCGGGCGCTTGCCGTCGACGGCGAGATCCACCCCGTGGTTCCGCAAGATGCGCGCCAAGAGGTTGACATCTGCAAGGTTGGGCACGTTCTTGAGCGTCAGGCGGTCGGCCGTGAGCAGGCTCGCGATCATGAGCGGCAGGGCCGCGTTCTTGGCACCCGAGATGGGGATCACCCCGTTGAGGCGCTCGCCGCCTATGATCCTGATCCGATCCATTTCCTGTCCTGACTGCTTTCGTGTTGCATCGACCGGCAGCGGCCGGACGCCCTGCCGGACCGACGACACTGTCTGGCTTGCCCACGCAGATGCTTAGTCGCTTCGCGCCTTGGTGAGAATAGGGCGTGCGGCGCGGCGTGACTGCGGCTTGGCCTGGGCCACGGGCGCACTTTCGGGACGGCGAGGCACGAGTGAGTTGGCGCAGTTGGCGGGCTCAGTCGGTAGGATCGGGTGCCATTATGCCGTCTGACGGCGCCACGACACCGGACCAGGACGACGAATCGAGGCTGTCGGCGCTCTGATCTGCCCCGTTCCGGGCGCGCGCCTGATCCTTGCGGCGGCGAAGGTTGGACCGCAACTGATCCTCGAGCCGCGCGGTGCGCTCGCGCCGGATGCGGGACTTGTCGCTATTCGTCGGGTCGCGCGCAGTCATGCGGCCACTCCTCGCACTGCCTCCCAGGCACCGCCCGCGCGCGAGGCCGCTCTGATGGCCGCCTTCGAGCCCGAACGCGAATAGTCTAGCACGCGGCGCCGACCCGCTGCATCGGGATATGCGCCGATGAAACCCGAGCCGTCGCACGACAACGGAGACCCTGGCACGGAGCGGAGCCGAGGGAGCCAAGCGGGCAGCACAGCCCTCCGGGCTAGGAACGGGGCCAGCGGTGCGACATCGACCAGCGCAGGCGCGGCCGCCGCGCGTACCGCCCGCAGCGCAACGTCGGGCCGTCCACGGCAAACGGCGGGCTAGAGCCGGGGGCACACCGCGCGGCACTTGCCGGGCACCGGGGCTTGTGGCAGTAGGGACGCTCCGATGTCGCTGCCGTAGCTCAGTGGTAGAGCACTCCCTTGGTAAGGGAGAGGCCGTGAGTTCAATCCTCACCGGCAGCACCAGTCGGGAACCATACAGCCGACGCGGGAGCTGCTCGATTTGGCGGCGTCGTGGGCTCGGCGTATGGCCGGGCGACAGACCGACGTCGCGACTGGGAAATCGTTCGTCGGCACGCGCGGCGAGGTCGCGAACAGAAGCGCTGCCGATCATCCCCGGATTGGCGCAGGTCAGACATGCCGCCGCTCGCGGCTGCAACGCAGTCTCGCCACATCAAACTATTTGGTGCGCTGCAACTCCCAACCGATCGCCTCCGGTCCTATATGCTAATGTGACCGACCTCCCCGGCGCACGGCGGAGAGTCAAGCCGCTGCGAGCCCATCAGGAAGGTTGCTCCCATGACCAAGAACGGGGATCCGGAGAACAATGCCGCACGTAGAGCCCCCACCAAGCCAGCGAGGGAGTCGGTCGTGGGATCACGCATCGAGCGGCTGAAGTCGAAAGCGCTGACCGGCAAGGAACTGGACGTGAAGAAGCCGACCCGTACCGAAGCAGAGGCAGCGTTCAGGACGATCATCCGCTGGGCCGGCGACGATCCAGAGCGTGACGGCCTGCACGAGACCCCGGCGCGTGTGGCCCGCGCATTCGAGGAGTGGTTCCGCGGCTATGGCGAGGACCCCGAGGCGATCCTGAAGAAGACCTTCGAGGAGATCGAAGGCTACGACGAGATGATCGTGCTCCGCGGCATCCGCTTTGAAAGCTATTGCGAGCACCACATGGCCCCGATCGTGGGCAAGGCGTGGGTCGGGTACATTCCGAACGGACGGGTGGTCGGCATTTCGAAACTCGCGCGCGTCGTGGAGGCGTATGCCAAACGACTGCAGATTCAGGAGAAGATGACTGCCCAGATCGCGAACACGATTCAGAAGGTGTTGCAGCCGCAGGGCGTCGCCGTGGTCATCAAGGCTGAGCATCACTGCATGACGACTCGCGGTGTGCACAAGCACGGCACAGACATGGTGACGAGCCGGATGCTGGGTGCCTTTCGCGACAGCCCGATCACACGGCAAGAATTCCTGGCGGTCGTGGACTGACCCGGTTGCCGTCGATGTCGTCCGGATGCCCACCGCGGGCACGTCACCGGGTCTGGCAATCCGACGCCGGGTAAACCGGGTCGTGCTGGGGCTAGTCGCTGGCCTCTCCATTGGCCGCGGCAGCGTCGTCGCCTCGTCGCCGTGCCCCAGGCTTGGGCTCGTAATCCACCGCGACAAGATAGAGCCCTTGCGGCGGCGCCACCGGTCCGCAGGCGCTCCTCTCCCGCGCGTCGCGTGCGGCGGCAAGATCGTCGGGCCGCCATTTTCCTTCCCCCACGAGCTTCAGAGAGCCGACAATCGAGCGGACTTGATTATGCAGGAACGAGCGTGCCGAAGCGTGGATCGTGATCTCGTCCCCTGCGCACGCGACCTCTAGGCGATCGAGCGTTCGGACTGGCGACTTCGCCTGACATGCCTGTGCGCGGAACGTCGTGAAATCGTGGCGGCCAAGGAGGTGCGTCGCGGCCTCGGACATGGCGGCGGTGTCGAGCGCTGCGGTCAGCCACCACACGCGGCCGCGATCGAGCACGGGTGGCGCGCGGCGGGTGAGGATGCGGTAAAGGTAGTGGCGCGCGGTAGCGGAGAAGCGGGCATCGAATTCGGGAGCCGCGAGGCTGCAGTCGACGACAGCCGCCGGCTCGGGTTTCAGGTGGAAGTTCATCGCCTCACGGACGCGGAACGGCTGCCAGGCGCGCTCGAGATCGAAATGTGCGACCTGCCCCAGTGCATGCACGCCGGCGTCCGTCCGGCCCGCGCCCTTGACGCGTACGCGCTCGCCGGAGAAGCGGCAGATGGCCTCTTCGAGCGCGGACTGCACGGAGCGGCCCATGGGCTGCGCCTGCCAGCCCACAAAAGGTCCGCCATCGTATTCGATCGTGATGCGATAGCGCGGCATATCGGGCGAGAGTGACCTACATGGACAGATGGCGGCCCGCAGCAGCGGCGCACACCGCCGCACCAAGACGGAGATATGCCCGCCGGGACCCCATGCCTAGTCACGACCGCTTGCGATCGCAAGGCCCGTGCCGTCTCAGCGGGGGCCACCCTTGCCGCCGCCAGAGTAGCCGCCGCGACGAATCCCGCCGTCGCTGAATTTCGCGGGCGAGCGTCTGCTGCCGTGGAAACCCTTGCCGAAGCCGGAGCCGAAACCTCCGTAGTACGTGCCGCCGAGGCCATAATAGCCGCCGTACGCCGGGGCACTGTCGGAATAGTTGTAATTGTAGCTCGTGCGCCGTTCATCAACGCGTACGTCCGTGTAGCTGAGGTTCAACGGCGTCACGCCACCAGGATTGACGACCACGTGGCGAACGGACGGCAGCGGACGGAAAACCCGCACGCCCTCCTCGATGGTAATGGTGGCGCCATGGAAGTTCTGCGTCTCGATGCGCGTCGTGAAAGCCTCGCCGGCGGCCGCGGGCAGCGCTACGGCGGCGAGGGCGGCGGCAAGTGAAAGGGACGTGACGCGGGACATTCGTCGCTCCTTCGGAAGTCGGGAGTGGACAGGAAGCCTCAGGGTGCGACCAGTGTAGGACGATAACCGGTCGACTGTCGACACTTGACCATGATTAATTATTCAATATGAGATTATTGCAAGTTTTTAATAGCAGAAGACTTTAACTCAGCCTGGTGCCCTCTGGCAGCGCGAAACCGCGCAGCAGCTCGACCGCAGACACAGGCCGCTTGCCGGCTCTCTGCACGGTGAGCAAGCGGATCGCGCCCGAGCCGCACGCGACCGCCAGCCGGTCGTCGAGCACGGTTCCCGGCGCCGCGCCTGCAAGGCCGGCCGCGATTTGGCTGGCCGTCACCTTGATGCGCTCGCGCCGGCCTTCGGGGCCTGCTTCGAACCATGCGCCCGGAGTGGGCGAAAGTCCGCGTATGAGGTTGTGGACCTCCGCAGCCGGCCGGTCGAACGCAATCCGCCCCTCGTCCTTGCCGATCTTTGCGGCATAGGTCACACCCTCGGAAGGCTGCGGAATGCACGCGAGCTGACCCGCCTCGGCCTTCTCGAGCGCCGCGCCGATCAAGCGCCCGCCGAGTGCCGACAGTGCGTCGTGCAACTCGCCCGCCGACGTGTCGGGGCCGATCGCGACACGCTCGGCCAGGCACACAGGGCCGGTGTCGAGTCCCTCCTCCATGCGCATCACCATCATGGCTGTCTCTGTGTCGCCGGCCATGATCGCGCGCTGGATCGGCGCCGCACCCCGCCAGCGCGGCAGCGCCGAGGCATGCAGGTTGAGACATCCGCAGCGGGGGGCATCGAGAACCGGTTTCGGCAGCAGCAGGCCATACGCGACCACCACGGCGATGTCCGCCCTGTGCGCGGCGAAAGCGGACCGCTCGTCAGCGCCCTTCAGCGATCGCGGTGTCAGGACCGTCAGGCCCCTGCCCTCGGCAAACGCATGCACGGCCGATTTCCTGAGGTCCATCCCTCGGCCTGCCGGGCGGGGCGGTTGCGTGTAGACAGCAGCGACCGTGTGACCAGCCTCGAGGATCGCCGCCAGAGCGGGCACGGAGAAGTCAGGCGTTCCCATGAACACGACGCGGAGCGCCATTCGGTGTCTCCCGGCTGCTGCGCTGTCAGGTGCGGTCGAGCTTTTTGAACCGGCGCACGACCATGTCTCGCTTGAGCCGCGACAAGAAGTCGATGATGAGCTTGCCGTCCAGATGATCGATCTCGTGCTGGATGGCGGTCGCGAGCAGACCGTCGGCGATCAGTTCCTGGCGGCGACCGTCGCGTCCGACGTAGGAGAGCGTCAACGACGTCGGCCGCTCGATCTCGACGCGGACGTCGGGGATCGACAGGCAGCCCTCCTCGTAAACCCCCGTCTGCTGCCCGAGCCCGACGATCTCCGGATTGAAGATGACCAGGGGCTGGCGGGGCTCCTCCTCGCCGGCAACGTCGAGCACCAAAAGCCGCTTCGGCACCCCGACCTGGATCGCGGCGAGCCCGATGCCGGGCGCATCGTACATCGTCTCGAGCATGTCGTCCGCGAGCTTCAGAAGCTCCGCATCAACGCGCTCGACGGGATCGGAGATCTTGCGCAAAACCGGATCGGGCAGGGTGACAATCGGAAGCTTTGCCATGTTCGCAATATAGGTGAAGTTAGGGCGCCGCATCGCGGCCCGCAGGGTGCAGTAGCCGGGGTCGCCCGGGGGGCACCACCATCTCGAACCAGGGTCTAGGGCAACTCAATGAGCCATCGCAAGCACTTCCGCGTCTCCACGGTCGTCGCGTGCCTCGTTGCCGGCTGGTGCGTTACGGCGGCCCTGGCCGGCAGCGGCTCCGGTGCGATCGGTCCGGCTGCAGCCCAGCAGCCGGCGACGGGGGCACGCTCGGGAGCGGCTGGCGGCATGGCGGACAAAGCATGGACTGGAGCCGATCGCCTCGCGACCGTCGCCAGCTGGGGCTACCAATTGCAGCGCGCGGACCCGGCCCAGATCGCCCGCTCCCCGTACGATCTCGTCGTGATCGACTACACGCGAAACGGCGATGCGAAACGGCCGCTGTCCCCGCGCGAGGTGGCGCGCATGAAGCGCAAGCCCGACGGCAGTCGGCGGATCGTACTCGCCTATGTCAGCGTCGGCGAGGCCGAGGACTACCGCTTCTACTGGGACGACAGCTGGCTCGAGTGGTCCGTGCCGGAACCAGCTACCCACACGCAGGGCGGGACGTCAGCGGCACGCTCATCGGGCGCGCCGTCGCCGGGCAAGTCAGGCGCTGCGGCCGGCTCCACGTCCATTCCGGTTCCGCCGGCAGTCCCGGCAGGCCCTGCCGAACCGCCGACGCAAAACGAGCCGCAGCGGTGGATTTCGGCCAAGGCGCCACCGTGGCTCGGGGACGAGAACGAGACCTGGCGCGGGAACTTCGCCGTCCGCTACTGGGAAAGGGGCTGGCAGGATCTGCTGTTCGGCACGCCGAAAAGCTATCTCGATCGCGTCCAGTCGCTGGGGTTCGACGGCGTATATCTCGACCGTGTGGATGCCTATTACGAGCACATCGACGAGCACCCGACCGCAGCCGAGGACATGGTGGACTTGGTGGTGCGCCTCGCCGAGACCGCGCGACGCGCGCAGCCGGACTTCCTCGTCGTGCCGCAGAACGGCGAGGAGCTGCTGACGCGGGCCGCCTATGTCGCGGCGATCGACGGGATTGCCAAGGAGGACCTGCTCTACGGCAGCCCAGACGAGGCCAAGCCGAACTCGTCGGCCCAGATCGACAACAGTCTCGGCTGGCTTGGCCACGCCACGCGCGAGGGGCGCAAGGTGCTGGTCATCGAATATCTGTCCGAGGCGCCCGAGATCAAGAGCGCACAGGCCGAGATCGAGAGACTGGGGTTCGTCCCCTATTTCGGGCCCCGCTCGCTCGATCGGCTCGCGCCGCCGCCATCGCAGCTACCGACCGAGTCTGGACGTGCAAAAGGGCCGTCGCGCTAGCACCACCTTGGATCACAATTAGATCTCTATGGTAGCGATCTCGCCGTAGGCCGGTACGAGGGCGGGCCACTGGTCGACGCTCACTCCGGCACGTTGGCCGCGCAGGGCCGCAATCGGTCCGCCATGCGACACGACCACCAGCCGGGCGCCCGGGTCGATGCCATCGAGCCATCCCGAGACGCGCGCGGCGACCTCCAGCGTCGTCTCGCCGCCGCCCGGTCGAAAGGTGCCCGGCGCGCGGATCATTCCCTCCATCGCGCTGCCTGTCGCACGGTAGATGGCCTCCCAGGTCTGTCCTTCCCACTCGCCGAAATCGCATTCCGCTAGACGCGGCTCGATCATCACCGTCTTGCCCATGCGACGCGCGGCATGCGCTGCGAGCAATCGCGCACGCCGTAGTGGCGACGAGACGACGGCATCAGGCTCGAGAGCGGCGAGATCGGCGGCTCGCGCCCGCGCGGCATTGCGGCCCTCGGCGCTGAGCGGCACGTCGGAGCGGCCGTAGCATCGGCCACGCCAGTGCGCCGCGATGGCCGTGTGCCGCACGAGATGGACGATGGCCATGGCGAGTCCGGGTGACAGATCACGTGAGGCGGGCGAACGCAAGTGTAGCGACGACGATACCAGCATAGGCCGCGAACCCGATGCAATCGCCTGTAGCACCGCCGAGACGGGACAAGACCGTCTGCCGGTACCACAGGAGAAACAAGGCAATGCCGAAGGTGAGCACGATCATCGCGATCCAGTCGAGGCCGATGCCCAGCGCGAGGACCGGCGCCGAGACGAGCGCGCCCGCTGCCGCTGTCTGCCAGCCGGCCCGTCCGCCGACGACCTCGGCCAGTCCCTCGCGGCCGCCCAACGGAGGCACCGCAGCCATGGCGGCAAGCGCGGTCACGCGGCCAGCGCATCCCGAGATCACCAGAACCGGGCCGGCCAGCGCCACGGACCCCAGCGCGACGAGACCGGCCGCGCGGATGGCGACCGCAAAGCCGAGCCCGAGCGTGCCGTAGCTGCCGACGCGGCTATCCTTGAGGATCTGTAATATGCGCTCGGCGCTGGTACCACCGCCGAAAGCGTCGCAGAAGTCGGCGACCGCGTCTTCATGAAGCGCCCCGGTGATACGCGCCTCCACAGCGAGTGCCGCCAGCACCGCCACCGGCCAGGGAAGGACGAGCGAGAATGCGAGGAGCGCCAGCGCGGCGAGCCCGCCGATGAGCGCTCCGACGAGCGGGAAGAACACAAGAGCGCGACGGAAGTCGTCGGCAGGCGTCGACGGCGCGACGGTCGCAGACCCTGCGCCGGCCATCGGCGTGGACGCCGGCGGATCGGGCATCGGAATGCGGGTCAAGAACGCCACGGCAGCAAGAAACGCACGCGGCCAGGGCCGCCATATCCAGCTCTCGTTTTCACGCACGGTCACGAGCGGGCGACCTCTGCGAGCGTTGCGACATTGCTGAGGAGCGCGGCCGCGGCATCCACCAACGGCAAGAGCAACAACGCGCCCGTGCCCTCGCCCAATCTGAGATCCCACTCTAGATACGGCTCGAGCCCGAGATGATCGAGGGCGATCGCATGGCCGGGCTCCGCGCCGCGGTGTGCGGCTATGGCGGTGTCCAACGCTGCGGGGTCCAGCGCGGCAGCGACGAGCGCGGCGGCTCCCGTCACGAAGCCGTCGAGGATGACGGTAACGCCAGCGGCACGTGCGGCGGCAATGGCGCCGGCAATCGCGACGATCTCGAGACCGGCGACGCTCGCCATTGCAGCAACCTTGTCCGGCTCCTGCTGCGCAAGCCCGCGGGCGCGGGTCGAGGCTGCCTCGACGATGGCTGTCTTCCGCGCGAGTGTGTCCGACGTCGCTCCCGCGCCACGGCCCACCACATCGGCAGGGGCCGCTCCTGTCAGAAGAGCGGTGAGACAGGCCGCAGGCGTCGTGTTGCCGATGCCCATCTCGCCCAGCGCAATGACGCGGCAGCCGGCCTCCATGGCGCGTCGCGCGGCACTTGCACCGACCGCGAGCGCGTCCGCGAACTCGGAGGTGGTCAGCGCCGGGCCGGCCGCGAGATTACGCGTGCCGCGCCGCACCCGGGCATCATACCACCCCGCTGGCCGTGCATCGGTGCCGGGTTCGGCCAGCGAGCCGACGTCGACCAGCACGACAGCCGTATCGCACGCCGCAGCCAGTGCCGACGAGGATGCACGCCCCGCCGCGATCAGCGACATCATCGCGGCGGTGACAGATGACGGCCAGATGCCGACGCCGGCCTCGACGACGCCGTGATCGCCGGCGAACAGCAGCAGCTGACGCGGTCGGGTCACTGGTGCAAGCGTGCCCTGCGTAACCGCCAGACGTTCCGCCAGACGCTCGAGGCGGCCGAGACTGCCGGGAGGCTTGGCGAGCGCGTCAAGACGAGCGCGTACAACGCTCGCCGTGATGGCCTTCCGGCCGGTCATGGAACGTACTTCCGGATCACGGCGCCTGCCACGTTCCGGTCGCGTCGCGCTGCCCGCTCGGTCGTGTAGCTGAGCTTGACGATCCCGTCCTGGAACGTCTCGATACCCTCGAACGACAGCAACTGCCTCCGTTGCAGGTCGGCCACGAACGGCAGTCCGCGACCGAGCAGGATCGGGACCAGGAACAGATCGATCAGGTCGACGAGGCCTCCGTCAAGCGCGGACTGCATGGTGACCGCACCGCCGACGATCCAGATGTCCTTGGCCGTATGTTCCCGCGCCGCGCCCAGCGCCCCTGCCAGCCCGCGCGCTGTCGGAATGACCCCGTTCGGCACACCGACCAGCGTACGCGAGGACAGCACATAGGTTCGCTTGCCCTCGTAGGGCCACTCGTCGCCGATCGCGCGCACGAACTCGTAGGTACGGCGCCCCATGATGACCGCTCCGACCTCACCAAAGAACCGGTCGAAGCCATAGAGCCGCGGATCGTGCGCCTCGAGCCAGTCGACCGCTCCCTCGCGATCCGCGATGTAGCCGTCAAGTGATGTCGCGACATAAAGGCGGACGCGCGAGGTCAATGCCCGACGGGCCTCCCAGTAAACGGAGATGGCAAGACCGGCGGGTGATCTCTCAGCCGACGATCTCGTCCAGACGGAAGTTCAGCGCGATCTCGCGCTCGGCGGACACGGCGCTGTCGGACCCATGCGTCGAGTTTTCGCCCTTCGATACGGCAAACTGCTTTCGGATGGTGCCGTCCTTGGCTTCCTTGGGGTCGGTGGCACCCATCACCTCGCGGTATGTCGCGATGGCGTCGGGCCCCTCGAGAACCTGGAGCACGATGGGACCGGAGGTCATGAACGCGCACAACTCGCCGTAGAACGGGCGGGCTTTGTGCTCCTCATAGAACTTTTCCGCCTGCGCGCGGGTCCACAGAACGCGCTTCTGGGCCACGATCCTGAGCCCCGCCTTCTCAATCACGGCGTTGATTGCGCCGGTCAGATTGCGCTTCGTGGCGTCCGGCTTGATGATGGAGAATGTGCGCTCAATGGCCATCGTGGTGCATCCCGCCTTGTCTTTTCGGTTTGTCGGTCGTTCAGTTGCGCCGCGTTATACCGGCGGCAGTCACCGCTATCAAGGCAGGGCCGCGACGTGCCTTTGATCCGCCTGCTTGCCATGATTGCGTCGAAGGTCGGTGTCCGGCGCAGGCTCGGCATGTGCGGGCGATTGACGGCGCGGGGTGAGACGTGGAAAGTGGCTCAGAAGCGGGGCAGTCGCGCGGAAAGCGGGACAGAACCCCGAGCAGACCTCCGAGCTTGAGGGCCGCCTCGGGTGCTGCCGACCCGGGTGATATCGTCGACTGCGCCGGCCAGCACACTCGGTATACGAGCATCAGCAGCGGACTATCACCCGGATGAGCGCCCGACAGCCTCCCTTGTCAGCCCCATGACTGCGATGCCACCCGAGATCCAATGGTACATCGCCCGTGACGGCAAGCAGTACGGCCCGTTGAGCGAGCCGGAAATGAAGCTGTTTGTCGATGGCGGCCACTTGAAGCCTACGGATTTGGTGTGGCGGCCGGGCTTCTCGGACTGGACCCCGGCAATGGCGGCCTTCCCTGCGATTGTGCCGCCGCAGCCGACCGCACCCCCGGCTGGATACGCCGGGCCGGGAGCAACGAACGGACAGATAGTAACCCAACCGGCCCCGTCGTCCGCCCAGGCCGTTCGCTCGGCCACGACTGCAGGCGGGAATGCGAGCGACGGCCTTACGACCGAGCCGCGTTCGGCTCAGGCCCCGGCCGCCGCCGCAGGGCCGACGCATCAGAGACAGCCGAGCTGGTCGGCAGCCAGCGAACCGGACCCGGGGCTGCGCAACGGCGAGCCTGGCGCCTCGGTCTCGCCGATGGCATCCGCAATGGCGGCCGGCGCCACGCGACCCTCATCAGCAACAACCACCCAGTCCGCGCTGGCTCCGGCGGGGTCCGCCACGGTCCAGCGAGAGCCGACGGCCGGCACTGCCGCACGATCCATGGGTAGCGGCCGGCCCGACGCCGAGGCCGGGCGCTCGGTCATCGGGGTCGAGCCCGGCTTTCCGGGTGACGATACGGACGACGCGGGCGGTACGTCGCGCAGCCGCGCGTTCACGGTCGGACTGGTGGCCACCGCGCTGCTGCTGGCCGGCGGCGGCGGATGGCTGGCCTATCGCCAGCAGGATGCGATCAAGTCGTTCTTCGCGAGGTCCGGTGGCATCAGCAGCACGGCGCAGGCCTTCACGGTCGGAGCCGGACCGGCAGAGGCGATCGACGGCCGGCTGCAGAGGACGGCGCTCTGGTCCAACGTCAAGCGCGAGTTCCCGCACTGGTACGAAGAGCGGATCAAGGAAACCGCGAAGCTTGCGGCCGAGAAAAAGCCGGATGCGGCTATGGCGAAGTACCTGCTCGAGTCGCTTGTGGCTCTGCGCCGCAAGCACGCCAACGACGCATTGGCCGCCTCACCGGCGAAGCTCGTCAACGTCGCACAGGCGTTTCTCGGCAACCTGAAGCGTATCAGCTCGGAGAGCACATCGGCCTGCTACAGCTTCATCTCGCAGGGGGAAGCGAGCCCGGCGGTGGTCGATCTGTTGCAGAAGCCCGAGACGCACCAGAATGTGCAGGCACAGCTGACCGCTGTGTTCGAGGCCATCGCGGACGGTCGCAAGACCCAGACCAAGCATACCGCACCCGACAAGTCAGACTACGATGCCCTCGCCGAGCAGTTGACACGGCTCGGGTGGAGCCAGGCGGATCTGCAGTTGTTTGCGGACCCGCGCGCCTTGGCCCGCACCAGCCATGACCGCGTCTGCAAGATGGTACAGGACTGGTTCAGCGCACACATCGCAGTCAAGGACCAGGGCGCCCAGGAGCGTCTGCTGGTCGAGACGTTACGGCCTGTTGTCGCCGGCTGACGCGTCTTTCGTCTCCGTGTCGGCGGCTTTCTCTAAGCCGGCGCGTACCTGCGCACCCGTCGCGCACCGCGGATGACAGCCGCAACGCCACGCGCTATGCGCTTGCACCATGTTGCACATCAACGACCTCACCTACCGTATCGAAGGCCGGCTGATTCTAGATCAGGCGACGGCTGCGATACCGACCGGCCACAAGGTCGGGCTCGTCGGCCGCAATGGGGCCGGCAAATCGACGCTGCTCAAGCTCATAACAGGCGAGCTCGCGGCCGATGACGGCGGCATCACCGTGTCGAAGGGCGCACGGATCGGGCACGTGGCACAGGAAGCGCCGGGAGGCCAGGAAAGCCTCGTGTCATGGGTACTATCGACCGACACCGAGCGTGCAGCCCTTCTCGCCGAGGCGGACACGGCCTCCGATCCCCACCGCATCGCCGAGATACAGCTGCGACTGGCGGACATCGGTGCTCATTCCGCCCATGCCCGCGCCGCCGGCATCCTTGCCGGCCTCGGCTTCGACGCGACGGCACAGGCGCGGCCGTGCCGGGATTTCTCCGGCGGCTGGCGAATGCGCGTGGCGTTGGCCTCCGTGCTGTTCCTAGAGCCTGAGATCCTCCTTCTCGACGAGCCCACCAACTACCTCGATCTCGAGGGCACGATGTGGCTCGAAAGCTATCTGAAGAGCTATCCGCACACCGTGCTGATCGTCAGCCACGACCGCGACCTGCTCAACCGCAGCGTCGGCACGATCATGCACCTCGACCGCGGCCGGCTCACGCTCTACACCGGGGGCTACGACGACTTCGAGGAAGCGCGCCGCGAGCGTCAGCGGCTGGAGCAGAAGCTCAAGAAGCGACAGGACGACGAGAAGCGCCGCCTCCAGGCTTTCATCGACCGCTTCAAAGCCAAGGCAACGAAGGCAAAGCAGGCACAGAGCCGCGTCAAGGCGCTGGCACGTATGCAACCGATCGCCGATCAGGTCGAAGATCGGGTCGCCCCGTTCCTGCTCCCCGATCCGAAGAAAATTCTGGCGAGCCCCCTGTTGCGTCTCGAAGGCGCGGCTGCCGGCTACGCGCCGGACCGGCCGATCCTGGCCGGCATCGACCTGCGCCTCGACCAGGACGACCGCGTTGCTCTGCTCGGACAGAACGGCAACGGCAAGTCGACGTTCGCCAAGCTCCTCGCCGGCCGGCTCCGGCCGCTGGCGGGCGAGCTTTGGGGCTTGCAGAAGGTCGAGATCGGGTACTTTGCCCAGCATCAGCTCGACGAGCTCAATCCGATGTCGACACCCTACGACAACATCGTCGCGATGATGCCGGAGGCCACCGAGGCGCAGCGGCGGACGCGTCTCGGCACGATCGGTTTCGGCGCCGACAAGGCCGACACCCGGTGCGCCAACCTCTCGGGAGGTGAGAAAGCCCGGTTGCTGCTGGCGCTGACGGCATTCAGCGGACCCCACATTCTGATCCTCGACGAGCCCACCAACCACCTCGATGTCGACAGCCGCGAGGCGCTGATCCAGGCTCTGAATGCGTATCAGGGCGCCGTCATACTCATCAGTCACGACCGCCATCTGGTCGGTGCCACCGTCGAGCGGCTCTGGATCGTCCGCGATGGCACGGTCCGCGCCTACGACGGCGATATGGACGACTACCGGGCGGAGCTGCTGGCAGAGCGTGGCGCCCGCAACCGGATCGCCCCAACGCGCGACGGCGAGGCGACGCCGGAGAACCGTGCCGACCAGCGCAGGCTCGCCGCCGAGCGCCGTGCCGGCCTCGCTCCATTGAAAAAAGCGATGCAGGCCGCCGAGAAAGCTGTTGAGAAGCTTACTGGGCAGCTTGCAGCAATCGACGGGCGGCTTGCCGACCCCACGCTCTACGCCCGCGATCCTGCCGGCGCGCAGAAGGCGGCGATCGAGCGGGGTCGTCTGGCGAAAGAGCTTGCCTCGGCAGAGGATGCGTGGCTCGACGCCAGCGAGACCTACGAGGATGCGGCACGCGCGTCTGAGCTTGCGTCATGATCATCCGCGGCCGGGTCCGGTGCTTTATAGGAGTGTTCCCGGAACGTAATCGGACACGTGCAAGCGAATTCATGCTGGGCCGTTTGTGAAAGACTTCTTACACATTCGTGACATGCAGGATCGGCAAAGTCGGGATAGGTACCAGCGTCGAGAGAGCTGGCCGGAGAAGGACGCGGGGGTCCGGCGCCAACGGATGAGGGCATCGGTTGGAGCCCCGGCCGGCTCTCTAGACATTGTCGCGACGGGACGTGTCCAGTGACGGCCGGCGCGCCCCGATTTCCGACCAATGCCCGCCCAATGCGCGGATGCAAAGTTTCCACTTCCGAACAAGCGCGAGCGCCCCGCATGATGAAGCTATTGTCTGCTCCTGCGTCTCCGTTCGGACGCAAGGTCAAGATGGCCGCGGCCGTCAAAGGGCTGAGCGCAGAAATCTCGGTCGAAACGGTCGATACGTCGCCGCCCGAGAACCCGGCCTTCGATGGTCGCAACCCGCTGAAGAAAATTCCTGTTCTCATTCTGGACGACGGCACGACGCTGTACGACAGCCGCGTCATCGTGGAGTACCTCGATAGCCTGACTGCGATGCCGCTGCTTATTCCGCCATCGGGCACGGCGCGTTTTGACGTGCTGCGACGGTCCGCTCTCGCGGACGGCTTGATGGAGGCAGCGTTGCTTGTGGTCTATGAGAGCCGGTTCCGGCCGGAGGATCGTCGTTCCGACGCTTGGCTCGCCCGTCAGCAGGCCAAAATCACAACGGCCCTCAAGGCATTCGAGGACGCTTGCGGCCAACTGTCCGATGCGCCCGACGCCGCTGACATCGGGCTTGCAGCAGCACTCGGCTACCTCGACCTCCGACATGAGGGTCTGTGGAGGACGCACCATCCGCGACTGGTGCGGTGGCTCGACGGGTTCGCTGACCGCGTGCCGTCCTTCGCCGCAACAGCGTTTCGGCCGGCATGACAACGGAGCGAGCCCGATCACGTCAGCGCGCCAGTTCACTCCTGCTGTCTTACGACGATCAGTATTGGATCGGAGCGGACCTCAATTGCCGGGGCGGCTCGCCGGAGCATCGACTTGGCGAGGTGCGATGGCTGACGACGGCTCCGTCGAAATTACCACATCCAGCGTGACCATCTCGCACGACACCTCGGGTACCTTGCGACGGCCGCTCGACTGGCGGAACATTACGAGACCAAACTTCTCCAGCCGCCGCAAGGTCTGCGTTAGGCTGGCTTTAGGCCGTCCGGTAAGACGGGCCAGTTCGGCGACTGAGCGGGGCCTACGGGTACGAATCATGCTGAGAAGCTGAACATTCGGCTCCGACAGAAGCCGCATAAATGCCTGCAAAGATGCCACCGGCACAACCCGGCGCACGGTGCTACCGTTCGAGCCGGAGGAGATCGTGACCGTCCGTTCCTGCCGATCGCTCTCCGCTGGCATGATCTCGACGTGAACGCGCCTGCTCTGGTCCATCGACGTAAGCCTCCTGCGCTGCAAATCCGGGCAGATCCTCGATGTGCCCCCGGCGTCAGCGAAAACGAATGAGTTGAGCACGCGATCCGATCTGTGCTCCCAGTCCGGATACGCGAGTGCGCGCCGGCGGGATCACACCAATCCAGACGGCTCTGATCGAGTAGATACGCGGCGCGGCCTGATCTCGATCACCGCGGCGTTGCCCAGCGTCCGCCGGCAATGACGGGGTATCCCGAGACGTCTCTGGTCATCAAGTAAACCCAGGCGTTCAATAGTGATCCGTCCGCCAGGGAGACGTCTCGGACGACACGCGAGTATTCCCCGTCTCGATCCGGAAGTCCGATACCCTCATACGGATCGAGCCAAACAAAGATTTCGCGCGGCGCGTCGATTGCAATCACTTCGCCGTGCACCACGTCGCTGCCCGAGACCGGCTCGACAAGGCCCGGATAGCTGCCGAGGTCGACCAGCCGACCGGGGATCGTGGCCGGGCCCAGTGCACACCCCGATGCATGCAAGCGCCGCCGCTGCTCGCGCCCGAGATGCCCGCCAGCATTCGCCATCAAAGTCCCGTAGACGAACAAATTGCGACAGTCGATCATCGAGGTCCCCAATCGGCCTGCCAGCGGTCCGTACCCGCTGCGGAACGCTGTCTGCCGCAGGCGCCGCGTCGTCGAACAACCGCCATACCAGGACCGGCGGCCGGACCGGGACGGTCCGCTCGAGCCACCAACAACCTGCTGCACCCGCACTGCCGCAAAGGCTTGACCCCGGGGCCTTATCAGCCGATGCTGAACAAGAGTATCAGGTGGACGGCACAGGCATCTCAAGGAGGTCGCGTGCTCAGTCCGATTGCGTGACGGCTGTCGCCAATTCGCCGCGTTTTTTGGTATTCCTCGAACGCGCAACAGATGAACGGGGCTATTGCCCCCGGGTACCATCCAAGGGACCAGTGGCTATGCAAGCAACCCATCGGCGTCGAGCCACCGTCCTGTTGCTGGCAGCGGTCATCGCTGCGGCTTCCTGGCCGGCGCTGGTGGGGACCGCCCGCTCGACCACCACCGACCAGACCAGGGAAAGCGAGCAGTTGCGGGCCGACGCGTCGCGGTCGCTGGTCGGCAGCTACCTCGCCGGGCGCTTCGCCCGCGGCCAGCACGACACTGTATCCGCGGCAGACTATTACCGCTCGGCATTGGCCCGCGACCCTGGAAACGAGGTGCTGCTCGAGCAGGCCTTCCTCATGGAAGCGACGGAGGCCAACTGGCCGCGCGCCATTCTGCTCGCCGACGAGTTGGCTCAAAAGCAGCCTCAGCATCGCATGGCCCGACTCTTTCTCGGACTGGCCGCGTTCAAGAACAACAATCTGAAAGCGGCCGATGACCACTTGGCGGCAGCAAGCAACGGACCGATCGGCGAGCTGACCAGCGCGCTGGCCCGAGCCTGGGTGAAACTCGCGGCCAACGATGCCGAGAAGGCGCTGGCCATTCTCGATATCCCCAAGCAGGCGGAATGGGCGCAGTACTACCTCCGCTATCACAGGGCGCTGGTCGCGGACCTGTCGAGCAGGCGGGCAGAGGCTCGCACGGCTTACGAGCGCGTTTTCAAGCAGGACGCGCGGACGCTGCGCACCGCTTTGGCATACGCCCGGCATGCTGCCAACTCTGGCGACATGAAGCTGGCGCGCACCGTCATCAAGGAGCACCTCGACCGCACACAGGGCGACGGCCATCCCTTAGCGCGCGATCTGCGCGACCGGTTGACCGATGGTGCGAAGATCCCGCTGCTGATCGAGAACCCCAGCGACGGTCTTGCGGAAGTCTTTTACGGCCTCGGCGAGGCGCTAACCGGGGAAGGCGGGGTCAGCATCGGCATCCTCTACCTGCAAATGGCACTCTATCTGAACGACACCCAGCCGTTCGCGCTGGCGGCACTGGCGAATGCCCACGAGACCACTAAGAAGTACGAGGAAGCCAACGAGATCTACGACCGCATCGCTCCGGGCTCGCCTTTGCAGGCGGCGATCGAGATCCGGAAGGCATTCAATCTCAACGCGTTGGATCGCATCGACGAGGCAAAGTCCTTGCTCGAGCGGGTGGCCGCGGCCGATCCGGACGACATGAAGCCGCTCGACGCGCTCGGCAACATCATGCGCTCCAAAAAGCGCTACGGAGAAGCGGCCGACTACTACAGCCGCGCCATCGCACTGATCCAGAAGCCTGAGCGCCGCCACTGGTCCTTCTACTATGCCCGCGGCACCTCCTACGAGCGGTTGAAGAAGTGGCCGTTGGCCGAGGCCGATCTGCAGAAGGCGCTGCAGCTCTATCCCGACCAGCCGCTGGTGCTCAACTATCTCGGCTACTCCTGGATCGATCAGGGTCGCAACCTGAAGCAGGGCATGGGCTTGATCGAGAAGGCCGTCGCACTGCGGCCAGACGACGGCTACATCGTCGACAGCCTTGGGTGGGCTCATTTCAAGCTCGGCAACTACAAGGACGCAGTGCGCTATCTGGAGCGGGCCGTCGAGCTTCGCCCCGAGGATCCCGTTCTCAACGACCACCTCGGCGACGCGCTGTGGCGCGTCGGACGCGAGCGGGAGGCCATGTTTCAGTGGGATCAGGCGCTTTCGCTCGAGCCGGAGCCGGAGGACGCCGAGAAAATCAAGCGGAAGCTTGCAAAGGGTCTGCCTGCCAAGCCCATCGCGCGGGCGCAGAAAAAGATCAAGGAAGCCGCGCGGCCGGTCCCGCAAAAGAAGCGCGAGACCAAACTCGCACCGTCGAGCCCGTTTCTGGAGTAGCGTGCCGGTGCTCGTAGAGCGCGCGCGCGCCAAGGTCAACTTGTCCCTGCGCATACTGGGTCGGCGCGGCGACGGCTATCACGAGCTTGAGAGTCTCGTCCTGTTCGCCGACGAGGGCGACCTGCTGAGCCTTGACGTGGACGGCCCGCGCGGCCTGACGGTGAGGGGCCCGTTCGCATCAACCCTGGCCGGCGCGAATCTCGTCGAGGTCGCCTTGGCGCGCGCTCTCGAGGCCCATCCGTCACTGAAAACCGGCGCCGTTACACTCGAGAAGCGGTTGCCGGTCGCGGCGGGGATAGGCGGCGGCTCGGCCGATGCGGCAGCAACGCTCCGTCTCGTCGCACGCGCCAACCCGACCGTTGCGCATACCGTCGACTGGCACGCCATCGCCGCCGGCCTCGGCGCCGACGTGCCGGTCTGCCTTGCCGACCAGCCAGCGTGGATGACCGGTATTGGCGAGATCCTGGTGGAACTGGCGGCGTGTCCTCCCGTGCCGGCCGTACTCGTCAATCCGCGCGTTCCGGTGCCGGCCGACAAGACACGGCAGGTGTTCCAGAGGCTCGGCGCGGGGCCGCTGAGTTCCATGGCATCACGCGCAAGCACGCCCGGGCCGTTCACCACAGTGGAAGACGTCCTTTCGCATGTCGTCTCAACCGGAAACGACCTCGAGCCGCCCGCAAGATCAGTGGTCCCCGAAATCGGCTGCGTGCTCGACGCATTGATCCAGACCGGGGGATGCCGCGCCGCGCGGCTTTCGGGAGGTGGGCCGACCTGTTTCGGTCTCTACGGCACCGAGACCGAGGCGCGCGATGCGGCTGCCGAGCTGACAGAGGCCGCTCCTGAGTGGTGGGTCATTGCGACGACGCTGAGGTGAGCGCCGAGTCCGCCCGCCAACGCACAACCGAGGGCCAGGCCACGGCGAGTGCCTGATCGTCTGATATGGAAGCGGCTTAGCTTCCATCGACCGTGTGGATCAAGATTTGAAACAGAGACTGAGAGCAGGCCGCGGAGGCTCGGATCCGTTCCATCAGGGTCGAGCCTGCTCTGGTGTTCCGTCTCAGACATTTGCTCGGAACCGAGCCGGAATGGGAAGCAAATGTCTGAGACGGAACACCAGCAAGTCCATGATTCTCGTGTTGCTTGGTCACTGACGCTCGGCAGATCACCCGGCATCACTCGGGAACCAAGCGTCAGTGACGCAAAACTAGTGGGTGCGGCCGATGCAGAACGCGATGACGTTCTCGAGGGCCGACTTCTCAGGGCTGTCGCGGAACACGCCCAAAGCGTCGCGAGCGATGCCGCCGTAGGATCGGGCACGCTCGAATGTCGCCTCGATGGCGCGATGGCGGCGCATGAGCTGGATCGCCTGCTCGAGGTCACCGTCGCCGATCTGCCCGTCGACGATGGTGCGGTTCCAGAACTGCCGCTCGGCCTCACTGCCCCGACGGAATGACAGAATCAGCGGAAGCGTTATCTTGCCTTCGCGGAAATCATCGCCGACGGACTTGCCGAGCCGCGCCGCGTCGCCCGAATAGTCGAGCGCGTCGTCGACGAGCTGAAACGCGATGCCGAGGTTCTTGCCGTACGAGCGAAGCGCCGCCTGCTCCTCCACGGGACGCCCGGCCAGCGCCGCGCCGACCTCTGCCGCAGCCAGAAAAAGGGCCGCGGTCTTTGCATTGATGATGGCCAGATACTCGTCTTCCGTCGTCGCGGTGTTCTTGGCTGCGGCAAGTTGCATCACCTCGCCCTCGGCGATCACGGCGGCAGCGTTGGAGAGTATGCGCAGCACCGGCAGAGAGCCGACGTCGACCAGCATACGAAACGCCTGACCGAGCAGAAAATCGCCGACCAGCACGCTCGCCTGATTCCCCCAAAGCAGGCGGGCCGTCTTTTTACCGCGGCGTGTATCGCTCTCGTCCACGACGTCGTCGTGAAGCAGCGTCGCCGTGTGCATGAACTCGATGGCCGATGCCGTGCGTATGTGGCCCGTGCCCGGGTAGCGGCAGAGCTTGGCCGACGCGATGGCCAGCATCGGGCGCAACCGCTTGCCGCCCGAATCGATGAGATGATGCGCGATCTCCGGGATCATCTCGACGTCCGAGACCGCCTTGTCGAGGATGATGCGGTTGATGGCCTCCATGTCCTCGGACACGAGCGCCAGCAATGGCCTCAGGCTCTCCAACGGATCGCGTGCTTCTTCCAGCGAGACGACGACGCCCACGGTGCTTTCCCCGGTTGCTGCCAGTCGTGTGGTTTATAGATAGACTGCCCGCCGGCTGTCACGCCTGAATGCCGATATCGACCGTGCGGGATCAGGCTGCTGCGTCGCAGCATCGTGGAAGGCAACATGGCAAGAATACGCGCGGAGGTCGACGAGGCGGACATGGCCGGGGTTGCCGCGGCCCCATCCGCTCCCGACGCCCCCACCGATGATGCTTTCCTAGGCGGCGCGCTCAGCATCCTGCAGCCGCCGCGCGGGTATCGGGCCGGCATCGACGCGGTGCTGCTGGCCGCGACAGTGGATGTGACAACGCACAATAGCCGCGCGACGTTGCTCGACCTCGGTGCGGGCGTCGGGACGGTTGGGCTTTCTGTGGTGCGTCGTACCGGCTCAGTGATGGCGACGTTGCTCGAGCCGCAGCCGGAGCTCGTCCATCTGGCCCGCGAGAACATCGTGCGCAATGGGCTCGAAGGGTCGGCGATTGCGGTCGAAGGCGGCGTGGGCGAGCCAGCCGCGGCGCTGGCGGCGCGTGGCGTCGCTCTGGGGCACTACGATTTTGTCGTTGCCAATCCTCCGTTCCATACCGAGGGTGCGGGAACGCCTGCAGCTACGGCACTGAAGTCCGCGTCCCATGCCATGCCCGGCGATGCGCTCGACGTCTGGGTGCGAGCCATGGCCCGCTACGCGGCGCCCGGCGGCACGGCTACGCTCATCCACAAGTCCGAGGCGCTCGGCGCAATTCTGGCCGCCTGCACCAACCGGTTTGGTGCGCTCCGCGTACTCCCGATCCACCCGAGGCGCGGGGCCCCGGCGATCCGCGTCATAGTGACCGGCCAAAAAGGCAGCAAGGCTCCGCTGACCCTTCTCGACGGTCTGGTGCTGCACGGACCCGACAACGCCTTTACGCCCGAGGCGAGCGCCATTCTGCGGCGTGGCGCGGCTCTGCCGCTCTAGCGCTGCAAGCCACGCGCTGTGCCAGAACATGCCGCAGTCGTCATTCATCTGAACTCGCCTTCCGCACCTGACGTGCTCCGCGACCCGAGCTTCAAGGATCCCTTCACATGTGGCCGTTCACCAAATCCAACATTGTCCCAGTTCTGCGTCTGTTCGGGCCGATCGGCATCGCCTCGCCGCTGCGACCCGGGCTGTCGCTGGCGGGCGTCGCAGGCCCGCTCGAGAGGGCGTTCAAGCTCTCGCGCCTTCCGGCGGTCGCGGTGATCGTGAACTCGCCCGGGGGATCCGCCGCCCAATCGCACCTGATCTACCGGCGCATCCGCCAGCTCGCCGGCGAGCACAGGAAGCGTGTCTATGTCTTCTGCGAGGATATCGCCGCTTCGGGGGCCTACTTCATCGCTGCGGCAGGCGACGAGATCTACGCCGATCCCTCGTCGCTGGTGGGCTCGATCGGCGTCATATCGGCCGGTTTCGGCCTCGACAAGGTTTTGAAGAGGCTCGAGATCGACTATCGCGTGCATACCGCAGGCACGTCGAAAAACATCCTCGATCCGTTCCTGCCCGAGAAGCCAGAGGACGTCGAGAGGCTGCGGGCGATCCAGAACGACATCCACGACGTGTTCATCGGTGTCGTGAAAGAGCGGCGCGCGGGCAAGCTCAAGGGGCCCGATGCGGAGCTTTTCTCGGGCGCGTTCTGGGCAGGTGCGAAGGCTGCGGAGTTCGGCCTCGTCGACGGTCTGGCGGACGTACGCTCGAAAATGCGGGAGGTGTTCGGGCCGAAGACAAAGCTGAGGCTCGTGCCGCTCGACAGAGGCGGCCTGTTGTCGCGCCTGTCGCGCAACGTTCCGGGCGCCGAGGTCACCGCCGCCAGTGGCCGCCTTGCTTTGGCCGACGATCTGGTGTCCGCTATCGAAATACGCGCACTCTGGTCTCGCTACGGTCTGTGAGACCCGGACGGGCACGGCCGACCGCCGCCGCAGTTCGAGCCGCGGCCTCGTTTCGGCGCCAATCGAAGGAGGCAAGTATGCCCCAATTCATCGTCATTGCTCTGGCGGGTGCCGGCCTTTACGCGGGCTACCGCTGGTTGTCGCGCGAGATGCAGCGTGGTGCGGCAGAGGCGATGCGCGCGCACGAGGAAATGGCGCGCCGTGCCGCCGACGCGACGGGCCGGCCGCGGGATCTCGGTACGCTGGAGTGGGACGAGGCAGCCGGCGTCTATCGTCCGCGCCCCGCCACCGACTAGTGTTCCGTCTCAGACATTTGCTTCCCATTCCGGCTCGGTACCGAGCAAAAGTCTGAGACACGAGGAACGCTAGTAACTCCATGATTCTCGTGCTGCTTGGTCACTGACGCGTGGCAGATCACCCGGCAGCACTCGGGAACCAAGCGTCAGTGACGCAACACTATTGCGGAACCTGAAGTCGTTGGCGCAAGCTTAGCCGACACCACCGGATGCCCCGACAGGCGACCTTTCCTGAGCCAGAGGTCGCACCCCGACTTTGCCACCGTCCGGCCCCGCCACTGGGCCATCTAGACCGACCCGCACGGTGACAGCCCTGGCCGAATGCGTATAGTGCGGCCTCCTCACATCAGAGACATCCGAGCGAGACGGGCGCAGCGCACTCCATGGCCACCAAGTCGACGACCAAGGCAGCCGCAAAAGCAGAGGCGCCGAGCCGCTCCGGCCGCGCCGAGCCGGCGGTCACGCTGCCGGAACTCCGGCCCAAGGCCGCTTTTCAAGACCTCATCCTGACGTTGCAGCAGTTCTGGGCGGCGCAGGGCTGTGCCATCTTGCAACCCTACGACATGGAGGTCGGCGCCGGCACGTTCCATCCGGCCACGACGCTGCGCGCTTTGGGCCCGCGGCCGTGGAACGCCGCCTATGTGCAGCCCTCCCGCCGGCCCAAGGACGGCCGCTACGGCGAGAACCCCAATCGCCTGCAGCACTACTACCAGTTCCAGGTCATCATGAAGCCGTCGCCGGCCGACATCCTCGATCTCTACCTGGCCAGCCTCGACGCGATCGGCATCGACACGCGCCTCAACGACATCCGCTTCGTCGAAGACGACTGGGAAAGCCCGACGCTCGGCGCATGGGGACTGGGGTGGGAGGTCTGGTGCAACGGCATGGAGGTGACGCAATTCACCTACTTCCAGCAGGTCGGCGGCTTCGATTGCCATCCCGTCGCCGGCGAGATCACCTACGGCCTCGAGCGCCTTGCGATGTACGTGCAGGGCGTCGACCGCGTGTTCGACCTCAACTTCAACGGCCGCGATGACGACCGGAAGCTCACCTATGGTGACGTTTTCCTGCAGGCCGAGAGAGAATATTCGCGCCACAACTTCGAGCACGCCAACACCGATATGCTGCTGGCCCATTTCAAGGACGCCGAGGCCGAGTGCAAGTCGCTGCTCGAGAAGGGGTGGGAGAGCGCGCCTTCCGGCCGGCTCCCCGCAGGGGTGTCGGAAGGCGCCACTCACAAAATGGCGCTGCCGGCCTATGATCAGTGCATCAAGGCAAGCCACATCTTCAACCTGCTCGATGCGCGCGGCGTCATCTCGGTGACCGAGCGGCAGAGCTACATCCTCCGCGTGCGCGAGCTTGCCAAGGCCTGCTGCGGGGCTTGGCTCGCAACGGAGGCTGGTGGCGTCGCATGAGCGCGCTCGCCATCCTGCTCGACGCCGGTACCGCCGGGTTCTGGGGACTGTTCAACGACCCGAAACGGCTCGGCGAGGCGACGCTGATCGCCGTCGGCGCCGTCATCTTCGGCTTCATCGTGCGCCGCATGTGGCCGCGCTCGATGAACCCAATGCTGTTCGGCTGGCTGGCGGCGACGGCGCTTGTCGCCGCGCTCGCCTACGCCGGCGTCGCCACGGCCGGCCTGGTGCTGTGGCTGTTTATCGGCGCTGCGGTACTGCTAGGAATTCTCGCCATAGTCCTGGGTTAAACCCGTTTCGCGCGCCCTGTGTCGGTACTCCGCGCAGAACCGCCGCGCCCGGCCGGTGGGCCCCTCGGAATGGCCCAGGAAAAACGGTCTGTGCGCAGCAAAGGAGACCAAGAACATGACCCCGACGATTGCCGGCTGGCTCGCGCTCGGCGTCCCGATGCTGCTGTTCGGTCTCGTCTTCCTTCGCCGCCAGCGGCCGGTGTTCCTGATGTATCTCGCCGCCTGCCTGCTCGGTCTCGGGTACCTCACCGCCACCGGCGCCGCGGACGACATCGGCAATCATGCCCTCGGGCTCGCAAAGGGTGCGGCGACAGCACCCAAAACAGCGCCGGCCTCTGCCCCGTCGAAATAGGGACGCGGCCAAACGGGCCGCCGGCGGTGGGCCGGGCATCGCGCCCACGCGGCGTCATCGTCCGCAACGTTCCCATTGCCGCACGCCGCCCGCTGACCTAAGACCACGAACCCGTTCCGTCCGCTCGCCGTGCCGGCCGAGCCACCGAAGGTCAGTCAGATGTCAGAGCTGCTTCTCGAACTCTTCTCCGAAGAGATTCCGGCGCGCATGCAGGGGCGCGCCGCCGAGGATTTGAAGCGCCTGGTTCTTGAGGGGCTCGAGGCGCAGGGCCTCGCGGTCGGGCCGGCGGCTGCATTCGCCACGCCGAGGCGGCTGGCGTTGGTCGTCAAGGATGTACCGGCGAAGTCCCCGGGCATTTCCGAGGAGCGCAAGGGCCCGCGTGTCGGAGCGCCGGATGCCGCGGTGCAGGGCTTTCTCAAGTCGGCCGGACTCGCCTCGGTCAAGGACGCCCAGGTCGTCAAGGACGAGAAGAAGGGCGACTACTATGTGGCGCGGATCGAGCGGCCGGGCCGGCCAGCCTCCGAGATCATCGCCGAAGTGGTGCCGGCGGTGATGGGAAAGTTCCCGTGGCCCAAGTCGCAGCGGTGGGGCGCCGGCAGCTTCCAGTGGGTGCGGCCGTTGCAGTCGATGCTGTGCCTTATCGACGGCAAGGTGGTGCCGTTCGAGGTTGCAGGACTTGCTAGCGGCGGCACGACACGGGGTCACCGCTTCCACGGCAACATGCCGTTCGAGGTGAGCGACGCGCTCGACTATGCCGAGAAGCTTGTAGAAAACCACGTCGTTCTCGAAGCCGACAAGCGTGCGGCATCCATTCTGGAGCAGGCACGGGCGCTGGCCAAGAAGGCCAAGCTCGAGCTCGTAGAGGATGCGGCGCTGGCAGCGGAGAATGCCGGCCTCACCGAATGGCCGGTGGTGATGATGGGTGCATTCGATCCGAGTTTTCTCGACGTGCCGGGCGAGTGCCTGACGACCTCGATGAAGCAGCATCAGAAGTGCTTCTCACTGCGGGACCCCAAGACGGGCAAGCTCGCCAACCACTTCATTCTGGTGTCGAACCTGGTCGCCGAGGACGGCGGCAAGGCCATCGTCGCGGGCAACGAGAAGGTGATCCGGGCGCGGCTCTCGGACGCCAAGTTCTTTTGGGATCAAGACTTGAAGCGGCCGCTCGACGAGATGGCGGTAGAGCTGGCCGGCATCACGTTCCACGACAAGCTCGGCACGCAGAAGGATCGCGTCGAGCGCATCGCCGAGCTGGCGTTCCAGCTCGCCGGCGCCTGCGATGCCGATCCGGAGGACGCGCGGCGGGCAGCACAGCTCGCCAAGTCCGACCTGGTGTCCGGCATGGTCGGCGAGTTCCCCGAGCTGCAGGGCCTCATGGGCCGCTACTACGCGGAGCGGGGCGGCATCAAGCCGGCGATCGCTCGCGCGATCGAGCTTCACTACAAGCCCAAGGGTCCGTCCGACACGGTGCCGCTAGAGGAAAAGGGCGACGCGGTGGCCTGCGCGGTAGCGCTCGCGGACAAGCTCGACACGCTGGTGGGGTTCTGGGCAATCGGCGAGAAGCCGACGGGATCGGGCGATCCCTATCAGTTGCGGCGCGCGGCCTTGGGCGTGATCCGCATCGTGCTCGAGAACGATTTCCGGGTCTCGCTGAATAGGAAATTCGCGGCGAGCTACGCTCTGCACGAGAGGACTTTTGGCAAGGGTGAGATTTCCGATCGCGAAGACGTGAGTGAAGACCTCCTCGCCTTCTTCGCCGACCGCCTGAAGGTGCACCTGAAGGAAAAAGGCGCACGGCACGACCTGATCGACGCGGTGTTCGCACTGCCGGGGCAAGACGACCTCGCGCTCATCGTCAAGCGTGTCGAGGCGCTCGATGCGTTCCTCAAGACCGACGACGGCGCGAGCCTGCTCGCCGGCGTCAAGCGCGCGGCGAACATCCTGTCCATCGAGGAGAAAAAGGACAAAGCGAGCCACGCCGGCGAATATGTCATCGAGGCACTGCGGGAAAAGGCAGAGCTTGCCTTGGCCGCCGCCATCGAGAGCGTGAAGCAGGACACGTTGGCCGCGATCAATGTCGAGAACTTCAAGGGCGCGATGAATGCGCTCGCCGAGCTTCGCGCCCCGGTCGACCACTTCTTCGACAACGTGACGGTGAACGACGCCGACCCGATGCTACGCTCGAACAGATTGCGCCTGCTGTCGCAGATCCGCGCGGCGACCTTGAACGTCGCCGACTTCTCGAAAATTGCCGGGTGAGGCCCGACCGCGAACGGTCGGGACACCGGGCTGGCGGCCGTGCTGGTCGGACCCTGCGGTGGGCCGCTACTTCTCGAGCACCTTCGGCCAGTTCTTGTCACCGAGGGTGATGAATGCCTGCCGTTGGCCGTCCCAGTCGCGCTTCACCGGCTGGTTGTAGTTGAGGTAGAGCTTTCCGCCGACGATCGACCACGCCTTGGGGTCGCCCTTTGCCGTGTAGCCCTGGCTGACGGCATACGCGCAATAGCCGCCGTACTGGGGGGCGTAGCGCGCGGGCTCAGCGCGGAACAACTCGCGGTTCGCCTCGCTGGCGAATCGCCACGCCACGCCCTCGTGCTCCAACGTGATCGCCGGATTACCGACGACCGCCTTGCCGACAGTGTGGTATGCGACCGCGTCGTAGCCGCCGACCGCCACGCCTTTCACAAGGCCCGTGTAGACCGGCGCAAGCTTGGTTGCGGCAGGAACCGCGGCGGCCGTGAACAAAGAGGCGACGAGCGCCACCACGATGCAGAATGCAGACTGCAGTGCGGCGCGATGCGACATGAGCATGCCTCGAATCCTCGCTACGAAGGGTTCGCGTCCGGCCGACGCCCGATGCGCCGCGCCACGCGCGCCTTCAACGCTTGTTACCGTTTGCCCGCTCTGATCGTTACGAGCTGCGCCGACAAAATCAGCACTTGATCGGAGAACGCCCGTCACGCTACCCGATCTGCACATCCAGCCGGGAGGCCCGTTGCCGCCATGAGCACGACCGACATCGTCCGCGACTACTATGGCAGAGTACTATCGACCTCCGCCGACCTGAAGACCAGCGCCTGCTGCACGCCAGGCGCCGTGCCGCCCGGCCTTCGCCAGGCCCTTGCCAACGTGCATGACGAGGTTCGGGCCAAATATTACGGCTGCGGGTTCGTTGCGCCCGAGGCGCTTGAGGGCACGCGCGTGCTCGATCTCGGCTGCGGCGCAGGCCAAGATGTCTATGTGCTGGCGCAGATGGTCGGAGCCAAGGGCCGCGTGACCGGCGTCGACATGACCCCGGAGCAGCTTGCGGTCGCCTCGAGCCACCTTGAGTGGCACAAGAAGCGCTTCGGCTACTGCTGCTCCAACGTGACATTCGTCGAGGGCTACATCGAGGAGCTCGATCAGCTTGGGCTGGAGCCGGGAACGTTCGATGTCATCGTCTCGAACTGCGTGATCAACCTGTCGCCCGACAAGGCGGCCGTGCTGCGGGGCGCAAAGAGCCTCCTGAAGCCGGGTGGCGAGATGTACTTCGCCGACGTCTATGCCGATCGGCGCCTTGCCGAGAGCGTGCGGCAGGATCCGGTGCTGCTGGGCGAGTGTCTTGGCGGTGCGCTCTATTGGGGCGATTTCATGGACGTCGCGCGAAGCGCCGGCTTCAGCGATCCCCGCCTCGTGACAGCCCGCGCCATGACCGTCGACGATCCGGAGCTCGCCCGAAAGTGCGGCGCGGCGCGGTTCGTATCGGCCACCTGTCGTCTATTCAACATCGACGGCCTCGACGCGCGCGGCGAGGACTACGGGCAGGCCGTCGTGTACTCGGGTGGCATCGGCGGCCACGACGACGTGTTTGCGCTCGACGCAAAGACCAGCTTCGAGCGCGGCAAAACGGTTCCTGTTTCTGGCAATACGTTTCGGACCCTCACCGAGAGCCGGTTCTCGCCCCATTTCCGCGCCATCGGCGACTTCAACCGTCATTTTGGAGCGTTCCCCGGCGCCGCAGCCGACTCGCCGTTCCGGGACGCACCTGCAGGCGCCTTCAGGGCCGGCATCGAGGCGACGATACCGGCGTCCGTCACGCAAGGCGGTGGCGGATGCTGCTGAGCCGAGCAGAGCCGGTTCGTCGCCCGGGCCGCGCCGCAGCGGTGGATGGCCTCATGGGCCGTCCGCGCGAGCGCAACTAGACTGCTTCGTTGTCAGCGGCATTCTCACGTGGCGGCGCCGAACCCGGCCGCCGTCAGAGGCGAAGCGATAAAGGCCATGCAAAGCGGGACGCGCGCACTCAACGCCGTTGATTTCTGGCGTGGGCTCGCGCTGGTCATGATCTTCATCGACCATATTCCAGGCAACGCCTATTCCTACCTTACGTTGCGCAACTTCGCGATCTCAGACGCGGCCGAGCTCTTCGTGTTCCTCGCCGGCTGGTCATGCTCGATGGCCACTGGGGGGACGCAGCGTCCAGATCCGGCGCCGCGCATCGCATTCCGCCTTCTGTCGCGAGCCGTCGAGATCTACCGCGCGCAGATCATGATCTCCTCGCTGGCACTGGCGATGTTAGCCACAACCGCGATCACACGGAACAATCCACTCTATCTCGAGTGGCACAACGCAGCGACCGCCTTCTACGATCCTGTGCGCGGCGTGATCGGCACGGTGCTGCTCTCCTACCAGCTTGGCTATTTCAATATCCTCCCGCTCTACGTCGTGCTGCTGGTGATGGCACCGGTCATGATCTACGTCGGGAGGTCGTCGCTCGCGCTCATGTTGGCGCTCTCGGCGGCGCTCTACGCCTGGGCAATCGTGACCGCAATGACGCCGCCGAGCTGGCCGGCACAGGACTCTTGGTATCTCAATCCCTTCACGTGGCAGATCTTGTTCTTTGCCGGCTTCGCGGCGTCAGAGGCCTCACAGTCAAGCGACGGGTTCAGTGCGCTCGTTCGCAGGGCATGGCCGTTTGCCGCAGCGATTGTCTGCCTGGGTCTTGCCGTGCGGCTGCTCGACTACGCACCCGATCCGGCTCACGTGCCGCGGCCGCGCTTGTTGTTCGTGTTCGACAAGACCTTCCTTTCGCCGGCGCGCGTGCTGAGCATGCTCGCACTGGCTGTCACATTCTATGGCGCCTTCGAGAAGGTTAATGGCCGTATGGGGCCTGGTGCGCGGTGGTTGTGCGCGCTCGGCCGCAATTCGCTCCCGGTCTTTTGCATCGCATCATTGGCGTCTCTGGCCGGGCAGATAGCCCGTTTCGTCTGGAACGGCAGTATTCTTGCCGATACCCTCATGGTAGTCTGCGGACTTGTGTTGATGGTGTTCACGTCGTGGTTCGTCGAATGGCGCGCGCGAAATCCTGGCTCTCGTTGATGCTGCCGCTTGCCACGGCGGGCTTAGGCTCTGCTGTGGCGCAGGAGGCTCCGGTACCGGCGTTGGCTCCAGCGCCGGGACAGGTGCATGCCGCGCTGCGCTCCGCCGACCGCCTTGTGATCGGCGACACGCCACTGTCTTTCGAGTGCCGGGTCAAAAGCCCCGTCTTCGAGGGCAAGGCACCGCTCAGAAGCGTTCGCCGCGCCATCCGCGAGAAGCGCCCCATCAGGGTCCTCGCCATCGGCTCGTCGTCGACGGTCGGCGTCGGTGCGACATCCCCCGTTGCCAGCTACCCGGTCCGCCTCGAGAACGACCTCGAAGGTCTGCTCAAAGGTTTTGACGTCGAAATGCACAACCGCGGCATTTCGGGGGAAGTTGCGGAGGGCGCTAGCGAGCGCATGAAGCTCGAGGTCGCGGACCTGCACCCCGACCTCGTGGTCTGGCAGGTCGGCACCAACGATGCCATGGCCCGTATCGGCACCAACGATTTCTCCGCCGAACTCAAAAGCACCATCGGCTGGCTGAAGGAGAACAACGTCGATGTCGTGCTGATCGACCCGCAGTATGTCGAGCGGCTGGCGCAGGATTCGGACTATACGCGGATCGTGGACGCCATCGCGACCATCGCCGCCTCGGAGCGGGTTCTGCTCGTCAACCGTTTCGACACCATGGCCGATCTAGCCAAGCAGCGCGGCAACAGCACCTATTTGGCGCGCGATCAGTTCCATCTGAATGACCTCGGCTATCGCTGCATGGCAGAGTATGCCGCCCGGGCGATCGTTGGCGGACTGATACAGGCCGAGACCGAGACCGCACCCAAGAATTGACGAGGAGCCGGGCGAACCGTCGCCGAGCAATCGCAAGCCCCGGTCGCACGGGCAGTCCCGTCACATGCCCGCGTAGTTCGGGCATCCGCCGCCCCGGTCATTGGCGCTTGAAGGCGGCTCACCGTACCGGTCGCAGAGACCCCACACGTCACATGCCCGCGTAGTTCGGGCATCCGCCGCCCCGGTCATTGGCGCTTGAAGGCGGCTCACCGTACCGGTCGCAGAGA
>CAYYGO010000015.1:0-78869 GCA_964471635.1 uncultured Hyphomicrobium sp.
GGCGTTTCGGCGACATTCCGGCCAACGCGAGGAAGTTGGCAAGAAGCTCGTGGCCCTGCTCGGAGGCGATGCTCTCGGGGTGGAACTGCACGCCGTGGATCGGGTGTGTCCGATGGCAGAGACCCATGATGAGCCCGTCCGCCGTCTCGGCCGTCACTTCGAGGTCGGGCGGGAGCGTACTGCGTTCGACGATCAGGGAATGATAGCGCGTGATCTGAAAGCGCTCGGGCAGGCTCTTGAAAACGCTCTTGTCGAGGTGACGGATCATCGACAGCTTGCCGTGCATGGGCTGCGGCGCTCGGATGACTTGCCCCCCGTAGGCCTGCCCCATCGCCTGATGGCCGAGGCAGACGCCGAGCATCGGTACCTTCGAGCCGGCCTTCGCGATGAGGTCGAGGCAGATACCGGCCTCGTTCGGCGTACACGGCCCCGGCGACAACACGATCGCCTTGGGACGCTTTCGCATGACCTCGTCGACGGAAATCTTGTCGTTCCGGTAGACCTCGCAGCCGGCGCCCAGCTCGCCCAGGAAGTGCACGAGATTGTAGGTGAAGCTGTCGTAGTTATCGATCAGGATCAGCATGGTGGAAAACTCTGGGTCGAGGGGCGATGGAAGGTTAAGAAGTGGTGCCCCGGGCTACGCTAGGCGAGTTCCTTCGGGGTGACAAACAGCTCGAGCCTGCAGGACGCCGGAGCGAGGCTGCTCCAGCCGGCACCCGGCAGCTCGAGAACGGCCAGCGCCGCGGTCGGAAAGCCGGTCGCCAGCGCGGCGATGTCCTTGCGCGCGCCGCCTCCGGTCAGCGACAGTGCCGCCGCGTGCAGGCCCGGATTGTGCCCGACGATCATGACGCGCAGCCAGCGCGGCTCGAGGCGGCGCAGCCGTTCGACGAGGTCGGCTGCGGTGGCGAGATAGAGCGCGTCCTCGTAGACGATCTCGGGCGATGCACCGACCAACTCGGGAACGACGAGAGCCAGTGTCGCTCGTGTCCGCACGGCGGGCGAGCAAAGGACAAGCTCCGGCTTCAGCTTCTCGCGCGCCAGCCGTGCCCCGATGAGCGGTGCCGCCCTTGCGCCGCGCTTGTTGAGGGGACGCTCGAAGTCCTCCAGCGTGGGATCCTCCCAGGACGACTTGGCGTGGCGTAGCAACAGGAGCGTGGGCATCGGATGGAAGCGACCTCAGTGGCCCGAGAAGATGCGGCCGTCGCGGTCGGGCACCGTGAACAGCTCGACGCCCATGGCCCGGGCGTGCTCGGCGACCTCGGCGTCGTTGACCGAGCCGTGGGTCGCGAAGATCGCCTTGACGTGGCGGCGGGCCAGCACGTCGAGCGCGTCGGCGAACGCGAAGAAGCTGTCTCCGACCGCGGCAGCTCCGCGGATCTGTGCCGCGCGGCCGGCGCGCTTGGCCTGCAGCACCGCTAGCTCGGCGGCAACCGCCCGCTCCTGCTGGCCGCAGGCGTTGGCGACGAGGATCTGATCCTTGACGAGCGTGATCGCGTTCGACGCGCTGGCCGCGCAGATGCCCCAGGCGAGGCACATGTCGGCCTTGAGCGCATCGTCCCAGTGGGTCGGGAAGCGGGGCACGAAGGTGTTCGCCGAGGTCGAGATCGTCGCGCCGCGAATGGTGTGCACAGTCGGCGCGGTATTGATCGAGGCCACGCCGAGGGTCCCGAGCGCAGGATTGGCGAGCAGGGCGCAATGGCCCTTCTTGCGCTGGAAGTAGGTCTCGGCCTTAGGCGAGATCAGAGGCGCCGCGATGCCGGCGAAGGGCCTGTCGGCCACCATCCATTGCCGGAGATGGAACGAGGTCAGGTCGTCGAGGGCGATGTTGGTCACCATGAACGAGCCGAACGATGCGCGGAAGCCGCTGTCGATCGCGAGCTGCAGTGCGTTCTCGCCACGTCCGGCGGCCGCTCCGCATGGATTGCCGTGCTCGACCAGGATGGCGATCTCGGGGACCGAGCCGAGGTTGACCTCGTAGGCTGCGGCGGCGCGCGTGATGGCGTCGAGCCCGCGCGTCAGGTCCTTCAAATTGACCCAGCCCATGGTCGAGAGCCGCGCGTCGATGGGACTGCCGTCCGGCGTCGTGAAGCGGCCGATGGCGAACATATCGACCGACTGCCGGTCGATTTCGATCGCTCCCGCCTGCTGCGGGTTCTCGCCGTACTTCAGCGCCTCGGTCATGTCAGCCTTCTCCCTGTCCGCCGTGTCGTGCAAACCCGTTGCTGTCGGGGTCAGCCGAAGCTGCCGCCATTGTCGCCTTTGGCGCGCGCCGCCGTCCGCGACCGTGCCGCGAACCGCACCGCCTCCTCGGCGGCCTTTACGATCGCCTTGGCCTTGTTGATGCATTCCTGCTGCTCGTTCTCGGGGATGCTGTCGTGCACCACCCCGGCGCCGGCCTGAACATGGATGCGGCCATCCTTGACGAGCGCGGTGCGCAGCACGATGCAGGTGTCCATCTCGCCGTCCGCGGAGAAGTAGCCCACCGCGCCAGCATAGGGTCCGCGCTTGGCCACCTCGAGCTCGTCGATGATCTCCATGGCGCGCACCTTGGGCGCCCCGGAGACAGTGCCGGCCGGGAAGCCCGCGAGCAGGGCGTCGATCACGTCGGCGCCCGACTTCAGGCGCCCGACCACGTTCGAGACGATGTGCATGACGTGGCTGTAGCGCTCGATGACAAAGCGCTGGGTGACCGCGACCGAGCCGATCTCTGCCACGCGCCCGACGTCGTTGCGCCCGAGATCGAGCAGCATCAGGTGCTCGGCGCGCTCCTTGGGGTCGCCGAGGAGCGATTCCGCCAGGGCCTGGTCCTCGGCCTCGGTTGCCCCCCGCCGCGCAGTACCGGCAATAGGCCGGATCGTCACCTCGCCGCCGCGCAGCCTGACCAGGATCTCGGGCGATGAGCCGACCAGCTGGAAGCCGCCGAGGTCGAGGTGGAACAAAAACGGGGATGGGTTCGTGCGCCGCAACGAGCGGTAGAGCGCCAGCGAGGATAGCAGGAACGGCGCCGAGAAGCGCTGCGAGAGCACCACCTGGAAGATGTCGCCGGCCTTGATGTATTCTTTGGCTTTGGCGACCATGTCGAGGTAGCGCGCGGGCGGCGTATTCGAGACCGGCTCGTGCGCGACGAGCTTCCTCGGCGTCGCGTCTGTCGCGTGAGGCAGCGGCGTCTCGAGCGCTGTGACGACGCTCTTCAGTCGCTTGAGCGCGGCCTTCAGCGCCTTTTCGCCGCTCACCTTTGGGTCGGGTCGGACCGGCGTCACGACCGTCATCTCGTCTTTCACGCTGTCGAAGATGACGACCAGCGTCGGACGCATCAGCACGGCATCGGGTACGCCGAGATCGTCGGGCGGCACGGCAGGCAGCCGCTCCACGAGGCGGATGGTGTCGTAGCCGAGGTAGCCGAACACGCCGGCGGCCATCGGCGGCAATCCGGACGGCAGCTCGAGGCGTGAGCGCTCGAGAAGATCGCGCAGCGAGGTCAGCGTCGGCGTGCGCTCGGGCTTGAAGGCGCCCGGGGTGCGCTGCGGCGCGGTGTTGATTTCCGCGCGCTCGCCGTGGGCGCGCCAGACGAGATCTGGCTCGAGGCCGATGACGGAGTAGCGGCCGCGGGTCGCGCCGCCCTCGACGGATTCGAGCAGGATGCTCATGCCGCGGCCGCCGCCGAGCTTCAGGTAGGCGGAGACCGGAGTCTCGAGATCGGCGACGAGGCGCGTCCAGACAACCTGCGCCTCGCCCTTGTCGTAGCGAGCCAGGAATGCGTCCGGATCGGGCGAGACCTCCCCTGCAACGCCGCCCGCTGCGGCGCGTCGGCCTCTTCCCTCGATGGTCGCCACGGTGCCCCCTATCGCTGGGCGTCGGCGCCGGTGAGGCGGCGGAGCTCGGCCTGATTGATGGTTACGCCGAGCCGGTCCTGGAGCGCTGCGACATAGCTCGAGAGCACGTCGCCCTGCATCTGGGCGCGTACATCTGCGGCCAGGGTCTCGCGTTGCTCCTTGGTGATCGGCGCGGCCGGGATCACGTCTTTGACGCGGAACAGAATGCGCGACTTGCCGTCTGCCGTGTCGGTGGTGCCGGCGGCGCCTTTGTTGACGGCGAATGCCTGAGTGACAGCAGCCTGCGTGAGTCCTTGGGGTATGACGGTACGTGTCACCGGCAATGTCGTCTCGGTCTTGCCCCCGAACTCGAGCGCGATCGCGGGCAGGGTCTCGCCGGCCTTGGCACGGGCGATCAGCTTTGGCGCGAGCTCAGACAGAAGGCGTTTGCGCTCGGTCTCGACGTAGAGCGCCTTGACCTCGTCAGCCACCGTCTCGAACGCTTTCTCGGCGGCCGGCGTCGTGGCCTTGAGGTCGACCCACGCATAGCCGCCATCCGCAAGCTCGACCGGCTCGCGCTCGATGCCGATCTCGGCGTCGAAGGCCGCGCGGCCGATGCGCTCCGCATCGGCACCCTCGACTGCCGGCTTGCCATCCGGCGCCTTACCGGTCCGGTCGATGGCGGCGATCTCGACGTACGGCAGCTTCAGTATCTCGGCGATGTCCTTCAGCGGCTTGCCGGCAGCGCGATTGTCGTCGACGCCATCGTGCAGCGTGTTGGCCTCCTTCTTGGCCTTCTCGCGGGCGATGCGGTCGCGCACCTTGTCCTTGACCTCGTCGAGCACGACGTCCTTGCCAGCCTGGATCTCGGTGACACGCACCAGCACGATCGCAAAGCGGCCCTCGACGACGTCCGATACCTTATCCTTCTCGAGAGAGAAGGCGGCGTCGGCGATTTTCGGGTCGATCATCTCGCGCCGCGTCAGAAGGCCGAGACGGATGTCGGTGTCCTTGGCTCCGGTATCCTTGGCGGCGTCCAAGAAGCCCTGGCCGGCGACAATCTTCTGCCGGGCGGCCTCGGCCGTCGCCTTGTCCTTGAACGCGATCTGCTCGACGCGCCTGCGCTCGGGTCGCGACAGGCCCTCTCGGTCCTGCTCGAAGCCGGCCCGGATCTCGTCGTCGCTCACCGTCATGCGGCCCTTCAGAGCCTCGATCGACAGCGTCAACACGACAACCTTGCGGTATTCGGGCGACATGAACTGGCGCTTGTTGGCGTCGTAGGTGGCGCGCAGCTTCGCCTCGTCGGGTGCCGCGACCGGCGCGGCCTTCTCGGCGTCGAGGGTGATGTGCTCGATGATCCGCGTCTCGTCGTTGTAGGCGTGCATCGCCTCGACGAGCGGCGCCGGGACCGCGATGGCGCTCGTCATCGCACCAGTGATCTGCTGGCGCAGATCCTCTTTGCGCTTGGCCTCGAGGAAGCCGCGCTCGCTAAGCCCGATCTGACGCAGGAAGCCCTCGAACTGGACGCGCGAAAACTTGCCGTCGAGGCCGTGGAACGACGGCTCGGCCTGGATTTCCGCGGCAATCGCCTCGTCCGAGAGCCCAAGGCCGAGCTCGTTCGCGTGGGTCTCGATCGCGGCGCCGCCGACGAGGCGTGTCATGGCCCGCGTGTCGAGGCCGATCTGGCGGCCCTGCTCGGGCGTGATGCGCCGGCCGGCCTGCTGTGAGATCTGGTACAGCTCGTTCTGGAACGCCTGCTGGAACTCGTTGGCGGTGATGCTGATCGGTCCGACCTTGGCAAGCGAGCCGCGGCTGAAGCCCGTGAACACATCGGCGATGCCCCACACCGCGAAGCTCAGGATCAGGAAGAAGAACAGAATTTTGGCAATCCAGCCTCTGGCACCGCGGCGAAGGGCTTCCATCATGGGTGTTCGTCGTCCGATCTCGTATCGCGCCGTTGCCGCCGGACGGCTGCATGACGGCTCATGCAACCCGCTCGCGCCGGCACGCGCAGGTGGTCCCAGGGTGATATAGGTCGGTGCGAAACTCGGCACCAAGCCGCCGGGGCGGCATTTCGTCGGATATCAAGCCCATGGAGCCGCTGAAAGCAAGGCTGGCGATTGCCAGCCCGGGGCACTTGCGGCAAAAGCGTGCGCCGAACCCGACTTTCGAGGACAGCGCAGATGACCGACGGCCACGCCTCCCAGAAGCCGATACGCCCGCTGGTCGCCGGCAACTGGAAGATGAACGGGACGCGTCAATCGCTCGAGGAGGCCCTCGCCGTCCGTGATGCCGTGGCCTCGGGCGGGTTTGCCACCGACGTGATGATTTGCCCGCCGGCGACGCTGCTCATGGTCCTCTCGGAGCTGACGGGAGCCGGTGGGCTCGCGCTCGGCGGGCAGGATTGCCACACGGGTGCAGCGGGCGCCCATACCGGCGACGTGTCGGCCGAGATGCTTGCGGACGCCGGGGCCGTGGCTGTGATCGTCGGCCACTCCGAGCGCCGCGGCGACCATGGAGAGACCGACCGTATCGTGCGCGCGAAGGTACTCGCAGCCCACCGCGCCGGGCTTGTGGCGATCGTCTGCGTCGGCGAGACGGCCGGCGAGCGGGCGGCTGGGCTCACGCTCGACGTCGTGCGCCGACAGGTCGCCGGCTCGCTCCCCGATACGCTGACCGCCACGGATACGATCGTCGCCTACGAGCCCGTCTGGGCTATCGGCACCGGTCTGACGCCGACCGCCGCAGATGTCGGCGAGGTGCATGGCGCAATCAGGGCCGCTCTCGTCGCGCGTTATCCAGCCGCCGGAGCGGAGATGCGCATCCTATACGGCGGCTCGGTGAAACCGCAGAATGCAAAAGAGCTCATGGGCATCGCCAACGTCGATGGCGCGCTGGTCGGAGGCGCCTCGCTCAGGGCCAAGGACTTTCTCGGCATCATCGCCGCCTATGCGGCCTAATTGCGGGTAGGATCCGGTGCGTTGCCGCGCGTGGTGCGCCAGGGCATAATGCCGGAGTGGTCGAGCCGGGGGCGTTACTCGCGCTGGAAATCTCGGCAAGACTGCCGGTCCAGCCGCCCGCGGGTGCATTGCCTCCGAAGCGGCAAAGGGTGGTGCGTCGGGTGCGGCACAAGTTGGTTCGAGGGCGTTTCAGGACGGTGCCGCACCGCCCTTCCGGGGCGACCTCGCTGCAATAGGCGCGCAATGTGCGCACACGAATGGGGCTCGTGTTGAGTACAGGTTCTGGCATCACGCGCGCCGACGCGCGCTCTGGTGGATGGTTGGCATACGGCGCACTCGCGTGTGCGATACTGGCCGTGCCGTCGCCACTGATCGTCCCTCCACGCGCCGCTCCGCTGCCGAAGGAAGCCTGCGAAACGCTGCGGACTGAGCGGGGCGCGCTGGAGGGCCAGGGTGCACGTTCCGACATGGCGAAAGGCGCGGCCTGGGCCAAGACTAACCTCTCGGCGGAGCGGATGCGCACCATCCAGCGTCTGATCGAGCTCGATGAGCAGGTGCTTTTCCGGTGCGACGGCGCGCGGGCGGCGGCGGCCGCGCAGGCTGAGGCCGATCGCGACGACGATGCACCAAAGAAGGCGTCGACGCCCAAGGCTACGCCCAACTCCGGCGCGGCCAAGCCGGCCGCCTCAGCGAAGCCGGCGACGCCGGAGAAGCGAGCTGCGGCGCGGAAGTCCGCGAGCTCCGATGGTGACGACGAAACCGACGACACACGCGCTGCATTTCAACCGAATGCGGCAACGGTGCCTGTCGTAAAGTCTCGTAGCGGCGGCGCCTCGGGCTCGGCATCCGGCGCCCAACCCAAGGCCGATGCGAAGCCGGTGAAGGGCGATGACGCGCCGGTCAAGCGGGCTGCGGTGAAGCCAAAGGGCAATGACGCCTACCGGCCGCCCGATGGCGTGCCACAATCGACGCTGAAACCGCCGCCCGTTGTGCCCCCGGTGGGCGCCGCCACTCCCGCTGCCGCGCCAGCCGCCGCCAAGGCAGAGTGACCACCGCGACCACCGCACGCCCACGCCCACGGCTCGGGTTGGGGAGCGAACGTCGGCGCCGTAGCACCCAGATCTCGGGCAACCGGGGGCGCACGGACATTTTGAGTGGGACATGCCGATCCGCCGATGATTGCGGGCCGCCGGAGGGTGGTGTAGAAGCTCGGGTCTTGCGGCTGGCGCCTTTATGGAGGCGACTGGTCGGTCCGCCTTTGCCGGCCCCTACCGTTCCGGCGCGAACCTCGAGAGACCGCCTGCCATGTGGACTACCGTCGTCCTTGTCGTTCACTTGATGATCGCCGTGGCGCTGGTCGCCGTGGTGCTCCTGCAACGCTCGGAAGGCGGCGCACTGGGCATGGGCGGAGGCAGCGGTAGCGGCGGTTTTCTTACCGGTCGCGGCACGGCGAACTTGCTGACGCGGTCGACGGCCGCGCTGGCAGCAGCGTTCTTCACCACGAGCATCCTACTGTCGATTTTGGCCCAGCAGGGCCGTGCTCCCGCGTCCGTATTCGACAAGCCCGGCGCCACGGCCCCCGCCGAGAAATCGGGCGCACCCGCTGAGCCCAAGACCGAAGGCCGCGGCGGCATTCTCGACAAGCTGCAGCCGCCCGGCGCGCCGTCTATCCCTCAGTCGAAGTAAAAACTAAGCGGCGAGACAACGCGCCGGGCTTGATCCGGCCGCTGACGCGTTCGACCAGCGCGGCCAATATCCCGTCGGCACGCCTCATTAACCGCGATCGCCAACGCACCGTGGTGCCATGGCAAATCGGCCACGGCGACCGGCTTGTTATAGTCGTGCGCATCAAGCGCGTGGACGGTGCCAATTTGCCCCTTCGAATCGCGGAAGTTCCATGCAACAAGCGAGGCCCATGCAGCGGTACATCTTCATTACCGGCGGCGTGGTCTCCTCTCTCGGAAAAGGCCTCACCTCCGCGGCCCTCGGCGCGCTTCTCCAGGCGCGCGGCTATTCCGTCAGGCTTCGGAAGCTCGATCCGTATCTCAACGTAGATCCGGGCACTATGAGCCCGTATCAGCACGGCGAGGTGTTCGTCACCGACGACGGCGCCGAGACTGATCTCGACCTCGGCCACTACGAGCGCTTCACGGGCGTGCCGGCCAAGAAGAGCGACAACATCACCACCGGTCGCATCTACCAGGACATCCTGGCGAAGGAGCGCCGTGGCGACTACCTCGGCGGGACGGTGCAGGTCATCCCGCACGTCACCGATGCCATCAAGCAGTTCGTGCTGTCGGGCAACGAGGGCGTTGATTTCGTGCTGGTCGAGATCGGCGGCACGGTGGGCGACATCGAAGGGCTGCCGTTCTTCGAGGCCATCCGCCAGCTCGGCAACGAGCTGCCGCGCGGCGCCTCGATCTTCGTTCATTTGACGCTCGTGCCGTGGATCCCATCCGCGGGCGAGCTCAAGACCAAGCCGACACAGCATTCCGTCAAGGAGCTGCGCGGGATCGGCATACAGCCCGACATCCTAATGTGCCGCGCCGACCGCGAGGTACCGAAGAGCGAGCGCAAGAAGATCGCGCTGTTCTGCAACGTGCGCGAGGAAGCCGTGATCCAGGCGCTCGACGTAGCCTCGATCTATGACGTGCCGCTCGCCTACCACCACGAGGGTCTGGATCGCGAGGTGCTGGCCGCCTTCGGCATCACGGGGGCGCCAAAGCCCGATCTTGCGCGTTGGGAGACGATTTCGCACGCCATCGCCACGCCCGAGGGCGAGGTGACGATCGCCATCATCGGCAAGTACACAGGACTCAAGGATGCCTACAAGTCGCTGACCGAGGCGCTGGTCCACGGCGGTATCGCCAACCGGGTCAAGGTGCGCCTCGAATGGATCGAGAGTGAGGTCTTCGAGCGCGAGGACCCCGCACCCTACCTGGAGGGCGTGCACGGCATCCTCGTGCCGGGCGGGTTCGGCGAGCGCGGTGCGGAGGGCAAGATCCTGGCCGCCAAGTTCGCGCGCGAGCGAAAGGTGCCCTATTTCGGCATCTGTTTCGGAATGCAGATGGCCTGCATCGAAGCGGCGCGGAATCTCGTCGGGCTCCGCGAGGCCAGCTCGACCGAATTCGGTGCCACGCCCGAGCCGGTCGTCGGCCTCATGACCGAATGGATGCGCGGCAACGAACTCGAGCAGCGGCGCGCGGGCGGCGATCTCGGCGGTACGATGCGGCTCGGCGCCTTCGTGGCGCAGCTCGATCCGGCGAGCAAGATAGCGGCGGCCTATGGGTCGTCGCAGATCTCCGAGCGGCACCGGCACCGCTACGAGGTGAACACCGCCTATCGCAGCCGGCTCGAGGCGGCGGGACTGCGCTTCTGCGGGCTGTCGCCGGATGGCCTTCTGCCGGAGACGGTCGAGTACAGCGACCATCCCTGGTTCATCGGCGTCCAATATCACCCCGAGCTCAAGAGCCGTCCGTTCGAGCCCCATCCGCTGTTCCAGGGCTTCATTGCGGCTGCGATCGAGCAGAGCCGACTTGTCTGAGGCGCGCCGCGCCCTGTCGCGTCGCCGTCTCAGGGCGCGGCCATAACTCCGGCCCGCGCCTCGGGCTAATGTGACACGGCCGCCCGCGCCTCAGCAGTCCCCTTGCGCCGGCGGAAGGGAGATCGAGAGATGTCTTTCCATCGTGCGCTACTCGCCGCGTCGCTGTTGGCCATGCTGGCCTCGCCACCCGTCGCGGCGCAGTCCGGATCTTCGACCGGCAACACCCGGCCGCCATTCGGCTGCTTCAAGGTGACGGCGGCCGAGCTCAACATCCGCGACAAGGCGTTCGCCTCCGGAGCGGTCGTGGCGACCGCGAGGAAGGGCGACATCCTCGTCAAGGCAAAGCGCTACTGCACGCTGCGCGGCTACTGGTGCGCCGTCAGAGCGGGTGCCATCGAGGGCTTTGCCGACAAGAGCTTCCTCGAGGTGGCGCCCTGTCCGGCTGGTCTCTCTGTGCCGGCCAAGTCCTAGCGCCGATGCAGCCCGTGTCTTCGCCAGCGCGTTTCCCGTCGCCGCCCGGTCCGGCATAGATGTTCTTCGTGCTCTCGAAGATCGCGTTCGCGCTGATCCAGCCGTCGAGTCTCGCAGCCCTGGGGCTCGCGCTCGGCCTAGCGCTTGCCGCATTCGCCTCTCGACGCCGTCTCGGTCTGCGGGTCGCGGGATGTGGTCTAGCACTGCTTCTGGCCGGCGGTCTCTTGCCGCTGGGCAACCTGCTGCTGCTGCCACTCGAGGAGCGTTTTCCGATCGTGCGCGAGCCGCCGCCGGCTGCGACCGCGGCGGCGATCGTACTGCTCGGCGGCTTCGAGGACGGCTGGGTCGGCTCGGGCCGTGGCCGGCTCGGGCTCAATGAGGCAGCCGAGCGGCTGACCGAGGGCCTTCTGCTTGCGCGGCGGTTGCCGTCTGCAGATGTCGTATTCTCGGGCGGCGTCGGGTCGCTCCTCGTCGACGACGCAAGCGCCGCGGCGCTGATCGCTGGGTTTCTGACCGAGGCCGGGATCGCCCGGGAGCGCCTCGTTGTCGAGAGCCGCTCGCGCAACACGCACGAGAACGCCCTGTACACTCGCGAGCTGATAAAGCCCGCACCGGGCCAGCGCGTCGTCTTGGTTACGTCGGCCTACCATATGCCGCGCGCCGTTGGCGTGTTCCGCACCGCGGGCTTCGATGTCATCCCCTATCCCGTTGACCACCGGCTGCGCAGCGCCGACGACCTGCTGAGAGCCAACGACAGCATCTCCGCTGGTCTTGCGCGGCTCGATCTCGCGGCAAAGGAGTGGATCGGGCTCGTTGCTTACCGGCTGTCGGGCCGCACTAAAAGCCTGCTGCCGGCGCCGTGACCGCGGCCCGTCCTTCGAGGAGGGCGATCCGATTGCAACGCGCGGCGTGCCGGCCACATCCGGCCGGCGGCCGCCGCGCTATTTCGCCGCCGACCCGCTCGGCTGCGCCTGGGGCCGCGGTGCGGGCGCCAGAAGCTTTTTGGCAAGTGCCGAAGGAAGGCCGCCCTTTCCCTTGTCGGCCGCCTTGCCGGCTGGCGGAGGCACGGTGGGCTGCGGCGTATCGGTGCCCTTGGAGGGTGCGAGTGCCTTTTGCAGGTCGAACGACGCGCAGTTTTTTTCGACCAGCCTTCGGTTGTAGGCCTCGAGCATGCTGACGTCCGCCGCGTACTGAGCGTCCGGATCGGCGCCGTGCGAGGTTCCGCCGAACACCGGCTTTGCGGACTTCTGTATCGTTCGCGCCAGCTCGGAGGTGCGTACCGAGCCGGGCACGTTTCGGATTTGCAGCATCCGCACCTGCATGCGACCGGTGAGCTTCTTGCAATCGTAGGCCAGCTCGGTCGCACTGAGCGTGTACGCTCCGGCTGCCGCTGCCGGAGCCGCTACGACGCAAGGCATCATCGCCAGGGCGGGCAGCAGACGGGTGACCAGTCGGCGCGCGGCGAGGCGTGGTTTCGTCGAATGGCGCGGCATGGGCGGGCGTGGCTCCGGATCTGTCGGCAACGCGCCAAGCGAACGCCAGAAGCGGGCGAATTGACGGCGGGCGGCGATCGGGCGACACCCTAGTCGGCCACGATCGGATGCGAAAGTGTGGGCGGGCCTGGCCGAGCAGTGCTCGGAGCTGCAACTCGAAAGGTGATGCATGGCCAAAACCTCGGACGAGACGGGCCCGACCCGCGCTGGGAGGGTCACGGTCACCGGCGCACGCGCGCTCGCGATGACGATGGCGCTGGCGGGGCTCGTCATCGCGGCGGGTGTGGCACCCGCGAGCGAGGACGCACCGCGCCGGCTCGGTTGCGCGTTCGGTGAAGGCACCGTTTCGACACTGGAGGGCGCCGACTTCCGTACGACCCGGGCCGAGCCGCTGTCCTTCGAGTTGCTCGAGATCGATATCGAGGCGCAGACGGCGCGGCTCAAGGCGGAAGGTGCCGTTGGCGCGGGCATCGTTCGCGTCATCCGGGCGATCAATGCGAACCATTACCTCGAGGTCGCGGCCGAGGGTTTTCTCAATCTGACTACGGTCTATGACCGCAATCCCGCAACAGGCACGCATCCCGCAATCCATTCGCGCCATCTCGGGGTCGTCGGCCAACCCGTCTATGCGCGCTACACGGGCGCTTGTCGCGCGTTGGACTGAACGACACGGGGCGCCCCGCGGTGGGCTGACGTCGCGTTCTGATGCCGATATGGTCGCTTGCAACCATTGCACGAAGGAGCGTCGCTGCGCCCTATGACCGGCAAGCCGCCAGGCTCCGTTCTTACCTTCAGCCGGAGGCCGATTGCGGCGACCGGGCCGTTTGCCAATGCCCATGCGCGCATCCGGATCGGCTTTCCTGCAGGCCGCCAGCTCGGCCCTGGCAAGATCGCACTGCTGGAGGCCATAGACCGAACCGGCTCCATTGCTGCGGCGGGCCGAGAGATGGGCATGTCCTACCGCCGGGCCTGGCTCTTGGCAGATGCGGCCAACAAGTTGTTCAAGCGGCCGCTGGTGGTGGTCACGGTCGGCGGAACACAAGGCGGCGGCACGCAGCTCACCGATTTCGGGCGCGCGCTGATCGCCGCCTACCAGCGCGTCGAGGCACGCACGCGCGCGGCAATCCGCGAGGAACTGGCCCCATTCGAGAGCGATCTCGCCGAGTTTGACGGCGACGCCAAATCGTAGCGGTCGGACGGGCGGGGAGGGGCACGCCCCAGGCGCCACCTAAGTTCCGCGGGCCAGGACGCGGAAATCGGAGACGCCGCGCTCGTCAATGGCAACCGCCTTCAGCAGCGCGTGCACCTGATCGCCGGCATCGAGCCCCAGTTCCTCGACCGCCATCCGCGTGACGTAGGCGAGCAGCCGCTCGCCGCCGAGAAGCTCGATCGTGACGAGCGCGAACGGGCTTTCGTCGGTCTCGACCGCCGTTATGCGCCCCTGAAGGGCGGTGCGAATACTCATCTGGCCTGGCCGCCCGACCGTCAGCGATACGGTGGTGGCGTGGATAGCGAGACGGACCGTGCGGCCGCCGGCATCCACCCGGCCCGGCACGACGATGGTGCCGGCCGGATGCGACAACAGCGTCACGCCGTAGGCAGGATCGTAGCGATCGGGCGTGGTTGTCAGCGTCGAGACCACGTCGAAGCGTTCGATCGAGCGCCCGACGCCGCGGGGTGCGAGCACGGCATCGGGCGGACCGACCGCCAGAACACGGCCAGCCTCGATGCGCACGACGCGCTGGGCGAGCCGGGCCACCTCCTCGACGGCGTGCGACACATAGAGGATCGGGATCGCGAACTCGGCGCCGAGCCGCTCAATGAACGGCAGGATCTCGAGCTTGCGGCTGGCATCCAGCGAGGCCAGGGGCTCGTCCATGACGAGGAGGGCTGGCGAGGTCAGCATGGCCCGCCCGATGGCGACGCGCTGGCGCTCGCCGCCCGACAGCGTACTCGGCATCTGTCCCATAAGGTGGCCGATACCGAGCACCTCGACCACTGGATCGCGCTCGATCCGGCGACGCACGGCAGGCGTGAACGAGCGGCCGTAGTCGAGATTCTGGCGCACCGAGAGGTGAGGGAACAGTTGTGCGTCCTGGAACACGAGCCCGATGCGCCGCTGGTGGGGGGGTACCCGTCGCCGTGCCGCGGTGTCGAGCAAAACCGTGTCGCCGAGCACGATGCAGCCGCGCTCGGGCTGCTCCAGTCCGGCGATCAGCCGGATCACCGTCGACTTGCCCGAACCTGACGGACCGAACAGCGCGGTGATGCCGTCGCCGCTCTCGAACACGGCGTCCAGGGTGAAGCGGTCCCGCGCGAGCCGGCAATCGAAGGCGATCATGTGCGGCGCGCCCCGCGGCCCATGGAGGTGCGGGCGAGCCACTCGGAGGCGATCAGCGCGGCAAACGACAACAGCACCGCGATGAGCGAGAGCCGCATCGCCCCGGGGTCGCCGCCCGGCGTCTGCGTGTAGGAATAGATCGCGGAAGGGATCGTCTGCGTCTCGCCCGGAATGTTCGAGACGAACGTGATCGTGGCGCCGAACTCACCGAGGGCCTTGGCGAAGCAGAGCATGGCGCCCGCAATGATGCCGGGCAAGGCCAGCGGCAGCGTCACCGTCAGAAAAACCCATGTCGGTGAGGCGCCGAGCGTTGCGGCCGCCTCCTCGAGCCGGGCGTCGATCCCCTCCATCGTCAGGCGGATGGCGCGGACCATCAGCGGGAAGCCCATCACCGCGCAGGCGAGTGCCGCACCGGTCCAGCGGAACGACAGGACGATGCCGAAGGTCTGCTCCAGGAACTGGCCGATCGGTCCGCGCCGGCCGAACAGGATGAGCAGCATATAGCCGGTGACGACCGGCGGCACGACAAGCGGCAAATGAACGAGGCCGTCGAGCAGCGTGCGGCCGGGAAAACGGCCGCGCGCCAGCGCAAGCGCGACGAGAACGCCGAGCGGCAGGGTCAGGATCGTGGCCACGCCCGCGACCTTGAGCGACAGGGCGATGGCGGTCCACTCGTCCGGGGTGATCTGCCACATGCCGCGCAACCTACAGGGTTCTCTGGTCTAGCGATTGTGTCACGGCAGCACGGTGAAGCCTTGTGCCTCGAAAACCTCGCGCGCCGCAGGCCCCCGGAGGTAGTCGAGGAAGTCCGCAGCCGCGGGGTTGCTCGAGCCAGCCGTCAGCGCAAAAGGATAGACGATCGGCGGATGGCTGTCGGCGGGGAACACGTCGACGACTTTGACCCTTGGCTCGCTCCGGGCATCGGTGAGATAGACGATGCCCAGCGGCGCCTCGCCCCGGGCAACGAAGGCGAGTGCCGCCCGAACGCTCTCGGCCCCGGCTATCTTCCGCGAAACCTCCTCCCACACGCCGAGCGAGGTCAGCGCCGCCTTGGCATAGCCACCGACCGGCACGGATTTCGGATCGCCGGTGGCAAGCCGCGCCGTGCCGATCGCATCGACGAGCTTGAAGCCCTTGGCGATCTTGAGGGATGGCGGCGGGGCATCATGCGGCGCTACCAGCGCCAAACGATTGCCGAGGAGGTCAACTCTGCTCGCGGACCGCACGAGCGACTTTCCTTCGGCATAGTCCATCCATGCCGGGTCGGCGGTGGCAAACAGGTCAGCCGGCGCTCCATGCTCGATCTGCTTCGCAAGTGATCCCGATGCCGCGTAGGAGAACGTCACCTTGCGACCGCTCTCCGCCGTCCAACGCGTGCCTATGGCGTCGAGCGCCGTCCTGAGGCTTGCCGCGGCGTAAACCACCACCGCACCAGCGGCCGGGACCGGTGCCGCTGATGGCCTCGCATCTCGGGCTGAAGCAGCGGTAGACGCGACGACGACCGCCTGGGCAATCGCGATGACCCAAGAGGCGGCGACCGCGAGGGTATTTGCGGCAGGCCGGAGCCAGTCGAGCATGGTGCGGTGCCTCCCTGTCTCGTGACCCAGCTATATCTCAGATGTCATATCGCCTGGCGTGCTCATGCCCGCAGAAGACCCGGATCATGTCGCGAACCCGACAAGACTGATGTTCGGCCGGGCCGCGATGGTCTGTCAAACAAGTTGCATGCCAAGCACCCTCTCGAGGCCGCGAGCCTTGCCTCCCGCTACACGCAATTCCGGCCAATCAGAGCGACAAGCTGACGACGGGCTCGCCGGCGGCGCGGCAGGGATGCTCCTCCCGTCGGATATGAACGAGGTGACGGGCGGGTCCACGTCCAGGGCCGGTACCGGCCCGATGCTGGACGGCATCAGAGCGCCCCTCGCTCGTAATGAATGGCTATTCCGGTGTCCGTCGGCCGCCTGCCTGCGGTGCTCAGCCGTCTGCGGTGGATAGACGTTTCAAGGGGGGAAATCCCGGCCCCAGGCCTGCCGGCGGCCCATTCTGCGACGCGATCCACCGTGCATCTTGCCGCGTGCCGAGGTCCGGCTTGCACTTCGGCGCGGGGTCAACCACAAAACGGGTGGCACAGTCGGGTTGGCCGGGTCGTCAAGCCGTCGACCACCGCCTTGTTTGCAGGCCGTTGGCTGGTTCATGCGCCTGTCGAGCTCCGGCGCCCGTCTGCGACGACGAACAACAAGGAGAGCGCACGGATGACGCTACATCTCGTCAAGCTCTGCGTCGGCGCGACCTCGATCGAGGATCTTGCCGCGTGGCAGCAGAGCCGGCTCGATCGCGAGCCGGGGAGCAACCGGCCGCCGCGCATTTTTCATACGACGTTCCAGACGCCGAAGCGGCAGGCCGAGCTTCTCGAGGGCGGCTCGCTCTTCTGGGTCATCAAGGGCCTCATCCAGGCCCGCCAACGGCTCATCGGTTTCGAGGACGGCACCAAGGAGGACGGCTCGCCGTGCTGCCTCCTGCTGCTCGATCCGGCCATCGTACCGGTGCGACCCGTACCGCGCCGACCTTTCCAGGGGTGGCGCTATCTGACTGCCGCCGATGCGCCCGCCGACCTCGCAACCGGTGCGGCGGATGGCGTCGGTGCGATGCCCCCGCGGATGCGCAAGGATCTGGCCGAACTTGGCCTGATCTGACCTCCCGACCGACCCACCGAAGGCTCGCCATGACGTCGCCGCCGATCACGCCCCGCATCGCGGCCCTGCCCGCCACCGTCCCCTTCGTCGGGCCCGATGCGCTGATGCGGCGAAGCGGACGGTCGTTCCGCACGCGACTTGGCGCCAACGAAAGCGTTTTCGGCCCGAGTCCGCGTGCGCTGGCCGCCATGCGCGAGGCCGTGGCCGGGAGCTGGATGTATGCCGATCCCGAGAGCTTCGAGCTCGAGCACGCCATCGCCCGCCACCATGGCATCGAGGCCGCAAGCGTCGTTGCGGGTGAAGGCATCGACGGCCTGCTCGGGCTCACGCTCCAGATCGCGATCGAGCGGGGCGATACCGTCGTCACCTCGGACGGGGCGTATCCGACGTTCAACTTCCACGTCGCGGCGCAGGGCGGACGGCTCGTCAAGGTGCCGTTCCGCGCCGATCGCGAGGATCTGCCGCGCCTCGTCGAGACCGCCCGTCGCGAGCGCGCGCGCGTGCTCTACATCTCCAACCCCAACAATCCAATGGGCTCCTGGTGGCCGGCGGAGGCGGTCCAGGAGGCCATCGACGGGCTGCCGCCGGGCGTGCTCCTCGTTCTCGACGAGGCCTACTCCGATACCGCCCCCGCCGATGCCGTGCCGGTGCTCGACGTCGCCAACCCGCAGGTGCTGCGCTACCGGACCTTCTCCAAGGCCTATGGCCTCGCCGGAGCCCGTGTCGGCTATGCGCTCGGACATCCGGCGCTGATCCAATCGTTCGAGAAGGTGCGCAACCACTACGGCATGAACCGCACCGGCCAGATCGGCGCCCTGGCAGCCCTCGCCGACCAGAACCACCTGGCCGGGGCGGTGGCCGCGATCGCCAGCTCGCGCGAGGCGATCGCGCGAATCGCCAGCGACTGCGGTCTCCTTGCGCTGCCATCGGCAACGAACTTCGTCGCCGTCGATTGCGGCCGCGACGGCGCGTTTGCGCAGCGCGTGCTCGACGAGGTTCTGGCACGGGACGTGTTCATTCGGAAGCCAGGCGTGCCCCCGCTCGACCGCTGCATCCGCATCTCGTGCGGACGAGAGGCGGATCTGGCCACTCTAGCCGAAGCGCTGCGCGAGGCAGTCCGCGCCGCCGAGACGCGCCCCACCTGAACCGCCGCCGGAGACCGACGCGCATGACATTGCCCGCCAATCACGCCTTGCGCGCCGAGCTCAACGACGAGGTGCATGCCCGCCCGCCTCCCGCGCTGACGGCGCCGTGCCGCATCTCCTACCTTGCGCTGCTCTCGGATCCGGCCAATCGCACGGCCGAGCGCGAGCATCTGGCGCGCCTCTGCTCCGGGCTCGGTATCGAGCCGCCGGCGGCGGGGGCCAATCACTTCAAGGTTGAGGCCAAGGGGTTCTCGCTGCACTGGGAGCGACATACCGAGTTCGCGCGCTACATGGTCATCGTTCCGGGCGCAGGGCCCGGCGGCACGTCGGAGCCGTTCGCCGAGCCGGCGCTCGCGGCCGTGTCGGACAATTGGGTCGCGGCACTGCCGGGCGAGGTGCTGGTCGCGAGCACGATTGCCGTTCTGCCCGACGACGGGACGCCGCTCGACCACGAGGCTTTGTCGGCGCGGCACTTCGCCGGCAATGTGCTGGTCGGCGCCCCGGTGGCGTCCGGGTCGGCCCAGGCGCTCGCCGATTTTCGCATCCGCGAGGACGGTATGAGCCGCATGCTGTTGTGGAACCGCTCGATGACGCCGCGGCAGACGGGGCGAACGGTCCAGCGGCTGGTCGAGATCGACAGCTACCGTATGATGGCACTCCTCGCGCTGCCGATCGCACGTCGGCTGTCGCCGTTCCTCAACCAGTCCGAGCGCGAGCTTGCCGCCGTCGCCGCCGCAATGGTCGATGCGCCGTCGCGCGACGAGCCGGGGCTTCTGCAGCGGCTGACGCGGCTCGAGTCCGAGATCCAGAGCCGCCATGCCGATCATCATTTCCGCTTCAGCGCGGCGGCTGCCTACCACGATCTCGTCGATCGGCGCATCACCGAGCTCAGGGAAGGACGGTTCGAGGGCGTGCAGACCTTCCGCGAGTTCACCGAGCGTCGCATGGTGCCGGCCGTATCGACCTGTCGCTCTGTCGCGGGCCAGCTCGATGCGCTGTCGGAGCGGGTCGGACGCGCCACACAGGCGCTGGCCACCCGGACCGCGATCGCGCGCGAGGCTCAGAACCAGGCGCTGCTCGAGACGATGGCCCGACGCGCCAAGATGCAGCTTCGTCTCCAGCAGACCGTCGAGGGGCTGTCCGTGGCAGCGATCAGCTACTACGTCGTCGGGCTCATCGGCTATCTCGCCAAGGGCGCCAAGGGCGCGGGACTCAAGGTCGATCCCGACGTGGTCATGGCGATGAGCATTCCGGTGGTGGTCGGCCTGCTCGCCTACGGATTGCAGAAGGTCAGGGCGCGGCTCAAGATCGGGGGCGAGAGCTGACCGGCTTCGGCACGTCGCACTGTGGCGTGCGCACACGCGGCCGGCGCTCTACTCGAAGGCGCTCCGCTTCTCATGGTGCTGCGTGCACGCGGGATCGTCTCGGCCCCAGGTGGGGCAATACAGCCGACGGGCCCGCGTGTCGTCCTGCGGCACCATGCAAGTCTTCTCGTGCTGGCAGTGCACCACGTTCCGTGCCACGCCCACCGCAAGCCCCGTGATCGAGTGGGTGAACGCACTCATGTCGACCGCGGTGACGCGATAGTGCCGGTAGAATTGTGTTTCGCGGTCGACGAACAGCAGCCGGCGCAGCCGTGTCACGGGCTCGAGATCCTCGTATACATGCACGATGGGAACGCCTGTGTAGGGCTCTGCGAGGCGATACTTCAGCACCACGAAGGAGGCGTTGAAGATCGGGGCTGAGACACACGGGAACGCGTAGGCGATGTGCTGGGCGATGCCGCCGCCGAGCGAATGGCCGGTGACGAAAAAGCTCACCCGGTCCTTGCCGGCCTCGGCGTAGGCCGCCTGCCGCACCTGGTGGAACGTCTCGCGAGCATCATCGTACTGGTTGGGAAGCGGCAGCCAGGCCGTGAACCATGCGAGGTTCGCGTGCCAGTCGCCGAGGTCGTAGGCTTCCGAGCCGGAGTAGGCGACCATCACCTGGAGCACGCCCGGCTCGCGGCGGTAATGGACGTCGAAGCGAAGACCGGAAGGCCGATCGACGGTTGCGACACGGCGCCACTCGGGCGAGTGCCGCGCCAGCGTGAAGCCCATCGGCTCGCCCATGTCGTAGGCGTTGAGGCTCGCGATGGCGAACGGGAGGTACTCGTTGGCGTTGATCGGCCGCTCGGCCGCCATCCTGTCGTAGAACGGCAGCGTCGTCGTAAAGCATCGCTGACCGGCTTCATCCGCCATGATGCCAAGTTCGGCCCGCGTTATCCTATCGCGCGGGATGCCGAGCACGAGGCAGAGCGCGGCGACTGCGGCCAGGGCGAGAACGGCCCGGCGGACGAGGCGGCTGCGCACGACGTCGTGCCAGATGTCGATCGGTACCGGGTCCAACCTTCGCAGCATTGCACCATCGCTCGCAGGCTCGCCGACCGCCGGATCCGGGCCAGCCAACTGCCCATTGGGCGCCTCCTGCCTGCCGATGCCGAGCGTGCCGCCATCGCGGACAGGGCCGCCATTATGACAGGTATGGCTCGGTTTGGGCGCTTCGTTACGCGGGACGAACGGTCATAGTTTGCCAGCCGATGGTAAACAGGCCGCTCGCGACCAGATCTCAAAGCCAACGCCTGAGGCTGCCGGCCGGAAACGTCCATTCCGGTGTCAGGAGCGGGTAGTTGACAGGAAAGGCATACCAGGCCGACCCGTCGGCGCTGCTCGGGACCTTCAGGATATGGATCTCCTGCGCCGGCATGAAACTCTGGGCGAGCAGGAAGCGCCGTTCGCCCGACGGACTGGTCGCCACGTCCACAACCAGCACCGCGTGGCCGGGGAACCCGCCTTTTATGAACACGTCCCCGGCCGCGATCTCGCCATTGGGCACCGGCTTCAGCTCGCGCTCGAGGCTGTAGGTGCCGGCGTAGGCGAACACGCGGATCATGAACGACCGGAACGCAGCGTAGTCGGATCGTGCGCCCGGCGGCAGCGTCATCCGCCTGCCCTCGCTGTCATTGAACGCGATCTCGGAGCGCCGCCCGCGGCTCCACAGCCACTCGGCGCGGAGCCGCATGATGGCGTCCGCACACTGCTGCAGGTCGCGCGTGCCGGTGTCGATGTCGACGACGGCGGCGTGCACGTCCTGGCGTGCCTTCCTGACGCCCGTGTAGAGAAGGACAGGGGCCCCCTGCGGCTTCATCGGCAGGCCGCGCAGCCAGGCTGCAAAGCTTCCAGCAGGCGCTTCGACGCGGCTGAAACCGGGCGGCGGAGGCAAGCGGCTCTCGAGCGTCTCGGCGCCCCGGAGTCCAGCTGCGGCCGCCGGACGCCAACCGTAGACCGGATCGCGTTGGGCCGAAGAGGTGCCTGCCAGCGCGCTCAGCGCGGCCGCCGCAGCGCACGCCGCTGCCGCAGCGCAACAAACCGCAGCGCGACGGATCAGAGCGCGGGCTGGCGTTCCGGTCGGCTGTTGTCTCTGCCACATCGCCATAGCGCCTCCTCGCATCGGATCGGGGCAAGGGCGTGGCGGGCGCGTATGGCTCGGTACCAGCCGGAGATCGGGCCGCATCCCATTGTGCCGGCGGGGCCGAGCGCGATTCATTTGCAGTCGCGACTGCGGGCGGCGTATGCAGGCAGTCCGAGTCCCTGCAGGATGCCGATACCCATGCGCCTCCCCCCCATAGCCCTGGCCGCGATCGTGCTGGCCGTTGCGCCGCTCCTTTCGCCGTCTCCCGCGGCGGCCTTCACCACCGCAGTCAGCGATATCGAGTGGCGCGTCGTCGAGATCGAGGGAAAGCCGGTCGATGATGCTGGTGTCCTCGTTTTCTTCCGCAATCAGATGGGCGGCAGGGCGGCATGCAATCGCGTGTTCGGCCAGTTCGGTCCGACGGCCGAGGGGGGCCACGCGTTCCAGGGCATCGGCGTCTCGCGCATGCACTGCGAGGGCAGGATGGAGCTCGAGCAGGCGCTGTTGAAGGCGCTCGAGCGCATGCAGTCCCATAAGCTCGACGGGCGGACGCTGCTGCTGCTCGACGCTCACGGCAAAACGCTGGTCAAGCTCTACCAATGAGTGCCGCACGCCCCGCGGGGCTGGCGCGCGCCATCCTCATCACCGGCTGCTCGTCGGGCATCGGGCTTGCCGCGTCGCGCACACTGAAGGCGCGCGGCTGGCGCGTTCTCGCGACGGCCCGCCACCCCGACGATCTCCGCCGCCTGGAGCAGGAGGAGGGGCTCGAGGCGCTGCCGCTCGAGCTGGCCGACCCGGCATCGATTGCGGCTTGCGCCGACCGCGCGCTTGCGCTGACCAGCGGCCGGCTCGAGGCGCTATTCAACAATGCGGCTTTCGGTCAGGTCGGCGCAGTGGAGGACCTGACCCCGGAGGTGTTGCGCCATCAGCTCGAGGTCAACGTCATCGGCTGGCACGACCTGACGCGGCGGATACTGCCGTCCATGCGCCGGGAGGGGCGCGGTCGCATCGTGCAGTGCTCGTCCGTGCTGGGGCTCGTATCGGGGCCGTATCGCGGCGCCTATTGCGCCTCGAAGTTCGCCGTCGAGGCGCTGTCGGACGCACTGCGGCTCGAGCTTCGCGGCACCGGCATCCATGTCTCGCTGATCGAGCCGGGGCCGATACGCACCCGCTTTGTCGCCACCGCGCTCGAGCGGTTCCGCTCGTCAGTCGACATAGCGGGCTCGCCTCACCGCGCCGCCTACGAGGCGCGGCTCGCAAGCATGGAAGCGGGCGGCACGGACACGTTCAAGCTAGAGCCTGATCGCGTCGCGCGCCGCCTCGTCCATGCTGTCGAGAGCGGACGTCCGCAGCTCCGGTATTTCGTGACCACCCCGACGCATGTCGCGGCGATGTTGCGTCGGCTGCTACCCGGACGCTGGCTGGACGCCGTGCTGCTCCGCATGTGACGCAGCCCCAAGGACGCATCCCGGCGGGACGCGGCTCCATCGCGGGAGGCGCGTCAGCGTCCGCCGCCGAACCGGTCGCCGTGGCCCGGCAGGTTGTTCATCCAAGCGGCCATCGCGTCGGCCCACATCTTCTGCCACATCTGTCCGGCTTCCATCCAGAACTGGAACGGCGCCATCGGGTTGGTGCCGAAACCGAACTTCGACAGATCCATCTGCGGCATTCCGGGGAAACCCTGGCCGAACGGACCCGGAAAGGCTCCCGTTGGGAAGCCCTGGCTGAACGGCCCTGGGGCCTGCTTCTGAAAGGATTGGCCGAAGGTGAACTTGCCGGGGTTCTTCATCTGCTCGGTCCAGGCGTCCATCACCTGGTCCATCATCTGCATCTGCATCTTCGACATCTGCTGCATGCTCGACCTCGTCGCGTCGACCATGCCGTCCGGCCAGCCCGCCGCTTTGGACGCGGCGGCCATCTTGTCGAAGACCATGCTCGAGTTTCGCTCGGTCGAGGTTGCCATCTCGTCGCGCCACTTGCTCATGGCGTCGAGTGCGGCGTTGAGGGCGGTCTTGGTGTCGGGCTCGAAGTATGAGCTGCCGAAGGCGGCGCGCGCGGCGGATCGATCCTCTCTTGCAGTCATCTCGTGTGCTCCTCGGTTTCGCCCAGGGGGAGGGCCATTTGCGTCTTACCGTGTGCCGAGAGACCTTAGCCCTCCATTCTGCGGTGCACAATGCGCTTCGGTCGCGGCCATCGCCCGTCTGCGGCCATCGCCCGTCGCGCCGGGACTCGACGGTTCGCTGAGCGGGCGGCTGCTGGCCCGCCGGACCCTGCCACGGCGACGCGCTGCCGACGGCGCGGTCTCAAGGCCCCTTTTGCGGTTGCGAAGCCGATGCTATCGAGACGCCCATGACAGATACCTCCCGCATCCGAAATTTCTCAATCATCGCGCACATCGACCACGGCAAATCGACGCTGTCGGACCGGCTTATCCAGCTTTGCGGCAACGTCTCCGACCGCGAGATGAAAGAGCAGATCCTCGACAGCATGGAGATCGAGCGCGAACGTGGCATCACCATCAAGGCGCAGACGGTCCGGCTCGACTACAAGTCGAAGGACGGCAAGATCTATCAGCTCAACCTGATGGACACGCCCGGACACGTCGATTTCGCCTACGAGGTGTCGCGCTCGCTCGCTGCCTGCGAGGGGGCGATCCTGGTCGTCGACGCGAGCCAGGGTGTCGAGGCACAGACGCTCGCCAACGTCTATCAGGCGATCGAAAACAACCTCGAGATCCTGCCCGTCTTGAACAAGGTCGATCTGCCTGCCGCCGACTGCGACCGGGTCAAGGCCCAGATCGAGGACGTGATCGGGCTCGACACCTCGCATGCGGTCGGTGTGTCCGCCAAGACCGGCCTCAACGTCGATCAGGTGCTCGAGGCCATCGTCGCGCATCTGCCGGCGCCGAAGGGCGATGCGAGCAAGCCCTTGAAGGCGATGCTGATCGACAGCTGGTACGACGCCTACCTCGGCGTCATCGTGCTGGTGCGGGTGATCGACGGCACCTTGAAGAAGGGCCAGCGGGTCAAGATGATGAACGCGGGAGCGACCTACGGCGTCGAGCGCGTCGGCATTTTCCGCCCCAAGCAGGAGATGCTGGAGCAGCTCGGTCCCGGCGAGGTCGGCTTCTTCACCGCAGCCATCAAGGAGGTCGCCGACACGCGCGTCGGCGACACCATCACGGACGAGAAGAACCCGACGGCGGAGGCCTTGCCCGGCTTCAAGCCCGCCCAGCCGGTGGTGTTCTGCGGTCTCTTTCCCGTCGATGCGGCCGACTTCGAGGATCTTCGCGAGGCGATGGGCAAGCTGCGCCTCAACGATGCGAGCTTCTCGTTCGAGATGGAGACCTCTGCCGCGCTGGGCTTCGGCTTCCGTTGCGGCTTCCTCGGGCTCTTGCACCTCGAGATCATCACCGAGCGGCTCGAGCGCGAGTTCAACCTCGACCTCATCACTACCGCGCCGTCCGTGGTCTATCACTTGCACATGAACGACGGCTCGACGATCGAGATGCACAATCCGGCCGATATGCCGGACGTGGTCAAGATCGACCACATCGAGGAGCCCTGGATCGACGCAACCATCCTCGTGCCCGACGACTACCTCGGCGCCGTCCTGAAGCTCTGCCAGGACCGCCGCGGACGGCAGAAGAACCTCACCTATGTCGGCACGCGCGCCATGGTCGAGTACGAGCTGCCGCTGAACGAGGTGGTGTTCGACTTCTACGACCGGCTGAAGAGCGTGTCGCGCGGCTACGCCTCGTTCGACTATCACATCAAGGGCTACGAGGAGGGCGACCTCGTCAAGCTGTCGATCCTGGTCAACGGCGAGGCGGTCGATGCGCTGTCGATCATCGTGCATAAAACGCGGGCGGAAAGCCGCGGGCGGTCCATGTGCGAGAAACTGAAGGAGCTGATCCCGCCCCACCTGTTCCAGATTCCGGTGCAGGCGGCCATCGGCGCCAAGGTGATCGCGCGCGAGACGATCAAGGCTCTGAGAAAGGACGTGCTGGCGAAGTGCTACGGCGGCGACATCACGCGTAAGAGGAAGCTCCTCGACAAGCAGAAGGCCGGCAAGAAGAAGATGCGCGAGTTCGGCAAGGTCGAGATCCCGCAGGAGGCCTTCATCGCCGCGCTGAAGATGGATGAGAATTGAGCCGCGCTGTCATCGTCGGGCTCGTCGCGGGGATGCAAGTTGTCCCGCGTTCAGTTGCGCAGCATTCTGGTGTGCGTGTCTGCATCGAGCGTCGCGGCAAGCGATTTCCGGGCGTTGCCTTCCCGCTTACGCGCTCAAAAACCGCTTTCTCCCCATCCAAGCCGGGCCCCGGCCAATTCTCGGGAGTCGACAGGCTGCTCGACCGGATCGCGGCCGTCGCCGGCACGACGTCGCTGGCGTAGCCAGAACGAGTTCACCGTTGGTGCGCTACTCCCGCCACGTCCTGCGCTTGCGCGGCGGCGGGGCAACGGTGCGCCGGTAGCCGGGCTTGCACACCGGGCTGTTGGTCCCAGACAGGCAGCCGTAGCGCTCCAGAAGCTCGCGGTCGCGCTCGCTGACGGGCCCGCCGGCGCGGGCGTTGGCGCGGGCAGCCTCCAGCTCCAGCGCCTCGCCGAGGCCTCTTGCCGAGGCTTGTGGTGTCAGCAGCGGTACGGCCAGCAGTCCCAGGACCACATAGCCGACGTTGGCGCGGATCGGGCGCGGCATGTCGTTGTCTCCTTCCGTGCAACAGAGATCGCGCGGCAACTTCGCATGTGCAAGGGTCGGTTCTGCGTGGCTAGGCCACACGACCGCCCTGTCACGATAGGGCGGTAAGGCGATACTGAGAACAGCTCATTCGTCAGCGCTGCCCGAAGCGCTGCCCGAGGTCGTCATGATGGATCAGCCCCAAAGCGAGCGCCAGGCTCTCAAGAACACCGTCGACCCGCTGATGCCGCGCGAGATGGCGCTGGCGTGCGAGCGGGCAGGCGTCGGCAAGGCAGGCCGCGACGCGCTGACGCTGCTGATCCTCGGCGTGCTGGCCGGCGCCTTCATCGCGCTCGGCGCCATCTTCATGACCGTGGTGCTGACAGGGGCAGGCGACCTGCCGTGGGGCGTCGCGCGTCTCCTCGCGGGCCTCGTCTTCTCGCTCGGCCTGATCCTGGTGATCGTCGGAGGCGCGGAGCTGTTCACCGGCGACACGCTGATGGTCGTCGCCTGCGCCAGCGGGCGCATCACCGTCCCGGCCCTTTTGCGCGCCTGGGGGATCGTCTACCTGGGCAACATCGCGGGTGCGCTGGGCACGGCGGCGCTCGTATTCCTGTCGGGGCACTACCACTTCGCGAGCGGCTCCGTCGGCAAGGTTGCGCTCGACATCGCGGCGGCCAAGTCGGCGCTGCCGACCGTGCAGCTGTTCTTCCTCGCCGTCCTGTGCAACGTGCTGGTCTGCCTTGCCGTCTGGATGTCGTTCGCTGCCCGCTCCGTCACCGACAAGGCCGTCGTGATCGTGCCGCCCGTGTCGGCCTTCGTCGCGGTAGGGTTCGAGCACTCGATCGCCAATCTCTATCTGCTGCCGTACGCGCTCGCGATCAAAGGCTGGGCAGGACCGGACTTTTGGATCGCCATCGGCAAGACGGCTGCAAGCTATCCCGCGGTCACTGCCGGCGCGGCGCTCCACAACGTCGTCGTTGCGACGGCGGGCAATCTGGTCGGCGGCAGCCTGTTGGTCGGTGCGGTATATTGGTTCGTCTATCTGCGCGGCCGCCGCTGAGGGCTTCTTCGCGACCGGCGATCGCGAGGGGCGGGCTGCCTGCACACGGCTTCCGACATCAGCGCCCCTGCTGGCATTTGTCGGCCAGGGGAGGATGCCAAAGCGGGGCCATGGAGGCTCGCCGCGGTCCATGGCCTCATCGCCGGGCTGGTCGCCGGGCAGGTGGCAGACCCAATGCCCGAGCCTACCCGACCGATCGAGCGCGCGCCCCATGCCGCCGTCGCGGTCGGGTCATCCAAGCGGCTGGATCCGCAAACGGGCCGTTCCGACAACTGTCCGCCCCGGGGGCAGCTCCGGGCGCTTCGGCTCAGGGCTTCGCTGCCGGCGCGCCGGTCTCGGGGAAGCCGGTGTCGGGGAAGCCAGCGCGCATGTAAGCGACGATCTTCCAGATCTCGTCGCGCGATAGCTTGTCCTTGAATGCAGGCATCTCGGATTCGAACTGCTTCCCGCCGTCTGCGATTGACCACAGCAGATACTCGTCGACTGAGATCGGACGTCGGACCATGTAGGCGAGCAGCGCGGGCGAGGGGCTCAAGGCGCGCCCCGCCTCGCCATCGCCGAGTCCGTTGGCGCCGTGGCATGACCGGCAGTTTGCGGCATAGAGCACGCCGCCCGCCGCAGTCGTCTCGGGGCGCAGCGGCACGTTGGACCGTGCACCGTCGTAGTCGGCCGGCACGCCATAGTTCATGAACGTCAAGTGGCGCAGCATCCGAACCATCATCGATTTCGAGGTGCGCCCTGGGCCCCACAACTCGCGCATCATCCAGTCGGGTGCCCAGAAGTCGACGGCGGGCGTGGTGGTCTGAGGCGGGGACGGGGCCGGGCGGCTCTGCTCGCCGCCAGCCGCGGCCCTGAGTCCGATCAGCAGCGCCAGCACAAATGCGAGCGCTATCGCAATAAGCCACCAGCCTCGAAACCGGCTTGTCTCGTGTACGGCCACGGCACACTCCCTCCAGTGATCGAGCGTCTGAATGGCAGAAGCTTCACCTGGGGCGGGCACGGGGCCATGACGCAGGTCAATGGCCGGGGTCGGAGCATGGGTCGCACCGGCACCTGCTGCCGCTCGGCCCGTGATGCCGCATCGATCTCGTAGGAGCGTGGGTAGACCTTACCCCGGCAACAACCAAGGTGCCGAAACTCAGCTTGAGCCCAATCGACGCCAGAGCCACAGCCACAGCCGTTCGACTAGGCGAAGCGATGCCGTCTGCGCGATCACAAAAGGGGCAGGCTCGGAGCAGAAAACGTGCGGAGGCTCCTGGTTCCGGGCGCGCAAAATTCCGAGAGCGCGAAACGGTCGAGCCCGGCGGGACCGGTGTGCGGGTCCCCCGGGCTCTTCCGGGATGCGGGTTCTTGGGCGGTTTGTGTTCAGGGGCGACGGAACAGCGGTGGCGATCTGGTTTTGGAGGCCCGGCGATAGGTCCAACAAACTTACCTTGCTAGCACACGTCAAAATGCGCAGCCGTTGTAAAGTCTATCTGGCTCTGAAAAGCCGGTTCGTGCCCTGGATCGTCTTTGCTGTTGTTGGCGCTTGTCCTGCTGTGATGCCCAATCCGACGCCGCAGATCATGCGTTCGACTTTCTCTCTTTTGTGGCTACGGCGCGTCCTGCGCTCGATGCCGTCCGAAGACCTAGTCCGAGACACGCGGACCCTCACGCCCGCTGCTCAAGTAAACCAAGCCTCAATCGCCGAGCAGATCGCAATAGTGCGACGCTACTCACAATCGAAAGAGAGCAAAACGCTGCAAAGCTCAGATTTGCTGGGGATGCCACACTTCGTGACGCAGCATGTTTACTGCGTTGCAAGGTGGCTAAGCGTGACCCGGTGGGTTCATTTTCTTAGACCTCCTCTCGAGGAATACTCGAATGGTGCGCCTGTCACAAAAGTCTGTCAAATCACAAATCGTTCCCCTTCGATCGGAGTGAACATTCCGAACCCGACATGAGGCCCGCTCCACCAATCTGCGACGGGTGCCAGGGCGAGTATCAGGGCGAGTATCAGGGCGAGTGCCAGGATGTGTGGTTAACCGGCCGTTGACGGGCGCATGCGAACATTTCTGCGAGCCGCAGATCGCGGCGCCGCACCCTCACCGCTCGGGCGTACCTCATGCGCTATCTCCTCGGCTTCCTCTCCCTCGTGGCCCTCGGGTTGATGCTGGCGGTTGCTGTCGCGCTTGGAACCTCGGGCCTCGCGGGAACGGGCGAGCGCGCCTTCCGCCTCGACTACCCGTCGTTGCTGCTGGGACTTGGGCTTGGCGTCGTCATCGCGACGTTGGCGCGGCTCTCGTGGTCGGAGATGCCGCGGCGGGCGGCGCTGTGGCTCGTCGCCAACGAGAAGAACTTCTATCGGCTGGGCTTCGCCGCGCTCTGCCTCGGCGTGCTGTTCTATTGAGCGATCGAGCCGCCGCACGTCGTCGGGTGAGAACCTCCGCCGCCCGGATGCGACGGGGTGCCTAGGAGCACGAAGCCTCGCGGCCGTTGCAAAAGCCTCGACGCAAAGGCCCGGGAGCGGATGCTCCCGGGCCTCTTTCGTGCCCCGTCGTATCGAGCCGCGGCTTAGACCGAGTAGTACATGTCGTACTCGATCGGGTGCGGCGTCATCTCGTAGCGCATGTTCTCCTCCATGCGCAGCTCGATGTAGGCGTCGATCATGTCGTCGTTCATGACGCCGCCGACCTTCAGGAACGCGCGGTCGGCGTCGAGGCTCGACAGCGCCTCGCGCAGCGAGCCGGAGACGGTCGGGATCTTGGACAGCTCTGCCGGCGGCAGGTCGTAGAGGTTCTTGTCCATCGGGTCGCCCGGATGGATCTTGTTCACGATGCCGTCGAGGCCGGCCATCAGCATCGCCGTGAAGCCGAGGTAGGGATTGGCGGCAGGATCGGGGAAGCGGATCTCGATGCGCTTCGCCTTGGGGCTCGAGACGTGCGGAATGCGGCACGATGCCGAGCGGTTCCTTGCCGAGTAGGCGAGCAGAACGGGGGCCTCGTAGCCGGGAACCAGACGCTTGTAGGAGTTCGTCGTCGGGTTCGTGAAGGCGTTGATGGCCTTGGCGTGCTTCAGGATGCCGCCGATGTAGTAGAGGCACATTTCCGAGAGGTCGGCGTACTTGTTGCCGGCGAACATCGGCTGGCCACCCTTCCAGATGGACTGGTGGACGTGCATGCCCGAGCCGTTGTCGCCGAAGATCGGCTTCGGCATGAACGTCGCCGTCTTGCCGTAGGCTTGGCAGACGTTGTGCACGACGTACTTGTAGATCTGCATGTGGTCGGCCATCTGGATCATCGGGCCGAACTTGACGCCGAGCTCGTGCTGGGCCGAGGCCACCTCGTGGTGGTGCTTCTCGACGGTGACGCCCATCTCGGTCAGAACCGAGAGCATCTCCGAGCGGATGTCCTGGCAGCTATCGACCGGCGGCACCGGGAAGTAGCCGCCCTTGACGCGCGGACGGTGGGCGAGGTTGCCCATCTCGTAGTCGGTATTGGAGTTCGACGGCAACTCGGACGAATCGACCTTGAAGCCGACCTGGTACATGTCGGTCGAGAACTTCACGTCGTCGAAGATGAAGAACTCCGCCTCGGGGCCGAAGAACACGGTGTCGCCGATGCCGAGCGAGGCCATGTGCGTCAGGGCCTTCTTCGCGATCGAGCGCGGGTCGCGCTCGTAGGGCTGGCCCGTAGACGGCTCGATGACGTCGCAAAACACGGCCATCGTGGTCTGCGCGAAGAAGGGGTCGATGTGGGCGGACGCCGGGTCCGGCATCAGCAGCATGTCCGAGGCCTCGATGCCCTTCCAGCCGGCGATCGAGGAGCCGTCGAAGGCATAGCCGTCGGCGAACATCGCCTCGTCGGCGCACGACACGTCGGCGGTTACATGCTGCATCTTGCCCTTAGTGTCCGTGAAACGCAGATCCACGAACTTCACGTCCTTGTCCTTCAGAGCCTTCAGGACATCGCTAACGCTCTTCATTGCCACTCCCCTGTTGCGAGCAAAACCTGGACTTCAGCCGGCCCCCGTAGGCCGCCGGCGGTAACCGCAGGACACGTCAGACCGCGTCGGCACCCGTCTCGCCGGTGCGGATTCGGATCGCGTCCTCGATGGTCGAGATGAAGATCTTCCCGTCGCCGATGCGTCCTGTCTTGGCCGCCTTCTGGATGGCGTCGACCGCCTTGTCCAACATGTCGTCGGCAAGCACGACCTCAATCTTGACCTTGGGCAGGAAGTCGACGACGTACTCGGCGCCCCGGTAGAGCTCGGTATGGCCCTTCTGGCGGCCGAAACCTTTGGCCTCGATGACGGTGATGCCCTGGAGGCCGATCTCCTGGAGCGCCTCTTTCACCTCGTCGAGCTTGAACGGCTTGATGATGGCTTCGATTTTTTTCATGTGATCGCCCTTGGACGGCCAGACGCGCCGTAAACGCGTGCACGCGTCCGGTCGGCACCTCGTTAGCACGCGCTATGCCAGATGGTTAGTGGCAAGAAAATATTCACGATGTCAGCGTCTTGGGCGACATGTATCTGATCGGCAACAGTGATCCAGCCGCTGGACTGCCTAAGGAATAGGCACTGAGGCAAAAATTTGGGCGCCAATGCGCGTGCTCTGCGCTGGCTAGGGGACGTTGTGTGGCCGGCTGCCTTGCAATCGAGGTGCGGCGACTTGCGCACCGCGGCCGGCTTCATCCAGCCTCCGGGCTTGAGCCGGCGCCGTCGCTCTGGAACATGAGCGACACGGGGCATGGCGTCTCGGTGCGCGAGGGGGCCGACATGACGGGGTGCGAGCTGTTGACGACGGCGGAGATGGGCGAGGCCGACCGGCGGGCGGTCGAGCACGGCGTGCCCTTGCTGGTCCTGATGGAGAACGCCGGCCAGGCCGTCGCCGACGAGGCGGGCAGGATGGTGGCGCCGGGTGCGCGGATCGCCGTGCTGTGCGGACCGGGCAACAACGGCGGCGACGGCTTCGTGGCGGCGCGCGTTCTGAGAGCGCGGGGCTTCGACGTTAGCTTGGCGTGCCTCGTCCCCATCGACGCCCTCGGCGGCGACGCCGGTCTCATGGCGCAGCGCTGGGACGGGCCAACCGCGTCCGTCACTCGTCTCGATGTGGCTGGCGCGGCGCTAGTCGTCGATGCGTTGTTCGGAGCGGGGCTCGCGCGTCCACTCGAGGGAGCGGCGGCGGATGCGGTCGCGGCAGTGAACGCAGCGGGCGTTCGGGTCCTCGCGGTCGACGTGCCGAGCGGGCTCGACGGCACGACGGGCCGCGCCGCGGGGCCGGTGGTGGCCGCAACGCGCACGGTGACGTTCTTCCGGAAGAAGCCGGGGCATGTGCTGATGCCCGGTCGCGAGCTCTGCCGCGAGGTGGTCGTGGCCGACATCGGCATTCCCGCAGCCGTGCTCGAAGCCATCGCGCCAAAGGCTGCCGTCAATCAGGCGGGGTGCTGGCTCGCACGCTTCCCCTGGCCGACGATGGCCGGACACAAGTACGCACGCGGCCACGCCGTGGTCGTGTCGGGGCCGCCCGAGCGAACGGGCGCGGCACGGCTCGGCGCGCGGGCCGCCTTGCGGGTCGGCGCCGGTCTGGTGACGGTCGTCGGCGGACCGGCAGCAACAGCGGTGAATGCCACGCACGCCACCGCGATCATGGTTCAACGTGCCGAGGGCGCCCGAGGTCTTGGCGCGTTTCTGGCCGACACGCGCCGCAACGCGGTGCTGATCGGGCCGGGCGCTGGCGTCGGTCCGGACACGGCTGCCGACGTGCTGGCGGTGCTCGCATCGAAGGCCGCCGCGGTGCTCGATGCCGACGCACTGACCTCGTTTGCGGCGACAGAGCCGCCGACACAGCTCGGCATCGGGTTCGTCGCCACAGGGGGGCTGCCCGCGCCCGATCCCGAGACGCTGTTCGGGGCGATCAAGCGCCGGTCGGCGCCGGTGGTACTGACGCCGCACGACGGGGAGTTCGAGCGGCTGTTCGGCATATTGCCGGGCTCGAAGCTCGATGGGGCGCGTCGGTCCGCCGAGTTGAGTGGCGGCGTGGTCGTGCTCAAGGGGCCCGATACGGTGATCGCGCATCCCGATGGCCGCGCGGCGATCAACGACAACGCGCCGCCGTGGCTCGCGACGGCGGGCTCGGGCGACGTGCTCGCGGGTTTCGTCGCCGGACTTCTGGCACAAGGCATGGGCGCGTTCGAAGCCGCGTGCGCGGCCGTGTGGCTGCACGGCGCGTGCGCCAGCCGGTTTGGACCCGGCCTCATCGCCGAGGACCTGCCGGAGATGCTGCCCCAGGTGCTCGCGGGGCTTCTGGAGACTTGAGGCGGCTGGCGATGGTTTCAGGTCGTGCGGCCGGCTTGGCGCAGGCTCTCCTCGGCGGCGAGGAAGGCTTCGGCCTCGGGCGTCAGCGGCGGGCTCCGGGCGTCGACGCCGATCTCGGCCATGAGCCGGGCCGTCTCGACGAACCGCCGCTCTGCTCGGTCGTAGATCCCGCCCTTGAACAGTGCCGTCGCCGCGATCTGGCCGTCGCGCGGGCCGCCCGCGATGACGAACGTCTGCTCCATGATGACGCTGGCCCTGTCCCAGGCCACGAGCCGGGTTTCGAGGCGGAAGCGCTGGAACGGTCGCAACTCGCGGCGGAAGCGGATCTTGATGGCGCTCGCGATCGGGGTCCAGCCGTGGCGCAGGACGGCGCGCCACAGCCCGGAGCCGACCATGATGTCGAGCCGGCCGAGGTCCATCAGCGTCAGATAGCGGCCGTTGTTCATGTGCAGGCTGGTGTCGAGGTCGAGCGGCCAGACCCGGAAGGCGAGCCGCGACACGTCGCCGGGCAGCGAAAGCCGCGGCCGGAAGCGGGCGACGGCGAGGTACCAGAGGATGCGCAGCCAGAGGTTCATGGCCAGAGGTTCATGTGCGGGCTCCCGATGGCGGCGAGGTCCGGCTCCGGAGTGAATGAAGTTGACGTAAACGTCAATTCAAATCCGTGGTGTCGGATCCTGTCGACCGTTCACGTTCCGGCGACCGCCGGCCGGACACATTCGTGTGGCGATCATCATTCTGCCGGTGGCGCGCGATCGTACTCTCGCGCGGGCTGGCGATTTGACCGCGCCCGAGAGTCGACCCATGGTGAATTCACGCGCGCGACGAACCGGCGGACCGGTCGAGCCGCTTTGAGGAGGTCCATGCTGTCGAGGGCTGCCCGTCTGGCTCTGATGACCCGTGTCGCACTGGCGCGCAGCCTCGTCGTCGCGACGAGCGCAGCGTTGCCGCTCGGCCTGGCGACAGCCGCGGCGTGGGCCGCCGCGGACGAGACCCAGGCGCGCATCGACGAGGCGGCGGCGGCGATCGTACGCGGCAACACGCAACAGGCGGTGGCGGCCTATACGGAAGCCTTGAAGGACAACGGGCTGTCCAGCGACCGGCGCGCCATCGTGCTCAACGACCGCGCGGTCGCCAACGTGCGGCTCGGCCTCACCCGCCAGGCCATCGAGGACTTCAACCGCGCGGCCCAGCTTTTTCCCGAGTATGCGGCGATCTACAACAATCGCGGCAATCTGTTGCTCGCGCTCGGGCTGGCGAAGGAGGCGCTCAAGGATTTCGACCGCGCGCTGGTGCTGGCGCCGAGCTACGTCGCTGCGCTGAACAATCGCGCCGGCGCCCAAATGAAGCTCGGCAATCACGCGGAGGCGATGCGGGACTTCACGCGCGCCATCCAGCTCGCACCGCAGAATGCGGCGCCGCTGTCGGGTCGCGGCAAGGCGCAGCTCGCTCTCGGCCGGCCGCATGCCGCGAGCCGCGACTTCACCCGTGCCGCCGTCGTCGACGCCCGCTTCGCACCGGCCTATCGCAACCGCGCCGAGGCGCGCCTCGAGACCGGCAACATCGAGGAGGCGATCCAGGACTTTTCCCGCGCCATAGCCTTCGATACGACCAACGCCGAGGTGCTGGTGCTGCGCGGCCACGCGTATCTCGCGTCCGACAACACGGCGTCCGCCATCAAGGACTTCGCGCGCGCGGTCGAGATCGAGCCGCGCTCAGCCGCCGGCTACCAGTCGCGCGGCCTGGCACATGGGTTCGCCGAGGCATTCGACGACGCCTACGCCGATCTCAACAAGGCGATCGAGATCGATCCGCGCTCGGCGCTGGCGTTCGCCTATCGGGCCTACGTCTACAAGCTCAACGGCCAGACCGAGATCGGGCTCCGCGACGTACAGACGGCGATGAAGCTCGATCCAGCTCTGGCGGAGGCCTACTGGGCGAAGGGCGAGATCGAGGAGGCGGCAGGGCGGACCGACCAGGCGATGGACGATTTCCGTAAGGCGGTCGAGCTGAAACCCTCGCTGCGGCTCGCGCAGCGCGCACTCGAGCGTGTTGGCGGCGGACCCGACAGCAAGGGCGACACGCTGATCGCGGGATCGGCGGTCGGGCCGTGGCGGATCGTTGCGCGGGCGGGCAAGCACTTCGCGGTTTCGACGGAGACTGCGAAGCTGCGCATCCCGCTCGAGATGGCAGGGCAGGGCGTGCCGCAACTCCTCGATTGGGAGTTGCGCCCGCCGCCGCTCAAGGGGATCGGCGTGCTCCGCTTCGCGGGCGGCACGGTGGAGGGTCCGACCGGACCCGAGGAAACAGAGCTCGCTGCGATCGTCGACCTCGTCGCGGGCACCGTCGTCGGCATCCAGCCCCATCGGCAGGGATCGAAGGTCGCGGGTTGGACCTGGGACGAGGGCAAGGTGACGGTCGCGAGCGTCGACGGGGTCACCGACGAGTTCGTGCTGCGCACCGTGCGGCCGGCCGATACCCCCGTTGCAGCGGTTCAGCGGCGGAGCGGCGAGGGGGCGTCCAGCGGGTGGTCGCCCTGGGACCAGTCCTATGGCATCAACACGGGCGGAGGCGGAGAATCGCGCCGGCAGGCGGCGCGGCCCTCCCCGCAGAAGAAGCCGAAAACGCTGTTCGACCTCTTGTTCAAATTCTGATCCCCACCGTGATCGCGCTCCCTTGGCGGCGCTGGGTGAACCGGCCGCCGCGGGGCAACGTTGCAAACCGCCGGCGTGCGGCCGCGAGCGCCGCCCGCTGAACGGTTCGGGCGGCGGTCCCGCGCACAGCCCGTGGCCTTGTCGACGTCGTTCTGCCGTTGCCGTCCCATCCCGCCCCGGAGCGTCCGATGCCGCCTGTCATCGTCTGGTTCCGCAACGACCTGCGGCTTGCCGACAACCGCGCGCTGGCGGCCGCGAGCGCGCTCGGGCCGGTGATCCCGGTGTTCGTCATCGATCAGGTGGCGGCTGGCCGTTGGTGGCGCGGCGGCGCCTCGCGCTGGTGGCTGCACCGGAGCCTTGCCGCGCTCGCATCGGACATTGAGGCGCGTGGCGGGCGGCTTCTGCTGCGTGTCGGGGCGACGGCCGAGGTGCTGGCCCGACTTGCCGACGAGACCGGAGCGCGCACGGTCTGCGCCACCCGCGCCTACGAGCCCTGGGCGCGCCAGCTCGAGAGCGACGTGCACGCGCGGCTGGCCGCAGACGGAATTTCCTTGAAGCGCTTCGGCGGCGCGCTCCTGCGCGAACCCGAGGAGCTGCGCACCAAGGCGGGCGAGCCGTTCAAGGTCTACTCGCCGCTGTGGCGGGCACTCGTGACCCTCGGTGAGCCGCGCCGTCCCGAGCCGATCCCGCCTGCGCTGTCCTTCGCCCCCACGCCGGCGCCGTCCGAGCCGCTCGCCTCACTCGGTCTGCTGCCGGTGAAGCCCGACTGGTCGGCTGGCCTTGCCGCGGAATGGACGCCGGGGGAGGCGGGGGCGGCGGCGCGTCTGGAGCGGTTCGTCGAGGCGTCGCTGGCCGGCTATGGCGAGGACCGCAACCGGCCCGATCTCCCCGGGACGTCGCGGCTGTCGCCGCACCTGCATTTCGGCGAGATCAGCCCCAACGCCTGCTGGCATCGCGCCAAGGCCGCAGCGGCCCTCGATCCGCGCGCCGCGAAAGGCCTCGAGACCTTCCTGAAGGAGCTCGTGTGGCGCGAGTTTTCCTATCATCTCCTGGTTCACTGGCCGACGCTGCCCGACGCGCCGTTCCGTCAGGAGTTCGAGGCCTTTCCTTGGGCCGATGACGCACCGGCCCTGACCGCCTGGCAGTGCGGCAGAACCGGCTATCCGATCGTCGACGCAGGCATGCGCGAGCTGTGGACGACAGGCTGGATGCACAACCGGGTCCGCATGATCGTAGCCTCGTTCCTGGTAAAGGACCTGCTCGTGCCGTGGCAGCAGGGCGAGGCGTGGTTCTGGGACACCCTCGTCGACGCCGATCTCGCCTCGAACGCCGCGAGCTGGCAGTGGGTGGCCGGGTCCGGCGCCGATGCAGCCCCTTATTTCAGGATCTTCAACCCGATCTCGCAGGGCCAGAAGTTCGACCCCGAGGGGACTTACGTCCGGCGGTGGGTTCCCGAACTGGCGCGGGTGCCGGCCAGTGTGGTGCATACGCCGTGGACCGCGCCAGCGCTCGTGCTGGCCGAGGCGGGCGTCGTTCTGGGCCGCACCTATCCGGAGCCGATCGTCGACCATGCGATGGCGCGCGAGCGGGCGCTGGCCGCCTTTGCCGCGCTCAAGCGCACATCGGGGGACGTCTGATCACTAGGTTCTGATCGCATGTGCCGCAAAACGGGCCGATCGAGGGGCCAATTAAGGCTTCATCATCCAAGCGCGGCTTATAGATCGAAGAGGTGTCGTTCCCGTCCCCTGTGTTGGCCCTCCATCCCGGTTCGTCAGTGCCGGTCGTTTGACGCCGGGTCGTTGCGTTGGAGCTTTAAAATGTTGTTGCCGCTCGTCCGGACTGCGCTTCTTGCCGCCGTGCTGACGCTCACCGGGACACTCACCGGGACACTGGCGCCCGCGATTGCCGAACCCAATCAGACCGGCGCCGCAGCCATTGCCGCCGTGGCCGAGAGCGACGCGACCCGTCCGCCTTCGGATGCACCGGTTCCCGTTGCGCGGCCTGCCGATGCGGGCGCAGAGGCGGCACCCTCTGCCGCGGCCGCTCGCGAGGACGCGCCTTCGCCCGAGAAGGTGGAGCCGGCCGCCAAGCCCGCGCCGCCTCCGCCGCCTACGCTACTGGTCGACGTCGATCTCACGCGCCAGCGCATGACCGTCAGCGAGAACGGCGTGGCGCGTCATACCTGGCCGGTCTCGTCCGGCCGCGCCGGCTATCGCACGCCGACCGGGACGTTCCGTCCCCAGTGGATGGCCAAGATGTGGTATTCGCGGCAGTACGACGACGCACCGATGCCGCACTCCGTGTTCATCCACGGGGGTGTCGCGATCCACGCCACCTCTGCAACCGGCATGCTGGGCCGGCCGGCGTCGCACGGCTGCATCAGGCTGTCGCCGGCCAACGCCGCGACGTTCTACAAACTCGTCTCGACGCACGGCAAGGCGATGACGCGCGTCAAGGTTTTCGGAGCGCCGAAGGACGGCGGCGTGGCGCAGAAGCGGGACGATCGCAACGAGTTTGCCGAGGAGCGCGGCTCGCGTTCAGCGCCGCGCCCCTACGCCCGTCCGCGATCCGGATACAGCGCCTATGAGCCGGCCTATCGCGTGGCCCCGACCTACGGTTATGCTCAGCCGCGCTTCGTCTACCCCGGCGATCCGCCCTACGGCTATCGGGCGTATGGATCGCCACGAGGGACTTACTATGGTCCGCGGAGGGCCTATATAGACCGGTAGAGCGCACCGCCGGAACAGGAAGGGCTGCTGAGCCGACATGGGTATCGTCAGAGGGTTCGCGGTCACAGCATTGCTCGTGGCGGCAGGGATAGCGGGTCTCGGCTACGCGTCGGGGCTCAGCATCCACGCGCTCGGCGAGCGCGTGATGCGCGAGGGGCCGGGGGCCGTGCTCGCTGTGCTGTCAGGCGGCCCGGAGCGCAGCCGGGGCCAGGGCGGGGCCGCGCCGCAACAGGGTGCGCCGCCCGAGGTGACGGCGAGCCAGCCCTTGAAGCGGGCCGTCACCGAATGGGACGAGTACACGGGCCGGTTCGACGCGGTCGAAAGCGTCGATATCCGTGCGCGGGCCAGCGGCTATCTGGTTGAGGTTCACGTTCGCGACGGCCAGGACGTCAAGAAGGGCGATCTTCTCTACACCATCGATCCGCGGCCATTCGAGCGAGCGGTGGCGTTGGCGTCGGCCGAGCTCGAGCAGGCGCGCGTGAGGGTCGCCAACGCGCGGCTCGACGTCGAGCGCGGCAAGCCGCTCGCCGACCGGCGCATCATCTCCGAGAAGACTCAGGACGACCGCGAGAACATCCTGCGCGACGCGGAGGCGGCCGTGGTCGTATCGGAGGCGCGGTTGCGATCGGTCGAGCTCGACCTCGCCTACACACGGATCGTAGCGCCAGTCTCGGGCCGGCTCGGCCGCAGCATCGTGACGGTCGGCAACTGGGTTTCGAGCGGCACATCGAATGGCGCGACGCTGCTCGCCACGATCGTCAGCCAGAACCCCATCCACATTTATTTCGACGTCTCAGAGAACAACGCTCTCAAGTACCGGCGCCAGGCGGGAGCGGCCGGCTCCGCGGCGCAGCTCGAGGGCATGCCGGTCGGGATCGGTCTGCCCGACGAGACAGGCTTCCCGCACGCCGGCCAGCTCGATTTTGTCGATAACCGGCTCGAACAGGGCACCGCGACGCTGCGCGCCCGCGCGGTGATCGCCAATCCGAAGGGGCTGTTCACGCCAGGCATGTTCGCGCGCGTCCGCCTGGCCGGTGAGACCGAACGCCCGACGATCCTGATCCCCGACGAGGCGATCGGCACAGACCAGGCAGCACGCTTCGTCTACGTGGTGGCCGAGGATGGCTCGGCCCAGCGGCGGCCGGTGCGGCTCGGCCAAGTCGTCGATGGGCTGCGCGTTGTGCGCGACGGGGTGACGACGGACGACTGGGTGGTGACCCGGGGCATCCAGAAGGTTCGCCCGGGCCAGAAGGTCGCCGTGCGCCGCGAGCAGATCAAGATCTCGGAGGCGCTGGGCGCCGCCACAAGCCGGCGGTGAGCGAGCGCGGCCGCAAGGTGGCGTGCGTTTGGACCGCGACCGCGGTTCTGTAGTGACACGGACCGGCGGAACGGCTGGATCGGGTCCGGCGGGAGCCGGGCCAGCGGGCACAGGCAAGGCGGGCCGAGTAAACGGCTGGGCCCATTACACGAGCGGGCCCAGTACACGACCCGGCCGAGTACACGACCCGGCCGAGTACACGACCCGGCCGAGAACACGCCAGGGCAAAGAGCACGACGGAGCAGGGACCCATGCGCTTCAGCCGCTTTTTCATCGTCCGTCCGATCTTTGCCGCAGTCGTGTCGATGTTCGTCACCATCGTCGGCGCCATCGCCTACGGCACGCTGCCCGTCGCCCAGTTTCCCGAGATCGTTCCGCCGACGGTCTCGGTGACCGCGACCTACCCCGGCGCGAGCGCCCAGACCGTTGCCGACACCGTCGCCGCCGTTCTCGAGCAGGAGATCAACGGCGTCGAGAGCATGATCTACATGTACTCGCAGTCGACCGACGATGGCGCCCTGTCGCTGTCGGTGACGTTCGACATCGGCACCGACATCGACAAGGCGCAGGTGCTGGTGCAGAATCGTGTCTCGGCGGCCGAGCCGCGGCTGCCGGAGGAAGTGCGCCGCACGGGCGTGACGGTGCGGAAGAACTCGCCCGACCTGCTGCTCGTCGTGCACCTCGTCTCGCCGGACAGAACCTACGATCAGGTCTACACCTCGAACTATGCGTTCCTGAACGTCCGGGACGAGCTGGCCCGCATCAAGGGCGTCGGCGCGGTAAGCTTCTTCGGCGCGCGCGAGTACTCGATGCGGGTGTGGCTCGACCCCGAGCGGATCGCCGCGAAGAGCCTCACCGCCGAGGAGGTGCTTGCCGCGCTGCGGGCGCAGAACGTGCAGGCGGCAGGCGGCGCGATCGGCCAGCCTCCGGTCGACAACACGGGCGCATTCCAGCTTCAGATGCAGCTGAAGGGTCGGCTCGCGGAGGCGCGCGACTTCGACGACATCGTCGTTAAGGTCGGTGTCGACGGTCAGGTGGTGCGGCTGCGCGACGTCGGCCGCGTCGAGCTCGGCGCCCTGTCCTACAACACCTACGGCTACCAGGACCGCTATCCGGCGACCGTGATGGTCATCACGCAGCAGCCCGGCTCGAACGCCATCGAGACCACGAACCTCGTCAAGGCCGAGATGGCGCGACTGTCGCGCGCGTTCCCGAAGGGCCTCGAGTACCGCATCATCTACAATCCGACCGAGTTCATCGAGGTCTCGATCCGCGAGCTGTACCTCACCATCATCGAGGCGGTGGGCCTCGTGGTGCTGGTGATCCTCTTGTTCCTGCAGACGTGGCGTGCGGCACTCATTCCCGTGATCGCCATTCCCGTGTCGCTCATTGGCACCTTCGCGGTCATGCAGGCGTTCGGCTTCTCGATCAACATGCTGACTCTGTTCGGGCTGGTGCTCGCGGTCGGCATCGTAGTCGACGATGCGATCGTGGTGGTCGAGAACGTGGAGCGCAAGCTCGACGAGGGGCTCGCGCCTATCGAGGCCGCGCGCGTCACGATGGACGAGGTCGGCACGGCGCTGATCGCGATCGCCCTCGTGCTGTCGGCGGTCTTCATCCCGACAGCGTTTGTCGGCGGCATCACCGGCCAGTTCTACCGCCAGTTCGCGGTGACGGTGGCGACCGCGACCATCATCTCGGCCTTCAACTCGCTCACGCTGTCGCCGGCACTGGCGGCGCTATTGCTGCGGCGTCACGATACGGATGGACACGGCGGGTCGCTGCTGATGCGGCCGGCGCGGGCGTTCTTTGCGGGCTTCAACCGCGCGTTCGACTGGGTGGCGCTGGCCTATGGCCGCCTCGTGCGGTGGGCGATCGGCGCCGCCGGCCTGATGTTGGGCGTCTACGCGCTGCTGATCGGCGCGGCGGTGTGGCTAGTGACGCATACGCCGGCCGGCTTCATTCCGAAGATGGACCGCGGCGTGCTCATCGTCTCGCTGCAGCTTCCCGCTGGTGCCTCGCTGCAGCGAACGGACGAGGTGGTGCGGCGCGCCAACGACATCCTGCTGGCGACGCCGGGTATTGTGCACACGTCGGGCTACTCGGGCCGCTCGGGCGCGACGTTCACGAACGCGACCAACGCGGGCGCGATCTTCGCCATCCTCGACGATGCCGGCAAGCGGCAACGCGCCGGCCTCACGGCGGAGGTGGTCGCGCAGGATCTGCGCCGCAAGCTCGGCGGCATCCAGGAGGCGAACGCCTTCGTCTTCATCCCGCCGCCGGTGCGTGGTGTCGGCGGTCAGACCGGCTTCTCGATGCGCCTGCAGGACCGCGCCAACCTGGGCTCTGCCGAGTTCGAGCGCACCGCGCGCGCGTTCATCGCGGCCGCCAACCAGACGCCCGGCATCGCCAACGTGTTCACGACGTTCGCGACCCAGACACCTCAGATCTATCTCGACGTCGATCGCGACAAGGCGCAGATGCTGAAGGTGCCGTTGAGTGCCGTCTTCGAGGCGCTGCGCGTCTACATGGGCTCGGCCTACGTCAACGACTTCAACATGTTCGGGCGCACCTACCGCGTCACTGCCCAGGCCGATGCCGCCTTCCGCGCCGATCCGGCCAGTGTCGGCCGCATCCGCGTGCGCTCGACGGACGGACATATGGTGCCCCTCGGCAGCCTCGTCACGGTGAAGGAGATCGCCGGCCCGGACCGTGTGCCGCGCTACAATCTGTTCCCGACCGTCGAGATCAACGGCTCGACCGCGCCCGGGGTGAGCTCGGGGACGGCATTGCAGCTCATGTCGGATCTGGCCGCGCGCGCGCTGCCCGAAGGCGTCACCTACGAGTGGACCGACCTCTCCTATCAGGAGAACAAGGCAGGTCGCACCGGGTACTATGTGTTCCTGCTTTCGATCCTGTTCGTGTTCCTGGCGCTGGCCGCCCAGTATGAGAGCTGGTCGATGCCGCTCGCGATCATGCTGATCGTACCGATGTGTCTGTTGTCGGCGCTGTTCGGCGTGGCGCTGCACGGGCAGGACATCAACATCCTCACGCAGATCGGGTTCATCGTCCTCATCGGGCTTGCGGCCAAGAACGCGATCCTGATCGTCGAGTTCGCGCGCCAGCTCGAGGAGCGGGGTCGCGACATCGTGACGGCAGCGGTGGAGGCCTCGCAGCTTCGTCTGCGCCCGATCCTGATGACGTCGCTCGCGTTCACGCTCGGCGTGGTGCCGCTCTACATGGCGACGGGTGCGGGCGCGGAGCTGCGCATCGCGCTCGGCACCGGCGTGTTCTGGGGCATGATCGGCGTGACGCTGTTCGGCTTGCTGTTCACGCCGGTGTTCTATGCCGTGATCCGCAGGCTGACACAGCCGCGCCGCCGCGGCGCGTTGCCTGCGCCCGGACCGATGGCCGCGCCGGCCGAGTGACGGCAGGGCTGGCTGGCCCCGCCGATTGTCTAATGCGCGCTCAGAACGGGTTCCAGCTCGGCCCATCGGTAAAGCGCAGGTAGCCGATCGAGGCGCCGAGCCGGAGGCCGAGGCCGGAGCGGATCGGGGCCAGCACGACGTTGCCACCGCGCAGATACGTTATACCAACGCCACCGACGAGGTAGGCCTGGCCGTCGATGCCGGCGAAGCGGCGGAAAAGAGCGTTCGGCTCGGAGAGGCCGTAGATCAGGAACAGCGTGCGCGAGCCGGCGGCACCGAAGTCGTAGCCGACCGAGGGACCCGTCCAGTAGACCGGGCGCGCGGCACCGGAGCGGGGATAGAGCGTGCCGTTTCCGTAGCGCAAGCCGGCCAGGAAGGCGCCGCCGCCCTCCTGTCCAAGAATGTAGGCCGACGGGCGGCCGGTCTTTCGGAAAGCGTGCTCGATGACGCTGGCGAGCTCGGTCGACACGGTGCCGAAGAAGCCGCGTGTCGCCTCGCGGATCTCGTCGATCGTGTAGCCCTCCTCCGAGGGCGGCGGCATGGCGAGCGCGGCAGGATCGGGCACCGCGGCGTCGGCCACGGCGACCGGCGCCGGGGGCGCGGGCGCCCGGGGGGCTTGTTGAGCGGTCGCTGTGGCCGCCGTGGACGGCTGAGCCGGCGACGTTATGGGCTTCCAGTCGGGCTTCGGCGCGGCGGCGGGTGGTGCCTTGGCGACCGGCAAAGGCGGCGGGGATGCGGGCTTCTGCTGTGGCGGCCGCGGCGCTTCGGCGGGCGTCGTGACGGGCGCCGGGGCAGTCGCCGTGGCCGCACTTGGTGCCGCCGCCACGGTGCTCAGCTCCTTGTCGAGCTTGGCCAGCGTGTAGCTCGTCTTGGTGCGCATCACGGCGAGAAGCTCGGAGCCGGCCGCCTTGAGCTCGTCGAGCTTGGAGCAGTCAGGCGCATCCCGCTCCGGCGGGCGGCCGAGCGCGTCGATATTCACGAACAACTCGTCGGCCTGCTTGTCGAGGCTGTCGATCTTCGCGTCGTGCAGGTAGTCGAGCGCCTTTTCCTGGTAGTCGCCCTCCGACCAGCCCTTCTTGTCGCGGAGCTTCTCGAGCCGGCTCTTGAGCTTCGGCGCCGCGTCGGCGTTGAACGTGCGAAGCTGGGCACCGGCCTCGTCCACGGCAGCGGCGAAGTCGTCGGCCGTGCACGATGTGGGAGCGGAGGAGGCCGGCGGCGTGCCAAGGATCAGCAGCAATGCCGCCGCGACGGCGGCGGCAGCAAAGTGCCTAGATCCCGCGAGGAGAGAGTGACGCTGCAACATGGGCCTCCACGGCGGGACGACGGTCCCGCGCCTCAGTTGTTTGGAACCGTCCTGATGACCGAAGCGGTGGGCCGCTCCTGGCCCGCTGCCGGAAGGCCCTTGATGTCCTTCTCGATCAGCGCGTCGAACTCGGCCAGCGTCTTGAGCTGATCCTTCGGCTTCATGTGCACGATCTTGTAGCCCTTCGCCTTCAGCTCCTTGAGGAGCATCGGCAGGGCCTTGGCCGTCGAGGGCTGGATGTCGTGCATCAGCACGATGCCCTTGCCGCGCTTTTCGAGCTTGCTCATGACGGTCTTGACGATGTTCTCCGGCGCCTGGACCTTGAAATCGAAGCTGTCGATGTCGGTCGAGAAGATGGCGATGTTGCGCCCGCCGAGGTGTTTCAGGCTGTCGACGCTGTCGCGCAGGAACGGATAGCGAAAGAACGGCGCTGTGCCGGTGCCCGAGGCGCGGCGGACGGCGCTGAAGCCGCGCTCGATCTCGTCCTTGGCCTTGTCGGGCGCGGCCTTGCCGAGGTCGATGTGGCTGAAGGTGTGCGCCCCGACCGTGTGCCCCGCCTTAACCACCTCGCGCAGAACCTCCGGATAGCCGACGGCCAGTTTGCCGACGGGGAAGAAGATCGCGCGCGTGCACTGCTGCGCCAGTGCATCGAGAACCGTGCGGGTGTGGGTCGGAAGCGGCCCGTCGTCGAAGGTCAGCACGACCTCCTTCGGTCCGAGGAAGTCGTAGGCCTTGTAGTGCTCGAAACCGAAACCGGGGCCGCCCGCGGTGTCGACCTCGACGGTACGCGCGACGCCGAGCGGATCAGGGTTCGCGCATTTCGGGGCCTCCGCCGAGGCGCCGGCACCGGAAAAAGCGAGAAGGGTTGCGGCAACGAGAACGGCCGGGGCAGCACGGCGCATGGCAGTCTCCTCCCTGGAGGGTCGGTTCTGGATGTGAGTCTGTTGTTAACATTTGGCGCAGAGCCATGGCGAAACGCAAGTTTGAACGCTGTTCCAGGTTGCGCGCAGCCATTGATGCGTGTGCAGACGTGGCGTTGCGGCACAGGTCCCGAGTGAGGTCTTCGGGTCTTCAATGGGTGCGCATGATGTCGTGGCTTTGGTCTTGGGGCCCATCGCTGGGGCGGCGTCTGAACGCCGTATGCGACGTGACGCTTCTTTAAGCGATCTGCGGCAATTTGGGTCGTGTAAGACCATTTCGTTCCACTGCAAGGTTCCGGTCGGTTGTTTTGATGCTGAGCACACTCGCCAATGTCGACCGATCGAGCTGGGTCAGCTGGGCCGCCTACACCGTCGGGATCCAGCTCGCCGGCGTCCACCAATTGCGGGCCGATATCGGCTCGGGTGGCGGCGGCGTCGGGCTGCTCCTGATCACCGTCGCGATCTTTCTGGTGCTCGTGCTGACGATCCAGCGCCACATGCGCCTGTCGCTGCTCGCTCAGTCATTCGGCACGCCACGGCAGCTCGTTACCACGCGGTGGTTCAGATATTCCAGGAACCCGATCTATGTGGCGTTCCTGATCCCACTGTCCGCGATCGCGGTGTTCTCGCCCTTTGCCGCGCTGGTCGCAATCGCGCTGTACCTGACCGCGATGACAAAGTTTGTCATTCTCGAAGAGGAGGCGACGCTCGAGGCGAGCTTCGGCGACGCATTCCGCGCCTATCGCCGCCGGACGCCGCGCTGGCTCTTGGTGCTCTGAGGCCCAAAGCCGTGCCGGCCCGTGCCGAAGCTCGCCCGTTCGCTGCCACTGCTCCCGCGACCGGCGCCGCAGCGCACTCGCGGTCTGGCCTGCTCGGTCCTGACACCTACTCTGTCTTGACGATGAGCCCGGGCAGCTGTGAGCCGGTGGGCCCGATCTCCTTCAGGGCCTCGGTGCAGCTGATCTCGTTCAGCAGGCGACAGCGGTTGATGTCCGCCTTGGGGTCGCAGCCCAGCGTCTTCTTCCACAGCAGCGTCACGGACTGGGCCTGGGCCCGGAAGGTCTCGAGGTCGGCGCCGCTGTAGCGTGCCAGAAGCGCGTCCGCCGCGGGCGTGAGCTTCGTGCCGGCGCAGATCAGCGACGCGCCGAGCGCCTGTCCGTAGCGGGCGCCGGCCTCCTTGGGGGGCAGCACCGCGGCATCGGCGGCCATTGCGGCCGGTGTCCACCCCACGACCGCGACGATGATGGATGCAGCGGACGACATGGCTCGCATGGGCGCCTCCTCGGGCTATTTTTGTGGTGGGCGGGTTTACGTGACGATACCGGGAACGGTTCTACGGGTGTGGCTCTCGTTGCAATGGCCCGCCGTGCTTGACTTGCCGGGGGCGACGACGTAATGCCTTCGCTCTCGCTTCGGTTGCCTCGTTCGCGGCCGACGAATGGGTTGCGGGCGTAGCTCAGTTGGTTAGAGCGCCGGCCTGTCACGCCGGAGGCCGCGGGTTCAAGTCCCGTCGCTCGCGCCATCCATTCCAGATGCGATTTATTCGATAAGCTCCAGGCACAAAACGCCTCCCGTCTTGCGGGGCTGGCTTGAACGTCTGGCCTCGGCCTTGGGCCGGCCTCCCAGCCTCTGCCACATTCGGTTCATCCAACGGCGGGCTTTTCCACCTGCGGGTTGCGCGCTTTGCAGCTGAGCCCGCTGACCGTCTGCGATGGGGGTGGTATAAGCGCTCCATGACAGTCATCGCTCCCCAGAAGCCGAACGCCACGGTCGAGATCGGCCCGATAACCTTCGGAAACAACCTGCCCATCGCGGTGTTCGCTGGTCCCTGCCAGATGGAGAGCCGCGCACATGCACTGGAGATGGCCGCCGCACTGAAGGAGATCGCCTCGCGGCTCGGCGTGGGTCTCGTCTACAAGTCGAGCTTCGACAAGGCCAATCGCACCTCGCTCTCGGGGCGCCGTGGCATCGGGCTCGAGGCGGCGCTGCCGGTGTTCGCGGAGATCAGGGAGACGCTCGGGCTTCCTGTCGTGACCGACGTGCACGAGGCCGGGCAATGCTCGGCCGTCGCGGAAGCGGTCGACGTGCTGCAGATCCCTGCGTTCCTCTGCCGGCAGACCGACCTTCTGATCGCTGCCGCGCGCACCGGGCGCGTCGTCAAGATCAAGAAGGGCCAGTTCCTGGCGCCGTGGGACATGCGCAACGCCGTCGCCAAGGTGGTGGGTTCGGGCAACGCCAACGTCCTCGTCACCGAGCGCGGCTCGAGCTTTGGCTACAACACCCTCGTCGTCGACATGCGCGCGCTGCCGATCATGGCCGAGACGGGCGCGCCGGTGATCTTCGACGCCACCCACTCGGTGCAGCAGCCGGGTGGTCAGGGGACCTCGTCGGGCGGCGACCGCCGCTTCGTGCCGGTTCTGGCGCGCGCGGCGGTGGCGGTGGGCGTGGCCGGGCTGTTCATCGAGACGCACGAGAACCCCGACGCGGCGCCCTCGGATGGCCCGAACATGGTACCGCTCTCGAGCTTCGAGAGCCTTATTCGCGATCTGATGGCGGTCGACGCGGTGGCGAAGCGCCAGAGGAGCGGACCGGGGGCCGCTCCTCCCGAGTAGCGTGATCGGGGTTCGGATCGAATTGCCGCCGCGAGTGATCTTCCAGGTGGTCGGCTACCGGGTGGTGCGGGCCACCCGGCGAGTGCGGCGGCGCGGATCTGCAACAGTAGCGGCTAGGATGGCCAGCGTCGGAGCTGTGACGTCGGACGGGAGATCGGGCGGGCTTTGATCCTCGGCCAGTCCGGGCTGTGCCGGCGAGGCGTTTGCCTCAGGGCCGGGGGCTCGAAGCCCGCCTTGGCGTCAGATCTTCTTTTTCCACATCACGGACGCGACCGCCTGGAGATGGGCGGGGCTCGTGAGGCCGTTGGCGAGCGCCGGTTCGGCGATCGAGCAACCTGGGCCGTCGCAGACCGGCACCGGGCGGGTCTGGGCCGCGTTGACGCCGGCGACAAGGGTTCCGGTAGCAACGAGGCAGAGTGTCGAGAACAAGGTGAGTTGAGCTATTGCACGCAGGACAAGACCAACAGACATCTTCGTGACCTTCTCTGTGTGAGCGACTTCGGGGAGGGGCAGGATCGCTTCGAGTCGGACCTCGCGCGGCGGGACGATGGCGTTCGTGTCGTGAACTTCGGGGGGAAGGGGCTCTGCCAGGGCCGACGCTCGTTAGAATGCGGCAATATTGGTTACCGGCCGGTTAAGGTTAGCGATCAGGTAGGGAAGGTTGCCGATGTCTCTCTGGGTTGGCCATATGGTGAACCGAACGGCTCCTCGAGACGTTGACGCTCGCGACGGCGGGAAGTGGAAACGGGAGACTGTGAGGTCGTGAGGATCGCGGTCATCGGGGCTGGCATTTCAGGGCTCGGTGCCGCATGGCTGGCGTCGGCCAGCCACGAGGTCGTGCTGTTCGAGCGCGAGCCCCGGCTCGGCGGCCATTCCAACACCGTCGACGTGCCGCTGCCCGAGGGGATGGTGCCGGTCGATACGGGGTTCATCGTCTACAACACCGCTGCCTATCCGAACCTCATCGCGCTGTTCGCTCATCTCGGGGTCGAGACGGCCTCGACCCGCATGGGGTTCTCGGTTTCGCTCGACGGCGGACGCTACGAGTACTCGGGCTCCGGGCTCGGCGGGCTGTTCGGGCAGCGCGCCAACGTCGTGCGGCCCTCGCACTGGCGGATGACCGTCGACATCCTGCGTTTCTTTCGCGAGGCGCGGGGGCTTGCCTCCGGCGGCGCCGACGGCCCTACGCTCGGGGTGTGGCTGGCCGAGAGACGGTTCGGCGATGTGTTCGTCGCCCGGCACATCTTGCCGATGGGGGCTGCGATCTGGTCGACGCCATCGCGCTCGATCCTGGACTTCCCGGCCGCCGCATTTGCCCGCTTCTTCGCCAACCACGGACTGCTTCAGGTGACGGACCGGCCCGAGTGGCGCACGGTCCGGGGGGGCAGCCGGGAGTACGTGTCGCGGCTTCGCGGCGCGTTTCGCGGGGCGGTTGCGGCCGGCGATCCGGTGGTGTCGGTGCGGCGGGAGGGAGATCGCGTCGAGGTCGTCACCGCGCGCGGCAGCGCCGGTCATTTCGACCGCTGCCTGCTGGCCTGCCACGCGGACGAGGCGCTGGCGCTGCTCGCCGATCCGGATGCGGACGAGCGGCGGCTCCTGTCGCCGTTCCGCTACGGCCGGAACGAGGCGGTGCTGCACACGGATCCCGGCCTCATGCCGCGGCGGCGGCGGGTCTGGGAAAGCTGGAATTACCTGGCCGAGGGTGGCGCGCGCATCCCGGATCGGCTGTCGGTCACGTACTGGATGAACGATCTGCAGCCGCTGGCGACCGGGACGGACGTGTTCGTGACACTCAACCCGCTGCGCGAGATCGACCCGGCCCGGCTGATCGGGCGGTTCAGCTACGCCCACCCCCTCTACGATCAAGCGGCGATCGCGGCGCAGCGCGAACTCTGGTCCCTGCAGGGGCGGCGGAGTACCTGGTTTGCTGGCAGCTATTTCGGCTGGGGGTTCCACGAGGATGGACTCCAGGCGGGGCTCGCGGCGGCCGAGCATATGGCCGGCGTGCGTCGCCCCTGGCGCGTCGCGAACGAATCCGGCCGCCTTTCCCTGCCGCCGGGCGCCCTGGACACGGCGGCACTGGAGCCGCAACCCGCATGACCGCGCTCATCCCGAGGATCGCGGCAGTGCCGCGCGGCCCGTCCCCGCCCGAGGGCGCTCTCTTCGTCGGTCGCGTCTCGCACAAGCGGCTGCGGCCGCGCGAGCACGCGCTGTCCTATGCCGTCATGTCGATGCTGATCGACCTCGACGCGGCGGCGACGGTGGCCGGACGGCTCCGTCTGCTGTCGCTCAATCGGTTCAATGTCGTGAGCTTCCACGAGCGCGACCACGGACCGGGTGCGCCGACGGGGCTCGCGGAGCACGTCCGCGGTCTGCTCGCAGCCGCAGGCATCTCGACCGATGGCGGGCGCGTGCTGGCCCTCTGCTATCCGCGAATTCTCGGCTACGTTTTCAATCCGCTGACCGTCTACTACGGCTACGATGCGGCCGGTCGGCTGGCGGGCGTCGTCTACGAGGTCAACAACACGTTCGGCGAGCGGCGCAGCTATGTGGTGCCGGCCGGCGCGCCCGACCGCGGCGTCTACGCGCAGGCGTGCGGCAAGGAGCTGTTCGTCTCGCCGTTCGCCAGCGGCACCGGTCGCTACGGCTTCCGTATCACTGAGCCTGGCGCCGACGTGGTCCTCGCCGTGCTGCTGCGCGACGAGGCGGGTCCGCTGATCAAGGCGCTCTTCACCGGCGCGAGCGAGCCGTTGACCGATGCCCGGCTCGTGGCGAACCTGATCCGCCTGCCGCTGATGACGCTCAAGGTGATCGCCGCCATCCACCTAGAGGCGCTGAAGCTGTGGTGGAAGGGCGTGCCACTGGTCCGTGGCCACCGCTCGCCTCGTTACTCCCATTCGCTGCCTCGCTCCGGCGGCAGCGGCACCTGACGCGAGATGAGGAACGAACCCATGCCCGGCCACAACGAAGCGATCGAGACCCGACCGGCCGAGGGTCTGCGATTGAGGGCGCTGCGAGACGAGCTGGCGCTTAGGGCGCTCGCAGCGGGCTTCGGGCGGGCGTCGGTCGGAAGCCTGAGGATCACGCTGCCTTCGGGCCGGACGGCCGTGCTGGGCGCGCGGTCGTCGCGGCAGGGGGTCGAGGCGGCCGTGACCGTGACCTCGCTCCGCGCCCTCTGGCGAACGATCCGCCACGGCGTGATGGGCGTCGCCGACAGCTACATCCGGGGCGAGATCGAGACGCGGTGCCTGCCCGACCTGTTTCGCTTCTATCTCGACAATGCCGCAGCCGTCGCCCGCCCGGCGCGCGGCATGACCGACATGCGGCTCGTCGATCGCTTGGTCCACCTGCGCCGAGCCAACACGCGCGCTGGCAGCCGGCGGAACATCGCGGCCCACTACGACCTCGGCAACGACTTCTACGCCCATTGGCTGGATGCCGGCATGACCTATTCCAGCGCCATCTATCGGACGCCAGAGGCGACGCTCGAAGCCGCCCAAGACGAGAAGATCCGGGCGGTGCTGGCGGCGTTGCCTCTTGCGCCAGGCGCGTCGGTTCTCGAAATCGGCTGCGGCTGGGGCGGTCTCGCCGAGGCTGCCGCCCGTTCCGGCGCCGAGGTGACGGCGATCACCGTCTCGGCGGCGCAGGAGGCCTTTGCGCGCGCGCGGCTCTCGGCGGCAGGGCTCGGCGAGAGGGCCTCGATCCGGTTCGAGGACTACCGCGACACGGCAGGCGCGTTCGATCACGTCGTGTCGGTCGAGATGATCGAGGCCGTGGGCGAGGCCAACTGGCCCGCCTATTTCAAAACGCTGCACGACCGCCTGAAGCCCGGCGGCACCGGTGTGATCCAGGCGATCACCATCGACGAGCCCCATTTCGAGGGCTATCGGCGCACGCCGGACTTCATCCAGAAGTACATCTTCCCGGGCGGCATGCTACCGACGGTCTCTCTCATGCGGCACAATGCCGAGGCTGCCGGCCTGACGCTCGAGACGGTGGAACGGTTCGGAGCGAGCTATGCCGTAACACTCGCCGCCTGGCAGGAGCGGTTCGACCGAGCGTGGCCGGAGATCGCCCGGCTCGGCTTCGACGATCGCTTTCGCCGCATGTGGACGTATTATCTGTCCTACTGCGCGGTGGGCTTCGAGCGCGGCGTCATCGATGTCGGTCTCTACCGCGTGCGCCGGCCAGCGTGACCGGGCGACGCTAGTGCCAAATTGGGGTTCATTCCGCGACGCTGACGAACGAGCTGAAGGCGCACCCGCTCGCGCTTCAGGTGCTGCGAGAGGGCGGTGTCATGAACGTACGGGCGAACCAGAAGAACAGCGGATAAGGCAGAACGCGCGCCAGCTTCATGAGCACGGCCATCTGCCAGGGGAACACGATCTCGAAGCGGCGGCGGATAAGCCCTTTGAGGATCACGTCGGCGGCGGCGTCGGGCTTCATCAGGAACGGCATCGGGAAGTCGTTGACCGACGTCATCGGCGTCTCGACGAAGCCCGGATTGATGACCGTGACGGTGACGCCGTGGCGTGCCAGATCGGGCGCCAGCGTCTCGGCCAGAGCGATGACGGCCGCCTTGCTTGGCGCGTACGCCGCGGCTTTCGGCAAACCACGGTAGCCCGCAACCGACGAGGTCATGGCGATGTGGCCTGATCCGCGCGCCACCATCGGCGGGATCAACGCCTCCAGAGCATGGGCGATGCCCATGTAGTTGACCGCCATCGAGGCCGCACTCTTTGCGGCATCGAAATCGCGGCCGCCCATCGGGTGCCATACGCCGGCGTTGAGCACGACGAGGTCGAGGGGGCCGACCCGCTCCTCAGCTTCGCGGGCAGCGGCGGCAACCGCTGCGCGATCCGTCACATCGAGGGGGAGAGCAACCATGCGGCCGTGTGCAGCGGCCAGGGACGCGAGGCCGTCGGCAGAGCGGGCGGAGACGACCACGCGCACCCCTGCCGACCCAAGCTTCCGCGCCAGCTCACGTCCGATGCCAGTGCTCGCTCCGACGACCCAAGCGGTTTGCCATGGCAGAGGCGCGGTCACGAACGTCCCACTCCTCTGAGGCCGGCTCAGATGCCGGTGAAGGGCTGGACCAGGCGGGCAAGAATGCCGCGAAACCGCGCCTTGCGCTCGCTCGCGATGAGACAAATGCAGCCCTCGACCCTGTCGGCGACCGGCTGGTGCTCCACGTCCTCGTCGAGATCGGCGACATCGCCGGAGCGGAAGGTGCCGATCTTGTCGCTGTAGGAGCCGCGCAGCATGAGGGTCAGCTCCGACCCGCCGTGGCCGTGCTCTGGCATCGCCATGCCAGGGGCGACCTTCAGCAGCCGTAGATCGCCACCGACGCCCGGAGACAGAGTCAGTGGATAGTGCCAGACGCCGTAGCCGAGGCGCTTCCAGGCGACGTGATCGAGGTCGGTGCCAAGCAGCTTCGCCAACGGGCGCGGCATTGAGGACGATCCCAGCGGGGCCACCTCGAGGTCGGCCGATGCAGGTGCGGCGGCAAGACGCGGAGCATCCGACACGGAGGGCACGCCGGTCGACATGGCCGCCTCGGGCAACTTCTCGACGAGAGCCCCGCCGAGACGCTCCATGAGACGCACCTCGCGTGCGCAGAGCGGGCACATGTCGAGATGAGCGGCAACGACAGCAGCGAGCGGCTCGGGCAAGGTGCCAGCGGCAAAGCTCATCAGTGTCGAGACATCGGGATGATGTGCGATGGCCATCTTACTTCAAGTCCTCCAATGCATCCCGCACCTTCTGGTAGGCGAGGCGCATGCGTGATTTGACGGTACCAAGCGGTAACTGAAGCTTTTCTGCTATCTCGCTGTGCGAGAGCCCCTCGATGTAGGCCAGCACCACCACCTCGTGCTGGTCGGTCGGCAGGCTGGCCAGCGCGGACTTGACCCTCACTGCTCGTTGCTTCTCGGCCAGAGCTTCGTCCTGCGGGGTGTCGTCGGATTGCTCCTCGTGTTCCGACGGCAGCTCCTGCCAAGCGACCTCTCTACGCAAGCGGTCGATCCTTAGATTGCGCGCAATCGTGAAGATCCAGGTGGTGGCGCTTCCCTTCTCGGACGAGTAGAGGGCCGCCTTACGCCACACGGTCATGAGCGTTTCCTGGGCGAGATCCTCCGCCGTGCCGGCATCGGCGCCCTGACGCATCATGTAGGACTTGATCCGCGGGGCATACGATTGGAACAGCTCACGAAAGGCGGTGACGTCGCCGTGGGCTCCGATGCGTTGCAGCAGCTCCACCATGCTCGGGCCGGATTTCATGCTGTGGGTACATACCGGAACAGGGACGCCCGTGAATCTGGCCAGCTGCATCATGGAAAAAGCACCTCCGGTAGCAAGGAGGATACGCGGCTCCACGATGGCCGGATCGCCGATCACGCGCGTCGACGAGACGTTTTCCGACGGGCGATGCCGCCCGCGGCGGGGCGGCGGCCTCTGGCGCGCCGGACCGCATCCGGCTTAGCCAACGTCTCTTCTACACGTTTGCCGGCGCAAGGAAAGCGGCCGTGCCGCGCGCGCCGGCCAGCCTGCGGCCGTGGTTGATGCCGGGTAGACGGGGGCGGGTGCGACCGCTAAATCTCGGCGCGCAATCGGCAGCGAGGTTGCGGCTATCCGGCCACGGCCCCGTGCCGCCCGGTCGAGCGAAGGACGGACGATGGCAGGCAAGGGCGGAGTGACCACGGTGGGGGCGGATCTGAGGCGTATGGCAGCCGCGATCCGGGTGCTGGCGATGGACGGCGTGGAGGCCGCGCGGTCGGGTCATCCCGGCATGCCGCTCGGCATGGCCGACGTGGCCACAGTGCTGTTCACCGAGCACCTGCGCTACGACGCCGCCGATCCGGCATGGCCGGACCGCGACCGCTTCGTGCTGTCGGCCGGACACGGCTCGATGTTGCTCTATGCGCTGCTGTTCCTGACCGGCGTTCCCGGGATGACGCGCGACGATCTCGCCCGCTTCCGCCAACTCGGTTCCAAGACCGCGGGCCACCCAGAGTACGGCCATGCGCCCGGTATCGAGACGACCACCGGACCGCTCGGACAGGGTATCGCCAACGCCGTCGGGATGGCGCTCGGCGAGCGGCTCATGCAAGCCCGTCTCGGCAGCGGGCTCGTCGATCACCGCACCTATTGCCTCGCCGGCGACGGCTGCCTCATGGAGGGAATCAGCCACGAGGCGATCTCGCTCGCGGGCCACCTCAAGCTCGGCAAGCTCATCGTGCTGTTCGACGACAACAGCATCTCGATCGACGGCCCGACGAGCCTTGCGGTGTCGGACGACCAGACCATGCGTTTCAAGGCGGCGGGCTGGAACACGACCAGCGTCGACGGCCACGACACGGGTGCGGTGTCGGCTGCGCTGGCCAATGCCAAGGCCGACCCGTCGGCACCCTGGCTCATCGCTTGCAAGACCACGATCGGCTTCGGCGCCCCGACCAAGGCGGGCAAGGCGTCGGCTCACGGCGAGCCGCTCGGCGCGGAGGAGATCAAGGGCGCACGACAGGCACTGGGCTGGAGCTATCCGCCGTTCGAGGTGCCCGACGACGTGCTCGGGGCGTGGCGCGCGGCTGGCACACGCGGCCACGCGGCGCGCGAGGCCTGGGCGGGCCGACTCGCCAAGGCCGGCGCCGAGGCGAAGCGCGCGTTCAACCATCCGGCCGGGCAGGCCCACGCCGCCGAGGTCGCGGCCGCAATCGCCGAGGCGAAGGCCGCCGCGGCGGCCGACCAGGCCAAGCGCGCGACCCGCGTCTGGTCGCAGATGACGCTCGAGCGGCTGGTGCCGGTGCTGCCGTCGCTGATCGGCGGCTCCGCCGACCTGACGCCCTCGAACGGCACGCGAACCAAGCATCACACAGCCGTCGCTCCCGGCAGCTTTGCGGGCAATTACATTCACTACGGCGTCCGCGAGCATGCCATGGCAGCGGCGATGAACGGGCTCGCGCTCCACGGCGGCATCATTCCCTACGGCGCGACGTTCCTCGTCTTTACCGACTACTGCCGGCCGTCGATCCGGCTTTCGGCACTGATGGGCCAGCGCGTCGTCTATGTCATGACGCACGATTCGATCGGGCTCGGCGAGGACGGCCCGACGCACCAGCCCGTCGAACACCTGGCCAGCCTGCGCGCGATACCGGGTCTGCAGGTGCTGCGTCCTGCCGACGGTGTCGAGACGGCGGAGGCCTGGGAGATCGCGCTCCGTGCGGCCGACCGGCCGTCGGTGCTGGTGCTGACGCGCCAGGCGGTTCCGAACCTTCGGACGGCGGTGACGACCAGCGACAACCTATCGGCCAAGGGCGCCTACGTCATCAAGGCGCCCGACGGTGCCCGCGGTCGCGACGTGACGCTCCTGGCCACGGGTTCCGAGGTTGGGCTCGCGGTCGAGGCGGCGGACAACTTGGCCAAAGACGGCGTCGCGGCCGCTGTGGTCTCGATGCCGAGCTTCGAGCTGTTCCGCGCCATGCCGGCGGCCTACCGGGCGGAAGTGCTCGGGGCGGCGCCGCGGGTCGCCGTGGAGGCGGGCGTCCGGCTGGGCTGGGACGAGTGGATCGGACCGGGCGGCGCGTTCATCGGCATGTCGGGTTTCGGCGCCTCGGCACCCGCCGCCGATCTCTTTAAGCATTTCGGCATCACGGCGCCCAAGGTGGTCGAGGCTGTGCGATTGATCCTCCGCAAGGCGGACTGAGCGGCTGGCCGCCAGCACGACGAGATCGTGCCGGTTGTTGCCCGACGGCGGACGTCGGCCTGCCCGCAGGGCAAGCTTTTGAGTGACAATGTAGATTCGGACGGGTGGCATGGATTTCTCGAAACTCAGGACAACGGACGGCGTCGATGTCCGCGGCAAGCGCGTCATCGTGCGCGTCGACCTCAACGTACCGATGGCCGACGGCAAGGTGACGGACGCGACGCGACTTGTCCGCGTCGCCCCGTGCCTCGAGGACCTGATGCGGCGCGGCGCTCGCGTGGTCGTCATCTCGCACTACGAGCGGCCGAAGGGCCGCGATCCGCGCTACTCGCTGCGCCCGGTCGCGGAGCGGCTGGCCGAGGTGCTGCAAAAGCCGGTGACGTTCGTCGAGGATTGCATCGGTCCGGCAACCGAGATCGCCGTTGCGACGCTCGCGCCGGGTGAGATCGCGGTGCTCGAGAACCTGCGCTTCCACAAGGGCGAGGAGGCCAACGACCCGGCTTTCGCGACCGCCTTGGCCAGCCTCGGCGACCTGTTCGTCGGCGAAGCGTTCTCGTCCTCACATCGCGCCCACGCGTCGGTCGAGGGCATCACGCGCCATCTGCCGTCGTTCGCCGGCCCGCTGATGGCCCAGGAGATCGCGGCGCTGCGCGATGCGCTCGAGGAGCCGCGCCGGCCGACCGCGGCCGTGGTCGGCGGTTCGAAGGTTTCGACCAAGATCCCGATCCTGACCAACCTCGTGCGCAAGGTCGACCGGCTCATCATCGGCGGAGGCATGGCCAACACGTTCCTCGAGGCGCAAGGCCTCGACGTCGGCCGGTCGCTGTCCGAGCGCGACTTTCACGGCACAGTGCGCGAGATCATGGCGGCAGCCCGCGACAGCGGCTGCACCGTCGTGCTGCCGACCGACGCGGTCGTCGCGACCGAGCTCAAGGCCGGCGCGTCGACGAGCGTGGTGCCGGTCGGGGAGATCCCGGCCGATGCGATGATGCTCGACGTCGGGCCGCGCTCGGTGGCCACGATGACCGAGGTCGTGGCGAGTTGCCGCACCTTGCTGTGGAATGGCCCGCTCGGCGCCTTCGAGATCGCTCCGTTCGGCGAGGGCACCTTCCATCTCGCGCGCGAGGCGGCGCGCCTGACGCGGGCCGGTGGCCTCACCTCCGTCGCCGGTGGTGGCGATACCGTTGCCGCCCTGAATGCGGCCGGCGTCACGGGCGAATTCACATATGTCTCGACCGCGGGCGGCGCGTTCCTCGAGTGGCTCGAGGGCCGGGAGCTGCCCGGCGTCGCAGCTCTCTTGCGCGCGGCTGCCTGATGGGTGTGGCGCCCCGGGCGGTCGTCTTTGACCTCGACGGGACGTTGGCGGACACGCTGCCCGACGTGGCGGCGGCACTGAACGCAGCGCTCGCCGACGCGGGCTACCCGGCGCTGGCGCTCGAGGACGTCGGCCGAATGCTGGGTGGCGGCGCGCTGAAGCTTGCCGAGCGGGCCCTGGCCGCGGCGGCGGTTCAAATCGGTGCGGCGGCCATCGAGGCCCTGCACCTCGCCTTTCTCGAAGCGTATGCGGCGGCGCCCTGCAACCTGACACGTCTCTATCCGGGCACCGCCGCCGAGATCGACCGGCTGCGCGGGCGCGGCTGGCGCATCGGCGTCTGCACCAACAAGCCGCACGACGTCGCGGTGCCACTCGTCGATGCGCTTGGTCTCGGCGGCCTCGTCGACGGCATTGTCGGTGGCAGCGAAGCCCTGCCATTGAAACCCGATCCAGCTATGCTCAAGGCCGTCATTTCGAGCATCGGCGGCACGCCGGGCCGAAGCGTCATGGTTGGGGACAGCAGTGCGGACGTAGGTGCTGCCCGCGCCCTGGCGATCCCCTCGGTCGTGCTCGCCCACGGCTACAGCTCCGCTCCTGTCGGCTCGCTCGGCGCGACGTGCGTCTTGGCCGGTATCGCCGGGATAGCCGATCTGGTCGACACGCTGGTTGCCCCTTAGAACGGGGCAGGCTCGGTTAGGGCCGCCGGTCGGCCCCCTCGCAGGCGCAGGGTACGGGCGGGTTGGGTGTGCGGCTGACGTCGAGTTGACTTGCCTCGCCGTTCGGGGCGTCCTAGCTCCGGTGCGATCCCCGATGCCACCTTGAGCGGCGCCACCAGAAGCCTGGAGACCCGATGGGCGAGTTCTCGATCTATGCAGGCGTGGCGCTGGCGGGGCTCGTCAGCTTCCTTTCGCCATGCGTGCTGCCGCTCGTCCCGCCCTATCTCGGCTATCTCGGCGGGACCACGATCGACCAGTTGTCCTCGGAGGACGGCATCGAGGATCGAGTCTGGCGCCGTGTCGTTGCGGCGTCCTTGTGCTTTGTTCTGGGTTTCACCACGGTGTTCGTCGGGCTCGGTGCGAGCGCCTCGCTGCTCGGCCAGATGATCCAGTCCTGGCGGGCCGAGCTGTCGGTCGCCGCTGGCATCGTCATCATTCTGTTCGGGCTGCATTTCCTCGGGCTGTTGCGGATTCCGCTCTTGTACTCCGAGGCGCGCTACCAAGGCGAGATCTCGGGCGCGAGCTATCTCGGGGCCTACCTCCTGGGGCTTGCGTTCGCGTTCGGCTGGACGCCCTGCGTCGGGCCGATCCTGGCTACGGTCCTGACGGTGGCGGCCAACGACGCGAGCCTCTCGCGCGGCGTGTCGCTGCTGCTCGTCTATTCGCTCGGGCTCGGCATCCCGTTCGTGATGGCCGCGGTCGCGATCCGCCCGTTCATGACCTTCATGCGCCGCTTCCGCCGCCATCTCGGCTCGGTCGAGAAGGCGATGGGTGTGGTGCTCGTCCTCACGGGTCTCCTGTTTCTCACCGGCACTATGAACTGGCTCGGGCAGTGGATGATCGACACCTTCCCGTGGCTGGCCCGCGTCGAGGAGACGTTCACGCCGAAGACACTGCCGGGCGAGATTCTGAAGCGCGGTGCGGGCACTTGACGAAAGCCGCTGCCGGACATGCCGCCACCGGTCGAGAGCCGGTGGCGTTGACCATCGCGGGCTCGGACTGCTCGGGCGGCGCCGGTATCCAGGCCGATCTCAAGACGTTCACAGCTCTCGGTGTCTACGGCGCGTCGGTGCTGACGGCGCTCACCGCCCAGAACACGATGGGTGTCAGCGGTGTATTGGCTGTGCCGGAAGCCTTTATCGCCGCGCAGGCCGCCGCCGTGACGCGCGACCTCGACGTGCGTGCAGTCAAGACGGGAATGCTCGGCGACCGCGCCACGGTGGGTGCCGTGGTTACGGCCTTGGCCGCTCTGCCGGGAGTTCCGCTGGTGGTCGACCCGGTGATGGTTGCGACCAGCGGCGATCTGCTGCTGGCGCCCGATGCCATCGAAGCGGTGCGCCGCGACCTGCTGCCGCTCGCGGCGGTCGCAACGCCGAACCTCGACGAGGCGGCACGCTTGCTCGATGCGCGACGCGCTTCGAGCGTTGACGAGGCCGAGGCGCAGGCGTTGGCGATCCTCGGTTTTGGTTGCCGTGCGGTTCTACTCAAAGGCGGACACGGGACGGGCGATCAGGCGGTCGACGTGCTGGCCAAGGCGTCGGGAGCCACGCGCCGTCTCGCCTTGCCGCGGATCGCGACCGGAAACACCCACGGCACGGGATGCACGCTGTCGGCGGCGATCACCGCGCTCATCGCCTGCGGTCACGATCTCGATGCGGCGGTCGAGCGCGCCAAGTCGTACGTGTGGCAGGGCCTGCGGAGTGGTGCGGCCCTTACCATCGGGGCGGGCGCCGGACCCATCGACCACATGTTCGCGATCAGGCGCCGTCCAGTCGGACTTTGAGCGGCCGCGCCGATCGGTGTGTTGCGCCGATGCCGCGCGGCTATCCGAAACCGCCCCGGCCGGGTTGTCGGAAGCATGGCAGTCGGTGATTATGTGCTCGTCTTCTGGTGCGCCACATACCTCGGTGCATCACACGAGCCTCCGGGGGGAGGGCCGTCTCGGCGCCTGCGGCGACGAGACGGCTGGCTGAAGAACCGGTCCGGGATCCGCCCGGGCCGGTTTTTTCTTTGTTACTCTCGTGACAGCGCCAGCGTTGCAAGTCGGCCACTCGCGGGTGCAAAATCGTGCACAGCCTACGGAGCGATCTGCGGATTGCAGTTGTCTGTGCGGCCATCTGCTTCCTAGTGTGCTCGCCAGGGACGCAGCGTTTGCCCACCGCGTGAGCAGATCTGGAACGATCGGGCGGTGTGACGAGGGTGCTGCGCAGTATTTTGGGGGCTGATATGCGCATCTCGAAGACCGGCAACGGGACACTGCTGATGACCTCGGTCGCGCTTGCGGCCGCGCTTGCCGCGAGCGGTCAGGCACTCGCGGGTGGGTTCGAGGTCCGCGAGCAGTCGACATACTTCCAGGGCATGTCGTTCGCCGGCGCCGCAGCAGGCGGGCGCTCGCTGTCGAGCGTGTTCTGGAACCCGGCTGCCTCGAACTACGTCGGCTCGGGCCTGACGCTCGAGAGCAACTATGCGTTGATCCTGCCGCAGTCAGAGACGACAATTACCTCGTTGCATCCCGCTCTCGGCACGTGTGCGGCGCGCGATTGCAGCGTTGATATCGGACGCGACGCGGTGGTTCCGGCAAGCTACATGGCCTACCGCATCAGCCCGCAGACGGTCTTCGCCCTCAGCATCAACTCCCAATACGGTCTCTCGACGCAGCCCGACGATCGCGCCTGGGCAGGCCGGATCTACAACACCGCCGGCAGCATCTTCAGCGTGAACGCCGCGCCGTCGCTGTCGCACGAGATCCTTCCGGGTCTGTCGGTCGGCGCCGGCCTGCAGGTGCAGTACTTCCAGCTGAAGAAGTTCCAGACGACCATTCCTGCTGCTCTGGTTGGTGCGGACACGCGCACCAACCTGCAGGGCGACGACATCGACATCGGCTGGACGCTCGGCGTCAATTGGAAGCCCACGCCTTCGACGTCGATCGGCCTCGGCTGGCGCTCGGCCATCACGCACAGCGTGGTCGGTTTCGCGGAGACCTCGTCGATCGCAGGCGAGACGGCAACGCGGATCGCAGCCGACGTCGACACACCCGACAAGGTCACGCTGAGCGTGATGCAGGATCTCGCGCCGAACATGCGCGTCGCGGCCACCGCAGAGTGGACGCAGTGGAGCCGCCTCGGCATCATCCCGATCAACAACCAAGCGACGGGTGCCTCGATCGGCTCGAGCCTCGATCTGCAGTGGGATGACGGCTGGTACTTCGCTCTCGGCGGCGAGTACGACTACAACGACAAGCTTACGCTGCGGCTTGGTGGTGCCTATGAGATCTCGCCCATCAGCGAGCCCACGCAGCGCATCCTTGCATTGCCCGACGCGGACCGCATCTGGGCCTCGATCGGCGCCAGCTACAAGTGGAACGCAACGACCACCCTCGACTTCGCTTACAGCCACGTATTCGTCGAGGACTCGACTTTCAGCCGTGCGCCGGGTCAGGATGCTCTCGCAGGCATTCGGTCGTCGGGCGTCGCCGAGTCGAGCGTCGATATCGTTTCGGTCGGTCTGAAGACCACCTGGGGCGGTGCGGCAGCTCCGTTGAAGTGATCCCGGCGGACGCCGCCTGGGGGCGTGCTTGGCGGCACGGCTCGGGCGGTCTCATGCAGGCGACCTGACAGCAGGCAACCCGACGGGACGATATAGGAAGAGAATAAATGGAAGGGCGGGTCTCGTTCCCACCCCTCCTGCGGCGGAACGACTTGAGGCGTGGCTCTTCCTCAAAACTGGGAGCCTGTTCCTGCAGGGTCGCCGTCGACGCAACAAAAAACCGGCCCGCCAGCAATTGTGCAAGACCGGGGAAACGACAGACACTGGGCGAGGAACCACCGGTTCCTCGCCCGTTGTCTTCTCGCGCCCTGGTTCCGTCTGCTTGGACACCTGTCGGGTCGTGTCATAGATCGGCCCTCGGCGCGGTCCGCGGCGCGTCCGGCTGATGGGCGATGGCCGGCTGAGTGGCGACGGCCTGGGGACGTCCTGTTCGTGAGCTTGGCGAGCGCGAAGGAAGTGAGGCGGTGCTGCCTCGCGAGCATCGCCGGTCCGCGCCGCGTAGAGCCGCGCTGCAGCAACTAGGAGGCGATGGCCAGGAGGCGGGGGTGAGCGGGGCATCGCATCAGTGGTTCGCACTACGCGTCGCGCTGTTCTATGGCGCGCTGTTCCTGGTTTACGGCATCCACCTGCCGTATCTGCCGGTGTGGCTCGACTGGCGTGGACTGACGTCGACCGAGATCGGCGTCATTACCGCGGCTCCCTTCTTCGTGCGGGTGCTGGTGACGCCCGTAGTCGGTCTCTATGCCGATCAGCACGCCGCGCAGCGCCCATTCATCAAGGCGCTCGCCTGGCTGACGCTGGCCGCGGCTCTGCTGCTCGTTCAGGCGACGGGTTTCTGGACCATCCTCGCCGTCGCGGTTCTGTTCTCGCTCGCCTCGACGACAATCATGCCGCTGGTCGAGACGGTTGCAGTCCAGGGGGTGCGCGACACCGGCCTCGACTACGGCCGGATGCGGCTGTGGGGCTCGCTCGCCTTCGTCGCCGCCAGCTTCGGCGGCGGCTGGGTCATCGGCTGGACAGGCGCGTGGTCCGGCGCCTGGCTCATCGCGGGCGGTGCGGTGCTGACGGTCGCCGCCGCCTACGCGCTGCCGGGGCCATCGGCGGCACCCCGGCAGCGTATCGCCGAGCCGTTGCCGGGCGCGCGCGTGTCCCTTCGCCGCCTCGGGTGGCCGCGCTTCGCATTGACCGGCTTTGCGCTACCGAGCCTCGGTGCCGCCCGGCCATTGGTCCGCTCGCCCGTGTTCATCGCTTTTCTCGTGGCGGCCGGCGCGATCCAGGGTGCGCACGCGACCTTCTACACCTTCGGCTCGCTGCATTGGCAGGCGGCCGGCATACCCGCGAGCATGGTCGGCATCCTCTGGACTATCGGTGTTGCCGCAGAGATCGCGCTGTTCGCGTGGTCGGGCGCCGTCATGCAGCGCGTCTGGGCCACGACGCTGATGCTGATCGGTGCCGGTGCGGCCGTGGTGCGTTGGACGGCGATGGCGTTCGATCCGCCGCTGGCGCTGCTGATTCCGCTGCAGGTTCTGCATGGGGCCACCTACGGTGCGACGCACGTCGGTGCGATCCATTTCCTGAGCCGCGCCGTGCCGCACACCGCCTCTGCCACGGCGCAGGCGCTTTACGCCACAGTGGCCGCAGGCGTCGGCATGGGGGCAGCGACACTTGCCTCGGGCTGGCTCTACGCGGCCTTTGCCGGACGCGCGTACCTCGGCATGGCGCTGGTGGCGCTCGCGGGACTTGCCGCCGTGCTCTATCTCCGGCGGGCCTGGAGCGGCGGTCTCATTTGGGAGCCGGGCCAGACGGCCGGGGAGGGATCGGGAGCTTCGGCCGCGGGCGCCACGCGAACATCATGACGCGCAGCGACGGTCGCAAGGCTCAGCCCCAGAGTTGTCTCTCCGGTGGCGAGGCAAGACCGTTTCGGAAAGCGAGCCCGTGGTCGCGATCGCGCGACAGCAACAGCGGCCCGTCGATGTCGACCCATCGGGCCTGCTGCGCGAGGATGAAGGCCGGCGCCACGGCCAGCGAGGTCCCCACCATCGATCCCGTCATGATCGCGAGCCCCGCTCGGCGCGCGGCCGCTGCCATTTCGAGCGCGCCCGTTAGGCCGCCGGCCTTGTCGAGCTTGATGTTGACCGCGTCGTAGAGGCCAAGGAGGCGGGGGATGTCGGCTGCGGTATGTGCGCTCTCGTCGGCGCACACCGGAACGGTCCGCGGCGTCTCCGCCAGCAGGGCATCGCCGCCCGCAGGCAGAGGCTGTTCGATGAGCTCGAGCCTGGCCGCCGCCGCGGCGGCCATCAACGCGGGCAGCGTCGCCGGGGTCCAGGCCTCGTTGGCATCCGCGACGAGGCGCGCGTCGGGGCGTGCCGCTCGGACAGCGGCCATGCGCTCGTCATCTCCGACGCCACCCAGTTTGAGCTTTAGCAGCGCGAGGTGGGCAACCGCACGCGCCTTGGCGGCCATGCTTTCGGGCGTCCCGAGGCTGAGGGTGTAGCAGGTCTCGACCGGACGAAGCGCATCTAGGCCGCATGCGCGCGCCGCCGGCAGGCCGCTCTCCTTTGCCTCGAGGTCCCACATCGCGCAGTCGATCGCGTTGCGTGCGGCGCCGGCCGGCAGTGCCGCGGCAAGCTCGGTGCGACTCGCGATTTCGGGCAGCGACCGGATCGTGCCGAGCACGCTATCGATGCTCTCGCCGTAGCGTGCGTAGGGGACGCTTTCGCCGCGGCCCGAGTGCCCGTATCGCGTGGCGGTGACGACGGTGACGACGGCTTCGGTCTTGGCGCCGCGCGAGATGACGAACGGCTCGGCAAGCGGCCAGCGCTCGACGGCAACGCTGAGTGCGGCAGGGCCGCGCGCGCTGCCCGCCGCCGTCAAATCAGACGCCCGCTGGCGTGGGCCAGGAACAAATAGACACGTCCCGTCTCCGATACGAGGTGGCCCTGGGCGACGCGGCCGGTCGGATCGCGTGCGTCCGCATCTCGAAGGATCCGCTCGAACTCGGAGAGGTAGCGCATCACGGTCTGCTGCAGATCGAGGTCATGCGGATAGCGGCGCGAGACGTCGTCGAATACGACGCGGCCCTCGGGCGAGTAGATGCTGCGCACCATGACGCCGCGGCTCCCGGCACGGATGCGCGACCAAACGGCTGCGGCGGTGGCTGGATCGACAGCCCGTGCCATGACGTCGACGTTGAGGGCGTAGGGTCCGCTCGCAGCCGGCGGCTGGTGCTGCGGTTGCAGCGGGTGTGCTGGAGCGACGGCGGGTGCGGCGAGTGTCGGACTGGGCTGCCCGACTTGCGCGCCGCCGTGCTCCTCGTCATGGGAGGCGCGTGCAAGGAGGTCGCCGAGCGACCAGCCGTCGCCGCCCTGGCGTCCATCTCCCTGGCGGGCTTCACCCGGACGGCCAGCTTGCGGACGTCCGCCTTGAGCACCCGGCGCGGGCGGGGGCAGTGCAGCCTGCTGAGGGACGGCTTGTCCCGGCTGGGGGGTGACGGTGGTGCGTGCGCGCGAGGCCAGCTCGTTCGCCAGCGTCTGCGACAGGGAGGACAGCGGTGGCCGCCCGCTGCCATCGATGGGACGGGGCTCATAGGCGGGGCTCGCGCTGCTCGCGGCTCCGCCCGGAATGGGAGCGGTGACGTCGCGCGCCTGGGCACTGCGCTGGGTCAGTGTCGACAGCTGCTCCAGGGCCCGGAGCTGATCCTGGAGCGCGCGCCGCATGGCGTCCGAGCTCTCGCGCGTCATGGTCGGCAGCGTCTCGATCTGCTGCTTGAGCCGTGCCTGCTCGGCGCCGATCTCGGCGGCAGTGCGGGCGGCGTGCTGGCGAACCTCGCTGCTCGTCTCGTCGAAGCGGCTGGTCAGCGAGCCGAGCTGGCGCGTCACCTCGCCCGAGACGTTCGAGAAGCGGCGGCGCAGATCATCGAGCGCCCGCTCGCTCTCCGCATCTGCCTCCGCCTTCATCCGGTTGAGGTCCTCGATGGCCAGCCGCTTGCGCGCCTCCGTACCCGAGCGGAGCTCGTCGGCGACGGCGCGCGCGCGCAGCTCGGCCTCGGACATCGTCCCCTCGATGGAGGTCGAATAGTCCTCAAGCACCTTGCCGAACTCGTTGGCCTTGCCCGACAGCCGGTCGAGCGTCTGCGACAGGTCCTGGTGACGCATCTGCAGCGTCTGGTCGATCTTGTAGTTCGCGGACTCGAGCGCGTTCGCGGCGCGCATGATGGTCGAGCCCTGGGCCTCGAACCGGCTTGTCACCATGCCGATCTGATTGAGCAGGTTCTCGGACACGTTCTTGAGCATGTCCGATTGGCCGGCGAGGCTTTCGATGGCCTTCAGCGACTGGCGCGTGATGTTCTCGCTCGAGCGCCGGACGGCGGAGATGCCCCGCATCAGGCTCTCGTCGAGCTCCGCGGACTGGCGGCCGACCGTGGTGCTGAACGATTGCGCGTGCGATTCGAGCGCCGCGGTGATTGCGTTCGCGCGCTCGCCGACCGTGGTGTCGATGACCTGTGCCGAGCGCTGGATCGTCTCGTCGAACAGGCGCAGCCGGTCCTCGAACGCGCTGTCGAGCGCGCGTGTACGCTCGACGAGCTGGAGGTCGAGCGCCTGGGCCCGGTTGGTCATCGTCGAGTCGAGGGCGCGCGAGTACTCCTCGAACACGGTCTCGAGCGACTCGGCGCGCGCCGAAAGCGCCGTTGCCAGCGCCGCCGTATAGCTTTCGAGCAGCACCTCCATCTGACCCGTGCGATCGCCGAGCGCGCTGCCGAGCGCGGTCGTGTACTGCTCGAGCATGCCCTGCATGTGCTCGGTGCGGTTGCCGAGTGTGTCGGTCAGCGTTCGCGTGTAGTCCTCGAGCACGGTGTGGAGTTGTTGTGTCCGCGTGCCGAGCGCCCCTTCGAGGCGCCCAGCCGATCCGTCGATCGCGGTCTCGAGCGAGCTCAGGTTCTCCCCCGCGCCCTTGATGATGTGGGCGAGCTTCAACTGCTGGTTCGACAGCCGGTCGATGATCGCCGGCACCTCCGTGCCGAGCGACTTCAAGGTCTCGCTCACGCGGTCACCGGTATCGACGAGGGCATGGCGCTCCCCCGAGAGCTCCTGGATCAGCGAGCGGATCTTACGCTCGTTCTCCTCGTAGGATCTCTCGAGTGCAGCGACCTCGTTGTGGACCAGCGCCTCGAGCTCGCCCGCGCGGCCGAGGGCGCGGCTCACGGCATCGTTCATGAACGACACCTGTCGGCGCACGGCCTGGCCCAGCGAGGCGATCTGCTGCTCCGCCATGCGGTCGGGCTCGGCGAGACGCACCGCGACCTCGGTCATCGTCGAAGAGCGCAGGCGCAGCTCCTCGGCCCGCACCACGAGAAGCGCCAGGAACCAGATGATGGCGATCGGCACCAGCACGGCGGCAACGGCAAGGAAGGTGGTGGGCCGGGCAAGGATCTCCGACGCCGTGATGCCTTTCGTTATCTCCGGCGCCAATTGCAACCAGAAGAACACGAGCCCGATGACGGTCCAGATCGCGGAGGCGATGCCGGCGTATGTGAACGGTTTGGTCGAAGGCTTCTGATTGAGCGCGTAGATGAGCCCGCCGATCGAAGGCGCATCGTCGTTGGCGGCGATCCGCTGTCGCACGGGTCCGGCCGGGCGACGGCGCGAGACGCGACGCTCCGCTGCGGCGGGTCCGGCGGGTGGTGCCTCTGCGTCCGCGCCCGAGGCATCCTGGCTCGTCTCCTCGCCGGTGGCCGAGCGAGCGGCGTGCGCTGGATCGAGGGGAGGCGGAGACGCAGCGCCGGCAGCCCGCGCTTTGGTTGCCGCAGACGGTGGCAAGCCACTCGGGAGCTGGCCCGAGGACGGCTGTCTGGCCGACTGTGCCGACGACGTGCCGGATCGCGGCAACGGTATCGGCGGCGGGCTGCTGCGGGTGCCAGTGGCGGGTATCGGTGCCGATGATTGACCGGGGCCTGGCTGGGGTAATGCGCCAGGTGGATCGGCAGCGGGCAGTCGGGGCGGGCCCGGAGGGTTCACCCCGGACGTCGGCTCGCCGCCGCCCTCTGGCGGCGTCCGGTCCGACTTCCTGGTGCTGGTGTCCTGCGCCATTCGCCCGCCCGCAAGGCGCACGAGGAACCGTGCGCGAGAAACAAGTCTATCGAAGAGAAAGGCCGGTCTCAAAGGGGTTTTCGGAACATCCCCCGATTGGGCGTCGAATCCCCCTCGAACCCCTTCTCCCGCCCTAGGTTTCCTTTGGGGCGAAACAATGGTTCCGCGCGCAGCTTTGAGCGCACCAGCGTTACCAAAACGTTGATGACAAGGGGGCGATCGCGCGCCCACGGATTAAATGCGGGTTAGCGCGGCCGTGGCATTCTCGGGAACTCGATACCTCGGGCTCACGCGCCGGTCGGCCGCATGGGCCGGGCCAAGCCACACTGTCAAAGGCGGCGTCCCATGCAACTCGGCGAACCTGCGCAGATGGCGATGGCTCAAGAGGTCGCGGAGTGGGAACGGCCGGCTCCGCCGACGGATGCATCGGGTCCGCGGCCGCTGGATCGAAAGCATCTCCAGCGCTATACGTTCGGCAATATCGACCTTGAGGAGGAGGTGCTGGGTCTGTTCCTGGCACAACTGCCCGACACCATCGGAGCGCTCCGCACCGCGCCGAGCGACCGCGACTGGAAGATTGCGGCTCATACCCTCAAGGGCTCGAGCCGCTGCATTGGGGCCTGGCGGCTGGCACGAGCGGCCGAGCAGGCCGAACGGGTCGGCGGCATAGCCAATCGCGGCATCTGCCTCGAGGCGCTGCTCCGCATCGAGGATGCCGCGGCAGAGGTGCGCTCGGAGATCCTGCGGCTTCACGCCGGGCCTTGAAATTGGCAGCCGCCGCATGGCGGACTGGACCGGTCGGTCGCGTCACGCTCTTGTGGCCGGCTCGGGAGTGCCTAGACACCCTGCCGCCTTGAATTCCGGCGGCGGCCCGGCTAAGAGCGCCGAGCTTCAACACGCCGCCGAGCCACCCGAAAATGGCTGGCGACCGGTCCGGGCGCCAGGCCGGCGCTGCGATCCGGCTATCCTTCGAGGTGCCCATGGCCAAGATCACGTTCGTGCAGCCCGATGGTGCGCAGCAGACGGTCGAGGCGCAGCCGGGCACGACGGTCATGGAAGCGGCCAAGCTCAACGACATCCCGGGCATCGAGGCCGAGTGTGGCGGTGCCTGCGCCTGCGCGACCTGCCATGTCTATATCGATGCCGCCTGGCGGGAGAAGACCGGCAAGCCTGCGGAGATGGAAGAGGACATGCTCGACTTCGCCTTCGACGTTCGCGAGGAAAGCCGGCTCGCGTGCCAGATCAAGGTGACGGCCGGGCTCGACGGTCTCGTGGTCCGGGTGCCGGCCAAGCAGTTCTGAGCCGTCCTGACCCACTCTGGGGCGGACGGTCGGGTCACGAGCCCGCGTACAGCCCAGGAGGCATACCCTGGTCGTCCAAGCCGCAGACGTGCCGGTCGCCGCGACCGAGGCAAACGCTTACCTCGATCGCATCGGCGCAGTTGATGCCGATCAACGAGACCGGGCAACGTCGGGGCCAAATGCGGCGGGTACGAGCCTACCGCCCCTGATCTCGAGGTGAGCTATGCAAGACGACGCCAAAGTACCCAGCAGCAACCCGGCCGCCGGGGACGCGATCGTGACCGATTGCGTCATCGTCGGCGCCGGGCCGGTGGGCCTGTTCGCCGTCTTCGAGCTGGGCCTGGTCGATGTCAAATGCCACGTCGTCGACATCCTGGGCAAGACCGGCGGGCAATGTGCCGAGCTCTATCCCGAGAAGCCGATCTACGACATTCCGGCACTGCCCGTCGTGACCGGCCAGGAGCTGACCGACCGGCTGATGGAGCAGATCCAGCCGTTCGGCGCCACCTTCCACCTCGGCGAGCGAGTCGATGCGTTGCGGCGTCTGCCCGGCGGGCGCTTTCTGCTCGAGACCGACGCCGGCACGCGCTTCGATACGCGCGTCGTCGTGATCGCGGCTGGCGGCGGCTCGTTCACGCCGAAACGACCGCCGCTCGAAGGCATCGAGGCCTACGAAGGGCGGTCGGTGTTCTACTCGGTCCGCAAGATGGCCGAGCTTATGGACAAGGACGTGCTGATCGTCGGCGGCGGGGACAGCGCGCTCGACTGGACGCTCAACCTGCAGCCGGTGGCGCGCTCGCTGACGCTGCTGCACCGGCGCGACGAGTTCCGCGGCGCACCGCACTCGGTCGAGCGCATGCGCCAACTCGTTGCCGAGGGCAAGATACGGCTGATGATCGGCCAGGTCGCGGCGTTGCACGGCGCCGATGGCTGGCTCGATGCGGTGACCGTCAAGGCCAAGGATGGCGACGAGCGCATCCCGGTCACGGCGCTGCTGCCGTTCTTCGGGCTCACCATGAAGCTCGGCCCGATCGCGGAGTGGGGCCTCAATCTCGATGAGAACCTGATCCCGGTCGATACCGCCAAGTTCGAGACGAGCGAGCCCGGGATCTTCGCCGTCGGCGATATCAATACCTATTCCGGCAAGCTGAAGCTCATCCTTTCGGGCTTCCACGAGGCGGCGCTGATGGCGCAACAGGTGCACAAGTATGTGCATCCCGACAAGAAGCTGCTGTTCCAGTACACGACGTCGTCGTCGAGCCTGCAGAAGAAGCTCGGCGTCCGCTGAGCGCTCAAAAGACCGCGGAGACAGTGGCAGCTGCAGCCGAAAGCAGCCGGCGCAGGGGCGTCGGCATGGCGGCGAGCGCGGCCTTGATCCGCCGCCGCGACAGTGTCTGCGCAGCGCAGGTCCACAACCGCCCGGCGAGCGAGACGGGCACCATGTGGTCCACAACGGCGGTTGCGCCGTCTGCCCAGTCTGTCTTGTAGGCGTCCCCGGGTGCCATGAGATCGAAGATCCGGATGCCGTTCGACTTGGCCTGCCGGATCATCTCTTCGATGACGAGGCACCCGGCTCCAGCCTTCTCGAACTTCAGGCCGTAGACGATGAGATGCCCCATCAGCCGGTCCTTGCAGGCAAAGGACACGCTCACCGCCGCGGTCTCGCCGCCCGAGGTGAGCGTCAGCACTTCGCTGCCCGTGGCATGTGCCGCGCTTCCGGCAGCGTCGCGGAAGAAGCGCGCGGTTCGCGGGTCGGCCAGCGCGGGCGAGACGAGGCCGCGGTCCTTGAGCCACGACCGCTTCATGACCACGGCAAGCTCGGCGCGGCATCCGGCGGCCGCCGAGCCAGGCTCCGCTCGGTCGAACGACAGCGGACCGCGCTCTTCGAGACGGCGCAGAAGGCGCCGGCGGTTCCTGCGCGCCTTGGCCGAGTAGCGCTGCTCGTAAGCCTCGAAGGTCGGCGCGCTCGACAGATCGAGGTAGGGCGCGGTGGCGCGCTCGAGCGCACGTGCCCCGATTTCGGCCATCAGCGGCGCTACGACGGCGTCGGCGCGTACCTTTCTGAGACAGACGACATCGGGCCGGAGCCGGACGAGGATCTCGCGCCAGGCGATCCTCAACAGCTCCCCGGTCTCGGGCCCATCCTCGACGAGAACGTCGCCGTACTGACTGACCGGCGCACCGGCCCAGCACAGCCGTCGCAGCGTGAGACGGCGCTCCTCGACCAGGGGCCAAACCAGCACGAGCCGTCCGTCCTGGCGCAGCGTAACGAGCCTGAGCGCCGTGTCGGAGCCCTTGCCATCGGCCAGGAAATGATTGGCCCAGTGCCACATCCAGCCGAATGTCTGGAACACCTGGTGCGGCTTGCCGCAGCGCTCGAAGAGATCGCCCCAATCGGCGGCGAGCGCATCGAGCTCGGCGCGCCGCGTCAGGACGGACAGCGCATAGCTGCGGCCGTCGACGCAAATCGTGTCGCGATGCACAGTTGCCGTCTGTGCCCCAGCGGCAGGCGGAACCAGAAAGCCCACTTCGGTGGTCGTCGCGGACATGGCCGAGGTGGCGTGCATCGCGCTTGGGTTCCAGGCTGCCATCGTTCTGCGGAAAATGAACAGCAAGTGCCGTGCCACGCATGGCCCGCACCGGATCTGCCATACAGCTCGGAGGCTACGCGCCCGCCAGCGGCGGCCCGAATGCTAAGGCAGGTCGCATCGTCCACGCTCAGGCATGTGCGATCTCGAAACTGGACAGCAGGAGCAGCGCTGCAACCAGCAGCCACAGCACGACTGCACCTCGCTTCGTCCGCGAGGCCGTGCCCAGAACCAGCATGGCCGAGACCATCGTCGCCGCCGCGAGGTTGACCAGCAGGCAACCCGCAATGCCAAGTCCGCGAGAGGCGCCGCCGAACCTGCCCTCCAGGAAGGTCGCGGCCGCGAGCCCGATCAGCACCGCTCCGAGCAACCGTGGCCAGAACCCGCTGTCGGTCCGAGGCAGACCCAGGACCGTGATGGCCGTCATGGGCGTCAGCAGCAGTACCAGCCCGCCCGATAGCTTCAAGAGCGTCTCGATCCAGAGCAGCTGCTGCAACGCGAATGGCTCCGCTTGGTTGTCCGCCCGCTTGCCCGGGCCACCCGCGCCGGGGTCCGGGCCGTGCGCGCCGGCAGGCAGTTCTGTCGCCTCAGAGGGGCAGCAAGCCAGCGGATGCCGGTTGGCCGCTGCCAGAGTGGCTATTTCCGGTCCGTCTCCTCGGACCCGCCGCCGAGCGAGCCGAACAGCCCCTGGTCCGAATCCTTTGAGAAGTCGCGCGGCCGGCTCGGTGCAAAATCGCCGGCGAGGTGGCGGTTGAGATCGCCGCGAATGAATGCGACGCGCTCTGCGGAGCAATAGTCGTCGGTCGACGAGATGGCGCGCGCGACCGTCGTCTGCGTCACGCCCAGGATCCGTTCGGCTTTCGTCAACTCCTCGGGCGAGGTGCCGAGCTGGGTCTCCGCTGCGAGAAAGCTCGACTTGAGGCGCCCCGGATCGAAGTTGAACCCGCACTTCTGCGCCCGCGCCGTGACGGCTCCGACCTGGAACGCTCGCGATATGGGGTCGTTGCGCGGCGGCGGAGGACCGGCCGCTGCGACCTTTTGCTTGTCGGACGAGCCGAACAGCGAGCCGGTTGTCAGCGCGCTGGTACCGGAACAGGCGCCGAGAAGCACCGAACTGGCGATCAGCACCAGATGTCGCGTTTTCATGCAGGCCTCAGCTTCGAATCGGATGTCAGAACACGGAAAGGCTCGTTGCTTCCCCGCCGCCCGTCAATGCCGCCCCTCGACCTGTCCTTAGCACAGTGGGCCAGCAGGCCGCATCAGCGCATGAGGCCGCGGATCGCCTGATCGAGCCCGCCCAGTGTCAGAGGATACATGCGGCCATTCATGATGCGCTGCACGATGCCGATCGAGGGCGTCCAGGGCCAGTGCGCCTCGGGCACCGGATTGAGCCACACCGAGCGCTCGTAGAGCTGGGTGACCCGCTGCAGCCAGACCACGCCGGCCTCCTCGTTCATATGCTCGACCGAGCCGCCGGGCACAGTGAGCTCATAAGGGCTCATCGAGGCGTCGCCGACGAAGATCACGCGCGTGTCGGCCGGATAGGTGTGCAGGAGATCGAAGGTCTTGGTCCGCGCCGTGCGACGGCGCAGGTTGTCTTGCCAGACGTGCTCGTAAAGGCAGTTGTGGAAGTAGTAGTGCGCGAGGTGCTTGAATTCGCTCCGCGCCGCCGAAAACAGCTCCTCCGCCTCCTTGACGTGCCAGTCCATGGAGCCGCCGACGTCGAGCAGCATCAGAACATTGATCGAGTTGCGCCGCTCTGGCCTCAGATGCAGATCGAGATAGCCCTTGTGTGCGGTGCCATGGATCGTGGCGTCCAGGTCGAGCTCGTCGGGACGCCCGGTGCGGGCCAGCCGCCTCAGCTTGCGCAGCGCCACCTTGATATTGCGCGTGCCGATCTCGACGTCGTCGGCGAGATCCTTGAACTCGCGCTTGTCCCAGACCTTGATCGCGCGTCGGTTTCGGCCTTCCGCCTGGCCGATCCGAACGCCAGCCGGATTGTAGCCGTAGGCGCCATAGGGCGACGTGCCGCCGGTGCCGATCCACTTCGAGCCGCCCTGATGCCGCCCCTGCTGCTCGGCGAGCCGCTTCTTCAGCTCCTCCATGATCTTGTCCCAGCCGCCGAGCGCCTCGATGCGGGCCTTGTCCTCGTCCGACAAATGCAGCTGCGACACGGCCTTCAGCCACTCCTCTGGGATCTCGGCCTTGATCGCCTCAGACACCAGCTCGAGCCCCTTGAAGACGTGGCCGAACACGCGGTCGAAGGTGTCGAGGTGGCGCTGGTCCTTGATGAGGATGGTGCGGGCAAGAACGTAGAAATCGTCCATCCGTCGGCCTGCGAGATCGGCCTCAACCGCCTCGAGCAGCGTCAGGTACTCAGGCAGCGTGACCGGTACGCGCTGGGCGCGAAGCTCGTGGAACAGTCGGGTGAACACGGGCGCGACTTTCTCGAGAGGCGAGGCACGCACCTTAGCAGAGCCTGGCCAACGCAAGAAGCCGCCCGGCGGACCGGGCGGCTTCCTCGAGGAGACGTCCGGTGCGCCTCAGAAGTTGATCAGCGCGCCGAACTTCACGAGGTGCAGCTCGTCGAGCTCGATCGTATTGCCGACGCTGTCGAACTCGCCGTCCATGTTGCGGTAGGCGAGCCACAGCGACATGGCCGCCGCGTCGACCTCCTGGACGACACCAAGACCCCACCGCTTCATCTCGGAGCTCGTGGCGCCGTTATTGATAAGACGGTCGCTCAGCATATCGTCGTGCTGGCCGTACTCGCCGTAGAGCACGGTGTGACCGAGAGACGACCACTTCCGTCGCAGGCCGGCCTTGATGTACCAGTGGTCGTTGTCGGAAAGCGCGAAGCCGCCTGCGGAAGCCGCGAGACCGCCACCTGCGGCCGTTGCCCGCGTCAGGCCGTCGTTGTTCTCGTGGCCGTAGGCCCCGTAGACGAACAGGCCGGTGGCAACGTGATGGACGAACGCGCCGACCTGGAAGTAGTCGGATTCCTGACCTGCGCCGAAGCCGTCGGTGAAGTTCGAGTAGGCCGCGGCAACCGCGATCTTGACGCCGTTGAACTCGCCGGCATAACGGCCGGCGATATCCCAGAAATCGTCCTCACCCCACGAAGCCGACATCGAGAAGCCGGCAAAGGTCGGGCTGTCGTAGCGGACGGCGTTGTTCGGCACGCCGTTGCAATCGGCGGCAATGCCGGCCGAGATGTGGCGGCAGGTGGCGACATCGCCCCAGCGGAGATCGGCGGCGGCAAGTGTCGCCGAGGCGCTGGAGAACACGCCGTTGGAGCGGATGCCGAAGTTGGCGCCGTCGAAGATCACCCAGTTCGCCGGCACGAGCGAGCCCGAGCCATCGACGAGGATCGCCGTGTTATCGGAGGCGTGCGAGATCTGGCCGATCGAGACCTTGCCCAGCTTGTCGTCCCTCAAGAACCAATAGGACTGAAGCACGCCGAGCGCCTGGCCGGGGCCGTCCGTGTTCTGGTCGATGGCGAGCGGCTCGGCCGAGTTGACCTCGACGTGGAGCACGTAGCCGGCGCTGAGACCCGATCGGATCTGCGCCTCGCCGGTCATCTTGAAGTGCGAGGAGAGCGTCGTGCCAATGCCGGTCACGTAGGCATTGCTCTCGACGCCGTCGTCCCACCACGTGATCTGCTCGGCGACCCAGCCGGAGATGGTCAACGAGACCTTGCGGTTGCCCTTGCGGGCAACGGTGGCCTCGAGTTCTGCGACGCGCTCTTCGAGGTCGGCGCAGCAATTGCCGCCCAGATCGGCGGCTGACGCGCTGCTCGAGGTAAGCCCGCCGATCAACAGGCCCGCCGCGACCAATGCGCTAACGCTATGTCCCTTCATCTCGCTTCTCCAATCTTGCGTTGCGATCTCTACGGCGACGCAAAACGGGGACGAGGAACAAAGCCGTGCATATCGGCGACAGGCCCTTGACCTGCTCATCCGCATCGAGCGCAAGAATCAGTGATTCGCGATTGCCTCTCAATCGGGCAATTACAAGAATTCAATGCAACAACCGAGTTGTTGCGATTATGCAACGGCAAATCTGGGCGAGCTGCGCGACGGCAACACCTTAATATCCCGTAAAGAACAGCCGAGTGAGCGACAAACGGCTCACGCTCAGTTGTACGCCCGAGAGAAACCAATAAGACAAACGGCCGGGGGGAGGGAAAGGGCAACGCCACCGAACCTGGGCGACGTTGCTCTGTTTTTGTGCACGTAATGACGCGTGAGAGGTGGCCATCCGATCAGAAGTTGATCAGCGCACCGAACTTCACGATGTGGAACTCGTCGAGTTCGGTCTTGGCGCCGTCCAGCGTGACGTCAGCGTCGAGGTTACGATAGGTCAGCCACAGAGACATGGCTGCCGCGTCGACCTCCTGGACGATACCGAGACCCCACATGCGGTGGTCGCTCGATGCCGTGGTAGCGTTGGTCGCATCGATGATGCTCGGATCGAGCATGTCGTTGCGCTCCTGGTACTCACCGTAGAGCACGGTGTGACCGAGCGGCGACCACTTCCGGCGCAGACCGGCCTTGATGTACCAATGATCGCCGTCGATGAAGCCCTCACCGCCAGCGCCGTCACGAAGCGGGTCGACGATGTTGTTGTTCTCGGTGCCGTAGGCGCCGTAAACGAACAGACCCGTCGCGACGTGATGCACGAAGGCACCGATCTGGAAGTACTCCGATTCCTCGCCCGAGTTCAGGCGCGGCGCACCGCCAGCGGGCGTGCCATCGGTCTGCACCGAGTAGGCGGCCGCAACGGCGACCTTCACACCGTTGAACTCGCCAGCGTAGCGAGCGGCGATATCCCAGAAGTCGTCCTCACCCCACGATGCGGACATCGAGAAGCCGGAAAACGTCGGGCTGTCGTAGCGGACCGCATTCAACGGAACGCCGTTGCAGTCACCGCCGATGCCGGCGCCGACGTGATTGCAGAAGCCGACCGAGCCCCACGTGACGTTGCGGCCGCCCAGCGTGAGAAGAGCACCGCCCGAACGGGCACGGAAGGAAATGCTGTCGAAGTTCACCCAGTTCGCCGGCACGAGCGAGCCCGAGCCGTCGACGAGGATCGCCGTGTTGTCGGAGGCGTGCGAGAGCTGGCCGACCGAGACCTTGCCGAGCTTGTCGTCCTTCAGGAACCAGTAGGACTGAAGGATGCCGACGCCCTGGCCGGGGCCGTCCGTGTTCTGGTCGATGGCGAGCGGCTCGGCCGAGTTGACCTCGACGTGGAGCACGTAGCCGGCGCTGAGACCCGAGCGGATCTGCGCCTCGCCCGTCATCTTGAAGTGCGACGACAGCGTCGTGCCGACGCCCGTGACGTAGGCGTTGCTCTCGACGCCGTCATCCCACCACAGCACCTGCTCGGCGACCCAGCCGGAGATGGTCAGCGAGACCTTGCGGTTGCCCTTGCGGGCAACGGTGGCCTCGAGCTCGGCGACGCGCTCCTCGAGGTCTGCGCAGCAATTGCCACCCAGATCGGCGGCTGACGCGCTGGTCGAGGTGAGCCCGCCGATCAGCAGGCCCGCCGCGACCAATGCGCTAAGGCTATGTCCCTTCATCAAGCTTCTCCAATCTTGCGTTGGTATCGTTACGGCGGACGCAAAACAGAGACGCGAGACTTGAGCCGTGCATGCCGGCGGCCGAATTCCCCTCGAACTGCCGCTTGGGAGGAAATTCAGTGATTCCGCGG
>CAYYGO010000016.1:0-73328 GCA_964471635.1 uncultured Hyphomicrobium sp.
AGGAGAAAGCTTGCCCGCCGCCGCCCGCCGCGCGTCCCAGGGATCGCCGCCGCGCGGCTGCCGGCCGGCTTCGGTTTCGAATGGTCCGAGATGGCGCTGCAGGAGAAGCTCGCCGGCAACACCGCGCTGCTCGCCTTCGGGCTCGCGGTGGTGTTCGTGTTCCTGCTGCTCGCCGCCCTCTACGAGAGCTGGCTGCTGCCGCTCGCCGTCATCCTCATCGTGCCGATGTGCATCCTGGCCGCGATGGTCGGCGTCAACATCGCCGGGCTCGACCGCAACATCCTGGTCGAGATCGGCCTCGTGGTGTTGGTCGGCCTCGCCGCCAAGAACGCGATCCTCATCGTCGAGTTCGCCAAACAGGCGGAGGAGGAGGGCAAGAGCCGCTACGAGGCCGCCGTCGAGGCCGCCCGCACGCGCCTGCGGCCGATCCTCATGACCTCGCTCGCCTTCATCCTCGGCGTCGTGCCGCTGGTGCTGGCGACGGGGGCAGGCGCCGAGATGCGCCAGTCGCTCGGCACGGCGGTGTTCTCGGGAATGCTCGGCGTGACGCTGTTCGGTCTCGTCTTCACGCCCGTGTTCTATGTGCTCTGCCGCGGCCTTGCGACCTGGCGGAAGGGTGGCGTATCGAGCCCGCCGGCCCATGCCCCTGCCGAGTAGCGGGACACATGCCGAGGGCAATGACGATTTGGCCGACGGTCTGGCCGGCAGCTCCCGCTGCCGCCAACTCATTTCCGGGCCAGACCACTGCCAGGCGAGACCACTGCCAGGCGAGACCAATGCCACGCGAGACCAATGCCGGGCGAGACGATCGCCGTGCACGGACGCCGGAATTCGTTCGGCATCCCGCTTCGATTCCGTCAAACTCGCGTGGCACTGGCGCGGTAGTCGTCGCGCGTCGGTGGGCCTGCCACCGGCGACCGATATGCCCCGCACACGTCTCTCGAAGGGCTCCCGCATGAGCTTCCGAAGTCAGCGCCCTGCGGCCCGGCGGGCCGTGCCCCGCCCCGCCGACGCCCGCGCGCGCGTCTGGGTCACCCTGCTCGTGCTGACCCTTCTCGCTCCGTTCGCGCTCGCCGGTGCCGTCGCGCCGGCCGCTGCCGAGATCACCGCGGCCGCCGACGGCAAGCGCAAGATCAATCTCGCCGGCCGCCAGCGTATGCTCTCGCAGTACATGGCGAAGTCGGCCTGCTTCATCGCCCTCGGTGTCGACGCCAAGCGCGAGGAGCAGGAGCTGATGCTCGCCCATCACCTGTTCGACCAGACGCTGTCCGACCTCCGCACGGGCAGCAACATCCAGGAGATGCTGCCGGAGCGCGACCCAGCCATTCTCGCTGCGCTCGATGTCGTCGTCGGCCACTGGAAGGTCTACGGTCCTGCCGTCGTCGCCCGCACGCTCGATGCCGTCGAGGCGACCAATCTCGACGTGCTGAACAGCGCCAACGACGTCGTGTCGCTGCTCCAGAAGAAATACGGCGCGTCGGGTGCCACGAGCCCGCAGGTCGCCGCGGCCATCAACTTTGCGGGCCGCCAGCGCATGCTGGTCCAGAAGTCGAGCAAGGAGTTCTGCCTCGTTGCATCGGGCCGCGACGTTGCCGCCAACCGGGAGCGTCTCAGGGCAACGGTGCAGCTTTTCGATCGGTCCATGAAAGCACTGCGCGAGGGCGACACCGAGCTCGGCACCGCCGCGCCCGAGACTGGCACGGTGCTCGACCAGATCGAGCAGGCCACCGCAAAGTGGCAACCGTTGAAGGCGATCTTCGATCGCGTGGCCGCCGGCGAGACCGCGTCCGCCGCCGACATCGGCGCGGTATCGGCACGCAACGTGCTGGTGATGCAGGAGATGAACACCCTCGTCGATCTCTATGAGTCGCTCGGCGACTGATCGGCCTGGACGTCTGGTACCGCCCCGCCTCCGCGACCAACGCACCGGACCCGTTGAGGGATTGTTCAGCACCTGCGGCTAGCGTACCTCGCAAGGCGTGTGCAGCCCGCCGTGCCGCCACCGGCCGGCGCGGGTGCCTCGCTCCGTAGTTGCCGCAATCGCCTCTCCGCCGCCGTTGTTCATCATTGTATGGAAGTTAGTCCCGTGTCCTCGCTGCGTTTTTCCATGCTCGTCGCCTCGTTCCTGTCCGCGTCTCTGCTGACGATCGCCGTCGCCGCGCTCGCCTGATCGCTCGGCATCTCGACCGGGCGACCCGGTCGCACCGTCCCGAGGGGGCCGCGAAGTGGTGTCAGCCGGCCTGTAAGCCGGGTTCTGTCTGGAGGCCCCGCCTTGTGAGCAGCGCCTCCGCGACGGCCATTCATCTGGGACGCGGATCGCTCCGCGCCTCGAGCAACCAACCCGGGCGGCGGGCCTGAAGACGGGCTCGAAGTCGAGCGTTGCCGCACACTTCCGGCCGCCCCTATTTGGTCTTGCTCCCGGTGGGGTTTGCCATGCCGCGACCGTTGCCGGCCGCGCGGTGCGCTCTTACCGCACCCTTTCACCCTTACCGCGCGCGGATTGCCGGCGCGGCGGTTTGCTTTCTGTTGCACTGTCCCTGGGGTCGCCCCCGGCGGCCGTTAGCCGCCACCGTGTCTCCTTGGAGCCCGGACTTTCCTCCACCGGCGCCTTTCGCCACAGTCGCGAGACACCCGGCAGCGGCCGTCCGGCCGGCTGACCCGATCCACATGAGGCCGCCGCCGGCGCCCGTCAAGCGCCGCATCCGCCGGTCAGACGGTCAGCGGACGCGGCAGCGCCGCGATCAGCCGCTCTAGCGTCGCGATCGAGGAGGCGTCGACAAGCCCGTCGACGCGCTCGGGTCGGAAGTGCCGCTGGAACGCCGCCACAACCTTCACCGTCGCCTCGTCGAGCCGCCCGTGGTCGGCGCACCCGTAGCCGTATTCGCGCAACAGCCCCTGCATGAGCGCTACATCGCCGTCGCTTGTCCCGGCGGCCACGCCCACCCGACCGGCGGCCACCGGCTCGACCCAGTGCCCGATCCCGGCCCTCGCCAGACGCGCCCAGGGGAACTTCTCGCCGGGATCGATCTTGCGCGCCGGCGCCACGTCCGAATGCGCCAGCACACGCTCGGGCCTGATCCGGTGGCGCCGGGCGATGTCGCGCACCAGGCTCTCGACCGCCGCCACCTGCGCCTCGGGGAAGTCGTGATAGCCGAGCTCGTGGCCGGGATTCTGGATCTCGATGCCGATCGACAGCGAATTAATGTCGGTCTCGCCGCGCCACGACGAGAGCCCGGCATGCCAGGCGCGGTGCGCCTCGGCCACGAGTTGGGTCACCGCTCCCGCCTCGTCCACCACGTAGTGCGCCGACACCTTGCTCTCGGGCCGCGACAGCCAATCGATGGCGCTCTCGGCCGACGTCATGCCGGTGTAGTGCAAGAGCACCAGATCGGGCGCGAGCCCGTGCTTTCTCGGCTCGATGTTGGGCGAGGGATGCAGCCGGTTCACCAGCACACTGTCGGGCGCCGTGAGCGGCGGCAGCGCCGAGCTGCCGGTAATCGTGGCGGCTGGCGATCCGCTCACGAGACCGCCCCGGTCGGCGTCCGGTCCTTCGCCAGCGTCCCGGAGCCGGCTGGGCGCTCGCCACCCGATACCCGGGCGCGGGCGCGAGCCTTGACGATGGTCTCGTAAGCGACATTGACGGCGCGGATCTTCCGCTCGGCCGCCGTGCGCAGCGCCTCCGGCACGCCGCGCGCGATCATGCTGTCGGGATGGCTCTCGGCAGCCAGCGCGCGGTAGCGCGCCTTGATCTCCTGATCCGAGGCATCGGGACGGATGCCGAGAACCAGATAGGGATCCGCCGGGTCGGATACGTAATAGCTGCGGATCGACCTGAACTCGTCGTCGCCAAGCCCGAAGCACGCTGCCACGCTCTGCAGGTAGCGCTCCTCGCCGGGGTGAAGCACGCCGTCGGCGCAGGCGACGTGAAACAGGCACTCGAACACGTCGTTGATCAGTGCGGGCTCCTCCTCGAGGTAGCCAGCAATCGTGCGCGCGTAGGACTCGAACCCGGCCACGTCCCTTTTGGCAAGGTCGAACAGTCGCCGCACGTTGCCGCGCTCGCTTTCGGGCACTGCATACATGCGCTCGAAGGCCTCTCCCTCAACGGCCACCGAGACACCATCGGCCTTCGACAGCTTAGCGGCGAGCGCCACGAATGCGATGGTGAACGCGACGCGCTGGCGGACCGGCGTGCGCTCGCCGAGCCGGTCCAGACCGAGCGCGCTCCATACCGTCTCCACGGCATTGCGCACCGCGCCGCCCTCGGCCAGTCCAATGGCACCGCTGATCTCTTTCCACGGCATGCGATATCCTATCGCCCTTTTTCGTCGGAAAGAAGGGCCCGACGGGTCGCTGACTGCTTCTGGCATCAATCCAACCGGCAACCGAATGGCCAGTGGACTGGACAGAGCTCTGGCTCGCTATCGACGCGATCGGTCGGCGCGACCAGTGGCACCGCACAGCGATCTATTGCACTGCACACTGAAAAACGTGGGCAGATCACGCCGATTCTCTTTGACGGCCACAAACCGCTGTGCCCTACTAGACGAAGGTCGTAGCCCAGCATTGCGGGACTTCAGATGCCCGGCTCCGACCATGGTCACGACACGTTTTTTGTCGCGTGCGGAGGCGGCCATGAGAAGCTTGATAGCCTGCATCTTCATATCAGCCTGCATGAGTGTGTGGTCGGACAGCCAGACCACCAGTGTTCACACCGCCGGCAGCATTTCGCCCGACTCGGTGCCGGCATATACGACCCTCTACTTCTAAGGCGTGCACCAACGAGACGTACGTCGTGCCGAGACACCTCGTCCTGAGACAAGACTGCGTCTCGCTCCAGGCCCGGTTGCCCCGGGCCCATTGGTCCCTGGGGTCCAGAATCCCCCAGGCCAAGTCGCCCACTGCCGAGGAGCGCCGCGCGTGGTAGCGCATGACGCGGCGCTTGCATTCTTCGGTGCACTCGGCCGCCGTCATGGCGCGCTGCGCAACGCGCCGAGATAGGCCGCGCCATCGGCCCCCGCCCCGGGCATCCATTCGTCCGCGAGCCTCGCTCCCGTGGCGGCCAGCCCCGCCGCCAAGGCCGGCGGCGGCTCGACCACCGCGATACCCCGCTCCGCCACCCGCCTCAGCGCACTGTGGTGCCGCGCGGCGAGCGCACGCCAAGCCGTCTGCTCGAGTGTGCGTCCTGTCGCGCCCGCACGGTCGTCTGCCTTCCGCCGATCGGCAACGACGAGGCTTGCGCCGAGCCAGACCGCAAGATCGTGATAGGTCGCCTGATCGCCGGCCGCCGCCGCCACATCCGCGGCCTCGTCCGCCGGTGCCAGAACCACGTCAGGTGCCGGAATCACGTCGGGAGCATGCGCGGCGATGTCGGGCTGCCTACCCCGATCGAGAGTGCGCGGACCAGTCGCCGCTCGTGCCGCTGGGGGTGCCGATGCCGGTGCCGGACCAGCAGACTGGGCCGCTGACCCGATGCCCGCGACCGCAACCGGCTTCGCTCCCAAGAGCTCCGCCAGCCGCCGCGTCACCGCGTCGGGCGCAGCAAAGGTGCCGCCGGCCAGAGCCGAGGTGTCGGCGATCGACCGCCGCGCAAAAAGCCCCCGCCGCGGCCCGGGCAATAGCGCGATCAGTGACAGATCGTCCTCCGCGAGACGCCGGGCGAGATACGGGCGCAGGATGTCGAGCTGGCGCCGGACGGCCGCCTCGCCGAGCGCCAGGAACGGGATGCTGGCGGCCGCAAATAGGCCGCTCTCGCGCTCGAGCAATGGTAGCGGCAGCTCGGCCAGCACCGCTCGACCGTCGCGTACGGCCCGCCGCGCCTCGCGCAGCGTTTTTGTCGGAAGCACGTTCACGACACCGGATCCTAGCGCGCTGAGCCCGGCAACGAGTTCGCCGTCGGACAACGGCGAGGGCGCGCCTGCAACCCGCGCGACCACGAGCGGCTCTGCCGCGGCGGCCTGGCGCGCCGTGACGGACTGCGCGCAGCTCCACGCCGCGACCAGCGCGGCAATAAGACGGGCGGCGGCTGAGTACGGAGGTCGCCTCGGCATCGGCGGTCCTGGTCCCTGGAGGTCGCGGTTGCGAACGGCGAGCCCGATCGCCAGGATCGCGGCCGTCTACGTCGATAGCATTCCAGGCGAAGGAAATCTCGCGAAGCCCGACCGGGCGCGGTCGTCACTTGCAGATGCGGAACGTGCCGTCGCGGCCATGGCGCGCGAGATCGACGTGAAAGTGGTCGTGGTGGAAGCGATCGGCCTCGGGTCCGAGCACTGTCGTGAAGCTGTCGCAGGCGCCGCGGTGCACCGCCCGCAGGAAGGCCCGCTCGTCGGCGCTGCCGTGCCAGCCGTCCTTCACCGTCACCGTGCGCCCGCTGGCGAGAATGAATGCAGAGACGTCGAGGGCATTCGCCAGCCCGTGCTCGGACAGGCGGCCTCCGGCCTGATGATTGATCGGGCGGCACGCATAGGACGCCGCCACCTTGAGCTCGGCCAGGGGCTGGCCGAGGTACATCCGCGCAGCGGGCTCGATGACGGTTTCGACCCAGCGCTCGATGCTCGGAATCATGGGGCAGCGCAGCAGCGCCGTGGGCCGCATGGCGACTCTCCCGCGGGCCGCGGCCGACATCTCGAACGGACGCGAGGCACCGCAGACGCTCGGACCGCCCAGCGCCGACCGGCCGCGTAGGAACGCGCTCTCGCGCACCGCACCCGACGCCAGACACTGGCTCTCGGCTGCGTCGCGCCACGGTTCATGGCGAGCGACGAACTCTGGTGCGGTGCTGCAGCCCCACAGGACCAGCAACACGGAAAGGGCGAGGACGACACGGACGCGAGACACGGACATGAACCGAGGCTACGCACGTTAGGCTTAACGATCGGTTTACGCGCGTGCAGTCGCGAACCCGTCGATTGCACATTGCCGTGTGTTCCCGGCCGATTTCCGGCCGCGTTGTGGCGTTCCGGGGGCCGGACGAATCGGGCAGCAATGCGCCCAAACAGATGAAACTCGGGTTATCCCCAACCTATTGCGGTCGATCGTTCATGGCCTGGGACTCGACGCCGCATGCTCTGATAGCTTCCTTTTATCGGAGCCGAGCGTGTGGGTTGAGCGTCACGCAAAACGGTCCGGCCAGCCTTCCAGCGTACCGGGGCTGTGTATGTCGGGTTGCGTGTGTGCCAGTTGCGTTCGCGTTGTCGGTTGTATCGTTGCGTAGCAGTTGCGTTCGTTGCGTATCGACTGTGTAGCGTCCCGTCTGTGTAGCGTAATCGCGTCAAACAGCTTCAAGACGTCTCGGCCCTAGAGCCTCGTCACTGTCCGGCTGCCGTCTCGCCCTCTCGACCGGCGCGCCACAGATGACCGTCTAGGGCCTTGCCGTTTTTTTGCGCGCCCTATCATCGGCGGCTCAGGCGATCGCTTTCAGGAACCGCAACACGCGCTCCTTGTACGCCTTGTCGCCGACCGCCTTCATATGGTCGCGCCCCGCAATCACGAACGCCTCCGCCCCCGGTATCAGTGCTGCGAGCCCGTCCGCCGGGCCGCCGATGACGTCGGTCTCCCCGACCGCCACCAGCACTGGACAGGCGAGCCGCGCCACATCCGACGCCGCGATCGGATCCCGCGACGACCGAATGCAGGCCGCAAGCGCTTTCAGATCGCTGCCGGTCTGCTCGGCGAACGCCCGGAACGTCCGCGCCGTCGCGTTGGTCACCTCCTCGATGCTCTTCGCCTCGAGCGCGTGCGCGATCGGCCCCGTGCCCGCCATCGGCCGCACCATGTTGGCACCGAGCCCGCCGAACACCAGCGACCGCACGCATTGCGGATGGGCCAGCGCCAGGAACGCCGCGATCCGCGCGCCCATCGAGTAGCCCATCACATGCGCCCGCTCGATCCCGAGGTGCTCCATGAGGCGCCGCGCATCCTCGGCCATGATCGGTCCCCCATAGCGCGCCGGATCGTGCGGCTTGCCGCTCTCGCCGTGGCCGCGGTTGTCGATCGCCACCACGCGGTAGCCGGCGTCCGTCAGTAACCGCACCCAGCCCGTGTCGATCCAGTTCACGCGGAGGTTCGACGCGAACCCGTGGATCAGCAGCACGGCCCCTCCGCTACCTTGGTCGACATAGGCGATGTCGACCCCGTCCGACGTGAAATGCGCCACTCCGATCTCCTCCGCCTCGCCCCCGCTGTGCGACGAACTGCGGGCGCCGCTCCCCTACCATTTCCCGCCACCCGCAGCTATGGTTCGGCCGATCACGTTCAGCGAAAGGGCTTCGCGATGGCCGGCCATGTCGTGCCTCACCTCGCCAACGACGACGGCGCCGAGAAAATCTTCATCGGCGTCAAGGAGTTCAAGTGCATGGGCGCGCGTCCGCCCTTCGATCATCCACACGTCTATCTCGATATGGGCCAGGATGCACAGGTGCTCTGTCCGTACTGCTCGACGCTGTACCTGTTCGACACCCGCCTCGACGAGAGCGAGAGCGACCCGAAAGGTGCCGTCGTCTCGGCCGCCGCCTGACGTGCTCCGAGCCTGCACAGGAGCGGGACAAATGCGGTGATGAGCGGCCACGGTACGGTCGGGGGCAGGCAGCGTACGCGGTCGCTTCTCATCGCGGGCGGTGGCATTGCAGGGCTCTCGACCGCCCTTGCCCTCGCCCGTCGCGGCATCCCAAGCCAGGTCGTGGAGCGGCGTATGCCGGGCGCGGAGGACGGTGCGGGCATTCAGCTCGGCCCGAACGCGACCCGCATTCTGGCCGATCTCGGCGTGGCGGATCTGCTCGCATCCGACGTCGGGATCCCCGACCTCGTCCGCGTGCGCGACGGTTCGACCGCCCGCGTACTGGCCGAGCTTCCATTGGGAAGCTGGATCGCCCTCCGCCACGGCGCGCCTTACTGGGTGGCCCATCGGGCAGATCTACACGCCGCACTGACCGCCGCCGCCCGTCGCCAACCGCTGATCGCGATCGACTGGGGCTCTCAGATCGAGGGTGCAGAGCTCGACGGCCCGACGATCCATCTGCGGCGGACCGGCCAGCCCTCGCATGCGGCCGACGCTTTGGTCATCGCCGACGGCCTCTGGTCGCCGCTGCGCACCGCGCTCATTGACCCCGCGATCCCCGCGTTCAGCCATCGCAGCGCCGCGCGGACTGTGATCCCCGCCGCCGACGCTCCGCGCGCGCTGCGAGAGAACGCCACCGGAGTCTGGCTAGCCAAAGGCCTCCACGCCGTCCACTACCCGGTCCGCGCCGGCCGCGAGATCGCACTCGTCGTGATCGTCGTCGAGCCCGGTACGAGCCGCGAGTGGAGCCGCGAGATCGAGCCTGCTTGGGTCGCAGACCGCACGGCAGGCGTACATGCGACGCTTCGGGCACTGATCGCAGCCGCGCCCCAGTGGCGGAAGTGGTCGCTGTCGACGCTGAGGTCGCCGCTCACGATGGCGCGTGGGCCGATCGCGCTGGCGGGCGATGCGGCGCACCCCGTGCTGCCGTTTCTGGCGCAGGGTGGCGGCATGGCCATCGAAGACGCCGCGACGCTTGCCTCCGAGCTTGCCGCCTCGCCGGAGGATCCTCGCTCGGCTTTCGCCCGCTACGAGAGCAGGCGGGTCGCGCGCGTGGTCCATGTCGCCTCGGCCTCGCAGCGCAACGGCCATGTCTATCATCTGTCCGGTGCGGCGGCGCTGGCTCGCAATGCGGCGATGCGCGCCCTCGGCGGCGAGCGCATCATGAAAGGATACGATTGGCTCTATGGATGGCGCGTGTCGTGAGGGCGCCGCTTCGGGTCATCACCCGCCGAGGAGTGCCCGCGGTGCGACCCGGCGAAGAGAGCAGGCGCCGCGTCAGCTCCGCCAGAATTCCGGCCTGAGCAGAACGAGCACGGTGAAAAGCTCAAGACGTCCCATCATCATCGCCAGCGACAGCACCCATTTGGCCGCCGCCGGCAGCGGTGCGAAGGTTCCCGACGGGCCGATGATATCGCCGAGGCCGGGACCGACGTTGCCGAGTGCGGTCGCGGTCGCCGAGAGCGATGTGACGAGATCGAGCCCCATGGCCGCCAGCACCACCGTGAACACGCCTGTCGTCGCCATGTAGATGGCAAGGAAGGCAACGACCGAGAACGGCACGTCGTCCGGCAGACGGCGGCCATTGTAGACCAGCGTGACGATCCGGCTCGGGCTGATCAGATGCAGGAAGTGGCTGCGAGTGAGGATGCCCGCCACCTGAAGCCGGTAGATCTTGATAGCACCCGCGGTCGAGCCGGAGCAGCCGCCGACGAAGGTCAGCAGGAAGAAGAGGCCCACTGCGAACGGACCCCACATCGTATAATCGGCGCTGACGAAGCCCGTCGTGGTGACGATCGACGTGACGTTGAACGACGACAGGCGTAGCGCGTCGGTGAAGGGCAGCCCGCGGGTGGCGACCAGCCACAACGCCAGGATCAGCCAGATCGACACCAGAAAGCCGACGAAGCCGCGAACCTGCACGTCGTTGATCAGCACCCAGGGATCGACGCGCGCCGCCTTGATCAGCACCACGAACGGCAGCGCGCCGAGGATCATGAACAGCGTGGCCGTCCATTCGAGGCCCGGGTTGTTGAAATAGCCGAAGCTCGAATCGTGGGTCGAGAAGCCGCCGGTCGCGACGGTCGGCATCGCGTGGCAGATGGCGTCGAAAGCGCTCATGCCCAGCACGGTGTAGGCGAGCGCGCACAGCACGATCAGCCCGGCATAGATGATCGCCGTGGCCGTCATCAGCTCGATGGCGCGGGGCACCACCTTCTCGCTCTTGTCCGAACTTTCCGTCTGGAAAAGTTGCATGCCGCCGACGCGCAGAAAGGGCAGCATGATGATCGCCATCACGATGATGCCGAGACCGCCGATGCCGTTGAGCAGCGCACGCCACAACAGGATGCCGCGCGGCAGCTTGTCGAGACCGACGATCACTGTCGCTCCTGTCGTCGTCAGGCCCGACATCGTCTCGAAGTAGGCATCGGTATAGTTGAGGCCGAGGCCCACGAAGGGCAGCGCACCGAAGCCGGCCACCAGCACCCAGCTCAACGTGGTCAGCAGGAAGCCTTCCTTGACACCGATCTTCGTCGGGCGGCTCTCGTAGGCGTAAAGCACCATCAGTCCGCCGGCGAACAGCGTCAGCATGGCGGAGGCGAGGAACGCCCTCCATCCGTGCGAGCCGTCCGTCAGGTCGACGAGCGCCGGGCCGACCATCGCAAGCGCGATCGTGCACAGCATGAGGCCGAGCGCGAAGATGATCGGGCGGATTTTGATGACAGGTGTCACGGTTGTCCGGTCTGCCGGCTGCGGGCGCGATACGTGCCGGGCTCTTCATGGCCGGCGGCGGCGTTCCTGACGCACACCCCCTTGTGGGGCGAACTGCGACGCAGTGTGTGCGTAAACGGTAAAGCTCACGTCAAGACAGGTATTTAGCTTGCGTTAATTGTTTTGGCGGCTGAGTTGCCCGGAAGCCGCGGCCAGAACGGTCCTGCCATGACGAGCGTTGTCGAAGCGAGCATATCGAAGCACGGTTGGCTTGCCGTCCTGGCGACAGCCTGCCTTGTCCTGTCCGGCTGTGGCGCGGCCCGGGCCGGCGGGGCAGCGGAGGCCTGCCCGGACGCGCCCGCTGCGATCCGCGACCTTTCCCTCGAGCGTTACTACGGCGATGAGGCCGGATCGGTTGTCGATCCCGCCAAGGCGGGCGAGCATGCTGCGCGCGTGGCACCGCTGGCGGACTATCTGCGCGAAGTGGTTGCGCGTGCCGACCGGTCGGTGCTGCGATCGGATACCGCGGCCGGGGCCTGCGCGGTCGCGTGGCTCGGAGCGTGGGCCCGCGCTGATGCGCTACTCGGCATCGTATCGGGTCCGCAAGCCGAAGCGGAGCGCCGCTGGAACCTGGCCGGCTATGCCCTCGCCTATCTGAAGCTCAAGCCGACTGCCGCTCCCGACCGGCGCGCCGAGATCGAGCGCTGGCTCGAGCGTCTAGCGGACGCGGCGCTCCCGTTCTTTGCCGACGGCCGCCGCAAGCGCAACAACCACTGGTACTGGCTCGGCGTCGGCCTGGCGGGCACCTCTCTCGCCACCGGCAGCGAGCGCCACTGGCGGTTGGCGCGCGCCATCGCGGAGGACGCGGCCCGCGACATCGGCCCCGACGGGACGCTGCCTCTCGAGCTGGCGCGCGGCCGGCGGGCGCTGCACTATCACGCCTTCGCCGTCACTGCCCTGGTCGCGCTGGCCGAGCTCGGCGCGGCGCGCGGGGAGGACTGGTACGACTTGGGCGGCGGCGCCCTGCACCGGCTCGTGCGCACGACGGCGGACGGGCTCGCCGATCCTTCGCTGTTCGACCGGCTGGCTGGCGCACCGCAAGAGCGACCGGTCAAAACCGGCGCCGGCTGGCATGCTCTCTATACAGACCGGTTCCCCGGGCGGCTCGGCGCGCCCACCTCCGCCATCCCCACCCGGCACCGTTCGCTCGGAGGCGACGTGCGGGCGCTCGGCATCGCGCTCATGTCGGCTCGGCTGTGAACATGCGCGGGGCCGCAGCGGCTATGGTTGCAGCTCCGATTTACGTCGTTTGACCAATCCGCCGAATGCCGTGCCTATGAGCAGCGTACGCCGATCTGCCCAAAATGGTGGCAGTGCATCGCGGCGGCTACATATTGTGCAACCTGCCCAAACTTATGATTTGGCTGATATTTCTCTCCGATCGACGTCTGGCACGGAACTTGGAAACCTGTCGTTAGCGCCAGGCGCGAGCTCGAACACCGCGCCGACTTGGCGTGCCATCATTCGTCATCGGGGAATAATTCATGAGCAAGAAATCGGCCGGCTCGACTGTTGTCACCGCAGCGCTCTCCCGCCGCCGCCTCCTCGAGCTTTCCTCCACCGCCGCACTCGCCGCCGCCATCAAGACCGCGTTCCCGTCCGGTGCCTTCGCGCAAGGAGCGGGCCCCGAGGTGAAGGGCACCAAGCTCGGCTATATCGCCCTGACCGACGCGGCTCCCCTCATCATCGCCAAAGAAAAAGGTTTCTACGCCAAATACGGTCTGCCTGACATGGAGATCCTGAAGCAGGCGTCGTGGGGCGCCACGCGCGACAACATGGCACTTGGCACCCAGGCCAACGGCATCGACGGCGGCCACATTCTATCACCCAAGCCGTACCTCTACGGCACCGGCAAGGTGATGCAGAACAACCAGCCGCTGCCGATGTACACGCTGTTGCGTCTCAACGAGGATTGCCAGGGGCTCTCGGTCTCGAACGAGTACAAGGATCTGCCGGTCGGTGCCGATTGCTCTGCGCTCAAGGAGGCCTTCGCGAAGAAGAAGGCGTCCGGCAAGGAGGTGAAGGCCGCAATGACCTTCCCCGGTGGCACGCACGACCTCTGGATCCGCTACTGGCTCGCGGCCGGTGGCATCGACCCAGACAAGGACGTCTCGACCATCGTCGTTCCGCCGCCGCAGATGGTGGCGAACATGAAGGTCGGCAACATGGACTGCTTCTGCGTCGGCGAGCCGTGGAACGAGCAACTCGTCAACCAGGACATCGGCTTCACCGCCGCAACAACGGGTGAGATCTGGTTCAAGCACCCCGAGAAGGTGCTCGGCATGCGCGCCGACTGGGTGGACAAGAACCCCAAGGCGGCCCTCGCCATCATGATGGCGACGATGGAAGCGCAGATGTGGTGCGAGAAGATGGAGAACAAGCAGGAGATGGCCGAGATCATCGGCCGCCGCCAGTGGTTCAACGTGCCGGTTCCCGACATCATCGGACGCATCAAGGGCGACATCAACTACGGTCGCGGGAAGACCGCCAAGGGCACGAACCTTTTGATGAAGTTCTGGGGCGACAAGGGCGAGGTCTCCTACCCCTGGAAGAGCCTCGACACCTGGTTCGTCACCGAGAACATCCGCTGGGGCAAATTCGATCCGAGCCTCGACGTCAAAGCGCTGGTCGACAAGACCAACCGGTCAGATCTTTGGCTCGAGGCAGCAAAGGGCCTCGGCCTCAAGGAAACCCCCGGTGGCGACAGCCGCGGCGTCGAGAAGTTCTTCGACGGCAAAACGTTCGATCCGGCGGACCCGGCAGCCTACCTCAAGTCCCTCGGCATCAAGCGCATCGCATAAGCGGCAAGCCAGCGAGAACCCTTCCTCGTTAGAACACGATCATGGAGCATACCATGCAGCACCTCGCGGTTCGGGAGCCGCTGGTCGCAACACCAGCAGGCTCGCTACCAACGTCTGTCGCGGCCCTCGTCGCCGCACCCGAGACCGGATCTAAGGCCGGTCATCTCGCCAGCCACATTGCCGGTCAGGCGGCAAGTCAAACGGTGGCGGCCTCGGCTGCCACCGGCCGCGGCCCCGCTACCAAACGGGCCGGAACCTCCGGCAGCATGACCGCGACTGTGGCGAGGTGGTTATCGAGTTTCGGCAACTTCGTGGTCACTTCTGTGCTGCCTCCTATTCTCGTGTTGGCAGCGCTCCTTCTCGTGTGGGAGCTCGCCTGCGCCAGCCCGAAATCGTCACTGCCAGCTCCGAGCAAGATCTGGACCGAAGCCAGGGATCTGATTGTTGATCCCTTCTTCGTCAATGGCCCGCAGGATCTTGGGCTCGGTCATCGCGTTCTGACGTCGCTGCAGCGCGTGGCCGTGGGCTTCGGGCTCGCCGCCCTAGCCGGTATCGCTCTCGGCTGCCTCGTCGGCCAGAGCCAGTGGGCGATGCGCGGCCTCGATCCGATCTTCCAGGTGTTGCGCACGGTACCGCCGCTCGCCTGGCTGCCGATCTCGCTTGCCGCATTCCGCGACGCCAATCCCTCGGCCATCTTCGTCATCTTCATCACAGCGATCTGGCCAGTCATCATCAACACCGCTGTGGGCATCAGAAACATTCCGCAGGACTATCGCAACGTCGCGCAGGTCCTCCGTCTCAACCAACTCGAGTTCTTCTGGCGGATCATGGTGCCGTCCGCTGCACCATACATTTTTACCGGCCTCAGGATCGGCATCGGCCTGTCGTGGCTCGCGATTGTCGCCGCCGAGATGCTGACCGGCGGCGTCGGTATCGGCTTCTTCATCTGGGACGCGTGGAACTCGTCGCGGCTATCCGACATCGTGGTGGCGCTCGTCTACATCGGCGTCGTCGGCTTCGTGCTCGACCGCCTGGTGGCGTCCGTCGGGCGTATCGCAACGCGCGGCACGGCAGCGGCATGAACAGGAGGCCGAGGACATGATTGCACGCATCGACCCCGTCTCGCATTCCGGCGCTCCGCGTCGCGGCGCCGCCGGGCTGCCGTTCCTCAAGATCGACCGAGTAGACAAGACGTTCAACCGCGGCGGCGTGTCGACCAACGTGCTGAAGGGCATCGACCTCGTCATCGACCAGGGCGAGTACGTCTCGATCATCGGCCACTCGGGTTGCGGCAAGTCCACTCTGCTGAACCTGGTGGCCGGACTGACGTCGGTGACCTCGGGCGCCATTCTGCTCGAGGGCCAGGAGGTCAACGAGCCAGGACCCGATCGTGCGGTCGTGTTCCAGAACCATTCGCTCCTTCCCTGGCTCACCTGCTACGAGAACGTGCGCCTGGCGGTGGACAAGGTGTTCGGACGCGGCAAGTCCAAGGCTGAACGGCACGACTGGACGCTGCACAACCTCGAACTCGTCAACATGCTGCACGCCAAGGATCGCCGTCCGGGGGAGATCTCGGGTGGCATGAAGCAGCGTATCGGCATCGCGCGCGCACTTGCCATGGAGCCGAAAGTGCTGCTGCTGGACGAGCCGTTCGGCGCGCTCGATGCTCTGACCCGGGCCCAGCTCCAAGACAGCGTGATGGATATCCACGCGCGCCTCGGCAATACCGTCATCATGATCACCCACGACGTCGACGAGGCGGTGCTGCTCTCGGACCGCATCGTGATGATGACGAATGGTCCTTCGGCGTTCATCGGCGAGGTGCTGGATGTCAAGCTTGCGCGGCCGAGAAAGCGGCTCGAGCTGGCCGAGAATGCCGACTTCGTCCATGCCCGCGCAGCCGTGCTGGAATTTCTCTACGCCCGCCACAAGTCGCCCACGCTCGAGGCCGCCGAGTAGGCCAATCCGCCAAAGCGCCCCGCGATCCGATCGCGGGGCGGCCAGCGCGATCGAGGCGGTACACTCCAGACGACGTTCAAGGACGCGTTTGGCATGGACAGCGCCGCGATACTGAACATACTTCGACCGATCGCCCATTCGCCAAACCCGGGCGCGGAGAAATCGAGGAGATGACGGTACGGCTTACGACGGTCGCAACGCCTGGCGGCGTCAACGGCCGCCAGCCTCAGCCCACCCGACCGCGGCGCATGGATCCCATCGCCACGCTTCCCGCGTTCTTCAAGCTCGACGGCCGGCGCGTTGTCATAGCAGGTGGCAGCGAGGCAGCGGCCTGGAAGGCCGAGCTTGCGGCCGCGGCCGGTGCCCATGTTGCGGTTTACGCGCCGGACCCCTGCCCCGAGCTGGTCGAGATCGCTGCCGAGCCGCCTGCGGGAAGTATTGCGATCCACCGCAGGCCATGGGACGTCGCCGTCTTTCAGGGCGCCGTCCTAGCCATCGGGGCCATCGAGGATGCAGCCGAGGGACGTGCGTTCGCCTGCGCATCGCGCGAGGCTGGCGTGACTTGCAACGTCGTCGACCGGCCAGATCTCTGCGCGTTCCAGTTCGGCTCCGTCGTCAACCGTTCGCCGCTGGTGATCGGCATCTCGACAGACGGCGCGGCCCCGGTTTTCGGCCAGTCGGTACGTGCCAGCATCGAGGCGCTTCTGCCGTCGGGACTGGCACGATGGGCACAGGCGGCGAAGGCCTGGCGGCCAGACGTGCAACGCTTGCGGCTCGGCTTCGCGGCGCGGCGCCGGTTCTGGGAGCGCTTTACCGAGATCGCGCTGAAGGAGCCCGAGCGTGAGCCGGCACAGGCCGATTTCGATACGCTGATGGCGATTGCGAATGCGGCAGCGGAGGCGCCGCAGGGGGCAACAGAGTGCGGCTCCGTCATGCTGGTCGGAGCCGGTCCCGGGAACGTCGAGCTGCTGACATTGAAAGCGCTTCGCGCCCTGCGCAGTGCCGACGTGATCCTGTATGACGACCTCGTCTCGTCGGAGGTGCTCGATTTCGCACGCCGCGAGGCCAAGCGCATGCTGGTTGGCAAGTCGGGCCGCAAGCCATCGTGCAAGCAAGACGAGATCAACGGGCTCATGATTGCGCTTGCGAAGCAGGGCAAGCGGGTCGTGCGTCTGAAGTCGGGCGATCCAATGGTGTTCGGGCGCGCCGGGGAGGAGATGGCGGCGCTCGATCGCGAGGGCATTCCGGTCGAGGTCGTGCCGGGCATCACCGCAGTGCAGGGTGCCGCGTCGGCGTTGCGCATGTCGCTCACCCATCGCGACCACGCCCAGCGGCTGCAGCTCGTGACCGGCCATTCGCGCGCCGGCACGTTGCCGGACACGATCGACATCCCAGCACTCGCGGACGCCAATGTCACGACGGTCGTCTACATGCCGCTCGGCACGATGGCGGAGCTCACCGCGCGCATCGTCGAGGCGGGAGCCAACCCGGCGCGGCCGGCGATTGCCGTGTTCAATGCCACGCGCGCCGACACGCTGACCGTCGGCGGAACGCTGTCGACGATTGCGGCGCGGGTCACGGCCGAGCGGATCGACGGCCCGTGCATTCTTGTCATCGGCGACGTGACGGCCGTGACGGCCGCCCGAATAGCGTCCGAGGCAGGCGCGGGCTCATCGAACAGGGCGGGCTGACGCCACCACCCTTGCTCGCCCGGCGTCGGCCAGACCTGTTTGGTCGCCTGTTTGGTCGCCTGCATGGTCGCCTACATGGTCGCACGGCTCGGTCGCCGCTCTCATGCCGGTGCTATCTCATCACGGCGATTGCGAAGTCGGCCGCCAGAAATCCGGCACAGCTCACCACACCCGCCACCGGCACCCACATCGGACACGCGAAATGGCGCGCTTCGGCCTCGCCTTCGGGCCCAGCCTGCGGACCGGCAGGCGCCGCGCGGGCGTCGCGGCGCTTCAGCAACAGGAGGGCGAGATTCACGAGGCCGAACACCAAAAGCGTGATCCGCGCAGAGAGATCGGCAAGATGCGCAAGAGGCAGCGCGAGAGCCAGCAGAAGCGCGATGAGGGTTGCGAGACCGGTGGCAAGGACCGGCGTGCCCGTCGCCACGTTCACAGCTGCGAGCGCGGCAGGTAACGTGCCGGTGCGCGACAGACCGTACATCACGCGCGAGGCCATGATCAGGTTGACGACAATGCCATTGAGCGTGGCGACGACCGCAATAGCGCTCATGGTAAGGGGCGAGCCCCCGGTCAGCCGCTCGAACACGGCTGCCAGAGGTGCCTTGGCGGCGGCCAGCTCCCGCGGGCCCATCGCCACGAGCGATACCCACGCCACCAGCACATAGAGCGCCGTTGTGATGGCGAGCGTCAGCAGGATGGCGCGTGGCAGATTGCGCTCAGGTTCCTCGAGCTCCTCGCCGAGATTGACGATGCCTTCGAAACCGACGAAGGCAAACACCGCGAGAAGCGACGCCGAGACGATCCCCGACCACACCGCCGGATCCAGTGTGGCCGGGACCACCTCGGGAAGCCGCGTGACGACATCGCTGCTGGTCGCAAATCCCGTTGCCACAATCATGGTCAGACCGCCAAGCTCGATCAAGGTCATGAGACCGGCAAACGTGACGCTTTCGACGATGCCGCGCGCGGCGATGGCGCCCATGGCAAGAACCACAATCGCGATCAGCACCGTCTCGGGCAGCGGCACGAAGACCCCGATGTAGCCGGCAGCTCCGATGCTGATCGTCGCCGACGACAGGATGGCCATGGCGATAACCAGCAGGCCGATGACCGCCGCCATGGCTTCGGAACGGAAGCCGCGGCGCACGTACTCGGCCTCTCCGGCGGCAACGGGAAAGCGGGATCCGAGCTCTGCCAGGGACGCGCCCGTGAAACCGATCATTGCCGCGGTGAAGACGAAAGAGAGCGGCGCGTGCATGCCGGCGCGGCCAGCGGTGTCGGCGATCAGCACGTAAATGCCAGCACCGACGGTGACGCCGAGGCCATATAGAACGGCGTGCCAGAGCTTCAGGGAGCGGCGGAGCGCCGGTGCACCGGGTTCGGGCGCATTGAGACCGGGCGCCGACGACGAAGGCGTAGCAGAACCGGGCGGCAGATCGAGCGAAATCATAGAAAAACGTTCGCACAGGAGCCATGTCAGCGGATTGACGACGAGCAAGACACCCCTTGCGGCGCACGCACGTTGCCACTCGGCGTGCCGGCGGACCGCGATGCAGACCGGCGAACGGACCAAGCGCTTTCTGGGTCGGTCGGGCCACAATACAGGTCCAGTCCGCACGTGGCGCAATGATTCCGATTGACCTCATTCGGAACATAATGGCGGATTGTCGAGGCGCGACGAATGATCGTCGTTTTCTTCGAGGTCGGGCCGTCTTTGGACGCGCGCAAGACACTGAAATAAAATAAGTAATCAAAGAGCAGACAAGAAGCGCGAGCTGCATCGCTCAGCGATTGTCCCGCGTGCTGGGAGGAACTGCCAATGTCGAACTCGAACGGGGCCGGAGGAGCGGCGGCCAGTGACGCGGCGCCATCCGCACGGCCGTGCTACGGGCCGGAGCCGGTCACACCTGCCGCCCGGCTGCTGCCGGAAACCGCCCTGAAGGTTCCCCGATCCGGCGCGGCACTGTCGCTTGCCGCGATGAACGCCAAACCTACCGAGTCGTGGCAGCCGCATTGGAACCCGTTCCTCGGCGTCGACACTTCCGAGCAGGATCCGCTGAGGCTTCAAGCTCTCCAATTGATGAGCGTGCTTGCCGGGGCCTTTCAGCATCCGAGCGAGATGTTTCAGGCCAAGACGCTGATCCCGGTAATGGAGATTTTCGGCGGCTTCATCGCGCAACGCTCCGCGGCCGAGCAGGCGGCGCTTGCGCCGCTCCGGGATGCACTACCGCCCGGTGCGCTTCTGCGGACGCCAGCGCATCAGTTCAACGTCGACGGCACCCCCGATAATCGCGTTCTTTTCTTCAGCGACGCGCCGGAGGATCAAAACGCGCTCGATGCGCTGGTCGCAGATCTCGGACGCCAGCATAAGCGCGTCGTGGTGCAATGGATGCACATGTCCGACCAGGATCTCCGGTCTTCGCCGCAGGGCGGAACGCTCATGGACATCCTCGGCGGTAAGCTGAAGTTCGGCAGCTCCCACGTCTCGGGTTTCTCGACCGGCGCTCACACCGTCGATGCGAAGTCGGGAAAGCCCCAGAGGTCGGATGTCGCCGATGGCCAGGCGACTGGCACCTCGATGGCCGGGACGGAGTTGCGCACGACGCGCATCACCACGAACTGGGGCGATCGCAGCAAGCTCGACGACGCGCAAAGCGCCTATGCGGTGCACCTCGTGGCCATCGACTATCAGGCCGGCGCGCACGATCTGATACCGGACGAGACGCTGGCAGCCTACAAGCGCAATGCCGACATGTGGGACTGCATGGCAGCGCTGCACGTCAAATTCTCCTCGGACGGCGACACCTTCGGCTACAGCACGTACGAATGGAACCCGCTCGAGCTCCACGACCTCGCGTCGGCGCGCGATATCGCTTGGAAGCTCGCCAACGACTGGGACACATTCTCCGAAAAGCACGGCTCGTTCTATTGTGCCGAGGCGCAGTACTCGATCGCCAATCTCGGGCCGCAAGAGGAAACGCTTCTCAAGGCGAGCCGGTACGGCAACAGCAAGCTCGGCATGCTCATCAAGGCTTTCGGCGAGGCCCCGGCCTACAAGGGCAAGCCGATCGACTGGTGCCGGCAGCACCCAGAGCACGGCTGGCAGCATCTGGTCGATCTTGGCAGCAAGGGCCAGGGCGGCATCAAGTCGGAATGGCTGTTTCCGTTGCTCGGCACGCCTGGAGGCGATCTCTGGAGCGATACGTACTCCGGTCGCCAGACGGTGTTCCTCGAGTTCATACCCGAGCATATCAAGGGATGGCAGGCCTATCGCCCGCGCAACAGCAACCACCTGATCGCGACGCCGATGACGACCGGCATGATCACCTGGGCGCTGATGCACCAGTACATGCCCACCGCCGGGATCACGGTGCTGCTGCTCCGCGAGCTGCTCGCGACCTATCAGGCGGGCAGCCCGGCAGTGAAAGCCGGGATCACCGCGCTCTCCGGCGGAGCAGACCCGCTGTCGCGCAGCGGACAGGTCGCGTTGGCCGTGCTCTGCTCGCAGCTCGCCGGCGGGTTCGTGCTCGCCTCTCTCGAAAGCAGCGACGGTCTGAAGAAGCTCGGACCGACGGACACGCAGGGGCTTTCGGCCGCCGACGTCGCGGCGATGACCTCCTACGCACAATTGCAGATGCTCAAGGCCAGCGGCTACGGCGAGATCCTCACCGAGCCTGAGAAGTCCAAGGTCCGCGACATCTGGGGCCTGTTCATCGCGGCCATGAAAAGCCCGTCGAACTGGACGCCCGAACAGCTCCGAGCGTCACTGCACACCGTCGACGGGCAGGCGGCACGGCTCGAGGTGTCTCGCAAGACGCCGACCGGCGCGATCATCAAGGGGCTCATGCAGTTCGTCCCGCCCGGCGCGTGGGCTTTCTGGGCGCAACAGCCGGAGTTCTGCCAATCGTACAGCGTGCAATACGTCGCAACGGCGCTTCACCGGCAACTGGCGCGATCGAGCGAGGCGGGGCAGGTAAACGGCCCTTTTGAGCAAGGGCCTGACCGGGGGGCGACACCACCCGGCCAGGCCCGTAACAACGACGCGACGACGGCGGGCGGTGCTGTCGAGGAACAAGCTCCAGCAGGCCGGCCGGAGGCCGATGCAGGTCCGGCGAGCGGCGCGGGCAGGCCGTCGGCTGGCTCGCCAGCGGCAACCGATATGCCGACGGTCCAGGTCGATACCACCGCAGCGCCCGAGGTCGGGGCCGTGCCGCGAAATGCCCGTGGACCGGCACCTTCGGACGGTCCGCGACGTCGCGTTACGAGCCAGGCCGGGACGCAGCGCCAAGCCTCGAGCTTCGGCGAAAGCCTGATCTGGATCGGGACCAGAATTCCCACGTTGCTGCTTGCGCTCGGTGCACTGGCACTGGCCCTGATCGGCCTTCGCATGGGTTCAACCGACGCCGCCCTCCTGCTCAACGGCGTGCGGCTTCCAGGCAAGATCGCCGCTTTGCGCACGGAGAACGCGCCCGACCCGGCAGCGGCCTGCCTGGACGCGACTGCCGTTTCCGCTGCGCCCGCAGCGAAGGCCGGAGAGGGCTGCACCCCGGTGGCACCGGCAGTGCGGTTCGTCGATCGTGGCGGCAAGGAGCGATGCTATGCGCAATCCTTCTTCTCCTGCCCGACGAGCTACCAAGTTGGCCAGGACGTCGCCGTGCTGGTCGACAACCCGAGCGAGCCGAGCGCGATAAGGATCGATACCGGGGGCTGGGCGTTGCTGTGGCCACTGGTGCTCGGCGTTCTTGCCATCGTGATGGGCCTCGCGGCGTGGCTGGCGCGGCCCAAGGTCGACGCGCTGGCGCGGCTCGACCTCGACCCGCCGATCGACGACGGAGCGCGCGTCGTTTCGTTGGCCGAGTTCCGGTCGACGCTCGGCCAAGCCGACAATCGCAATGCTCCACCTCTCCAAGGCATTGCCGCCACAGCCGGGCTGCTGGTCAAGGGCGAGGTGCCGCTCGATCTCTGCGAGCTGTGCTCGTACATGTCGGCGCTGGTCTACGAGCGGATCCGCGACGACGGCAAGGACGCGTCCGCGACATCCGTGATCGGCTTCCTCGAAACCTTTCCCGAAAAGCCGTTCAAGCACATCACTCCGTTCTGGAAGGCCAATACGGAGGCGATCGGATTCGTCCTCGACGGAGCGGTCTTCCTGGTGTTCCGCGGCACGGCGGACTGGCAGGACTGGAAGGGCAACCTCGACGCCGCGATGACGTCTCCCGACGAGCTGCTTCCGCGCGGCATGTCAACGGCGAAGCCGCGTCACCGCGGCTTTGCCGCCGCGTGGGCCGCGGTCAGTCCCGATGTCCATGCCTGGCTTGACGCAATCGCACCCGATCCGGCGACGCCAGTCATCATAACGGGCCACTCGCTCGGAGGCGCGCTGTCGTTTCTGTCGGCGTGGGAGCTGAAATCCGTGGGACGCAACGTGACGGGCGTCGTGACGTTCGGAGCGGCGCTGCCCGGCGACTCCGGCTTCGCCGATGAGTACAAGGCCCTCGGCCTCCACGACCGGACGCTGCAGCTCGAGTTCACGCAGGATCTCGTGCCGGAGGTGCAGAAGCTCGTCGGCTACGTGCCGGTCGGGCGGGTCTGGGAGCCCAAGCAGCTGCCGTTCACGTCGCACCGCGCGGCCCTCGTCGCGCTGCCTGTGGCATGGCTCGTGAGCTCCCTGCAGGGTGGCCTCTTCGCGGCACCCAAGACAGGGGGCGCCAGCACGACGTCGAGCGGCAAGCCCGCCGGTGCGGGCGCCGCGCAAGCCGACACGCCACCGTTCAAGGATCGTGCGCGCTCTTGGCTGCGCAAGCTGCTCGTGTTTGCGTTCTTCTCGTCGCTCCTGGCGCTGGCCGCGCACAAGATGCAGCGGCGCTACGGGCTCGCGCTCAGCACGATGTCCTATCGCAAGATCCGCGAGCGTCGTCTCGCCGACATACGGCGGTTCGATCCAATGCGCACGCATCTGACCGAGGCCGAGCTCGCGGAATGCTCGCAGGACCTGGCTCTGCACCTGCGTGCGGTCCGTGGCACGACGCCCGATCAGCCGGGCGTGTTCGCTGCCATCCCCGACTTGCCGCGCCGGTTGACGAGCCCGACGGACATCCGCTGGTTCAATGCGTTCTTCCCGGGCCGGTCCTGGTAGGCGGGCAGCGTGGCGCAAGATCTGATGGTGCAGGTTCGAGGGTGATCCTCGAACCAGAACCCGAGCGACGGGAGGGCGGGTGGCGTCGCGAAATGAGTATTGGTGCGGACGGCGGGACTCGAACCCGCACGCTCTTACGAACTCGAGATTTTAAGTCTCGTGTGTCTACCAGTTCCACCACGTCCGCTCGCGCCGCCATGGAGCGCGCCGTTATGGGCTGCAAGTCGGCGCGGCGCAATCGGCAAGCCGCTCCCCGCTCCCTCCTGGCGATATCGCCTTGCCGGCCGCGTATAGCCACCGCCAACGGCGCCGGGACTGTCAGGGACTTGACCGTCGCGTGCCGCCGAAGCCAACCGCTGCCGCCAGCAGCAGATAAAGCGTCACCGCGTTGAGCACATGCCAGACCGCATGCGTGCCGCGGGCCTTGCCCATGACCTCGGTCAAAGCGCACACCTCGAAGTCGAGCGTCCGGAACGCGAGCGATGCGCCGAAGACGAGACCGGCCGCCAGCACTCGCGACGCGGCCGGGTGCCGACGGACGGCCAGCGCAAGCCCCACGAGCATCAGGGCGGCGAGCGCCGGCAGGTATCCGAGCGAACCGTTGAAGCAGGGGTGTCCGCCAGCCCGCGTGACGGGTAACAGGCCCGGCGCGCAAGGTATATCGCCTGCGAGCCGCATCGAGCCGACGAAGGCAGCCACGGCAATCAGAACGACCAACCAGGGCAGCCCAAGGAAACGCCGGAGCGCGTAGCCGAGATAGGTCAGCATGAAAATGCCGATCGGCGCGGTATCGGCGACCGATGCCCAGCGGGTGGCGTAAGTATGAAAGAGAAAGCTGCCGACGCCGATCGCCAGCACGAGACCGACGAGCATCCATTCGCTGCGGCGTGTCGGACCGTCCTGTCCACGGGCGAGTGTCACGGCCGCGAGAAGGGCCGCGACAATGAACGCTGCATTTGACAAGGCGTTCGCAGGCTCCGCCCAGAAGGACGGATCGCCTGCGCGCTCGCAATAGCGGAAAATCTTGTCCGTCCAAGCCATGGAACCCCGCGCCGCCCGCTCAGCCCCGGGCTATGGCAGCCCCGCTATGCCAGATCGGATCGCTCTGCGCTAGAACGGCGGCACCGCGTGGCCCTGTTGCCGTGAGCGAGCGATGAGACCCGCCCGGCCCCCGCGACAGCAGCGACCGACGCAGACGCCCATAGCCGCAATACACGCGTTCTTCGCGTTCATTCAGCTCGCCTGCGTGCGAATTTGAACGCGATCAATCGAGCCCCCGCCCTAGACCCTGATCGCTTGAGATGGAAGCGGCTTAGCTTCCATCGACCGTGTGGATCAAGATTTGAAACAGAGACTGAGAGCAGGCCGCCGAGGCTCGGATGCGTTCCATCAGGGTCGAACCTGCTCTAGTATTCCGTCCGAGACATTTGCTTCCCATTCCGGCTAGGTTCCGAGCAAATGTCTGAGACACAAGGAACACCAGCAACTCCATGATTCTCGTGTTGCTTGGTCACTGACGCTTGGCAGATCACCCGGCATCACTCGGGAACCAAGCGTCAATGACGCAGCACTAGTGGCGGCGAGCCTCCCGCGGCGCCTCTGCGGCACGCTGCATCAGCGCCAAAAGCTCGGCCGGATCGTCGATCTTCAACGAATGCGGATATTGAGCGTCGCTGCCTACTAGGGTCGTGTCGACCTCGCCTTCGGCATCGAGGAACAAAGTGCGCGGAACGTAGGTGCCGTCCGGCGCGAACGCTCCATTCACATCGGGATACTTCTGGACGTCGACCAGGATCATGACGAACGCCTTCGAGGCCGCAACGATGCGCGGATCCTTGAAGACGTCGCGATAGCGGCGGCATGCCGTGCACCAGGTCGCATGCATGACCATGAGCACCGGCTTACCCGTGCGGATCGCCTCGGGCACGCCGGTCGCCATCTCATGCCAGTCGATCGCAGGCCCGTTCCACTGATCGGAGTATTCGGCCTGTCGCGCAGCCGCGGCAGGGGCAAACGCGAGCATGAGGCAAGCAGCGATGAGCGGCAGGCGCAGCATTCGTGGTGCTCCCGGAACCTTGAATTTCGAGACTATACATCGAGAGGCGTGTAGTGGATCAAGGCCGCCGCGACGGTCCGCCCCGTCGCGGCAATCGTGCTGCGAGCACCGGCCGCGCGGAATGAAGGGGGGCACTCAACGGCGCCGCGACGCCGGCAGGCAAGGCCGGCTCACCATCGGCAGGCGCAGCGTCCGCTGCGTTCCAGATGGCGACGAGCGCGGCGGCAAACTCCTGCTCCAGCTTCGGGCCAAGCAGGCGTTGCAACGCCCCATCGATCTCGCGCAGCATCGGCAAGGCACCGTCCAGCACCCTGCGGCCCTCATCGGTGATCCGCACCGACTGCTGACGGGCGTCCTCGCGCGAGCGCCGGCGCGACAGCCAGCCCTTTGAGACCAGGCGGCGGACGATATCGGCCAGTGTCGAACGGTCTATGCCGGTGCGCGTGCAGATGGCCGTCTGGCTCAACCGGTCGCTTGCCGCCAACGTTTCGAGCACGAGGATCTGCCGCGCCGTGATGCCGCGCGCCTCGCTGGATCGTTCGACGAGCTCCTCGGCATATTGGCTGGCCCTGTGGATCAAGTGGACGAGGCACCTGGGATGACGCGCCACGTCTATCGTTCTGGTCCGCTTCAACGACTTCGCTCCTCCCACATGAACTTCGTACGATCCTCGCGGCCGGCAGCATGCCGTCGCACCTCGCAATCGAACCCATACGGACACTTGCTCTCCGGCGCTTGACAGCAGATGCACAGGGCTTGACTGTTCGAGGCATACGGCAAAACCGGCGCCGCGGCTCACGCGCCCCACCGGTTGCGCTGGCGGCGCGCCCGACGCGCTCCGCGTCAAAGACGATGGGGAGATTGCAGTGACGACCGAGCCAACGGTCCAGGCCATCGTCTTCGACCGCTTCGATCAATTCGCGCACCAGAAGGGCCTGGACTTCGACGACCTGTTGCGCGCCGAAGGGCTGGTCCGTGAACAATTGGCTGGCACAGAAAGCGTCCTACCCCTGAACGCCGTGGCCCGCATTCTGGAGCGTGCCGCAGAGGCGAGCGGGGACCCCTGCCTCGGCTTGCACTGGGCAGAAGCCTATCCGGCCTCCGCCCGCAGCATTATCGGCTACTGCCTTCTCAACGCGAAGTCGGTCCGCGATGCGGTGAGGGCGGTCGCGCGCTATGTGAACCTGCATCTGGACCCGGTGGACGTCCGGTTCGAGGAAGCCGAGGGCATTGGCCGGCTCGAGTGGCGTTTCTCGGCGGCATTTTCCGCACCCAGAACGCAGTACGCATCATTTGCAATGACGATGCTCATCATCAGGCTGCGTCACAGCGCCGGGCCGCAATGGATGCCGATGGGCGTCGAGCTCGAGCATCGCGAGTTGCCCTGCCGCGACGAGGTGTTGCGCATTCTCGGTCCGAACGTGAAGTTCAACTGCATCGGCAACGCCCTGCAGATCAGGGAGACCATCCTCAATCGGCGATCTCACGACGCCGATGTTAACTTGTTCAACCTGATCCGCCAGCTGGCCGAGCGACTGCTCGCCGAGCGCCCCGCCACGTCCGATATCGTGCACCAGACCGAGCGGGCTATTGTCGACTGCATCGAAAGCGGAAATCTGACGCTCGAAGAGATTTCCGGTGCAATGGGGACGCCGCCTCGCACGCTTCAGAACAAGCTCGCGGCAGCCGGCACAAACTTCGAGACCGTGCTTCAGGAAACCCGGCAGCGTCTGGCCGAGTGCTATCTGAGGGACACCGACCTTCCACTCACGGAGATCGCCATCCTGCTCGGCTTCTCCGAGCTCAGCGCATTCACCCGCGCAGCCGGCCGCTGGTTCGGCGCGCCGCCCAGCGTGCATCGCTTTCAGGCGAGGCAGTCTGCCAGCTCGTCCGGATCGGGCATTGCCGTCGAGAGCTGATCCAAGGGGCGTGCGCTCTCCAGCCAACGTCGGTGGACTAGGCTAAGCGCGCAAGAGCGCAGCTATCGCCAGCGGTAATTGAAGCTCACCGAGATCCGCTTCGAACGCGCCCGGTTGGGCGGCACCTCGTGGCGCAGCCAGCTCTCCCACAACAGTAGGGTGCCTGCCTCGGGTGCGATCGAGTGAAAGGCGCCGTTGCCTCCGACTGCGGCAGCGCGGCGCGGGGGGGCAGCCATCATCATTGCAAGTCTGGGATCTTCAAACCGGATGGCACTCGCACCCTTCGGCACGCTCACGTAATAGGTGCCGCTGACGACCGAATGCGGATGGATGTGGCCGGAATGGAAGCCTCCGGGATCGAGGACGTTGACCCAGATGTTGTCGAGCACGAGTTTGCGGCGGCCGAGTTCGAGGCGCAGCGCCCCGGCGAAGGCTGCAACGTGCGGGTCGATCAAGCGCACGAGATCGGCGAACTCGGGTGAGCGGTCAGGCAGATCGTCGAGCGAGGCGTAGGAGGTGTAGCCCGGATAGGCGTTCTCGGCGCACCACGTCTGGCCGGCCGCGTCCTCCGCGGCGATCGCTCGGCATGCCCGCTCCACCTCCGCCCGCAGGTTGCCAGCCGACCGGCCTCCCTCGGCGCTCTCGCCACCCTGGCCGCCAGCCCGGTCCCGACCGGTCGCGTCACGCCCCTTTCCGTCAAGTGCGGTCGAGTAGATCTCGGTCGCAAACAGCGCGTCAATCGTTGTCATGCCTTGGCCCCCGCTGTCCCGCTGCCATGATGAACCGGGTCCGCCGGTCCTGTCGACCGGGCGCGCGGCGACAGACACCACGGAAGCGAAAATCTCCTTGTCTTACAGTGCCGAGGTGCTAAGAGCGGCGCCTACAAAAGGGACAGGGAGACGTGACATGGCCGAGACCGCCGAGAGCGCGACACGCGTCGCCACCGCCAGACTCATCCGCGATTATTACGAGGCCTTCAACCGCGGCGACAGCGAGGCCATGATCGGCATGCTTGCGGAAGACGTCATCCACGACGTCAACCAGGGCGAGCGGCGTATCGGCAAGGACAAGTTCCGCGCCTTCAACGCCCGCATGGCCCACAACTATGCTGAGCAGCTCAAGGACATCGCGGTCATGGTGTCCAAGGACGGCACGCGCGCATCCGCCGAGTTCAACGTGCATGGCGTATACAAGAACTCAGAGGACGGACTGCCGCCGGCCAAGGGCCAGACCTACGTACTCCCGGCCGGCACCTTCTTCAGTGTCCGAGACGGCAAGATCGCCCGCGTCACCACCTACTACAATCTGACCGATTGGATCGTTCAGGTCTCGGCCTGAAAGCCGCACCCTTAACGCGGCGCGCACCGACGGAGGCTTCATGCTCGTCACCATGCTCAAGTGCAAGTTGCATCGGGCTACCGTCACCGAGTGCGATCTTCACTATGAGGGCTCGATCTCGATCGACCGTAAGCTGATCGAAGCATCGGGCCTTCTCGTCAACGAGCGGGTCGAGATCTACAATATCGACAACGGCGAACGGTTCGCGACCTATGTGATCGAGGGCAAGAAGGGCTCGGGCGTGATCGGGCTCAACGGCGCCGCAGCCCGCAAGGCCTGCGTCGGGGACAAGCTCATCATCTGCGCCTACGCCCAGATGAGCCCCGAAGAGGCGAAGACGCATTCGCCGGCGATCGTCATCGTCGGCGCCAGGAACCGGATCGACAAGCTGCCGACATGAGCGCCGACGTCATTCATGCCAAGGGGAGCATCGTCGTCCGCTCGCTGACGGGAGCGGATCTTGTCGCAATCCTGCCAGAACTGGCCCGCCTCAGGATAACGGTGTTCCGAGACTGGCCCTACCTCTATGACGGCTCGCTGGGCTACGAGCGGGAGTACCTGGCCAAGTTCGCCGCCGCGAAGGGGGCCGTCTGCATCGCAGCCTACGACGGCTCGGCCATCGTCGGGGCCTCGACGGGCGGTCCGCTCGAGGAAACGGACGCCGAGTTCATTGCGCCGTTCAAGTCGGCGGGATACGACACCCGCACTGTGTTCTATTGCGGGGAAAGCGTGCTGCTGACCTCGCATCGCGGCCACGGTCTCGGGCATGCCTTTTTCGACGGCCGTGAAGCACAGGCACGCCGCCTCGGCGGTTTCGTCTGGTCGGCCTTCTGTCGCGTGGTGCGGCCCGACGATCATCCGCTGAAGCCAAAGGACTACCGCCCGCTCGACGCGTTCTGGACGAAGCGCGGCTACGCCCCACAGCCGGGCATCGTCGCGAGCTACGCCTGGAAGGACGTCGATCAGCCGGCCGAAACCGATCACCCGATGCAGTTCTGGATCGAGCCGCTGTGACGGACCGCCCCGATACGCTGAGGATCGCCGCCGCGCAGTACCCGATCGGTGCGCCGCGCTCGCTCGAGGAGTGGCAGGCGAAGGTCGAGCGATGGGTCGACGAGGGCGCCGCGACCGGCGCCCGGCTGCTGGTCTTCCCGGAGTATGCGGCGATCGAGCAGGCCCACGCGCTCGGCGAGAACATCTATTCCGATCTGGCCGCCACGCTCGAGGCCGTGGCGGAGCTCGCGGCCTCGCGCGTCGAATTGCATCTCGAGCTTGCCCGCCAGCACGACGTGCACATACTGGTCGGCTCCGGACCGAAGACGACGAACGGCGGCGCCTACGTCAATGCGGCACAGCTCGTGACGCCGCACGGTCTCGTGGGCGAGCAGGAAAAGATCATCATGACGCCGTTCGAGCGCGACTGGGGGATCGCGCCGGGGGGACCGCTGCGGGTATTCGAGACCGAGCTTGGCGTGATCGGCGTTGCGATCTGCTACGATTGCGAGTTCCCGCTGCTGGTGCGTGCCATGGCCGAGGCCGGCGCCGAGATCGTGCTGGTGCCATCGTGCACCGAACGTGTTTCGGGCTTTCACCGGGTGGCGACGGGCTCGCGGGCACGCGCGCTCGAGAATTCAATTGTCACGGTACAGAGCCCGACAGTAGGTGAGGCGCTGTGGTCTCCCGCAGTCGACCGCAACGCCGGCTCGGCGGCGATCTACGTGCCGTCAGAGCAGGGCGTGTCTGATACGGGCGTGGTGGCCGAGGGTCCGCTCGACCAGCCGCAGTGGGTCGCGGGCAACGTGGATCTGGCGCGCCTCCGCCGCCTGCGGGACGCCGGCGAGATGCGGAACTTTGCTGATTGGCAGCTACAGCCCGGTGCCGCGGCGCTTCGCTTCGAGGTCGAGCGCACGTCGCTGCTGCCCTGACCAACCCCGATGCGGCATCTCTGATGCGCCCCCACCTACGAACCCTCGCGGCGGCGCGCCTGATCACGGCGTGATCACATACCGTTGATGGTGCCCCCCCCCGAGACAACACGTTCGTGATTGGCGCGTTTTCATTCCCGCATCCATCTATTTGTGTAAGAGGTCGCTCGGCGCACCGGCCGAGATGGCCTCCGTCAGCGCGACGGCAAGCATTGCCGCCGCGTCACCGCGACTTATCGAAGTCGCCGCAACACGGAGACGAAATCATGACCCGCGCACTTATCGTCGGCACGCTCGCCGCAGCCGCTTTCGCTGCCCCCGCACTCGCTGCCGACACCGTCCAGGAGGCCAAGGCCGCGTTCGGTGCAGAGTTGGTGCAGGCGCACCAAGCCCGCCAAGCTCAGCATATTCTCGCTCGCCAGGGTTACGTCGCGATCTCCGAGCTCGAGCAGGTTGCTGGCGGCCGCTGGATCGGCACCGCCCAGAAGGATGGCAAGACCCTGATCGTCGGCGTGACGTTGCCGAAGCCGGCTGTCACCGTCTCGAACTGAGTTCGAGAGCTTCCACGCACGCAAGCTGTATCGACGACTGACTGTGGGCCGCGCCGACAAGCGCGGTCCATTTCTTTTGACGTCCTGCCTCGACCCGTCCGCTAGGCCTTCTTCTCGGGCGCCATGACGCGCAGCGACAGCTCTCGGAGCTGCTTCGGCGTCACATCGGAGGGCGCACCCATCAGCAGATCGGCCGCCTGCTGGTTCATCGGGAACAGCGAAATCTCGCGCAGGTTCTTTGCGCCGACGATCAGCATCACCACGCGGTCGATGCCCGCCGCCATGCCGCCGTGCGGCGGCGCGCCATACTGGAACGCGCGATAGAGGCCCCCGAAGCGCTCCTCCACGTCCGCTTGGGTCAATCCCGTGATCTCGAACGCCTTGACCATGGTGTCCGGCCGGTGGTTTCGAACCGAGCCCGACGCGATCTCGAAGCCGTTGCAGACGATGTCGTACTGGTTGGCCTTCAAGGCGAGCAGCGCGTCCTGGCCCTGTGCCTGCGCCGCTTCGAGCGCCTCGCGCCCGCCCTTCGGCATCGAGAACGGGTTGTGCGAGAAGTCGATCTTCTTGTCGTCCTCGTTCCACTCGTAGAACGGGAAGTCGACGATCCAGGCGAGCGCGAAGCGGTTCTCGTCGACGAGCTTCAGCTCGGCGCCGATACGGTCGCGCGCGAGGCCCGCGAACTTGTAGAACCGCGACGGATCGCCGGCGGTGAAGAAGCAGGCGTCGCCTGTCTTCAGAGCCATCTGCCGCTGGATGGCACTTGCGCGCTCCGCGCCGATGTTCTTGGCGACGGGGCCAGCCCCGGCAGCGCCTTCCTCCTCCCGCCAGAACACATACCCGAGCCCCGGCTGACCCTCGCCCTGGGCCCATGAGTTCATGCGGTCGCAGAACGCGCGCGATCCGCCGCCCGGCGCGGGGATCGCCCATACGCGGACCTTGGGGTCCTTCTCGATCATCCCCGCGAACACCTTGAAGCCCGAGCCGCGGAAGTGCTCGGTCACGTCGGCCATCTCGATCGGATTCCTGAGGTCGGGCTTGTCCGAGCCGTACTTGGCGATCGCCTCGTCGTAGGGGATGCGCGGCCAGCCTTTTGTGACCTGCTTGGGTTTCGCTTGTCCTCCCCCGGCTACACCGGCAAACTCCTCGAAGATGCCGGTGATGACCGGCTCCATCGCCTGGAAGATGTCCTCCTGCTCGACGAAGCTCATCTCGAGGTCGAGCTGGTAGAACTCGCCGGGCAGCCGGTCGGCGCGCGGGTCCTCGTCGCGGAAGCACGGCGCAATCTGGAAGTAGCGGTCGAAGCCCGACACCATCAGAAGTTGCTTGTACTGCTGCGGCGCCTGCGGAAGCGCGTAGAACTTGCCGGGGTGAATGCGGCTCGGCACGAGGAAGTCGCGCGCGCCTTCGGGCGACGACGCGGTCAGGATCGGCGTCGAGAACTCGAAGAACCCCGCCTCCTGCATGCGCTGGCGCATGGAGCGGATGACGGCGAGCCGGGTCATGATGTTGCGGTGGAGCGTCTCGCGCCTGAGGTCGAGGAAGCGGTAGGTCAGCCGCAGGTCCTCCGGGTAGTCAGGTTCGCCGAACACGGGCAGCGGCAGTTCCTTGGCCGCGGACAGAACCTCGATCTCGGTGGCGTAGAGCTCGATCTCCCCGGTCGGCAGGTCGGCATTCGAGGTGCCTTCGGGACGCGCGCGGACACGACCGTCGATGCGCACCACCCACTCTGCCCTTACCTCCTCGGCCGCTTTGAACGCCTTCGAATCCGGATCGGCAACGACCTGCGTGATGCCGAAATGATCTCGGAGGTCGATGAACAGCACGCCGCCATGATCGCGCACCCGGTGCACCCAGCCCGAAAGCCGCACGCCTTGGCCGACGTCGGACGCGCGCAGCGCGCCGCAGGTGTGCGAGCGGTAACGGTGAAGTCTGGCCTCGGACATGGCCCCTCGCTTTGCCGGAAAAATAAGGGATTAGAGCGCGGAAAAGCGCATGCGGCGGTGGGATTGTCAAGGCAGGCAGCCGGAGCGCGAAGGTCTCGCGGAGGGGCGTGGCGGCAGGGGTTTCGTGCAGCGGCCGGCGCCGCCCCCGTCCGCCCGACAGGACCGGCGTCACACCAATGCGCGGTTGCAACTGGCCCGGCATGGGTTATATCCCCCCCTTCATGCGCGTCATCACATCGACACCGGAGCTCGAGACCGCCTGCCGCGAACTGGCAGAGGGGCCGTTCGTTGCCGTCGACACGGAGTTCATGCGCGAGCAGACGTTCTGGCCCGAGCTGTGCCTCGTCCAGCTCGCGGGCCCCGGGGCCGAGGTCATCGTCGATCCCCTTGCCCGCGGCATTTCGCTCGACCCGTTCTGGTCGCTGATGGGCGACACACGCGTCGTCAAGGTGTTCCATGCCGCGCGCCAGGACATCGAGATCGTCTTCTCGGAGGCCGGGATCATTCCCGCGCCCGTGTTCGACACCCAGGTCGCGGCCATGGTGTGCGGCTTCGGCGAGAGCGTGAGCTACGTCAACCTCGTCAAGAAGGTGACCGGCGCCGACCTCGACAAGTCCTCTCGCTTCACTGACTGGAGCCGGCGGCCCCTGTCCGAGAAGCAGCTCGTCTATGCGCTCGGCGACGTGACCCATCTCTGCCGGATCTACGAGCATCTGTCGAACGAGCTCGGCAAGACCGGCCGCACCGAGTGGCTGGCCGAGGAAATGGCTACGCTCACAGATCCGAAGACCTACGAGACGCATCCCGACGACGCGTGGCAGCGCCTGAAGATGCGCGTCAAGAACCGCAAGCAGTTGGCGGTGCTGATCGAGCTGGCTGCGTGGCGCGAGCGACTTGCACAGAGCCAGGACGTGCCGCGCGGGCGGATCTTGCGCGACGAAGCGTTGTACGACCTGGCCAATCAGATGCCGACGGCAACCGAGAGCCTCGCTGAGCTGCGCACGCTGAGCGAGGGGTTCTCGCGCTCGGCGCGAGCCAAGGAGATCGTCGAGGCCGTCAAGCGCGGCCTGGCGCGCGACCCGAAGACGGTGCCGCACGTCAATCACGGCAGTCAGCTCTCGGCCGAGGCCAACGCCACGCTCGAGCTGTTGAAGGTGCTCCTGAAGGCGGCCGCAGCTCGCAACAAGGTGGCGCCACGGCTGATCGCGGATTCGAGCGAGCTCGAGCGCATTGCGGGCGAAGCCGAGCCGGACGTGCCGGCGCTGAAGGGCTGGAGGCGGAAGATGTTCGGGGAGGACGCCTTGCGTCTCAAGCGCGGCGAGCTGGCGCTGACGCTCAACGGCGGCGAGGTGACGACCATCCCCGCCAAAGGACACTGACCGCCACGGCCGCGGCGACCGCTGGCGCGCTATCGATGGCCGGTCGATGCACCGTTGTTCTGCGCGGTCACGAGCGGGCGTCTACGTTTCGCCAGAGGGCGGACCCATTCGGGGCGCATTCCCAGTGTTGATGGGGCCCAGTGTTGATGGGGCCCAGTGTTGATGGGGCCCAGTGTTGATGGGGCCCAGTGTTGATGGGGCCCAGGGTTGATGGGGCCCAGGGTTGATGGGACCCAAGGTTGATGTGACCTGGCGATGATCCGGGGGACCTACCGAGCCGGTTCGCTCCGCCGTTCGCGGGTCGCAGCCGCCTCGTGACGCCACCGGCCGTATGCGCAGTCAGATCGCCGGGACCCGATGCCGGTCGCGATTCGGGTCGCTAAGCCGAGGCCCAAAGAACGTTCCACCAAAATAAAGGACGAGTGACCGATGATCATGTCTCGCCATCTATTCGCCCTGCCGATCCTAGCGCTGTTGGCCTTGCCCGGAACGGCGCAGACGCCCGCGCCGGCAGCTCCTGCAACCAGCGCCGCGACGTCCGGAGCCGACACAAAAGCCGGTCGCGGCGCAGGCGGAGGACCGCTCGCCGCCTGCCGCGCCGATGTCGACAAGATCTGCGCGACGGCCGAGAAGGTGCAAGGCTGGCGCGGCAAATGTCTGCGCGAAAACGCTGCCAAGCTTTCTCCGGAGTGTACGGCTGCCATCGGCAGGATGCGCGAGCTGCGCCAGAAAGTCAGCTCGATCTGCGCCGACGACATCAAGACGCACTGCGCCAAGGATGCCGAGACACGCCCCATGTCGTGCCTGAAGCAGAACGAGACAAAGCTCGCCAGCGGTTGCAAGGCCGCGATGGCCGAGGCATTCGCCACCGACGACACGCAGGGCGATGCTGCGGATCCGGCCGCCAAGAAGTAGACCGTCGGGACCGCCAGGCGACACTCGAGGCGGACGCGCCGCGTCGGCCGGGGATGCGGGTACGACTGCGACCGCGACCTCGTAGAGCCTAGCGGCCAATCCGAGCCAAGAATACTCGACCAGAGAACCGGGCCCTCGATCGGGACCGGTGCCCTTCCTCGGCACTGACAGCGCCTCAGCGACGACCCGGATCGTAGCGGTTCTTGTGGCGCCACTCGGTCATGAAATAAGCGAGCGTCTCGTCGATCTGATCGGGCAGGACGATCCGGATCTCGACCAGATGATCGCCGACGACGCCGGTGGCCGGGTTCGCGATGCCCTTGCCCTTGAGGCGGAACGTGCGGCCCGAGCTGGTGCCCTTCGGGAGCGTCAGCGCCACCCGGCCGCCCACCGTCGCAACCTCGACCTTACCGCCCAGCACCGCTTCGTCGATCGTGATCGGCACGATCGCCCGCACATCGAGCCCGATCCGCTCCCAAGTGTCGTGCGGCTTGATCCGGATCTCGACCAGAGCGTCGCCCGGCTCTCCGCCGCCGGCTCCGAGGCCGCCCTTGCCACGCAGCCGCAACACCTGGCCGTCCGCGACGCCCTCCGGCACCGAGAGGTCCAGCACGCCACCTTCGGGCATCGTCACCCGCTTCTTGGCTCCGCGCGCGGCCTCGACAAAATCGATGTCGAGCGTGTAGCGCACGTCCTGGCCGCGCCTGGGAAATCCGGCTCCTGCGAAGCCGCTGCCACGCGCCGCCGTGCGCGCGTCGTTAAAGATGTCGGAGAAGACGTCGGCGAAGCCGAAGTCGTCGAACCGGCCGCCGGCTGTTCGGGCGGTGCGACCGGCGTGCGCCGCGTGATATCCGCGGCGCGGCTCGCCGGCAGCGTCGATCTCGCCGCGATCGTACGACTGGCGCTTCTGCGGGTCCGACAGAATGTCGTTCGCCGCGGTGAGCTTCTTGAAGCGCTCCGCAGCGGCCGCGTTGCCGGGGTTGAGATCGGGATGGCATTCCTTTGCCATCTTCCGGAACGCCCGACGGATGTCGTCATCCGAGGCGCTCTTCGCAACGCCCAGAACGCTGTAGGGATCTTCGGCCATGGTGGCGGTCGGCCCTTGGTTTGACGAGCTGATTCCAATTGTACCATCAATTGTGGCGGCGCAGGGCCTCGCGCAGCACATGCGCCGGACCATCCACGGTTGCCTGCCTTGGGAGCAGAGCTCCCGCGCGCCACCACGCGATGGGCGACGCACGGGTCAGGGACGCAGCGGCGTGGGCAGCCAGCCGGTCCCAGCGATCGGCTGCCTTGTCAGCCGGCAATGCGGATCTCGGGCACAAAACCTGCCAGATCCGCGAGCGTCTGGAAGCGGCGCCGGAGGCGCTCGCCGTCGAGACTGGCATAGGCCTTCGGGATCGACAGCACGAGCTTGTCGCCCTGGTACGACAGGGGCGCCTCGTCGATGATGCCGGGCATGCCGATTGACAGCATGTGGGCCGCGCGTATCGCGGCACCGACCGTGCGTGCGCGCTTCAGCGCCCGCCGAGGCACGGCCTCGGTCAAGCGGCTCGACAGACCGGGCGATTCGTCGTCGTCCGGCCCGACGTGCCGGAAATAGATCGACAAGGCCAGAAAGATGCGGCCAGCATGGTCGATGCCACCGAGGGCGGAGTGGGCGACGAAGTTCAGGCTCTGCTCGCCGCGATAGTCGGGATGAGCCCGCCAGCCGATGTCCGAGATGAGGCAGGCGGCATGACGCAACCGCCGCTCCTCTGTCGTCTCGGGCGGTCCGGGAGGCTCGAACAGCGCGTCCGTCCACGCAGCCAGCTCGTGCGCGTGCTCCACCGAGCGCGACCGCATCCGTGCGTAGTCCTCGCAGAAAGAAAGCAGGGGATCGCGCTTCTGCTCGTGCTCGGGCAACAGGCTGAACACTAGGCCTTCGCGGATGCCGTAGACGGAAAATACGACCTCCGACGGCTCGAGGCGCCGCAGCAGCCGCTCCATGACCAGGGCGCCATAGGGCAGCACTTCGCGCCGCTGTCGCGCGACCTCCTCGATGCCGCGCATGGTGGCGAGCTTGCGCGTGCGGCGCACGCTCTCGGCGAAAGCCACCGCATCGCGCAGCGGTAGCGCGTATCCCTGCATGACGCGCAGCGGATAGTCCGACTGCTCCATGTGCAGTTTGGCAAGCGAGCGCCAAGTGCCGCCCACCGCATAGAATGGACGGCCCTTGCCCTTGGCAATCCACTCGACCTTGCCGATCGCCTCGTCGACGAGTTCAAGCGCCCGCTCGATGCGTCCGCCGGTGACGTCGATGAGACGGAGCCCGCCGGCCGGCAGCGTGCAGGCCTCGTTGAGCCGCCCGTTCGAGATGTCGATCAGCTCCAGGCTGCCACCTCCGAGATCGCCGGCGACGCCGGAGGCCTCGACAAAGCCCATCATGATGCCTTTGGCCGCGAGCTCGGCCTCCTTCTCGCCCGACAGTATCTCGATGCGCGCGCCGCATGCCTTCTCGCCGCGCTGAATGAACTCGCGTCCGTTGGCTGCATCGCGCACCGCAGCCGTGGCGATCGCGCGGAGGTTCTTGACCTGGAGCACGCGCGCGATCGCCCGGAAGCGGGTCAGCGCACCCACCGCACGCTCGACGGCTGTTTCGTCGAGACGGCCCGTCGTAGCGACGGTGCGTCCAAGTCCGCACAAAACCTTCTCGTTGAAGATCGGCGTCGGGGCGCGCACAGCCCCGTCGTAGACGACGAGCCGGACCGAGTTCGATCCGATATCAATGACGCCGAGCGGCTCGAGCGCCGCCGCGCGGCCGCGTTCTCGCTCTCCCAAAAGATCGGAGAAAAGTCCCAAGATGCCGCCCCTCCGGCTTACCGCCGCGTCGTGCTCTTCTTCCAGCATTGCATCCACTCGCACCACCGATGGCGCTTCGCGACCCCCTCGCGCGCCACCGTTCCGCGCCGCCGATCGCGCGAGGCCGACCCTGCCTAGTCCTTCGGCGGCAGCTTGAAGCGCGGCGGAAAGTGTTCCTTCAGCGACTGACCGCGGCCGGACAAGCTCGGGTTCGTCATGAAGTAATGATGCGCGTTGAACGCTTCCTCGTCCGCCTCGGCCGCGATCCGCTCGGACGAGCCGTCGGCCATGATGCGCCAGCTCTGCTGATTGTCCTTGAGATTGGCGACCATGATCTGATCCAGAATCTGCTCGTGCACGGTGGCGTTGCGGATCGGCACCATGGCCTCGACACGCCGGTCGAGATTGCGCGGCATCATATCGGCGGAGCTGATGTACACGGCCGCCTTTGGCGAGGGCAATCCCTCGCCACATCCGAAACAATACATGCGAGCGTGCTCGAGGAACCGGCCGATGATGCTCTTGACGCGGATGTTGGAGGACAGGCCCGCAAGCCCCGGTCTCAGGCAGCAAATACCGCGCACGACGAGATCGATCTCGACGCCGGCCTCGCTCGCCTCGTAAAGCGCGCTGATGATCTGCTGGTCGACCAGCGCATTCATCTTCATCCAGATGGCGCCCGGCCGGCCGGCCTTGACGTGCGCGATCTCCTCGCGGATGTGGTCGAGGATGCGCTGCCGGATCCCGCGCGGCGAGGCGGCCATCACCTCGAGCTCCGACGGCTCGCCGTAGCCGGTCACGAAGTTGAAAATGCGCGTCACGTCGCGGCCGATGGCGGGATCGGTCGTGAACAGCGACAGGTCCGTGTAGACCCGCGCCGTCTGCGGATGATAGTTGCCCGTGCCGATATGGCAGAACGTGGCAAGCTCCGTGCCCTCGCGGCGGACGACAAGACCAAGCTTGGCGTGGGTCTTGAGCTCGATGAACCCGTAGACGACGTGAACGCCCGCGCTTTCTAGATCGCGTGCCCATCGGATATTGGCCGCCTCGTCGAAACGCGCCTTGAGCTCGACGACCGCCGTGACGGATTTTCCGGCCTCTGCCGCCTCTTTCAGTGCCTGGATGATCGGGCTGTCGCGCGACGAGGTCCGATAGAGCGTCCACTTGATCGCCATGACGTGCGGATCGGCCACCGCCTGGCGCAGATACTGCACGACGACATCGAAGCTCTCGTATGGGTGATGGACGACGATGTCCTTCTTGCGGATGGCGGCGAAGCAGTCGCCGTTGAACTCGCGGATTCGCTCCGGAAAGCGAATGTTGAACGGCTTGAACAAGAGCGCAGGCCGGTCGGCGACGATGAGCTGGGAGGTATCGGCGAGCGCGAGCAGACCCTCCTTCACGAACACGCTGTGCTCGTCGACCTCGAGCTCGTCGATCACGAAGCGCTTCAGCTTGTCCGGCATGCGCCCATCGATCTCGAGCCGGATCACGTTGCCGCGCCGGCGGCGCTTCAACTGTGTCTCGAACGAACGGACGAGATCCTCGGCTTCCTCCTGCAGCTCGATGTCGCTGTCGCGGAGCACGCGGAAGGCGCCCTGGCTGCGGATGGTGAAGCCCGAGAACAGCTCCTGCAGGAACAGCGCGATGACCGATTCGATCTGGATGAAGCGGATGGAACGTCCTTCTCCATCCCCCGTTCGCAACCGGATAAAGCGCTCCAACTGACCCGGAATCGGGATTAACCCATTCATGACGCGGCCGTCGCTCGCGCGCTGCATCTCGACGGCCAGCGTCAGGCCCTTGTTAAGAATAAACGGAAAGGGGTGTGCGGGATCGACCGCGATCGGCGTCAGGATCGGGAAGACGTGCGTCATGAAGAGCGATTCGAGCCAGACGCGCTCGTCATCGTCGAGCCCGTCGTTGTCGACGATGACGATACCGACCTCTGCCATCTCGGTCTTGAGCCCGCGCCAGCACTCCTGCTTCTCGGCAACGAGGCCGCCGACAAAGCGGTTGATCTCGGCCAACTGCTGGGTCGGCGTCAGGCCATCCTGGGTCAGCGTGGTGATGCCGGCACGCACCTGACCGTAAACGCCCGCCGCGCGAACCATGTAGAACTCGTCGAGGTTCGACGCCGAGATCGACAGGAACCTGAGCCGCTCGAGCAGCGGATGGCGCTGGTTGCGCGCTTCTTCCAGAACGCGACGGTTGAACTGGAGCCACGACAGCTCGCGATTGTAGAACCGCGCCGGCCCCGTTGGCGGCACCGGCCGCTGTGTGGGCTTGTCGCGCCCTTTGCTCCTGCTGCCCGCGGTGGCCATCGGCTGTTTGTCCTGGTCGGTGTCCGGCATCTTGTGACTTGCCTCATGCGACAGGACGATGACAGTCGGAGCGACTCCTGCCGATCGCCCTTCGGATAGCGTGATTCACGCGTCCTCGTCAGGTCCGGCGCGACCGGTCAGTGCTTCCGCGGCAATCGCACGCGTCACCCGTCGCCGGCGGGAGAGGGCCAGCCGATCGACCTCGGCCACGACCCCCAGCGCGGCCTGCATCGAGCGGTCCATGTGCAACGCCAGATAGGCGATAATGCGCGGCTCGACCGGAATTTGCCGATCGGCGAACAGCTTGACCAGCACGGCGCGCAGCAGCGCCTCATCCGGCACCTCGATGGTGGCGGCTGGCAGGGCGCGCATCCGCGATCGCAGGTCTGGCAACTGGATGGCGAGTTCGCCGGCCGGCTGCCGCGACGTCAGCAGAATAGACAGGTGATTCTCACGGGCCAGGTTCAACAGATGAAACAGGGTCCGTTCGTCGGCCAGCCCACGGTCGACGTCCTCGACGACAAGCGCGCCGCCTCGCGTCAAACCGTCGATAGCCTGCTCGGTCAATGCCGCCGCCGACACCGTCTCGCCGCCCGATTTGAGCCGCCAAACCTCGGCCAGATGGCTTTTTCCCGCGGCCTCCGGTCCCACCACAAGCGCGGCCCAATGGGGCCAATCCGGCCAGCGATCGACGAGGGCCACGGCGGCGGCATTCGACTGCGAGACCAGAAAATCGTCGCGGCCGAGCGCGCTGCGATGCGGCAGGTCGAGCACCAGTTGCTCCGGCGGCCCAATCGTCATCGGTCCGGCGCCTCCCGCGGCGCAAGGTGCGGCTCGACGGCACCGTCCGCGCCGGCGGAATGATAAAGCGGGCTCTGGAGGTAGCTGTCGATTGCAAAGCGCACGATGACGCCCGTCGCCGCCGCGACCGGGACCGCCACAAGCATACCCACCGAGCCGAAGAGATAGCTGAAGACGAGCAGGGCGAAGATCAGCCATACCGGGTGCAGACCGATCTTTTCGCCGACGATCTTCGGCGACAGGACCGCAGCGTCGATGGCCTGACCAGCAAGGAAAATGCCGACGACCAACAGAATCGGCCCCGTCGCCGGCCAGAACTGGACGACCGCCAGCACGCTCGCAACAATGAGCCCCAGCGCCCACCCGACGAACGGCACGAAGCTCAGCAGGCCCGTCATGAGACCGACGAGAAGGCCATAGCGCAGACCGGCGACACTGAGTGCGGTGGCGTAGAAAGCGCCGAGGATCACGCAGACGAGGCCTTGACCACGGATGAATGCCGAGACCGCTCCGTCGATCTCACATGCCAGCCGTCGGATCGTCGGTGCTTGGGCACGCGGCAACCAACTGTCGACCTTGCTCAGCATCGCATGCCAGTCGACCAGCAGGTAGAAGATGACCAGTGGCGTGACCAGCATCAGCGACAGGAAGTTGAACACCGCGAGGCTGCGCGTCCAGAGCGAGCCCGCGAGCCACGTGGCGACGCCCGCCCAGTTGTCGGCCGCCGCGCGGCTTGCGGTATCGAGCCCGGCCTCGAACTCGGGGAAGCGGGGCCCCAGCAGCTCGCGCGCCCAGGCCTCGATCAGCCCTCGCAACCGTTCGATCTCGCCGGGCAGCGCAATCGCCAGCTGATGAGCCTGGTTGACAAGTGCCGGCACCACCAGCACCAGCAGTCCGACGAGCAACACGGCGCCGAGCACCACGATCAGCACAGAGGCGACGGTCCGTGGCAGGCCGCGGCGCTCCAGCCAGTCGGCGGCGGGATTGAGGAAATACGCGAGAACACCGCCGACAACGAACGGTAACAGCACGTCGCGGAGGGTTGCGATAACGAGCAGCACAATCGCGAGCGCTGAGATCCAGAAGAGCAATTGTCGTTCGACGCGCATCGCCCGCCCCTCCCTCCATCCATCCAGACGCCGCCTCATCGGCCGCGTCGCGACCGCCGTCACGACGCACTGCGCCAACGGGTCTGACGTCAGCGGCCGCTGCGGTTGACATCGTCCTGCCGCGACCGATCGTCGTCTCGGTCGGCTGCCGCGTGACCCGAATAGGCGGCGTTGCCCGACATGTGCCTCAGCCACGCATCGAGATAAGCCGCCAGCGAGCCAATCGTAAGCGCTGCCGTCAGCCAGACCAGAAGCCAGCGTAGTGCATCGAGCCCGAGGCTGAAGGCTTCGTCTGCCAGCACCGTTGCCGCCAGGACGATCTGCGCCACCGTATTGGCCTTGCTCAGCACCAGCGGCCGGATCGCCACCGGATTTTCGAGGAGCCAAGATAGCACGATGCCCATGACGATCAGCACGTCGCGCGACACGACCGCAATCACCAACCACGACGGCAACTCTCCGCGAACGCCGAGCGCCACGAAGATACAAACGATGAGCAGCTTGTCGGCGAGCGGATCGAGATAGGCGCCGAGCTCGGTCGTCCAGCCATAGCGTTTGGCCAGGAAGCCGTCGACGGCATCCGAGATGCCCGCGACGACGAACGCAAAAAAGGCGGCTGCCGTCTGCTGGGTCACGAGTAGCCAGAAGACCACTGGAACAAGTATGACCCGGCCGAGCGTAATGAGATTTGGGATGCTCAAGCGCGTACCTGTCTCCGGTTCCGTCCGCCCACTGGCCAAGAGTTGGGCAGTCGCCGGAAATCTATACAGCTTAAGGGGGTTGCGTCGAGCCCCGCCGTCAGAACCGTGGGCGGACTACCCAGATACCGCCCTCGTCCCGCAACGCCATGCCCTTGGCGGCCAGGGCGTCGGCGAGGCGCTCCGCTCCGCCTGGAAAGCGCAGCGAGACCTCGGCGCTGCGGGCCGATACGCCGTCGATACGGACATCCTCGACCCCGTCCGTCTCGAGCAGCTGGGCGCGCATGTCGTTCCATTGGGCAAGGCTTTGGAACGCGATCTCGACACGGAGCTCCTGGCCCGGCTCGGCCATTGCCTCGACGCCGCCGCGCAGGCCTGCCTCGACGGCTTTCCAGCGGCCCTCGAGCACGCCGAGCGCCACGATGGATGCGAGCTCCATCGCGTACTCGAGGTCGCCCGGCGCCATCCGGTAGCTGCGCCTCCAGGCGAGCGGGCCCACGGCGTCGCGACCGGCCAGCGTCACGTGGAGCCGCCGCCCGGCAGCGTCGATGTCGACCAGGGCCGCGACCACCAGCTCGGCCTTGTATTCGCCTGCCACGACACGCTCCGCACCGCCGGTGCCGTCAGCGAGCAGTTTCCACGTATCGGCGTGAACTTCGGCTTTTGGCGCTTCGAGACGGGCCGGCGTCAGCGTATTGACGAGATCGAGTGCCTTCCAGGCATCGGTCCAGGCCGCGGACGCCGTGCGCGGAACATCGGCTGCCTCGCGCACGATGGGGACTAGAACGATGCCTGGCGCCTGGCGGTCCACGAAGGGGACGCCCTCGCGGCGGAGAAGGGTGCGTACACCGTCGGGCTGAAACGAGAAGTCCAGGCTCGCTATGTACCGGGTCGACGAATTGCGCTCGGAGCGGATCGCTACCCCGTCGACAAGGTCGGCGGCCTTGACGGTCTTGAGCCGCTTGATGCGATCGTAGGCCGTCACCGGAACGATTCGCTTCAGCAGCGATCGGAAGGCTGCCTGCTGGCCGTCCGTCATGGCGCGGTCCTTGGCGGTGACGGCATCCTTCGCAGTCGCCTCGACCGGGTAGCTGCCCACCGTATAGACCTTGTCCGATGCGGCGGCGCAGGCCATTCCGCCGACCGACAGGGCCAGCAGTGCCGCCATCGGCGCGGCTGCGGCACGCCAGTCGTCGCCTCGCCAACGGACGCCTCTCCAGCCGATACCACCCGATCCGCCCGACCTCATCCGCCACGCCGCTAACGTCGCCAAGTGCCTGCCTCCCATCGCAGCATCCAGCGGTCGGCCGGAAGCCGCCCGCTCCCGCCGATCACCCTGCTCTCATGTGCCCGATTGCCGCCCCGGGACCAAGCTGCTAGGACGCCGCATAACCGATAGCTAATGGGGCAAAAGTAGGTCCGCAGACCGGCTGGCGAGGTCGCCACAACCGGAGCGCCTGCCAACGCGCATCGAGCGGAGACAGCTGGACAGAATGGCGAACGGCGGAACAGGTGGCAAACCGATCACCTATCGCGACGCAGGCGTCGACATCGACGCCGGCAACGATCTTGTGGGCCATATCAAGCCTCTGGCAAGATCGACGAGCCGGCTCGGCGCGGATGTCGATCTCGGCGGCTTCGGCGGCCTGTTCGACCTGAAGCGCGCCGGTTTCAGGGATCCGATCCTGGTATCGACCAACGACGGCGTCGGCACCAAGCTCAAGATCGCCATCGATACCGGTCGCCACGCAACGATTGGCATCGACCTCGTTGCCATGTGCGTCAACGACCTCGTCGTGTCTGGCGCCGAGCCGCTGTTCTTTCTCGACTATTTCGCAACCGGAAAGCTCGACGTCGGGGTCGCCCGCGACGTGATCGCCGGCATTGCCGCCGGTTGCCGCGAGGCCAACTGCGCTCTCGTCGGGGGCGAAACGGCCGAGATGCCAGGCATGTATCAGGCCAAGGACTACGACCTCGCTGGCTTCTCGGTCGGCGCGGCGGAGCGCGGAGAGATACTGCCCAGATCCGACATGGCACCTGGTGACGTCTTGATCGGTCTCGCGTCGTCGGGTGTCCACTCGAACGGCTACTCGCTCGTGCGACGCCTCGTCGCCGAAGCCGGACTCGGCTGGGATGACGAGGCCCCGTTTGCACGGGGTCGCAGCATGGCTGACGCATTGCTCGAGCCGACCCGCATCTACGTCCGGCCGCTGCTCGCCGCGATCCGGGCCACCGGCGGCGGAGGTCCGAAAGGCGCGGTCAAAGGGTTGTCCCACATCACCGGCGGCGGGCTCTCGGAGAACCTGCCGCGCGTGCTGCCCGAAACCGTCGCGGCGCTCGTCGAACTCGACACGATACCGGTATCGCCCGTCTTCCGCTGGATCGCAGAGACGGGGCGGCTCGACGACGCAGAGATGCTGCGCACGTTCAACTGCGGTATCGGCATGGTGGTGGTGGCGGAGGCGGCGCGCCGGGAGAGCGTGCTCGACGCTCTTGTGGCTGCTGGCGAGCGGCCGGTCGTGATTGGTGCGCTGACGGAGCCGGGCGGATCGCGCACCCAAGCGAAAGGCAAGGGCGAGGCCTGGGCCGTGGCCTATCGCGGCTCCCTCGGGCACCCTCAATGACAACCAGGACGCCCGTCGCCATCCTGATCTCCGGCCGCGGCTCGAATATGATGAGCATCGTCAACGCCGCCCGCACTCCCTCCTTCCCGGCGCGTGTCGTTGGCGTCATCTCGAACCGGCCGGATGCCGCTGGACTTGAATGGGCACGGTCCGAAGGCATCCCGGCGATTGCGCTTGACCACACTGCATATCCGAGCCGAGCCGCGTTCGACGACGCACTTCACGAGGCGATCCTCGCGACCGGTGCCCGGCTTGTTGCGTGTGCCGGGTTCATGCGGCTCATGACTCCCGGCCTCGTCGAGCGCTGGCGCGACCGTATGCTCAACATCCACCCCTCGCTGCTACCCTCGTTCAAAGGGCTACATACCCACGAGCGGGCGTTGGCGTCGGGCGTCCGTATCGCGGGATGTACCGTGCATTTTGTCCGTCCTGCGATGGATGAGGGTCCGATCGTGGCCCAAGCTGCGGTGCCCGTGCACGACGGCGATACGCCGGAGATGCTGAGCAGCCGTGTACTTCGTGCAGAGCACAAGCTGTATCCGCACGCCCTTGCACTCGTTGCCGCAGGATTAGTCAAGGTCGACGGCGAAGTCGCTAAAGTATTGGGAAGTCTTAACCACGAGACGTCGTTGTACTCGCCAAGTCTCGATTCGGCGCCTAACTGATCGTGTCGCGGGCACACCGCCGCTCCCGAAATCGCTCTGCGACAAAGCGTGTGATTGGATTTGCGCGTCCAGGCGGTGCTAGTCGCTGTGCAAGGTGTGGGGGCGAGCTTGACACCCGGGGGGTGCGAAACGGGGGTACCGGATCCTGCTCCATCCAGTAGTGCCCGGAGGTCGCCGCGCGGCATGAGAACTGGGTCTGCCCGGCCTGAGCCCTTTGGCGAGGAAAGGCGACCCACCGCCGACGACGCTTCGCTGCCACGATCCAAGGCCGACCATCGTGCAGCTGGACACCCTGCGCGCCAACCGCAAAATGACGCCGGACGCGCTTCTGCCCGTCTCCGGCGATCCGTACCGAAACCGCGCGCCCCGCTAGGCGCAACGAGCGAAAGCGCCGGCCGCGGCGCGAAGAGGGCCTTGAGCCATGAATGCGATCGATAGCACCGTCACCGCCTCCGCCGACAAGGCTGCGCATGCAGCCGGTCTCGGCGAGGAGAACAGCATCTGGTTCAAGCTCACCGCACTCCACCGCGGCGATCACGACAACCCGATGCGCGTGCTGATGCAGATGGCCGAGCGCTATGGCCCCGTCATCACCGTCAACATGGCCAACCAGCGCGTCGTTCTGCTCACCGAACCCGAGCACTTCAAGCACGTGCTGGTCACCAAGGCCGACGACTACATCAAGTATTTCGACGGGTTGAAGCCGATCTTCGGCAAGGCGATGATCACGCACGACGGCGCCCTGTGGCAGAAGATCCGCATGCCGCAGCAGCCGGCGTTCCACCCCGACATGTTCGTCGAGTACGTGCCCTACTTCCTGGCCGCTATCCGCTCGAAGATGGACCTGTGGGCCGACCTCGCCAAGACCGGCGAGACGTTCGAGATGGTCGAGCAGACCTGGACGCTCGCGGCCGACATGATCTGCAAGGCGCTGTTCGATCGCGACATGCCGTTCAACCCGCACTTCGTGTTCAAGTGTGTCAAGACCTACACCGACGTGATGAATCACAAGTCGATCCGGCTGAAGAAGGTTGCCGGCGAGGAATTCGAAATCACCGAAGAGGACGCGGCCAAGGCCATGGAAGTATGGGCGGGCGTGCCGCCCACCGTGTTCGCCGCCGAGCCGCGCGAGGAGCGCGAGCGAACACTGCTCAAGATGATCGAGGCCGTCGCAGCCGACCCGGCCGTGCCCGAGTTCGACCGGCAGCAGGCCGTCGACGAGCTGAAGCAGTACCTCTGGGCCGGAACCGAGACGACGGCTTTGACGCTGGCGTGGGCTCTCTACGAGACATCTCGCAATCCCGAGGCCGCAGACCGCATCCGCCGCGAGGGCGAGGAGGTCTACGGCGACCGCGAGCCGACGGCCGCAGACTACTCGGCACTCGCCTACACCCGTGCCGTCGTCCAGGAGACGATGCGGCTCTATCCTCCGATCTGGGGGCTCATTCGCGTCGCCGCCAAGCCGGATGTGATCGCCGGCAAGGAGGTCAAGCCGGGCGACCGCGTCGTGCTGTTCGCCTACGGCGCGCACCACAATCCGAAGTTCTGGGACGCGCCGGAAGAGTTCCGCCCCGAGCGCTGGATGGCCGGGGCCGCAAAAAAGCAGGTCAAGTATTCCTATCTGCCGTTCGGCGGTGGCAAGCGCTCGTGCATCGGCGGAGCCATGAGCCAGGTGGAGAACACCCTCGCGCTGTCGCTTCTTCTGCGACGCTTCCGCCCGGAGTACGTCGGCGCCAGTCCCGCGGGCATCAACGCGACCGTGACACTGACGCCGAAAGGCGGCCTCAACTTCCGCGTCCACGAACTCGGGTGATCGACCCGATCAGCAACTCTGATCGTCAGTTGAAATACGCCGAGCCGGACCTGCCGGCTCGGCGCAAGTCTCATTGAGAGGTGCGTGGCAAACAGACCTCTCAACTGGCGGTCGAAACGACTAGCCGTCGCTGCCGGATCATTAGGGGTACGCGTCGCATATCCCCATCTTCAATTCCGCGGCAGCACCAGGATCTGGCCGATCATCGACGGCAGGCGGTCGAGCGAGGCGAAGCGGATCACGCCCGCTTTGATGGCCGCGAGCTCCACCGACTTGGTTTCTCCGCGCTTCACCACGATCTCATCGGCCTGCCCCTCGACCGCGATACGATGCGAGGGGCCCTGAACTCCGATGAAGTTCAACACGACCGTATCGCCCTCTGTGACGACGATCTGGGCGGGGGAGAACACGAAGGCGCGCATATGCCACTGCCCCGCCTCGTTCGGACCCTTGAGGATGAGGCCCCCTCCACCCGGCAGCTTGGCGGTCGGGAACTCCTCCGCGGGATGAGGGAAGAAGTTCGTCGGATCAGGCGCTTGCGCCTTGCTGCCCGAGCGACCGTCGATATGCAGAGTAGCGATGTAGAACTCGCGCTTGGCCGAAGCGGTGAAGACTTGGGCAGCCTTGGGCTTGCTCGGCTGCGCCCCGGCATCATAGCCTTGCTGCGCGGACGCGCCCGCCGCGGACAACACGACAACGGCGAGGGCGAGCAGGGGGCCGCCGAGTGCTGCGCCCGTGGCGCCCATCGGGAATGAAACTCGTTTCATGTCGATCTCCGGACTGGACTGGAACGCGCTCCGCCGCCGCGCGGCGAGTGCCAGGGGGAGACTCCCGCTCCGCGGCATCTATTCCTCAGCCTGTCGGAAAAAATTTTTGGCCCCGATGCGGAATAGGCGTTCGCATGCCGGTGTCTCTATTCGAGGTCGGTCCGCCGGACCACCAATCGTCGGCCGATGACCTTCCACGCCGCTCTGTCGTCGCCCAGCGCCCCATCCTGCCGCAAGAGATGCCCGGAGCCGTGCGTGTCCAAAACAGTCCAGCGAGCGGAGTTCGAGCGTCTGGTGCTGACGCACCGCGATGCAGCCTACAACCTCGCCATGTGGCTCACGGCAAGTCGTTCGGACGCCGAGGACGTGGTCCAGGACACCTTCCTCCGCGCGTGGCGGGCCTTTGGGCAATTGCGTGGCGACAGCCCCCGCGCCTGGCTGCTCGCCATCGTCCGCAACACCGCCTACCGCCACCTCCAGAACCGGAGCCGCATGTTCAACGTCATCTCGATCGACGAGGCCGCCTCGCACCGTGACCGCGGCGGCACCATCCCGCAGGAGATCGCCGACGATGGTCCGGGCGCCGAGAACCTGCTGATCGAGGCCGCCGAGCAGGCCGCGGTCCGAACCGCACTGTCGCAACTGCCTGTGGCACTGCGCGAAGCGATCGTCTTGCGCGAGATGGAGGAGCTCTCCTACCGCGAGATCGCGATCGTCATGGACACGCCCATCGGCACCGTCATGTCACGGCTGTCGAGGGCACGGAGCGAGCTCAGGAAGGTGCTGCTGGCCCGCATGCGGGAGGACGACCGTGCGCTGTGACGAGGCCATGGAGCTGCTTGGAAAGCTGCGCGACGGCGAGCTTTCGCCGGGGACGCGGACCGCCGTCGCCGAGCACATTGCGGGCTGCCGCGCTTGTGCGAGCGTCGCCTCTGATCTCGACCGGCTGGGCACGGCCTTGAGGGCGATCCGCCACCGCGCGCCCGAGGGCCTCGTCCTTCGCGGTTCAGAGAATCAGGAGGACGTCGTTCGGGCGCCTCTCGAACTGCCCTGGCAATCGGGCGGGCCGGCGCGCGGCCTGTCAGCGCGCGACTTGCCGGAGCGGGGCCCAGAGCAGCACGACTGGCGCTCGCTGGCTCGAACGGCGGCTCTGATCGCGGTCACCGCCACGCTGTCGTCGCTGATCACGTGGGCCGTTCTGACGGGATCATTGGGGGACTCGAGGGCGAGCCGCCGCCTCGCCCATGATGCCGTAACGGCCCACGTCCGGTCGCTGCTGGCAGGCAACTCGATCCAGATCGCGTCCGCCGATCCGCACACCGTCAAGCCGTGGTTCTCCGGCCGCGTCGAGTTCGCACCGTCGATCCGCGATCTGTCGAGCGACGGGTTCCCGCTCGCCGGCGCACGCATCGACCTCGTCGGCGACCGGCGCGTGGGTGTTGCCGTCTACAAGCGCCGCCTGCACACCATCGACGTGTTCATGTGGCTGGACGACGAGAGCGAGCCGGCCACCGCCGACGGCACGCCGTCAGTCAGGGCCGAGCGCGGCTACAACCTGATTCGCTGGCAAAGGTCCGGTGTGACCTACCTAGCGGTCTCGGACCTCAACGCGGGCGAGCTGCTCGTGCTGCAGGGCCTGCTCTGAGTGCTGGTACGGTGTGGCCAGGCCGTAGGCGTTCGGGCGCAGCCGAGAGCGGCCAGCTCCGGCTCTATCATGCCGCTCGTACGCCGGCTCACGCGCCGGCCCGGGCCTTGACCGCGCGCGCCCTGAGCGCATGCCGACCGATGACCGAAAGAATCTTGACGCCAGCCTTTACCGATCCCGTCACAGTGCCCGACACCTTCGAGACACCGATGCGGCGGCGGTATCGTGCCGGCACCTCGCACGTCCTCAGACCTGCCTCTGCTGCCTTGACCTGCATTTCTACGGTCCAGCCATAGTTGCGGTCGGCCATCGCAAGACGCTCCAGCGCGGCCCGGCTGATCGCTCGAAACGGACCGAGGTCCGTGTAGTGCGCGCCCCAGATCAGCCGGATGAGCCGCGTCGCCAGCCAGTTGCCGAATTGCTGCTGGGGGGTCAGCGACCCGGCCTCCCGCGACCCGGTGACGCGCGAGCCGACCACGAGGTCCGCCGTACCCGACAGCACGGGCGCGACGATCTCGCCCATGTCCTCCGGGTAGTCGGAGAAGTCGCCATCGAGAAACACGACGATGTCCATGTCCGCGAGGAGCCTGAGACCAGCGATGCAGGCGGCACCGTAGCCCGGCTCAGGCTCGCATACGACGGTAGCGCCTGCACGCCGCGCGACCCCGGCCGTGTCATCGTGCGAGCCGTTGTCGGCGACGACGATGCGGTCGACCCACGACGGAATGTGGCCGATTACCAGCCCTATCGCACCTTCCTCGTCACGCGCCGGTATGACTACACCGATCCTGCGGCCTTCGAGCATTCCTTGCGCCTCCGTGTGGTCCATGGCCACAATGCACACCAAGCATAACGCGACGTATGTCGCCGACTACCGTTCGCGCCGGCAAAACGCTCTGTTTCATCAGGTCGCGACCAGCAGCAGTGGGCAATTGCGACAAATGACGACAACTGCGGCGGTATCGCGGCTCCTGTGACAACAAGCCCCACGAGCTTCGTGGCGGGGCCGTTGCGGAACCCGAGGCGATATACTAAGTACCAGTAATAATTATGGATTTCGGATGCCACGCGTGTCTACGCCGTTGATTCTGGGCTGGGAGGAGTGGGTCTCGCTGCCTGGGCTCGGCCTTCCGGCCGTCAAGGCCAAGGTCGACACGGGCGCACGCACGTCGGCGCTCCACGCCGCTCTCATCGAGCCGTTCGGAGCAGCAGGCAGCCCGATGGTGCGTTTCGTCGTGCATCCCGTTCCCGGCCGCGACGATATCGAGATCGTCTGCTCGGCCCCCGTCATCGGCCGCCGCGAGGTCGCCAGCTCGAATGGCGAGCGGGAGAACCGCTTCGTCATCGTCACCGATGTCGCGATCGGCGGGCTCACCTGGCCGATCGAGATCACGTTGACCAACCGCGAGACGATGTCCTACCGGATGCTGCTCGGCCGGCAGGCGATCCGCGACGACATGACCGTCGAGCCGGCGTCGTCGTTCCGCCAACCCCGGCTCTCCTACCGCGCATACCGCACGATGGCGCGGCGGGCGCCGGTGCCACGTGCACTGCGCATCGCCGTCATCACACAGAAGCCCGACGCCGCATCCATTCAGAGGCTAGCCGAAACCGCCTCCGCGCGCGGACATGTCGTCGAGCGAATCGACCCGTCGGCGATCTCGCTCACATTCGCCGGCACGACTCCGGGGCTCGCGTCGCGGGGCGTACCTCTCGGCCATTTCGATGCGGTGGTTCCGCGGATCGGCCGCGACAATCCGCTGGGCCCGGCAGTGGTGCGGCAGCTCGAGGCGATGGGCGCATTCGCCTTGAACCCGGCCGATGCTCTCGAGCGGCTGCAGCATCCCTTGACGGTGTTGCAGCTCTTGGCGGAGGCCGGTCTGGCCGCACCGCCCTCCAGCATCCGGATCGGGCGCGAGCGACCGCGACTTCAGGGCGTGCATCGGACGCGCAAACGGGGCGGCGACGCCGAACGGAGTGAGAGCGCGTTGCCGGCCTCGGGGCACGAGCTGCGATTGCTCGTCGTCGGCCACAAGGTCCTGAGCGGCGCCGAATTGAAGAGCGGACGGCTGCGCCGCCTGGCTGGTCGCCCGCCGGTCGCGGCCCGCCGTATTGCGCGACGGGCGACACGCGTCCTGCGCCTCGGCCTTGCGACCGTCGACGTCGCGGGTAAGGGCGATGACTACCGGGTAGCGCGCATATCCGCGGCACCCACCTTGTCGCCGTTCGAGAAGCTGGCCGGGGCCGACGTTGCCGGCCCAATCATCGACGCCATCGAGGCCCGTGTGCGGCCGCGGGCATCGCGACCGACCGAACGGCCATCGGACCACGCCAAGCGCTGAGGCGGAGATCAGGCGATGCCGAGCGCCTTGAGCAGCGCCCGATCGACCTCCCGGACGTCGAAGCGACGTTCTGCCTTCAGTCGGCTCGCCCGGGCGGCATGCGGGACCAAGTCCGGACGCTTCAAGAAGCTCTCGATCGCACCGACCAGTGCCTCGACGTCGCCAGGGGGCACCAGGCAGCCGTTGACCCGCTCGTCGACCGTTTCGCGGCAGCCGGGTGCGTCACTCGTGATAATGGGCCGGCCTGTGGCGAGCCCCGCCAGCACCGAGCGCGGCATGCCTTCGGCGAGCGAGGGATAGACGTAGACATGGCTTCTGGCCATGAGCGGACGCAGATCATCGACCGGCCCGACGCATTCGACCGCGGGCGCATGCGAAGCGATCTCTGCGTCGGGAATGGCATCGGCAGCGGACGACGGAACGGTGGCCAGAATGAATTGCGCTCGCCGCCCCCGCGCTTTGACCGCGGCCGCCGCTCGGCAGAATGTCAGCACGCCGCGCGATCGTTCCTGGCGCGCGGCCATGACGAACACCAGGCCGCCGTCGATCGGCGGTAGCGGCGCGACCGCATGGTGCTCGAGGTCGATGCCGCCACCGGCGACCAACACGGGATCGACGCCCTTGGCAAACGCACCGGCCGCCCGGAGCTGGCGCTCGATGTCGCGGTTGTGGAGGACGATCGCGTCGGATGCCGCGAGTGCACGCACCACCTCGCGTATCGGCGCCGGCGCAGCGATCCCGTCACCGGCCGAGACCGGCACATTGACCAGCGAGACGATGCGAGCGACGCCACGGGCTGCGCGCGCTGCCGCGACGGTTCTGACGAGCGTCGGAAGCCCGAAAGCAAGGACGGTATCCGCCCGCCATTCGTCGATCATCTGCGTCAGGTGGCGCCGGGCGGCTCGCTCCGAAAGCAGCGAGATGCGACTTGGAGGCGGCCTAAACGGCGATGTCTCGGCACCCATGAGATTGAGGACGCGGCGCGGCCCGGGCTCGAACTCGGGTGCGATCGTCAGGACCGCAGCGCCTGATGCAATCAGTGCGCGGATGAGGCTGTCCCTGTTGTTGGCCAGTGAAAGATCGTCTGGCGCGACGATCGCCACTCGTCTCGATGCTGCCACGGCGTCCCGCCCTCGACCGCCCTATTGCTGTGTCCCGGGCTGCGTCCGGAACCGACGCCCATCACCCGGGTCACGAAGCTTCGCGTGTCCCCTCGTTCCCCTTACGACGCAACAAATCGATATGCCTATAGCACAGCAACACCGAAACCAGTCCGAACACGACGCCGCCCACCATGTTGCCCACAAGCACGCCCTTGGCCCCGGCCACCACCGAACCGTAGTCGACGAACGGCACCGTACCGATCGTCGCCCGGCCCCAGTTGAGCACGGTCGAGTAGACCGGAAACCCAAGTGTGTTGAACACCGCATTGGCGATGAACAGGAAGCCCATGAAGACGAATAGCGGCGCCAGCCAGCGGCAGAACAGCACCACCAATTCGGCCGCGTCGCCCTTGGCGCGGAACGCGCCGGTCAGCGGCTCGGCAAGGATCGCCAGAAGGAGCCAGGCGACCGCCGTGAATGCCGCCGTGACCAGGAGCGACTGCGTGAGCGCCTCCCGCACCCGGTCATAGCGCCTGGCACCGAAATTCTGGCCGATGATCGGACCCACCGTGCCGGACAGCGCATAAATGGCGCCGAAAGCCACCGGCATCACGCGTCCGATGATCGCCCAGGCCGCCACAGCCGCGTCGCCCGACGGGGCGATCGAGGCGGTGACGTAGGCGTTCGCCGCTGGCGTCGCGATGTTCGTCAGCACCGCCGGGACCGCGATCGCAATCATAGCCCTGACATCGCCCATGAACGGGCGCAGGCGGGGTCGCCCCATGAGGCGGTGCACCTTGGCGACGCCGTAGAGCCCGATCAGCATCGCGACTAGCCGCGCCGTCGACGACGCCAGCGCCGCGCCCTCGATGCCGAGCCCGAAGCCGAAGATCAGAAGAGGATCGAGTAGCGTGTTTACGATGGCGATGACCAGGGTCACGTTCATGGCGCGTCGCGCGTCGCCGACCGAGCGCAGCACGGCGGCGGAGGTCATCGCCACCGAAAGGAAGGGCAGCGTCGGCACGAGGATGTTGAGATAGGCGGAGGCGAGCACCAGCGTCCGCCCGCTCGCGCCAAGCCGCCCCAGAAGCCAGGGGGAAGCCAGCCACACCACCAGACCGAGCAGCAACGACGCGCCAAACGAGGCGAGATGCACATTGACCGACAGGCGACGCGCGCGGACACGCCGTCCGGCCCCGAGTGCCGGTGAGACCAACGAGGTCGCAGCGATCGAGAGCCCGATGCCGATCGAGATCGTGAAGAACAGGATCGAGCTGGCGTAGCCTACGGCCGCCACGATGGCCTCGTCGCCGATACGGCTCAGGAACCACATGTTGGCGAGGTCGCCGGCAAAGATCGCCATCAGCCCGAGCGCACCGGTTCCCGTCATGACGAGGATGTGGCGGAGGATGGAGCCCGAGACGAATTTCGGCGGCATGCCGTTGCGGCGCCCCTCGGGGCGGACAGCCTGTTCCAAACGTCGCAAGCCTTTCCTGGTAGCATGCTCGGGCGATGAGGACCCGGCCAGAGCGGCGATCTGTGCGATGCGGCTAGACCCGCCGGCGCGCGCGGACGGCAGCGGACAGCGTGCCTTCGTCGAGGTAGTCGAGCTCGCCGCCGACGGGTACACCCTGTGCGATACGCGAGATGGCGACACCGGTCGGCGCGAGTTGCTCGCAGAGATAGTGCGCCGTCGACTGGCCTTCCACTGTGGCATTCAATGCCAGCAGTACCTCGTTGACCGCTCCCGACGACACACGCTCGACGAGGCGTCCGATATTCAGTCGGTCCGGACCGATCCCGTCCAGCGGCGACAAATGCCCGCCCAGCACATGGTACTGGGCATTGACGACGCCGGCCCGCTCGAGCGCCCAGAGATCGCCGACCTCCTCGACCACCACCACGAGACCCTTGTCGCGGCGCGGATCCTGACACACCGTGCAAGGCGAGACCGTGTCGAGGTTGCCGCAGCTCGGACACTCGACGATGCGGGCGACCGCATCCGCCATGGCAGCGGCCAGGGGCTCCAGCAGCTCCGTCCGCCTCTTGAGCAGCGCCAGAGCCGCCTTGCGTGCGGATCGGGGGCCGAGCCCGGGCAGCCGCGCCATCAGCTGCACCAGGCGCTCGATCTCCGGTCCTGCGACCCGTCTCGACATCAAAACCCCTCAGCCGCGGCCACGCCGGCCCACTTCGGGCTCACGTCAGAACAGCTTCATGCCGGGCGGCAGCGGCAGGCCGCCCGTCACGTCACCCATCTTCTCCTGCATGGTGGCCTCGACCTTTCGCCGCGCATCCTGCGCTGCGGCAACCACCAGATCCTCGACGATCTCGGCCTCGTCGGGCTTCAGCAGCGATGGGTCGATGCGCACACTGCGCATGTCGCCCTTCCCGCTCAGCACGACGCGCACCATCCCGCCGCCGGACTGGCCCTCGATCTCGAGTGCCTCGAGCTCCTCCTGCATTTTTTGCATGCGCACTTGCATCTCGCGCACTTTGCCCATCATTCCCATGAGGTCTTTCATCGCGTCCCTCGGATCGTGCCTGATTGATGTCGTGGTCCGTTTGTCGTCGGGTGGTGAGGCTGAGGGGCAGAGCGGACCGGCAGGCTCTGCCGAGACGCTCGCCCGACTGCGCGCCGAGCAGGGCGTTGCTCAACCGGTGCCGGTTTCGGTTTCCGCGTCGCCTGGGCCGCCGCTTACCGCCTCCCCCGTGATGCGCCTCAGCTCGCGAACCGTCATCGTCGCGCCCGGAAAGGCCGCCAGCACCGCAGCGACGGCCGGGTGGCGCAACAGCTCCTCCCGCTCGGCCGACTCGCGCTTCCGGCGGACCTCGCCGAGCGTCGGCTCGCCCGCCTTGCGTGAGACGACGACGATCCAGCGCCGGCCGGTCCATGAATTGAGCTTCTCGCGCAGCTCGTTCGGCAGCTCGGGCGGAGCGCCCGGCAGCAGGAACAGGTCGATGGACCCCGCCACCGCGTCGCACTTCACGAGGCTCACGTGCTCCTCGAGATGCACTTTGAGCTTCGCGTCCCGCCGGCTACCGACGAGCGCGACCACGTCGGCGAAGCTTCCGACCGACGGAAACCGCGCCGCGAAGGCCGGCGCTTCGCCGCCCGGATCATCAAGTCCAAGTTCGTCGGCCAGCTCGGCGCCCGCGGACGCCTCGGCTTCGAACCGCGCGCCGGTCTCGTCGTAGCCGTCGTCGCCATCCGCCACAATTGGCACTGTCGCCGGCTGCGGCGCTGCGCTAGCCGCGTTGAGCGGCCCATTGGGGCCCGCGGACATCTCGACCGGAGGCGACGCGGCTCCGCGACGAGGCGGTAGCGCCGCACCCGACAGCGACCGGATGATCTCATCGGGCGACGGCAAGTCCGCGGTGTATGCGAGACGGATCAGCACCATCTCGGCCGCTGCCAGACGATCTGGCGCACGTCCGGTCTCGTCGATCCCCTTGAGCAGCATCTGCCAGGCTCGCGCCAGAAGCGGTATCGACAAGCGCTCGGCCATGCCGGCGATCCGGCGGCGTTCATCGGCCGACAGCACATCGGCAGCACCATCGTCGCGGGTCGCCTTGACCCGCGACACTGCATGAACGGCCTCGGCGAGGTCGCTCAGCACCTGCGCAGGATCGGCCCCGTCTTGGTGCAGCGACGCCAGAGCCTCGAGCGAGGCCTTGGCATCGCCCGCAAAGACGTACTCGGCGAGATCGAGAACACGGCCCCGGTCGGCAAGCCCGAGCATGGCGCGCACGGCCGCGGCGGTGACGCGACCCGACCCCATCGCTATGGCCTGGTCGAGGATCGACAGCCCGTCGCGCACGCTGCCCTCGGCCGCGCGCGCGATCAGCGCTAGGGCATCCTCGTCCGCAGTGGCCCCTTCGCTCGACGCGATGCGGCCGAAGTGAGCCATCAGCTCCGGAACATCGACGCGCCGCAGGTCGAACCGCTGGCAGCGAGAAAGCACCGTGACGGGAACTCTGCGGATCTCCGTGGTGGCAAAGATGAACTTGACGTGCTCCGGGGGCTCCTCGAGCGTCTTCAGAAGCGCATTGAACGCTCCTTTGGACAGCATATGAACCTCGTCGATGATGAACACCTTGGTGCGCGCCAGGATAGGCCGGTAGCGAGCGCTCTCGATCACCTCGCGGATGTTGTCGATGCCCGTGTTCGATGCCGCGTCCATCTCGATGACGTCGGGATGACGGCTCTCCATGATCTCGATGCAGTGCCGGCCTGGCTCTCGGATGTCGATGGTCGCGCGATCGATGCCATCGCGCTCGTAGTTGAGCGCGCGCGCCAGAATGCGGGCCGTCGTCGTCTTGCCGACGCCGCGTACGCCCGTCAGCATATAGCCTTGCGCGATACGGCCCTGCGCAAAGGCGTTCGACAACGTCTGCACCATGGCCGACTGGCCGATGAGATCGTCGAACGTCTGCGGACGATACTTGCGCGCGAGCACCACGTAGGGCCGCGCCGGTTCAGCGACCGACGGCGCTCGTGACGGCAGCTCTGCCGAGGCTGCGCGCGGTGGCCGGGCTTCCGCCTCCCCCGCATCGTCAGTGACTGTGGATCGCTTCCTGGCCATCGGGCTCCGCGCGTGAATGGATTCGCGCCTGAACATTCTGCGGGCGCCCGGTACTGGTCAACCCTCGCGCGGCAATCCGCACTCGAAGACACAAACTAGCGGTGCCTCGTGCTGGTCGCCACCTCGACATGCAGTCGAACCGTGGTGCTCTGCGATCCGCTAGTCACTGCCAGCCGATGGGCCCCGGTTGAGCGTCCACTCGTAACTGGGTCCCACCTCGACCGGCCAAGTCACGGCCAATAACGACGCCGAGGAAAGTCCACCCGTTCGGCAGTCGCGTCCGCCGAGCAGAGGCTAACCGTCAGGTGGGCGTCGAAAGCAGCCCCCGGACGGCCCACAAAGGCGAACCGAGCAACGGCCAGCCCACCTCGGACAGCAAACAGCGTCGTGTGGACCCACCCTCGGCTGGGGAACCGTGAGCCGCCCGACACGTTCGGGTACAGGCACTTAAGGCTGGCGGACGACCCGCGTCCTGATCGTTAGGGCTGCTTCGTTCCCGACCTGACCCGGTTGGCGAGGGACTCGTCCGCCGCCAGCCCACCGGCAATATGGCCGCTCGGGACCGTCCCTGCAAGCACCGATAAAACCGGCAGCCAACCGCGGCGGCCTTGGGCTATAGAGGGCACCCGCATAGGTTGCCCACGCCGCCGGAGACCTGTCATGCTGCCGACACTCGGCTCTTCGACGCTTCTCGACCGCATGGCGCATGTGCGTCGGGATCGCGAGGTGTTGGCCGCGCTCGCAGCCGCAGATGCGGCACGTTTCCTGGTGCTGATCGACGGCAAGCCCGTGATCGGCTCGACGCCGGCCCGCGATGCGGCCTGGACGCGCTGGCTGACCCGAGACGAGCTCGCGGCCTGCGGTGTCCACGGCACGGTGCTCAACGATGCGATCTTTCTCGGCGTCGAGCCGACCGGTGGCGCTCCCCGGTTTGCGCTTGCGATCAGGTGCTACGAAATCGCGCCCTTCGCATCGGCGGCCGGCCCGCTCGCACCCGCCGTCGATCTGCGCACGCTGGCCTCTCAGGGCAGCATGGCGCCCGGCGAAGTCTCGCTTCTGGCACAGGCCAAGGCGCTGTCCGAATGGCACGCTGGCGCGCGCTGTTGCGGGCGGTGCGGCGCGGAAACCGCCGCGCGCGACGGGGGCTGGAAGCGCGTTTGCACCGCTTGCGGGAACGACTTGTTCCCGCGCCTCGATCCCGTCGTGATCATGCTGGTGACCGATGGCGCACGCTGCCTGCTCGGTCGCGAGCGGCGCTTCCCCGAGCGCATGTTTTCGGCGCTGGCGGGCTTCGTCGAGCCCGGCGAGGATGTGGAGCACGCCGTGCGGCGCGAGACCTGGGAGGAGGTGGGGCTCGAGATCGGAGAGGTTCAATATATAGCTAGTCAGCCTTGGCCGTTCCCGCACGCGCTGATGATCGGATGCGTCGCCTGGGCGACGACGGCGGTGCTGACGATCGACCCGTCGGAAATCCTGGAGGCGCGATGGTTCGACCGCGCCGAGGCTGCTCTGCTGCTGTCCGGCACGCACCCCGAAGGCCTCTGGGTACCCGGGAAGCAGGCCATCGCACACACCCTGATCTCAGCGTTCGCCCATGAGCAACCCGCGTTCTAGAGCACCGTGAGCCACGCTCGCGTCCCGGCCGCTCACACGACAGAGTGCCGGCATCGACCACCGAGAGACAAGGGCATAGCCTCGATACGTCGTACAGATGGGCTCGGAACGCATGCCGGTATCGCGATACAATTGCCGACCGGCTCGGCGCGATCCCGTAGGCGCAGGCCGAATCGTCCGAACGGCCCAGACGTGCGGCAAGCCCCTCTTGCATAATTCCACCATGCTTCCGATTTAGCGAACAAGAGGGTGTCAGCGCCGGCCGCCTGCATTGACGCCATGAGTGCCGACAGGCGACCGAACTTGGAGCGCCCAAGACAGCACCTGACCACGCCGGTGCGGCCGACGTCCGCATACTGCTCCGGCGGACGGTCGGGCTCGCAAAGCTACGGCCGCAACTCAGCGCAAGCAGGAGGCTTCACGCCATGCCGATTTCCCTCAAGGTCAACGGAGAAGCGCGCAGCGTCGAGGCCGATCCAGACACGCCGCTGTTGTGGGTGTTGCGCGACGAGCTTTCGCTGACCGGCACCAAGTACGGCTGCGGCGTGGCCCTTTGCGGGGCATGCACGGTGCATATCGGCGGGGCGCCCCAACGCTCATGCCAGATCACCCTCAAAGACGCTGCCGGCCTCGACATCACGACCATCGAGGGCCTGCGAGGCAAGGTAGCGGCTGCCGTGCAGAAGGCCTGGGTCGAGCTCGACGTTGTCCAGTGCGGGTACTGCCAATCGGGTCAAGTGATGGCCGCCGTGGCACTGATCACTGAGAAGCCGAAGCCGACCGATGCCGACATCGACGCCGCGCTCGATGGCAACATCTGCCGCTGCAATACTTATGCTCGTATTCGCGCCGGCGTTCTTGCCGCCGCCAAATCGCTGGAGGGCTGACCCATGTCGACAGCCGATCTGACACGCATCTTCGCAATCGCCGGCAACCCCGCTGATCCGGCGTCCACGCCCTCGCGGCGCACCTTCATCAAAATTGCCGGCGTGGCCGGCCTCGCACTTGGCCTCGCCCCCCTCCCTCCGGGCCCCGGCCTCGGTGGTTCCGCAGCGGCTGCCGGAGCCGCACTGGCACCCAATCCGTTCCTCGTCGTCGCACCCGACGGCACCGTCACTGTAATCATCAAGCATCTCGACAAGGGTCAGGGTGCAGCCACTGGGCTGGCCACTCTGGTCGCGGAGGAGCTCGACGCGGATTGGTCGCAGATCCGCACCGAATTCGCCCCGGCCGACGCCGCGAAATACAAGAACCTGGATTTCGGCGTGCAGGGCGTCGGCGGCTCCAATGGCTTGTCGAATTCATTCGAGCAGTACCGCCTGGCGGGTGCCACGGCAAAGGCCATGCTCGTCGCGGCCGCCGCGAAAGCTTGGAGCGTCCCGGGCGCGGAGGTCGTCGTCAAGGCCGGCAGGCTGACCCATCCCTCTGGAAAAGCGGCAAGCCTCGGCGAACTGGCGTCGGACGCGGCTGCCCTTCCCGTGCCGGCAGAGGCCAAGCTCAAGGACCCGAAGGACTTCGTCTACATCGGCAAGTCGTTCCGCCGCGTCGACGGCGTCGCGAAATCGACAGGCGCGGCGAAATTCACGATCGACCAGCAGATGCCGGACATGCTCGTCGCAGTCATCGCGCGACCGCCGAAATTCGGCGCCACGATGCAAAGTCTCGACGCAAGCGCAGCCGAGTTGCTTCCCGGCGTCGTTCGCGTGATCCCAATCCCCCAGGGTGTGGCCGTCCTTGCCAAGAGCACATGGCCCGCGATCAAGGCCCGCGACGCCCTGAAAATCGTCTGGGACGAGAGCAAGGCCGAGACGCGCGGAACGGCAGAACTGATCGCGGAGTACAAGGCGCTTCTCGACAAGCCCGGCGTCGTGGCGCGCACAGCGGGCGATGCCGCCGCGGCTCTGGCCAAGGCGGCCAAGGTCGTCGAGGCCGATTTCGAGTTCCCCTACCTCGCGCACGCGCCGATGGAGCCGATGAACGCCGTAGTGCGCTTCGACGGCGCCATGGCCGAGATCTGGACCGGCTCGCAACTGCAAACGGTCGATCAGGGCGTGGCGGCCGCGGTTCTCGGTATCAAGCCCGAGAACGTCTCGCTGACGACGGTGTGGGCCGGCGGCTCGTTCGGCCGTCGCGCAGTGGCCGACGCGCACTTCGTCGCCGAGGCCTGCGCCATTGCCAAGGCTTACGGCAAGCCGGTTCCGATCAAGTGCATCTGGACGCGCGAGGACGACATCAAGGGCGGCTACTATCGTCCCCTCTACGTGCACCGGATCCGAGCGGGGCTCGACACCGCCGGCAACATCGTCGCCTGGCAGCACCGCATCGTCGGCCAGTCGATCCTCGCCGGCACGCCATTCGCGGCGATGATGGTGAAAGACGGCGTCGACCTGACCTCGGTCGAGGGCGCAAACACCAACCCCTATGCCATCGCCAACTTCAAACTCGAGCTCGCGACCACCAAGGTAGGCGTGCCGGCTCTGTGGTGGCGCTCGGTCGGCTCGACGCACACTGCCCATGCCGTCGAGCACATGATCGACCTGCTCGCGCGGGAGGCGAAGCAGGATCCGGTGGCTTTCCGGCTGGCTCTGCTCGGCCAGCATCCGCGGCACGCAGCGGCGTTGAAGCTCGCCGCCGACAAGGCGGGCTGGAGCACGGCGCCCGCCGCGGGCCGCTTCCGCGGCGTCGCGGTGCATGAAAGCTTCAAGTCCTATGTCGCACAGGTCGCCGAGGTAACTTTGAAGCCCGGCGGCGGCTTCAAGGTCGAGCGCGTCGTGTGCGCGGTCGACTGCGGCATTGCTGTCAATCCGGACGTCATAGCCGCCCAGATGGAGGGCGGCATTGGCTTCGGTCTTGGTGCCGCGATGAAGAGCGCCATTACGATGAAGGGCGGCGCCGTCGAGCAGGCGAACTTCGACGGCTACGAGGTCCTGCGTATGTCGGAGATGCCGAAGGTCGAGGTGCACATCGTTCCCTCTGTCGCGGCGCCAACCGGGGTCGGTGAGCCGGGCGTTCCGCCCGTTCTGCCTGCCGTCGCCAATGCGCTTCTCGCGGCAACCGGTGTGCGGACGACCACCCTGCCAATGTCGCGCCAGCGGTACATCCGCGCGTGACGACCTCGCCGCCCCACTGACAGAGTGCGGACCGCGCCAGGATACGCAGCGATCGGATTATTTGATACCGGTAGCTGAGTGCATCAACGGATGGCGGTCCGCGCCCGGCACCTGAGACACGAGGTCTGCCACAGCGTCCGCCAGCACCGGTGCCAGCAGATAGCCGTGTCGGTAGGCACCGTTGACGTCGATCCGCCGTCCGCCCTGCGACACCCGAATGCGTGGCACGTTGTCGGCGAAGGCAGGCCTTACGCCGGCGCCGATCTCCAAGATCTCCGCCTCGCCGAACCCGGGATGCAGCGCGTAGGCCGCGCCCAACAACTCGAGCGCCGAACGGACGGTTGCCTGCCCTGCGTCGTCGCTCTCTATGACGGTCGCTCCGACCAGATAGCGCCCGTCGCCCCATGGCACGACGTAGAGCGGATGGCGCGGGTGCAGAAGCCGAACCGGCCGGGAGAGCCGCACATCGGCGCTTCTCAACAGAACCCGTTCGCCGCGCACGCCGCGCAGTCCCGACAATCGGGGTGTCGCAGCAAGCCCCGTGCAGTCGACGACTAGCGCGCCTTGCGCCTCGTCCTCCGGGAGCGGGGTCGCAAAGCAAACGTCGACGCCGGCGGCGCGGACACGGTCCAGCAGGTATAGCAACGCCTCCGGCGTGGACATGTGCGCCTCGTCCGGGAAGTGGAGCCCGTGTGCGAAGCGCCCGGCCAAGTCGGGCTCGAGGGCCGAAATGCGTTCGGCGTCGGCCCATTCGTAGCCGCGCGTCATGCGCGAGAAGCGCACGATCTCGGAGCGATCGCGGGCCTGGGCAACGACCAGCGTGCCTCGATTGACGAGACCCGGCAGCACCTCGCGCCACCGCGAAAGTCCGCGATAGCCGAGTTCGCGCACGATCTCTGGCGCAGCTTCCCCCTCGCAGTCGGGCGCAAGCATGGCCCCCGCGTAGCGACTGGCGTTGGCGGCTAGCGGGTTGGTCGCGGCGTCGACGAGGCTGACGCGATGACCGGCCTCCGCCAGTCGCAACGCCTGCCACAAGCCAAGGATTCCCGCGCCGCCGACGATGATCGATCCAAAGTCCAAAGCAAGCCCTTCCGTATCGCCGCTGCCCGCCGTCAACTCGCGCGTTCAATCGCCAAGCGCGACGCCCTCACGGCGCGGATCGGCCCCGCCCTCGATCATCCCATCCGGACGCCGCACGATGACATGCGTCCCCGACGTAAGGAAGTCCGTCTCGATCGTGTGGCCCAAGGCCGCGAGCCGAAGTGCGTGCCAGATCGTTCGCCAGCCAAGCTCGATCTCGAGCGAACCGCCGCGGCTGCCGAAATTCTCCAGGGCAGCGGCGGCAGCCGCGTCGAGCCGCCAGTCGAGCAGCGCCACCAAAGTCTTGACGACATAGAGCGGAATTCGCGCTCCGCCCGGCGAGCCGAGCGCCGCCAGCACTCTGCCTTCGCGGTCGAATACGATGGTCGGCGCCATCGAGCTCCGCGGCCGCTTGCCTCCCTCTACGCGATTGGCCACCTGACGGCCGTCGGGAGCCACGGGGTGGAAGGAAAAGTCGGTCAGTTGGTTGTTGAGCAGGAAGCCGGCGGCCCACAACCGCGAGCCGAACGCCGCCTCGATCGTGCTCGTCATGGCAACCACGTTGCCGTCCCGGTCGATGACAGACAGGTGCGTGGTGCCCGTGCTTTCGCGTGTCGCATCGGCACCGAAGCCCTGTTTTGCAAGCCCCGGGGGCACGCCTGGCTCGGGCCGAGCCATCACCTGATCGGCGGCGACGAGTGCGCTTCGAGCGGCGAGGTAGGCCGCATCGACGAGCCCCCTCGTTGGCACTGGCACGAAGTCGGGATCGGCGACATACCGGTCGCGATCCGCGTAGGCGAGCTTCTCGGCCTCGGCCACAAGATGCATCGCCTGTACGTTCATCGCATCGGTCGGCGCGCGGCCGATATCGTAGCGCTCCAGGACAGCGAGCGTCTGCGCGACGACCAGTCCGCCGGAAGACGGGGGTGCCATGCCACAGACGCGGACAGTACGGTAGGTCGTGCAGAGCGGAGCACGCTCGTGGATCGCATAGGAAGACAGATCGGACTGATCGAGATCGCCGGGCGCACCGGGCGCGGCACGGACGGCTGCGACGATCGCGTCCGCGACCGGTCCACTGTAGAAGCCCGCAGCACCTGCGCGAGCAACCCGCTCGAGAGTGTCCGCATATTCCGGATTGCGCAGCGTGGAGCCGATCGCGGGTGGCGCCCCGGAAGCGTCGAAGAAGTAGCTCCGCGCTCCAGGGCCGAAGCGCGGAGCCCCTATCCACCGCAAGAGCAGATGCAGTCGCGACGAAACGGCGAAGCCCTGGCGCGCCAGCCGGATCGCGGGCTCGAAGAGATCCGGCCAGGGCAGCCGGCCGTGGCGCCGGTGGGCGTCCTCCATGAGCCGGACGAGCCCCGGCACACCGACGCTGAGCCCAGAGTGGACAGCTCCGTCGAATGGCATCGGCCGGCCGTCGCGGAGAAAGCGGTCCGGCATGGCGGCCGCGGGCGCTGCTTCGCGACCGTCGTAACTGACGAGCGCGGCCGTTGCGGCTTCGTAGTGGAGGATGAACGCTCCACCGCCAAGTCCCGATGACTGCGGCTCGACGAGACCCAGCACGAGCTGGGTCGCGATCGCCGCGTCGATCGCCGAGCCGCCATTGCGCAGGATCTCCCGCCCGGCTTCGGCCGCATAGGGATTGGCGGCCGCGACCATGTGGCTGCGCGCCGTCCCGAGTGCCTTCGCCGAACGGCCAGTAGCCGCCTCCGGAGCCGGCTCGGCACGCTGTGCCCATGCGGACCAGGCGAGCGCAGATGCCACGAGCGCGCCCAGCATCATTTTCATTGCACGCACGGCCGGCGGCCGAATCCGTTGCGGTCGACGGCCTGAGCCGCTGTCTCTGCCCCGCATTCCCTGTCCTGCCTCCAGCGGCTTGGATCGTCGGATCGTGAGGCAAGTACATACCCGAACGCTCCGTCAGTGGAAATCACGTGACCGCGGGATGGTCCTCTCCTGGCGCGGATGGTGGGGGCGTGCACGAGGCGCGAAGCGCGGATGTTCGACGTCGCGGCTATCCGCACCCGCTCTCTCCGGATTCCGATCCGGGTGGCGCACCTCATCGGCGTTGGCGATCGGCACCGGCATCAGGGTATCGTCCGGCGACAGCATTGCCAGGAGATCGCTCCGGTCCTCGAGCCGGACAGCGACGACATGGACGATATCCTCATGCCGCTGGACGCGTCCGTGGATCAACACGAGGCGCGCACCCATGACCGCCTTTCGGTAGCGCTCGAGCATCTTCGGCCACACGACGGAATTGGCGACGCCGGTCTCATCCTCGATGGTCATGAACACCACGCCCTTCGCGGAGCCCGGCCGCTGGCGAACAAGAACGACACCTGCAACCGAAACCCGCTCTCCATCCCGGGTCTGGCGAAGATCCGCACAGGCCGCCACCCGATGCCGGGAGAGTTGCGCACGCAGAAAGCTCATCGGGTGGGCCTTCAGAGACATTCTGAGCGTCTGGTAATCGTTGACGACCTGCTCGGCGAGCGCCATGCCGGGCAAGGCGACGGCGGGCTCTTCACCCCTGTCGCACGTGCGACCCCAGGCAAACAGCGGCAGCGGTTGCGCGCTGCTCAGGGCCTTCGCCTGCCAGAGAGCTCGGCGCCGGTCGAGCCCCATCGAGCGGAAGCAGTCAGCCTCAGCGAGCCGCTCGACCGTGGCCCGACGCACGCCCGTCCGCTGCATCAGCTCGTCGAGATCGCGTGGCGGACTGCCCCCCTCGAGCCGCGCCGCAAGCAGCTTTCTAGCCTCTTCCTCCGCAAGCCCATCGACCTGTCTCAGACCGAGCCTGACGGCCACATCTGTCAAAGCCCCACCACCTGCCTCCTCGCACGGCTCGAGGGTCGCATCCCAATCCGATCTCAAGGCATCGGCGGGGCGGACCTCGACGCCATGCTCGCGCGCATCGCGGACGAGTTGGGCAGGGGCATAGAACCCCATCGGCTGGGCGTTCAATATCGCGGCGCAGAACGCCGCCGGGTAATGGCACTTGAGCCAGGCCGAGACGTAGACGAGGTGCGCGAAGCTCGCGGCATGGCTTTCGGGGAATCCGTATTCGCCGAAACCCTTGATCTGATTGAAGCAGCGCGCTGCGAACACCGGATCATAGCCGCGCGCCACCATGGCCTGGATCATCTTGTCCTGTAGCGCTCCGATGGTGCCGCGGCGTCGGAACGTCGCCATCGACTTCCTCAACTCGTTGACCTCGGCGTCGGAAAAGCGCGCAGCAACCATTGCGATGCGCATCGCCTGCTCCTGGAACAGCGGCACGCCCCGGGTCTTGCCGAGGATCTGCCTCAATTCGTCGGCAGGCCCGTGCTCGAGCGACGGCGCCGGATAGTCCTCAGGCTCCGCGCCCGAGCGACGGCGTAGATAGGGATGGACCATGTCGCCCTGGATCGGTCCCGGCCGCACAATCGCAACCTCGATGACAAGGTCGTAAAAGGTGCGCGGCCTCAAGCGCGGCAGCATGTTCATCTGCGCTCGGCTCTCGACCTGGAACACACCGATGCTGTCGGCCCGGCAAAGCATATCGAAGACGGCCTCGTCTTCACGCGGCACGCCGGCCAGGGATAGCGGGCGGCCGTGGTGCTCATTGATCAGCGTGAACGCCCGACGGATGCAGGACAACATGCCGAGCGCCAGCACGTCGACCTTGAGCAAACCCAGCGCGGCGATGTCATCCTTATCCCACTCGATGAAGGTTCGCCCATCCATCGCCGCGTTGCCGACCGGTACGACCTCGATCAAGGGACTTCTCGTCAGCACAAAGCCGCCGACGTGCTGGGAGAGATGACGCGGAAAACCGATCAGGGTGCGGGCAAGATCCAGCACGGTAGCCAACCGCGGGTCCGCGGGATCGAAGCCGGCCTCCCGGACATGCGCGTCCGGCAGCACGCCACCAGATCGGGTGCCCCAAACCAAACCGGTCAGCGCTGTGACCGTATCCTCGGAGAGCCCCATGACCCTGCCGACATCGCGCACTGCAGAGCGCGCGCGATAGGAGATGACGGTCGCGGCCAAACCGGCACGGTCGCGGCCGTAACGTGCATAGATGTACTGGATGACCTCCTCGCGCCGCTCGTGCTCGAAGTCGACGTCGATATCGGGCGGCTCCCTGCGCGCCTCCGACAGGAAGCGCTCGAAGAGAAGATCCACCTCGGTCGGATCGACCGCCGTGATGCCGAGGCAATAGCAGACGACGGAATTAGCCGCCGAGCCGCGCCCCTGGCAAAGAATGCCGCGCGAGCGGGCGAAAGATACGATGTCATGCACTGTAAGGAAGTAGGGAGCATATCCGAGTTCGGCGATCAGCGCCATCTCGCGGCGGATGACTACATCAACCTTGATCGGAATGCCTCCGGGGAACCGCCATCGCGCGCCATCGGCGACGAGAGCCTCGAGATGGGACTGCGGCGAGGCACCGGGTGGTACCGGCTCGTCCGGATACTCGTAGACCAGTTCGTCAAGCGAGAAGCGGCAGGCTTCAGCGATCTCGAGAGTGCGGTGGAGCGCCGCCGGGTGGCCGGCGAAAAGACGATGCATCTCGCGCGGGGGTTTGAGGTGCCGCTCGGCATTGGAGCGGAGCCGCAGGCCGGCGTCAGCGATGGTCATCCGCCCACGCACACATGTCAAAACGTCCTGTAGCGACCGCCGATGCGCGGCGTGATAAAGAACGTCGTTGGTGGCTACGATCGGCGTCCCGCATCGATGGCCGAGATCGGAGAGCGCGGAAATGCGTGCGCGGTCGTCACCGCAATAGCGGGGCGATGCCGCGATATGCAATGGCAAGCCGAGCCTCTCGAGGGGGATCTCGCAGCACAGGCGCCGAAGCTGACCCTCGAAACCAGACAGGTTTGCCGCACACGCTTCCGGCGGAATGGCGATCAGGATCTGTCCCTCGCCGTGAGCGGCGATATCAGCGAGACGGAGCAGGCATTTACCCTTCGGGGCGCGCCTCTGCCCCAGCGACAGCAGGCGACAGAGACGGCCGTAAGCCGCGCGATCGGTCGGATAGCAGAGCAAGTCTGGCGCGTCCTCGATATCGAGGCGAACCCCGACGATCAACTTAAGACCGGCATCCCTCGCGGCAACATGCGCACGCACAATCCCGGCCAGCGTATTGCGATCGGTGACGGCAAGCGCGGCAAGCCCAAGCGATTTGGCCGTCGCCACGAGTTCGTCGGCGTGCGAGGCGCCCTCGAGGAAGGAGAAGTTCGTAGCCGTCTGGAGCTCGGCATAGCTTTCGCGATCACTCGCCATGCCCCGCCTTCTCCCGACATCGCCCTGCTGGCGCATCCGGCTCATGCGAATACCCCGTGCATGAACCAGTGCGGAGGCCGACCGTCATCGGCGGCCCCGCCATGCAGACCGTCGCGGAAGACCCAGTAGGCGGATCCCGAGGCATCCTCCACCCGATAGTAGTCTCGCGTGCGTGGGAGCGGCGATATTGGCTCTGGCTCGCCAAACGCCCCGTGCGGATCCTGGGGCCGTCCATCGCCCGAACCATGCTCGGAGCGGACGCAAAGCGTACGCCACCATTCGGGCGCGATCCGCTCCGGCCCCTCGGCCCGCATCACGCGCCGGGCAACACGGCGCCATATGAAACGCGCCGGAGCACCGTCGGGGATCTCCGCCATGACTGTGATCGGCTCGGGGCGCGAGAACATGAGGGCAGGCCGCCGCGCTCCCCACAGCGGCCGCAGCGCCTTGCGCCGCGCGCTCGTAAGACCGGCAAGCGCGGGGTGCCGAAACTCGGCACGCTCGGGCAGATGGCTGTCGTTGGGCAAGAGCATCGTGATGCGCGATGACCCAATGCGCTCGGACAGGCGGTCGATGAGCGCGCCCAGGCCGCCCAAACCGCTCAGACCGGCGCCCAATAGATCGGCCGACAGCGCCAGGTCGGCGGGCGAGACCCTTTCAACGGCCAAGGCCTCGACGGCAAGCATGTCGATGCCGAAGCCGGCCTCAACATTGCCGAGCCTTCCGGCCAGCAGGTCCATCAAGTGATCCGAAGATCGGGAGGGCTTGCTGGTACCGACTACGATCGAGGCGCACGTGCCGTCGGCGCGGTAGAGCAGGAGCCGCAAGCGGCGTACACCGAGTTCCTTTATGTCGAGCGCCTTGCAGAGCTCCATCAGCAGGCTTCCGGTCTCGCCTGCTAGGGCTTCAGAGGAGATCAGAGGAGCGGTGAAGGAGCGGCGCACCACGAGCTGTGGCACCTCACCCAGGGGGGGCAGGGGGGCAACCGAGGCGCCGAGCAGCGCATCGATGCGGGCGAGCACACTGTCGGCTGCGGCATGCCTCCGAAAACGACGCTCGAGAGCGACACGAGACACGCCATGAAGATCACCGATGCATCGAAAGCCGAGCCGCCTCAAAGCGACGCAGCTGTCGCGTGGTATTCGCAGCGCCTCGACGGGAAGCCGTACGACAGCCTCCAGCGTCCGGCCATGGGGGGCAATGGTCCAACGCGGCGGCGCAGCATGTCCTGGCTCGGCTGTGCAAACGGCAAAGCGCGCCAACGCCCACGCGGCCCCAGGGGTGTCGGAAATGCCTACCCGGACCGTGAAGCCGAAACGGCCAAGCCGGCCGCAAAGATCGGCCGCCAGCGCACTCTCGCCGCCGAATAGATGAGCAACTCCAGTGGTCTCGATCCAGATGCCGTGATCGCGCAGAGGATCGTCGTCCTCGCCGCCAGGCGGAATGCCGATATCGACGTTTCGTGACGGACCATACCGTCCGCACCAGCGCGCGAGGCGGACCAGCAACAATCTATCCTGGCGGGGCTCAGCCGGCCGCGAGCGGAGCGCCGGCACAATGGCGCGAGCATCGGCCAGAAGCATCCCAGGATGAACGCCCAAGGCCCGTGCTGCAAGGCCGGCAGCGTAGACGACAAGACCGCGGCGATGGGCAACTACGAGCGCAAACGGCTCATGCTCGGATACGCTGGAACTCTCCTGGCGACGTATGCGATCGAGCGGCCAGTCGGGAAGCCAAATGAAAACGTAGCGTTTCATCGGACCACTCCAAGATCTGCGGACACACAAAGCCATCGAGACCGCGGCTACGACAGCGCTCGATCGTCACCGAAAGACGGAGCTGACCTGGCGCCCTGCCATCGAAAGGATGATCCGCGCTCGGCGCCGGCAGCACACGCCAGCGGGTTGCAGCTGCGGCAGCAGACTGCGCGAGAGGCTGTGTCAGGAGAACGAGCGGAACGCGGCCTGTCTGACAAGCGAGGCTCAGGCGCCGCGCAGGGCCAAGACCAAGGTGGTCCAGCGCGGCAATGACTACCGCTGGAGCACGCGAGCGTAAGGCCTCCTCGATGGCCCAGAGAGCATCCCCCGCTCGTGCTGTACCGATAAGCAGCAACTCCCGGGGATCGAGACCGAGCCGCTGAAGGCCAGGTCCATAGGGACAGCCGATCTCTGCCGCCATTCGATCGGTCAAGCAGAACATGACGGCGCCAGGACGCAGCATGCCGTCCTTAGCAGGGCCAGTCCGGGCCCTGACCTGCCGCACGGCTAGGCGCATAGCAAATCCAAGCGCCGCGGCCCAAGCTCCGACGACCATAAATGGCGCGCTGTCACTGCTGGATATGCCTGGTTTTATCTCATGAATGCCTGCGGGATCGAGCCCGGACGCACCGAGCCAACTATCAATGCAGTCGTCACCCAGCGTCCACGCCCGATGGCTCGACCCTGCTTCGGCCTCCAACGCCGACACACCATCGCAAGCCTGCCTCGCGACTGCGCAGGAGCCGCCGTCATACCGCTCGATAGCGCGAATTTTGGCACGCAGCGTTTCGACGACCGCAGCACGCGACGAGGGGGCCGGAGCAGCAAGGGGCAGATCGCCGCTCCGGCCACAGCAGGTCCAAGCCGTCGTGCCCGGGGGGTGGGCAATGAGCTTGGACCTCGCACGCGAGACCCGGGGAGGAGCAGGTCGAGGATGTTCTGGGGTGGCCTGATCCAAGAGAACGCTCTTATTGCAATCATAAGCCGCACGACGTGCAGTGGACGCACGCCATTTGTTCACTTTATGTTTCTATGCGGCAGCTACCTTGGCGTCAAGGGAAAATTTGAACATAGATAGATCATATAAGAAACTTATTGAAAACAGTGCACACCCCAGAGGCAACCCCGCACAACAGCCGATCAGCAGCAATGCAAGCAAAACGCCCAACATTTCAAAGGCATCCGGCGCACCGTCCGAGGTCCAGGCAATCGCATTCATGACAGCAGTGTGGCGCG
>CAYYGO010000017.1:0-15914 GCA_964471635.1 uncultured Hyphomicrobium sp.
CGATCGCGGTCTTGCCGACGCCGGGGTCGCCGACGAGCAGCGGATTGTTCTTCTGGCGGCGGCACAGCACCTGGATGGTGCGCAGCACCTCCGCCTCGCGCCCGATCAGCGGATCGATTTTGCCGTCGCGCGCCTTCTTGTTGAGATTGACGCAATAGGTGTTGAGCGCGTCCTGTCCGGGCTTCTTCTCGTCGCCGCCTCCAGTGTTTCCGCCCTCCTCGCCGTCATCGACGCCCCGCACCGGGCGCGGCTCGCTCATGCCGGGCCGCTTTGCGATGCCGTGGCTGATGTACTGCACCGCGTCGAAGCGGGTCATCTCCTGCTCCTGCAGGAAGAAGGCGGCGTGGCTCTCGCGCTCGGCGAAGATTGCGACCAGCACGTTCGCGCCGGTCACCTCCTCGCGGCCCGAGGACTGGACATGCACGACGGCGCGATGGATCACGCGCTGGAAACCGGTCGTCGGCTGGGCATCGCTCGCACCCTTGCTGACAGGCGAGCCGAGCTCGCTGTCGAGGTACTCGGTGATGCGCTTTCTCAGCGCGTCGATGTCGACGTTGCAAGCGCGCATCACGGCGGCCGCATCGCGGTCGTCCAGCAGGGCAAGGAGGAGGTGCTCCAGCGTGGCGAACTCGTGCCGACGCTCGTTGGCGTTCTCCAGTGCACGGTGCAGGCAGGCTTCGAGGCTCTTCGAGAATGATGGCACTCGCCTTACTCCTTCTCCATTGTGCACTGCAAAGGATGACCGTGCTGACGAGAGAAGTCCATGACTTGCGTCACCTTCGTCTCGGCCACCTCGTATGTGTAGACACCGCACACGCCCGCGCCCTTGTGATGCACGTGCAGCATGATGCGAGTCGCCTCTTCCCGCCCCTTGTTGAAGTACTTCTCGAGGACATGCACGACGAACTCCATCGGCGTGTAGTCGTCGTTGAGCAGCAGAACGCGGTAGAGCGAGGGCTTCTTGGTCTTGGGCCGCGTTTTGGTGACGAGGCCCGTGCGTCCGTCCTCGTCGTCGCGATCGTTGCCCGATCCGCCGTTGCCACCCTTGCCGCCTTTTCCACCCTTGCCTGACATCGCGAGGTCTGCCGCCATTCCCCGTCCGCGTGGTGCTCTCATCACAGTAACCAGCTACCGCCCTGCTGCTATCGAACCACGCTCGCTCCCGCCCCGCCGTCGCGTGGCCTCGAGGCCAGGGCTGCCGTCGCTCGTCGTCGCCATCGTGTCCCACGCGGTTACGTCGCGCCGCGCACCTCGGACCCGATCCAGCACCGAGAGCTTCTGCGTCCCGACCTCCTGCGTCAATATCGGGAGCCATCGCGACGCAAAAAAGGCCCGGCTTGCTGCCGGGCCTCCTTTTTCAGCCGTGATCGTTCTGGCGCTGAACTCAGCGGCCGGGCTGTTGCATCACGCGCTCGAGTGGCTTGTAGGCGTCCTTCGTCAGCGTCGCATACATGCCGCCGATCTTGGTCATCTGCTGCACATAGTCGTCATAGGCGCGCTTGGCGTAGGCCGTCTGGATTTCGAAGGCCTGGTCGAGCGACTTGGCGGAGATCAGACGCTCGAACGTGGCCGTGCCTTCCTCGAAGGAACGCTTGGAATAGTCGTTCATCTCGGCGGCGATGGCCTGCCAGCCCTTGCTCCAATCGCCCCACATCTTGACCGTCAGGTCCATGTTGGCCTGGCTGAGCTTCTGGAAGTCCTGGAACCCGTTGTTCATGGTGAAATCCCGAATTGTTGCTGACTTGCACACGGTACCGCTGGGGCAGTCCGAGGGCGCTGCCGTCTCCCGGAACCTACTGTCCAAACACCTTAGTGGCGGCGCACCATGAGTGCAAGAAAAAATTGTGCGCCGCACAAATTTGCGTGGATATGTGAGACCATGCCTGGAAGTCGCGACAACACTATGACCGGGACATCGCATTAACCTTGTCGCTTAACCGTATTTGAGCGGCTGGTGCCTACTCTGGTTGAGACTGAATTGCCTGCGCACGTCAAAAATCGGCCCTAGAGCGATGGTCTTCGATGGTCATCGTGCGGTCATGGATGTGCCTGCCGGCAATGGCCGGGCGGTACTCGTACGGGGGTGGCGCCGTAGTCCGGCGTCGAGTGGCTGCAGCCTGACCCTGCAGTGACGGCCTGAAGCGTGAGTGCAACGTCCGTGACGAGTTCCAACGCGCACGTCGGACCCAGGAACAGGGCAAAGCTGCCGACCTCGAGCCGCCACGGCCGTCCGCCGTCGCGAACCGAAGCGCGGCGTGCCGCTGGGCTGGTCGCCAAGTTTTGGACCTTGGCCCTCGCGTCAGTCCAAGCCGTTCTTATTGCAGCCATCTTTGTGGCCTCACTCGCTTCAGGCCCGGCCCACGCCGAGGCCCGCCACGCCGCGCTCGTGATGGACGCCAACACTGGTCGCATCCTGGTCAATCAAGCCGCCGACGAGCCGCGCTTCCCGGCGTCGCTGACCAAGATGATGACACTCTACATGGCGTTCGAGCTGATCGAGGCAGGGCGATTGTCCTACGGCTCGCGGATCAAGATCAGTCAAGAGGCCGCGTCGGCCGCGCCATCGAAGCTCGATCTCGAGCCGGGCGAGGAGATCACGGTCATCGACGCCATCCGCGCGCTGGTGACCAAGTCCGCCAACGACATCGCGGTGGCGATGGCCGAGCACATCGGCGGCACCGAGGAGAATTTCGCCCGCCTCATGACCGCGAAGGCACGCCAGATCGGCATGCGCGCCACCACCTTCCGCAATGCGTCTGGCCTGCCAGACCCTCAGCAGGTGACGACCGCGCGCGACATGGTCACGCTGGCGCTGCGCCTGCAGGACGACTTCCCGCGCCACTACCCGCTGTTCTCCACGCGCCAGTTCGTGTTCCAGGGCAATGCCTACCGCAATCACAACACCCTGCTCGGCACCTACCCGGGCATCGACGGCATAAAGACCGGCTACACGCGGGCGTCCGGCTTCAATCTCGTGTCTTCGGTCCGTCGCGATGGCCGGCATGTCGTCGCGGCGGTCTTCGGCGGGACCACGGCCGCCAGCCGCAACGCGTTGATGCGGGCGCTCTTGACGCGCGGGCTCGCCAGCGCTTCGATCGAGCGCACCCGCGTGCCCCAGCTCGTCGCCAAGCCGCGCCCCGCACCTCGCCCGACCGGGCCGGCGCTGGCGGCTGCGATCGCCGCCGCCGAGGCACGGCCGCTGGCACAACGCAACGAGCCGCCGCGTCCGGCGCCCTTGGCCCAGCCACGGGTCCAGCCACAGGTCCAGCCACAGGTCCAGCCTGGCCGCGTCGCCCCGCACTTCGGAGCCCTCCCGACGGCGTCCGCCCGCTTGGTGGAGCCGCAACAGACTGTCGCGCCTGCGGCACCTGCCGCCGAAGCCGCTACCCAAGCGCTCGCCGCACTCGACGCGGCGCAGCCGGGCCCGACGATCGAGATCGCCCGCGTCCGTCGCGTCATGGTAGCCCCGCGCAGCGCCACCCGCACCGCCAGCATAACCGGAGAGACGACCGAAGAGCCGCTGCCGGGCGCTCCCGCCGTTCAGGCGGCCCCGGCACAGCCGGCCGCCGTCCAGCCCGCCCTCGCTCAGCAAGCGGCCGCACAGCCGGTACAGGTTGCCGTAGGTCCCTTCCCAGCCGTCGCAGCGCCCTCCCCCCTGGCGACCGGCGCCTCGCCGGCCCACCAGACGGTGCCGACCGCGGGCCCGGTATCGGTCTCCGGGCCGCCGGTGCAGCGCGCCCGCCCGCCGTCCACGCTCCAACAGCAAGCCGCCGAGATCACCGGCGTGGGCTCCGGCGAGCCGCGCCGCCTCGCTGCCACATCGTACGCGCCTGCTTCGGTCCCCGCCGCCTATCGCCTCAACGGCCCGGTCGGCTCCGCGCCATCCGTCGCTGTGCCAGCGCCGACGTTCCAGATCCAGGTCGGCGCATTCGGCTCGCCGGCCGAGGCCGAGCGCAACCTCGCCACCGTCCGCGCGAACACCGGCACTCTGCTCGCCGGCCACACACCGGTCGCACTGCCGGTTCAGAAGGGCGACCGCCAGCTTTACCGCGCCCGCTTCACCGGGTTCGACGCCAATGCCGCGGCGCGCGCCTGCCTGGAGTTGCGCCGGATGGCCGTCGATTGCTTCGTGATGAAGGCCGAATAGAGCCGTCGCGCCGTAACATGTTGCTGGTCACCCAAGCAGCACGTCCTTGGCCTCGTTTATCTTGGCTGCGAGGTAGGTCGAGCCGCCGCGATCGGGATGCAGCTTCAGCATCAGCGCCCGGTGGGCGCGCCGGATCTCGTCCTCGTCGGCATCGGGCGCGACGCCGAGAATTTCCGCCGCCTCGGCCCGCGTCATGCGCCCGTCCGCCCCGCCGCTCATCTCCGCCTCGCCGCGTGCCATGTCCTCGCGCCAGGAGGGATGCATGCGGTCTAGATAGGCCTCAATGATCTGCGCCGACTGGGGATCGGAGAACCGGCAGTCCTGCCAGAGCAGCGCGAGCTCCGCAGGCCGCAACCGCTCGATCGCCCGGCCCTCGAACATCCCGCGCACCACTCGGCCCGTCACGGCGCCCGTCGCGTGGTCGAGTTCGACCTCGAGATGGTCCGTCCGGACGCGTGAGGTCTGGCCCGCTCCGCCTGCACCGCGTGGCGGCCAGCCCGGCAGCCCGCCCCGCGCACCGGCAAAGAGATAGACCGCCAACATGACCAGGGGAACCGCATAGCCCGGAGCCCCGCGCAATAGCACGCCGGCCGCCAGCGCGAGCGCCACGATCGCCAGCGCACCCTTGATCTGCGCCGCGAGACGATGCGCTTTGGCCGTCGCGAACCCGCGCAGCAGCATCAGCACCAGGGCGAGCGCAAGAAGCCCGAAGAGGAAATACTGCATCGTGCGTCAGCGGCCTCCCGACGGCCTGCCACCGGGAGCCGGCCGCTGTCCCATTCCGGCGATGAGCAACCGCGCGCCGCCGCCCCGCTGCTCGAGCGCCAGCGCATCGAGTGCCCGGCGCCCGCCTGCCGCATAGACGGCCACCGCCGCCAGCAGTGCGCGAAGTTGCGCCGCGGACCCCGCGTCGAATGGACACCACGCCCCGCCCGTCAGCCGTGCGATCTCACGGTACGTCGCCTCGGCGCGCGGCTCGCGGCCTTCCTGGAACATGAACACGGGCGTGCCGTGCAGCGCGAGCTCTCCCGCGCGATGACACAGATCGTCGGCATCCTCCTCCATGCTGTCCCCGACGAAGACCAGCGCCGAGACCTTGCGCGTCTCGGCCTCGCCCCGCACATGCGAGAGCACCTTTCGGATCTGCGTCCGCCCGCCCTGGCAGGCGACACCCGCCATGAGCCGCGCGAGCGCGTCCGGATCTGCCACCCAGCGCGAGGCCCGGCATTCGTCATAACCGCGGAAAAACACGAGCTGCACGTCGAGGCCGCCCACCGCCTTCACCGCCTCGAACATGTCGGACTGCAGCGCCAGCGCCATGTCCCAAGTCGGCTGGCGGCTCATGGTGGCGTCCATCGCGAACACCAGCCGTCCGCGCCCCGCCACCGAGGCCGGACAGTGTGCAGCCATGCGCCCGAGGAAGTCGGCGATCTCCGCCTCGCTCGACCGGCCCGCCACGTCGCGAGCGCCGCGCGCGCCGCCTGTCGGCGGCGTGCCGTAGCCCTCAGGCACAACGACGGGACGACCCGCCTCGCCCACGGGCTTTGCCGGGGCGGGCCGCGGCCGTTTCGGATCGCGCTCGCTGCTCATGGATCAGAGTGAAGCACGCCGGGGCGCCCGGTGGAAGCCGGCCACTGATACCGCCACCGCGCCGGCGGTCAGTCGCCCGGCTCGCCGAGACCGAGCAGCGCCACGTTGCCGCCGGTCGCCGTGACATCCGTCGAGCGGACGCGCTCTGTCATAAAGCGCGACAGCGCGTTGGGACCTCCAGCCTTGGGACCGGTGCCCGACAGGCCCTCGCCGCCGAACGGCTGCATTCCCACCACCGCCCCGATCTGGTTGCGATTGACGTAGAGATTGCCGACCCGCGCGTGCTCGGCGACGTAGTCGGCCGCCGCCGCGATCCGGCTGTGGAGACCGAGTGTCAGACCATAGCCCAGTCCGTTGATCGCCTCGACGACCTTGCCGAGGTGCCCACCGTCGTAGCGCACGACGTGGAGGATCGGGCCGAACACCTCGCGCTCGATGCGCTCGACACGGTCGATGACGTAGGCGGCCGGCGCCACGTAGGTTCCGACGCGGCAGGACGCGGGCAGCTCGACGTCGATCAGCGTCTCGCCCTCGCGCTGCATCCGCAGCTTGTGCCCCTCGAGCGTATCCTGAGCCGTCTCGTCGATCACGGGCCCGACGTCGGTTGCAATGTCCATCGGATCGCCGACATCGAGAGCCTCGATCGCGCCCTTCAGCATCGCCATCGTCGACGCGGCAATCTCTCCCTGAAGGAACAAGACGCGCGCCGCCGAGCAGCGCTGGCCGGCGCTGTCGAAGGCCGAGTGCACGGCGTCGCGCACAACCTGTTCCGCGAGCGCGCTCGAATCCGCAATCATCGCATTGATGCCGCCGGTCTCCGCGATCAGCGGCACGATGGTCGCGCGTCGCTCCGCAAGCGTCCGCTGGATAGCCCACGCCGTCTCGCTCGAGCCCGTGAAGGCGACAGCGCACACGCGCCGATCCCTGATCAGCGCCGCGCCGACCTGGCCGTCGCCCGGCAGCAGTTGCAGCACGCCCGGCGGCAAGCCGGCCTCCTGCATCAGCCGCGTCGCCAGGAATGCCGTCACGGGCGTCTGCGCGGCGGGCTTGGCGATCACCGGATTGCCGGCCGCGAGCGCGGTTGCGATCTGGCCCGTGAAGATGGCCAGCGGGAAGTTCCAAGGGCTGATGGCGGCGACCGGTCCGCGGGCCCGGTAACTGAGGATGTTGGCCTCACCGGTCGGTCCCGGCAGTTGCACGGGCGCGGCCAGCAGGCGGCGCGCCTCGGCAGCGGCGAAGCGCAGGTGATCGACCGCCTCCCGCAGCTCCGCCTGCGCTGCTTCGAGCGTCTTGCCCGCCTCGCGCACGACGACCGCCATCAGCCGCGCCCGATCGCGCTCGAACAGGTCCGCCGCCAGATCGAGAACCCGGGCCCGGTGGACCGCCGGCGTCATATCCCAGGCATGGGCCGCGGCAGCAGCACCTGCCAGCGCCGCCTCGATGTCGCGCGCCGTGCTTGCCACGACCGTCCCGATCCGCTCGCGCCTGTCGTGCGGGCAGGTCACGATCTCGAACCGGGGCGAGGCGTCGCGCACCTCGGATCCGATCACGGGGGCAGCGACCAGCGTGGTCTTCAATGCCGAAGACATTTCCAACAGCAGCCCGTTGCGCACCGCAGGCTCGGCGAGCGCGAAGCCGGCCGCCACGCGACGCTCGGGCAGCAGGATTTCGCGCGGCCGAGGAATGAGGCGGGGTGCGCCCTCTCGCTCGCGCCTGGGTCCCGGCGCATCCTCCCGCCGCACACTCGCCGCGCGAGCGCGCTCGGCCGCCTCGACGGGGTCTCGCACCAGATCGGCGATGGCGGCCCGGTCGTCTGCCAACCGGTTGACGAACGAGGTGTTGGCGCCGTTCTCGAGCAGCCGACGGACGAGATACGCGAGCAGGTCCTCGTGCCCGCCGACTGGCGCGTAGATGCGGCAGGCGCGCGCCAGTTTGCCGGCGCCGACCACCTCGTCGTAGAGCGCCTCGCCCATTCCGTGCAGGCGCTGGAACTCGAAAGCGGCGTCGCCCGAGGAGGCGAGCGCGGCCGCCAAAGTGTGAGCATTGTGGGTTGCGAGTTGCGGGAAAAAGCACTTCGGGTCCGAAATGATGAGCCGCATCGCCGCGAGATACGATACGTCGGTATGCATCTTGCGCGTGAACACCGGATAGTCGGCCAGCCCCCGCTCCTGCGCGAGCTTGATCTCGGTGTCCCAGTAGGCGCCCTTGACGAGCCGCACCGGAATGCGCCGCCCGCCGGCCTCGGCAAGCCGCCGCAACCAGCGCAACACCGGAATCGCGCGTTTGCCGTAGGCCTGGACCGCGATGCCGAGCCCGGTCCAGCCCTCGACCGCGGGATGCGAATAGGCCGCGGCGAACATGGCCAGCGTCGGCTCGAGCCGATCCTGCTCCTCTGAATCGAACGTGACGGCCACGCCGCGGGCGCGTGCCGCCCTCATCATCTCGATCACACGCGGCAAAAGCTCGCGATCGAGCCGCGCCTCCTTGCCCGGCTCGAATCGCGGATGCAGGGCCGAGAGCTTGACCGACAGGCTCGGACGCACGATCAGCGCATCGGGGTGCTCCGAGGCCAGCGGCCCAGCCGCCGCGCCGACGGTATCGAGGGCTGCCATGTAGCGTTCGAGGTAGGCGAGGGCGTCCGCATCCGTGCGGGCCGCCTCGCCGAGCATGTCATAGGAGATGCGGTAGCCCTTCGCCTCGTAGCCCCGACCGCGCGCCACCGCTTCACCGATGGTGCGGCCGAGCACGAACTGGTCGCCGAGAAGGCGAACGGCCTGGCGCACCGCCTGCCGGATCACCGGCTCGCCCGACCGCGCCAAGAGCCGCTTGACCACGGTCCACGGGCTCGCGCCCTTGGCATCCTTGAGCTTCACCACGCGACCCGTGAGCATCAGCCCCCAGGTCGAGGCGTTGACGAACGTGCTGTCGGAATGCCCGATGTGGCGGTCCCAATGACCGGCGGCGATCTTCTCGGCGATGAGCTGGTCGGCGGTTTCGGCATCGGGAATGCGCAACAGCGATTCCGCGATACACATCAGGATCACGCCCTCCTCGCTCGACAGCCCGTACTCGCGCATGAAGGCATCGACACCGCCGTGCTTGCCACGGTTGGCGCGCGCTGCTGCAACCAGCCGACCGGCGATCTCGGCTGTCCGTCGGCGCTCGTCCTCCGTGAAGACCGCGCGCTCGACGAGACCGCCGACGAGCCGCGTCTCGTCGACCAGATGGTAGGCCGAGATCTCTTCGCGCCCCGGAAGGCGTGCCGTGCCGGCGCCGCCGTCGCGGGTGCCTTCAGGGGTTTCGTCGCGCCGGCCGTCGTGGCCACCCGCGGGCTTCGTCTTTCGTGCCGCAACCATGTTGTCTCCACCGGCCGCGGGGGCCGACTAGGCGCGAGCCTGACGTTTGTCGGCCACGCGATAGAACGCACACGATTCGGATCAGCCTCATGCTATCAGATCGGCGGCCGGTTGGATTGTGTTCGGTCGAGATTGAGAGGGCACCACGGTGGCAACGGGACGCGTGAAGACCGCGCGGACGGTAAAGGCGTTGCGACGCCAGATCGAGGCGCTGCGCGACGGCGGAAAGACGGTCGCGCTGGTGCCGACGATGGGGGCGTTGCACGACGGGCATCTCAAGCTCGTCGCGCTGGCGCGGCGCAAGGCCGACCGCGTCGTCGTGTCGATCTTCGTCAACCCGAAGCAGTTCGCCCCGCACGAGGACTTCGGCCGCTATCCGCGCGACGAGAATGGCGACATCGCCAAGCTCGCTGGCGCCGGCACCGATCTCGTCTGGCTGCCCGAGCCGTCCGAGATGTACTCTGGCAGCTTTGCAACCCGAATCGTTCCCGAAGGCGCCGCGTTGGGGCTCGAGACCGAGTTCCGGCCCCACTTCTTCGGCGGCGTCGCGACGGTAGTCGCCAAGCTCCTCAATCAGGTGGCGCCCGACGTCGCGATCTTCGGCGAGAAGGACTACCAGCAGCTCGCCGTCGTCCGCCAGATGGTTCGCGACCTCGACCTGCCGGTTGCCATCGTCGGGGCACCGACCACTCGCGATCCCGACGGCCTCGCGCTGTCGTCACGGAACGCGTACCTCTCGGCCGCGGAGCGCGCGATCGCGCCTGCCCTGCACGCGACCATCGTCGCGGCGGGTGCCAAGGCGGCCGCAGGCCAGTCGATTGTCCAAGCCAGCGCCGACGCCGTGATGGCGCTCCTGCAGGCGGGTTTCACGAAGGTCGACTACGTCGAGATCCGCGACGCCGACACGCTGGCCCCGTTCGCAAACGGCGGGCGCGGTACGGGCCCCCGCAAGGGGCGCGTGCTGGCGGCGGCCTGGCTCGGCCGCACACGCCTCATCGACAACGTCGGCTTCGCGCCGATCCGTCGCCGGTGACACACGCTGGCGCCCGCCGGCCTCCGAGCCCGGCGCGATGCTCCTTGGGGCACCACCGCCGCGGCGCAGCCCGCGGGATCGCCCCGTGCGGCATCGCGCCGGTAATCAGTTTCGGGTGAGCACGATGAAGTCCGTGCCCCGGCCCGTCTCGTGCGACATGTCGAGGTCGGATACGATGAGGCTCGACCCCGGCTTCATGAATTCCGCGACCCGCTCCATGACGCTGGCGGGAATTTGCAGCCGCTGCAGTGCCATGGCCGCCGTCTGTGGCACCACGTTGCGCGGCGGCGCCTTGGCCTCCTCACCCTTCCTCGTCGACGACCGGCGCGGCTCGGGCTCGGACGGGGCCGCAGCGACCGACACCACGTTCCAGGCCAAGCCGCGCTCGCCGGCTTCGTAGCCCGATGCCGTGAACACATGTGTTCCCAGTGGCTGGTCGGCGTGCTCGACAGCGATCGGCTCCTCGAATAGCGGCTCGAAGCCCTGCCGCACGCTGAGCTTGCCGCTTTTGCGGCTCACGAACACCGTCACCGGCATGCCACGCCGCTGAAGTCTGCGCTCCGCCGTGGTCTTTTCAGCCTGGGCCTGCTTGACGGCCGCAACGCGCCGCTCCTGCTCGGCGGCAGTCTCCGCCTTCGCGCTCTTCTGTGTGGCCGCCATTGCCACCCGCTCGGCGAGCACGGCCGTCTGCTCAGCCAGCTCGCGCTCGAGGTCCTCGATCTCGAACGACAGCGACACGAAGCGATCCTCGAGCTCGTCCTCGCGCAGCGCCAGCGACGACAGACGGGCCTCGTCCGTCACCGCCGCATTGCGCGTGACGAGTGCCTTGATCTCGCTTTCGATCGTCGCCTCGGCACGCCGTGCGGACTGCAGTGACCGCACGACCGCGTCGCGCGCGGCCTCGGAGCCGGCAACGGCGTGGTCGGCCACCTCGGCGGCCGCCGCTGCCTCCCTCGCCCGCGCCGACGCCGTGTCCCGATCGGCCTCGGCCCAGCGAATCTTGTCTGCCAGCGCGGCGATCTCCGCGGCACGTGCGGCCTCGACAGAGGCGCGCGTTCGCTGCGGCACATAGGCGCCAGCAACGCCGAACGGCGCTGCGGCCTTTGCAGCCGATATGCCGATCAGCGCCTCCACGCCGGGGGAGGCGTCTGCCACCTGCTCGGCCGGCGGCAGCGGCACCGGCAGGTGCGGATGGGAGATGGCGCGCGGCTCCACCTCGTCGCGCGCCACGATGACGCGCGCCCCGACACGGGTCAGATCGAACAACTGCCGGGCAAAGCTGAACGGCAGGCGGATGCAGCCATGAGACGCGGGATAGCCGGGCAGCGCGCCGGCATGCAACGCCACCCCCGACCAGGTGATACGCTGCATGAACGGCATCGGAGCGTTGTTGTAGAGGTTCGAGAAGTGGACCCTGTTCTTCTCGATGATGCTGAACACGCCGGTCGGCGTTTCGTGGCCGCTCATACCCGACGAGATGGGTGACTCGGCAATCTTGCGCAGCCCCTCGTACACCGCCACGCGCTGGCGGCGGATCGACACGACGAGCTTCAGCGGCTCGGTCGGGCGGAGCACCGCTTCGGCGGCCTTCAACCGCTCGTCGCGATCGTTTCGCGCTTGAGCGGGCAGAGGCGATACCATCGCGCCCGCGACGAGACCCGACACGACCGTCATCGCACAGAACGACAGCCGCCCCGGGGGCGAGACGCAAGGCGGCGCGGCACCAAATGGCTGCGACGCGGAGTTTGCAGAGGTCGGAACAACGAAACGCGAACGCAACACGGTTACCTCCCGATATCGGGTTTCGGCAGGACGCGCCGAACTATGAAGCCAATAAGGTCATTGTAGTACTTGATTATGTGCTGAAATTCCGTCATCGCAACCGGGGAGCCGAGCACTGTCACAATTCCACGCCGCGTTGTGTCTGCCCTGCACCGTCGTCGGACCCGTGGCGCCCGGGGCGTCCACGCGCCCGCAGATCGGGAACCTCAGCGGCACGGCCGTTGCGGCTCAACCCCAGAATGGGAACCGCGGCAGTAGCACAGCGCTCGACCGGTTCAAGGCGTCAGGAGGCCAACCCGATGTCGCAGCATAGCCCGGCCAAGCGCTTGATGGCTCCCGACATCACCGCCAAAAAGGGTGTCGAGCCGATCGTCTCCCTCACGTCCTATCACGCCCACACGGCCGCGATCGCCGACCGTCACTGCGACTTCCTGCTGGTCGGCGACAGCCTCGGGATGGTCATGCACGGCTATGAGACCACCGTGCCGGTCCCGCTCGAGCTCATGATCATGCACGGCAAGGCGGTGGTTCGCGGCGCGCGCCACGCTCTCGTCGTCGTGGACATGCCGTTCGGCACCTACGAGGAGAGCCCGTCCGTCGCCTTCCGCAACGCCGCCCGCGTCATGAAGGAAACCGACTGCGGCGCCGTGAAGCTCGAAGGCGGGCGGCGCATGGCCGAGACCATCCACTACCTCGTTGAGCGCGGCATTCCGGTGATGGGCCACATCGGGCTCACACCACAGTCGATCAACGTCATCGGCGGCTTCAAGGCCCAGGGCCGCGAGGAGGCGCAGTGGGCGGCCATCGAGACGGACGCCCGGCTCGTCGCCGAGGCGGGCGCCTTCGCCGTCGTGCTCGAGGCCATCGCCGAGCCGCTCGCCCGGCGCATCACCGCCGCGGTGGCGATCCCGACCATCGGCATCGGCGCCGGCGGAGGCTGCGACGGACAGATCCTCGTCATGGAGGACATGCTTGGCCTGTCGCCGCGGGTGCCCAAATTCGTCAAGGAGTTCGGCAAGATCGGAGCCGCCATCGAGGGTGCCATTCGCGGCTATGCCGAGGAGGTGCGCGCCCGCACTTTCCCGGCGCCCGAGCACACCTACACGATGAAGGACTGCGGAGCCGCGACAGGCACGGCTGCGACGAAGGACGGCCCGACAGCCCGCGATGGCGCACCACGGGCCACGAAAAAGCCGAAAAATCCGAACACTTGAGCGTCGGACGGCGGCGGGCCGCGACGCGCCGGCATTTGCGCCTGCCTCCCGGCGGGCTTATGAACGGGGTCCGGCTGGCGGAGCGCGCGCTGCACCGGGCGAACAACAAACCGCGCGCGGGACGTCAGAGGGATTGGGGCCCACGGGCCGGGAACGCATGGTCGACAGGAACGACTCGCTGCTGCGAGAGGTGGACGAGGAGCTCCGCCGCGAGCAGATCGAAAAGCTCTGGAAGACGTACGGCACCTACGCCATCGCCGCCGCGGTGGCGATTGTGATCGGCGTGGGCGGTACGAAGTGGCTCGAGACGCGCCGCATTGCCGCTCAACAGGCCGCCGGCGCAAGCTATCAGAGCGCTGCGGCGGCACTCGCCGCCAAGAAGCCCGAAGAAGCCGTCAAGACTCTGGACGAACTCGCAAAATCGGGATCCCCCGGCTATGCGTTGATCGCCGACATGCGGCTCGCTGGCGCGGCGCTTGAGCAGGGTCGCCCGGCGGAGGCGCTGGAGCGCTTCGAGAGCATCGCCAAGCGCAGCGGTGCCGACAACCTTCTCAAGGGTTTTGCACAGCTTCAGGCGGCCTCGATCCGGCTTGGCGAGGCCGACTTTACCGAGATGAAGAATCGGCTCAACGATCTCACGGTTGCCGATAGTCCCTGGCGCGCCAATGCGCGAGAGCTTCTTGGCCTCGCGGCGCTGAAGGCGGGCAAGACTGACGACGCGCGGCGTGCGTTCGAGCAAGTGCTCGGCGAGCGCAACATCCCGCCCAGCGTTGGCGAGCGTGTCGGCATCCTGATGCGCTCGGTCGTGGCGGTCGAGCTCGACAAGCCGGCGCCCGCAGCGGCGCCGGATTCGACCAAGGACGTCGCGAAACCGGCGGGCGAGCCCGCCAAAAAGTAGCAACAGGGAGAGGCACATGCCTCGGTCGGCCATGGGTTGCACACGCCTTGCTGCCGCGACGCTCGCCCTGCTCGCCGGCTTCGGCCCGCTGGCCGGCTGCTCCGACGGCGGCTTGCCGAGCCTGCCCAAGATCGGCGATCTCAACCCTTGGAAGGAAAAGCAGGTTCCGCTGCCGGGCAAGCGCATTCCGGTGATGGCCGCCGCCGAGAAGATCCCGGGCGAGCTCGCTGCCGCCGACAAGCCCATCACACTGCCGCCACAGCGCTCGAACGAGACCTGGGCGCAGCCCGGCGGAGAGCCCAGCAACGCGCCGGGACACCTCGCTCTCTCGTCGGCCCCGAAACCCGCCTGGAGCGCCGACGCCGGCACCGGATCCTCGAAGGCCGGCCGCCTCACCGCCGGCCCCGTCGTCTACGCCGGCCGTGTCTACACCATCGACGCGGAGGGCACCGTCAGCGCATTCGCGCTCACCGGGGGCAGCCCCGCCTGGCGCATTTCGATGAAGCCCGACCGCGAGAAGGCGGCCGGAGGCTTCTTTTCGCTCGGTGCGTCGTCTTCCGGAGGCGGCTACGGCGGCGGGCTAGCGGCCGACGGCGGACGCCTGTACGTCACGAGCGGCTACGGCACTGTCGTCGCGGTCGATCCGCAGACCGGCAAGAAGCTGTGGGAAAAGTCGCTCGGCACCCCAATTCGCGCGGCGCCGACCGCCGCGGGCGACCGGCTGTTCGTCGTCACCACCGAGGGACGCTTCTACTGCCTGGCTGGTGCGGACGGTACCGAGCTTTGGGTCGTGCGCGGCCTGCCGCAGCAGGCGAGCCTTCTGATCAACACCAGCCCCGCCGTCGAGGGCGACATCGTCGTCGTGCCCTACCCGTCGGGCGACGTGCTGGCGCTCAAGGTGGCTGACGGCAGCTCGGTCTGGTCCGAGAGCCTCGCCCGAACGCGCACCACCTCTCAGCTCGCCTCGCTCAGCGACGCCGCGCGACCGGCCATCGACCAGGGCACCGTGTTCGCCGTAGGCCATGCCGGACGGATGATCGCGACCTCGGCGCGCACGGGCGAGCGGCTCTGGTCGCTCAACGTTCCAGGAACCCAGACGCCGTGGGTCGCTGGCGACAGTGTCTTCGTCGTCGATACCGCGGGCCAGCTGATGGCGGTCGCCCGCCGCGAAGGCAAGGTGCAGTGGACCGTCAACCTGCCGGGCGGTGGCACATGGTCGGGCCCGGTTCTCGCGGGCGGCGCGCTTTGGCTGACCTCGAGCAAGGGCCAGCTCGTAGGGGTCGACGCCGCAACGGGCCGCGTCACCACGCAGCAGAGCCTCAACGGCTCGAGCTACATCGCTCCGGTCGTCGCGCAAGGGCGGCTGTTCGTTCTCACCGACGATGCAAAGCTGATCGCCTACAACTGATCGGGCTCGACTGGCTCTCGGCTCGCACCCGAGCGCTTCTCGCTGCGACTCATGCAGACGGCAGGCGACGCCGCCCGCTGTCAGAAGTGCTCGGGCCGAATCACTTGCACGTCCGACACGCTTACGATGCCGATCTGGCGCGACACCACGTTGAACAGCGGCTCGAGCACGGCATCGACCCGGCTCTCATCCAAAATGCAGAAGATCATCACGACCATGCCCGCCCGTCCGGCAAGGCCGTCCCGATGCCAGGCGCCGTCCTGACCGCGCCCCGCAAGGGCCGGTAGCACGGTATAGCCCGAGACGCCGAGTTCATCGAGAAGCCGCAGCACGCGCCCCATCAATGGGGCCTCGACCATGATGTCGATGCGCTTCTTCGGATAGGTTTTCATGGGGCTGCCCTTCGATGGTTTCCGCCAAGAGCCTGATCGTCTGAGATGGAAGCGGCATTGCTTCCATCGAAAGCGTGAATCAGACTCAAAAAAG
>CAYYGO010000017.1:16014-69403 GCA_964471635.1 uncultured Hyphomicrobium sp.
ACTTTGCCTGATCGTCTGAGATGGAAGCGGCATTGCTTCCATCGAAGGCGTGAATCAGACTCAAAAAAGACTTTGCCTGATCGTCTGAGATGGAAGCGGCATTGCTTCCATCGAAGGCGTGAATAGATATCTGAAACAGAGACTTGGGCCAGACCGCCGCCGCCGGAATTCGGTCTCGTTCCATCAGGGTCGAACCTGCGCTCGTGTTGCGTCACTGACGCTTGGTTCCCGAGTGCTGCCGGGTGATCCGCCAAGCGTCAGTGACCAAGCAACATTAAAATCATGGAGTTGCTAGTGTTCCTTGTGTCTGAGACATTTGCTCGGAGCCTAGCCGGAATGGGAAGCAAATGTCTGAGACGGAACACTAGGCGTGGAGCGCCGTCGCAAGCGCGATATAGATCGGGATGCCGAGCGTCAGATTGAACGGGAAGGTGACCCCGAGCGACAGCGGCAGAAAGAGCGACGGGCGCGCCTCGGGCAGGGCGAGACGCAGTGCCGCCGGCACCGCGATATAGGACGCGCTGGCCGCCAGGGTCGCCATGATCGCCGTGCCGCCGACGCTGAGCCCGACCGTCCAGCCTGCAAGCAGCCCGCATGCTGCACCGACCAGAGGCATGTAGACCCCGAAAGCCACCAGCGGCAGGGTGAGGGTACGCCGCGCCTCCCGCAGGCCGCGCCCCGCAATCACGCCCATGTCGAGCAGGAACAGACAAAGCACGCCCTTGAATGGCTCGACGATGAAGGATGAGATCGCCTTGAGCCCCTCCGCGCCCGTAATCCAGCCGATGGCGAACGAGCCGAGGAGCACGACGATCGAGCCGTTGAGGGCAATCTCGCGGACCGATCCGCTGTCGAGATTGGCGGCCGTCCCGCGTCGCGCGAGCCATAGCGCGACGACGATGGCGGGCGTCTCCATAGCAGCAGCGACAGCCACCATATAACCCTCAGCGGCAATGCCGGCTGCCTGTAGCGCCTGACCAGCGGCAAGGAAAGTGACAATGGAGATCGAGCCGTAGTGCGCCGCGATCGCCGCGGCATCGACGTCGGGCAACGAGGTGGTGCGCTTGAGTAGTGCGAACGCGATAATGGGCAGCGCGGCACTCAGCACAATTCCGGCAAGCAGTGCGAGCAACAGCGTTCCGCTGAAGCCGAACTCCGCGACGCCGGCGCCGCCCTTGAAGCCGATGGCCAGCATCAGATAGAGCGACATGCCCTTGGCGATCGCTTCGGGAATGCTGAGATCCGACCGCGCGAGCGCGGCCGCGAGCCCGAGGGCGAAGTACAGCACCATCGGCGACAACAGGTTCGCTGCCGCCAGATCCAGAATTGCGCTCATCGCCTCCCCCATCGATTTCGATCGGGGTAGGTCCAGACAGGCGCGCCATCCAATCGAAAATTCCGATCACTCGGCCGGCAAAAGCCGAACCATGGCGTCGAGCCAGTCCGCCTCGTCGGCGGGCTTGTCCCAGCGAATGCGCGCAATGCGCGGAAAGCGCATCGCAACACCCGACTTGTGGCGCGCGGAGACGTTGACCGCATCGAACGCCACCTCGAGCACCAGACCGGGCGCCACCGCCCGCACCGGCCCGAAGCGCTCGGTTGTATTGGTTCGTATCCAGCGGTCGAGCAGGACGAGCTCGTCGTCCGTGAACCCCGAGTAGGCCTTTCCGACGGGCACCAGCTCTCGTCCGCCATCGTCGCGCTGCCGCCAGACCCCGAACGTGTAGTCGGAGTAGAGCGACGAGCGCTTGCCCGATCCGCGCTGAGCGTACATCAGCACGCAGTCCGCCGTGAGCGGCGCCCGCTTCCACTTCCACCAGTGCCCTTTGGGCCGCCCGGCGAGATAGGGGCTTGCCTTGCGCTTAAGCATCAGCCCTTCGATGCCCCCGTCGCGCGCCGCCGACCAGAGCGCACTGAGCTCGGCCATGGATCCGAACGGTATCGCAGGGCTGAGATCGGTCAGCGGAGGCGCCGCCTGCCCGTGCCACGTTTCGAGCCGGGCACGGCGCTCGTCAAGCGGCATGGCCCGCAGATCTTCGCCCGCCTCGAACAAGAGATCATAGAGGCGGATGTGCGCCGGATGCTGGCGCAAGAGCTTCGGTCCGACCACCTTCCGGTTGAGCCGCTGCTGGAGGTCGCTGAACGGCGCGATGGCACCGCTGCGCAGCACCAGAAGCTCGCCGTCGACCACCACCTCGAGACCGAGGAACGCCGAGCGCAGCTCGGGAAAGGCCGGCGAAATGTCGTCGCCCGTCCGGCTGAACAGACGCACGTCGCCGGCCGTGGCAGCCACCTGGACCCGTATGCCGTCCCACTTCCACTCGGCGACGATCTCGGCCGGGTCGAGTGCGGCAAGCTCCCCCTCCTCGATGGGATGCGCCAGCATCATCGGCCGGAACACCGCGGCCCGCGTCAGATCCGGCGGGCCCGCCCTTCCCTCGAGCCACGCGAACAGCGGCGCGTAGGGCGGTGTCAGTGCGTGCCACACCTCCTCGATGGCCTCTGTCTCGCGCCCATAGGCCGCGCCGAGCGCCGTACGGGCGAGGCGCGCCGACACCCCAACCCGCGGCGCCCCGCCGATTAGCTTCAGCAGCGCAAAGCGCCCGGAGGCGTCGAGCCGGTCGAGCAGCCCGGCCAGCACCGGCCCGACCTCCGAAGGCGAGACCGCCGCGATGGCTCCCACCGCCTCACCGAGTGTCGGAGCGCCGGGCCACCGCGAACCGGTGCCGTCGGCATCGGCCCGTACCCCGTCGCCGGGCACGGCCGTCTCCTCGCCTGCAGGCGGCTCGGGCCACAGCAGCGCAACAGTCTCAGCGGTGTCGCCCACATAGTCGCGTGACAGCTTGTAGAGCACTGGGTCGATGCGATCGCCCATCAGATCGGTCATCACCCGTCGCACCGGGATGCGCAGCGGCAGGCCATCTGTGAGCGTCGCCAGCGCCCAGCCGCGGTCCGGGTCAGGGATGCGGCGGAAATAGTCGGCCATCAGCCCGATCTTGCGATGTCGACCCTGGGTGGTCACCAGCCTGTCGAGCAACTCGGCAAAGGCCTCCACGTCAGTCGCCCTCGTCCTCGAACCCGACCAGCGCCAGCGCCCGGGCGCGGCGGCCAAGGCGGCCCAGGTGGTGGGCCAGCGCATCATCGCGGCCGTGCGTGACCCAGATCTCGCCGGCCCCAGTAGCGAGGCATGTGTCGACCAGCTCCGGCCAGTCGGCATGGTCGGAGACGACGAGCGGCAGCTCGACGCCGCGCTGGCGGATGCGTCCGCGCACCCGCATCCAACCACTCGCGAACGCGGTCACGGGGTCGGCGAAGCGACGCGACCAGCGGTCGGCGATGGCCGATGGCGGACACAGCACGAGCTGCCCGGCGAGCGCATCGCCCTTGATTGCGGACGAGACCGGCCGCAGATCACCGAGCTCGACGCCGAGGCGCCGGTAGAGCTCGCACAAACCTACCAGAGCGCCGTGCAGGTGGATCGGGCCGTCGTAGCCCGCCTGCCTCAAGAGCGCGATCATGCGCTGGCATTTGCCGAGCCCGTAGACCCCGAGCAGATGCGTCCGCTGCGGCTGACCGGCGAGCGAGGCTGCAAGCCTCGCCGCCTCCTTGGCCGCCGGCTCATGACGGAACACCGGCAGGGCGAACGTCGCCTCCGTTACGAATAGGTCGCACGGCACCAGCTCGAACGGGGCTGCCGTCGGGTCCGCGGCGCGCTTGTAGTCGCCCGAAATCACCGCGCGCTGCCCGCGCGACTCGATCACCACCTGCGCCGAGCCGAGGATGTGCCCGGCCGGCACCAGCCGCACCGTTGCGTCACCGATCCTGAGCGGTTCGCCGCAAGCCAGCGCCTCGAAGCGGCCGGCGGACGTCTCGCCGTACCGCACCTTCATGATGGCGACCGTCTCGGGGGTGGCGAGCACCGCTCCGTGGCCGCTGCGCGCATGATCGGAATGCCCGTGCGTGACGACGGCGCGATCCACCGGACGGCCGGGATCGACATGGAACCTGCCGGGCACGCAGTAGAGCCCCTCCGGCGTGGGATGGAGCCAGCTCTCAAAGGCGGCATCGGTCATGCGGGAGGCTCCACCGCGCGCGGGCCGAGCTGTCTACGACATCCCTGGCCCCGACATCCCTGGCCCCGAAATACTTGGGCGCAGCACAGATTGCCGCGATACATCCGGGCGCGAGAGGTCAGCCGATGCAGGTCACGCGATGATGTCAGGAAGAAGCTGGTCCTCTACCGCCTGGATCTGGTCTTTGAGGGAGAGCTTCTTCTTCTTGAGGCGCTTTATGTGAAGCTGGTCGGCGGTAGTCGACCCCTCCAGCGCAACGATCTCCTCGTCGAGCTCCCGGTGCTCGGCGCGCAGCCTCGTGAGCTGCTCGCGCAACTCCCTGTCATTGATCCGCTGCATCCGCACCCGAAGTCCGAATCCCGCCGCCTCTGGCATCTGACGGCGCGCAATATCGTCGCCTTCGCTCGATCTTTCAAGCAGACCCTGCGGCTCGATAGGCGAATGTTGCCCGCCACCCCGCCTCGTCGGCCGCATCGGCCTGCGCGTTGCGGGTCACGCGCGACCTGCGCTCCAGCAGTAAAGGTGGCAATCGCGGGCAAACCAATACGCTTTTTGCAGCGCACCCATACCGGACGTTTACGTCATAGCGCCGGGAAATGGACAACCTGGGCCGGATCTGTCACACTTCCATTGTCTTCAACTCTGTCATGGAGGCACGGATGGCGCTTAATGCTCATCTTGCAGAGCTCGGCGAGAAGCATCGGCTTCTCGAGCGGAAGATCCAAGAGGAGATGTCTCGGCCGGGGTCCAGCGATGCGGATATCCGGCGAATGAAGAGCGAGAAGCTGAAGATCAAGGACGAGATCGCCCGTCTAGAGGCCCGAACCCGACACTGAGCAGCGCCACAGGCGGTCCAACCGGGCCGCCTTTTACATTTCCGGTCTGAACATCGCCGCAACTGCTAGAACGGTGCGTCATACGGCGCGCGGTGATTGACGTTGTGGCCGTGCTACTCTGCAACTGGCCGCGAGGTGTTCTCGGTCGCGCCAGCCATCGTGCATGGCCATCGCGCCGAGACTGTTGTGATCGTGATCGCGTCCCAATCGACGACGGGCCAGCTTGCGCGTCCAGTACTGCGCAGCTGCCAACGACCTGCGCCCAGCATCAAGCGCACCATCGCGACATCGGCCTGGATCGCGACATCGGCCTGGATCGCGACATCGGCCTGTCCGGCACCTGCCTCTGAAGCCGCGGGCCGGCTGTGCCGCTTGCGCCACGGCGCGGCAACCCACCGGCTTGCCAATCCACAGCCGGCCGTGCGAGCTGCCCCTAGTCCGCCGTGGGAATCGTGCAGGCTCTCGGGAAGCCTGATGATGTACGCGGGACGATCCGCGCTCGCCCTCAACGGTCGAATGCGCATCCGGACATCGTCGCGTTGCGCTGCGCCCCGACAGCAGCGACAGCCGCCCGCGGTCGGCATGCCGGTCGTCCGGTCCGCCGGTCGTCCGGTCTGCCGGTAGCGGTCTACGCATTTGCCTTCGTTCGCGTGCGACTGCCGGCGAGACCCGGCCCCGAGTCCATCGCCGATGAGCCGAGCCCATGACGACGAGACCGACAGCCGCCAGAGCCCAATCCGATTTGTTCCAGGGTGCCGAGACCGAGATGACCGATAAAACGTCGCGTGCAAGGAAGACGGCCGATCCCGCATCCGGCGGCTACGACGAAGATGCAATCGAGGTCCTCGAGGGGCTCGAGCCGGTCCGCCGTCGCCCGGGCATGTACATCGGCGGCACCGACGAGAAGGCGCTGCATCACCTGTTCGCCGAGGTCATCGACAACGCCATGGACGAGGCGGTCGCCGGCCACGCCAACCGGATCGAGGTCGAGCTCGATGCGGACGGTTTCCTGTCCGTCACCGACAACGGTCGCGGCATCCCGGTCGGCCCGCACCCCAAGTTCAAGTCGAAGAGCGCGCTCGAGGTCGTCATGACCGTCCTCCACGCCGGCGGCAAATTCGACAGCAAGGCCTACAGCACGTCCGGCGGACTGCACGGCGTCGGCGTCTCGGTGGTCAACGCGCTGTCCGACCGCCTCGAGGTGGAGGTTGCACGCGACCAGCAGCTCCACCGGATGGTGTTCTCGCGCGGCGAGCCGATCACGAAGCTCGAGAAGCTCGGCCCGGTCATGAACAGGCGCGGGACGAAGGTGCGCTTCCACCCCGACGAGCAGATCTTCGGCAAGGCCGCCGCGTTCAAGCCCGCCCGCCTGATGAAGATGACGCGTTCGAAGGCCTACCTGTTCGGCGGAGTCGAGATCCGCTGGAAATGCGCGCCCGAGCTCATCACCGACGACACCCCCGCCGAGGCCGTGTTCCATTTCCCCGGCGGGCTGTCCGACTACCTGACCGAGACCATCAACGGACAAACCCGCGTCACCAAGGATATCTTCTCGGGGCGTGTCGAAAAAGAAGGCGGCCACGGGTCGGTCGAGTGGGCGGTGGCCTGGGTTGCCGATGCCGACGGCTTCTCGTCGTCCTACTGCAACACCATCCCGACGGCCGAGGGCGGCACCCACGAGGCGGGCTTCCGCCAGGCTCTGTACCGGGGCCTGCGCGCCTACGGCGAGCTGGTCGGCAACAAGAAGGCCGCCCAGATTACCTCCGAGGACGTAATGGGCACGGCCGCCGCCATGCTTGCCGTCTTCATCCGCGAGCCTGAGTTCCAGGGCCAGACCAAGGACAAGCTCGCCACTGTCGAAGCGACACGCATCGTCGAGACCACCGTCCGCGACGCGTTCGACCACTGGCTCGCCGACAGCCCGCAGCAGGCGACGAAGCTGCTCGAGTGGACAGTCGATCAGGCCGAGGAGCGGTTGAAGCGGCGGCGCGAGAAGGAGGTGTCGCGCCAGTCCGCGACGCGAAAGCTACGCCTTCCCGGCAAGCTCGCCGACTGCTCGATCCAGTCCGCTGCCGGCACCGAGATCTTCATCGTCGAGGGCGACAGCGCCGGCGGCTCGGCGAAGAGCGCGCGCGATCGCGAGACACAGGCCATCCTTCCGCTCCGCGGCAAGATCCTCAACGTCGCCAACGCCTCCTCGGCGAAGCTGGCGCAGAACCAACTGCTCGGCGATCTCGTTCAGGCGCTCGGCGTCGGCACCGGCTCGAAATACCGCGACGAGGACCTCCGCTACGAGCGCGTCATCGTCATGACCGACGCCGACGTCGACGGCGCCCACATCGCCTCGCTGCTCATCACGTTCTTCTACCAGGAGATGCCGGAGCTGATCGAAAACGGCCACCTGTTTCTCGCCGTCCCGCCGCTGTTCAAGCTGAAGCACGGCGCCAAGACGGTCTATGCGCGCGACGAGAAGCACCGCCAGGAGCTGATGCGCTCCGAATTCGCCGCCAATGCCAAGGTCGAGGTCAACCGCTTCAAGGGCTTGGGCGAGATGAACGCCGAGCAGCTCAAGGAGACGACCATGCACCCGGCAAAGCGCACCTTGCTCAAGGTCGAGGTCGATGCCGGCGACAAGGTCGCCATCTCCGAGGCGGTGAGCGCCCTCATGGGATCGAAGCCCGAGGCTCGCTTCCGCTTCATCCAGGAGCGCGCCGCGTTCGCCAAGGATCTCGACATCTGAGCCGAGCGGCGCGGTCGGCTCGCGGGCTCCATCGGTCTACTGGCGCGCCTGCCGCAGCGTCTCCGACGGCAGTTCGCCGAAGCGTCGTCGGTAGCGCGCCGAGAAGTGCCCGAGGTTGCTGAACCCGCAGGCATGGGCGACTGTCGTTACGGTATGATGGGCGATCGGCGCCGCCGTCGTCAGTGCCAATCGCCGGTTCGAACAGGTGGACGGACAGATCGAGCTAGAAAGCCTGCTCGTTGCCTCGCTCGCCAGCGCTATCACCATATCCTCGCGGCGCGCGCAGGCAGGGGCGCGCTCGCGACCTGCGCGCCAGCATGAGGATCTCGTCGCGGCAACTCTGGCGATCTCTGCCGATGCGGTAGCCTATACGCGCCGCGGGCCGCATCAGGCGCGCAGCGCGAGGCCCCTTAACGTTGCACCCGCATCTCGGCACATCCAGCCGACGCTGGCGCAGACGCCATAGCCGCCACTGGCTGAAACCTCCGCGGCCCCGAGCCGCCATGCCCCGCGCGGCCCGGCGCACACCCGCGATTTGTGAATAGTTGTCACATTCGGCCGGATGTCCTTGCTTTCGCCGGTATGTTGTGTCAGCAGCTTGGGGGCGCGAGCGCAGGGGGATTCGATTTTTCGATCCTTTTCGAGACCATAGCCCCTAGCAGGCACCCGCCCCTAGCCGGCACCATACGTTTGGCCCTTTGCCATCTGGCTCTCCCCTGCGCTCTCCACCCGCGAACCGCCGCGCATCCGCGCGCGTGCGGTCACGAGAGTGTCCAAACGGAGAGACGTTTTTTGGAAACGAAAGCCTTCGCTGAGCTCGGGCTCAGCCCTAAGGTGCTGGCCGCCGTCGAGGCCGCCGGGTACACGACGACGACCCCCATTCAATCCGCCGCAATCCCAGTCGCGCTTACCGGCCGCGACGTCCTCGGCATCGCCCAGACGGGCACCGGCAAGACTGCCGCCTTCACCCTGCCGATGATCTGCCGCCTCGAGACCGGACGCGCCCGCGCCCGCATGCCGCGCTCGCTGATCCTCGCTCCGACCCGCGAGCTTGCCGCCCAGGTCGCCCAGGCATTCGAGAAATACGGCGTCAATCACAAGCTCGACGTCGCGCTGCTGATCGGTGGCGTGTCGATGGACGACCAGGTCAAGAAGCTCGACCGCGGTGTCGACGTGCTGATCGCGACGCCCGGCCGGCTGCTCGATCACTTCGGCCGCGGCCGCGTCATGTTGATGGGCGTCGAGATCCTCGTCATCGACGAGGCGGACCGCATGCTCGACATGGGCTTCATTCCCGACATCGAGAAGATCTGCAAGCTGCTGCCGCCGCGCAAGCAGACGCTGTTCTTCTCGGCCACCATGCCGCCCGAGATCGCCCGTCTGGTCGACCAATTCATGAAGGAGCCGACGCGCATCGAGGTCGCCCGTCCCGCGACCACCGCCCGCACCATCACGCAGCGCTTCCGCTTCTGTCCCGATGGCGAGGACTGGGCCAAGCGCGAGGCGCTCCGCGATCTGATGCGCGTCGAGGACGTTCGCAACGGGATCATTTTCTGCAACCGCAAGCGCGACGTCGCGATCCTCCTCAAGTCCCTCGTGAAGCACGGGTTCAACGCCGGGGCGCTGCACGGCGACATGGATCAGAAGGCGCGCATGGAGACGCTGGACAAGTTCCGCTCTGGCGAGATCATGTTCCTCGCTGCCTCCGACGTCGCGGCCCGCGGCCTCGATATCCCGGACGTCTCGCACGTCTTCAACTTCGACCTGCCCTGGCAGTCGGAGGACTATGTGCACCGCATCGGCCGCACCGGCCGCGCGGGCAAATCGGGCTACTCGGCGTCCCTCGTCGCGCCCGAGGATCTGAAGCTCCTCAAGGACATCGAGAAGATCACCGACGAGACCGCCGTCTGGATCGGCAGCCCACCCACCGAAGACGACTTCGCCAATGCCGGAAAGCGGCGGCGCGGGCGTGGCGGTCGGGGCAGCCTCCGCAGCGGCGAGGGCGGACGAGCGGGAGCGGCCGGTGGTCGCCGCGAGGAGGGCGGCGATCGCAGCCGCGGCTCCCGCCGCGACCGTCCGCGTCTTCGCGACGAGGCCGCGCCCGGTCAGAGACTTGCGGCCGAGGGAAGGCCCGCCCCCCAGCAGCGGCAAGCTGGCGAGGCCGGCGAGGGGCTGCAGCGCGCAGAGGCCGGCGAGCGCCGCGAGCAGCAGCCGCCGCGGGCACGGGAGCCGCGCGAGCACCAGCCGAACGGTGCGGAGGTCACGGCACCGCGCCATCATCACCCGCGCCGGGATCGGGATACCCCTCAGCCCGAGATCCGCGGCGACGAACGGCGGGGCGAGCGGAGAGACGAGCGCCGAGAGGGGCGACGGGGCGACCGTCCGGCCGGCGGTCCGCCACAGGAACGCAGCCGCAACAGGGCGGGAGACCGTGCCTCGGAGCACCGTTCGTCTGACCAGCGGGCACCGGAGCCGCGCGCCGCGCCGCGAGACCACGACCGCGACGAGCCGCGTCAGCCGCGCCCGGAGCGACCGCAGCGTGAGCGCAAGCCCGCCGGCCATGCCGCCACCCCGGGCGGCGGCTTCGCCGACAACGTGCCGGCATTCCTCAGGCGCTCGGCGCGCCCGGTGAAGGTCGGCGACTGAAGCCGTCGGCCGTCTAGCGACCCCGGCGCACGCATCAGGCGCGCGCCGGCTCTCCGCTCACCGCGAGAGATTGGCGCGGGCGATGTCGCGCAGAACGCCGTTCTCGAGCTCCATGTCGCGCATGCGCACCTTGACGAGATCGCCGATCGAGACCACGCCGGCCACCTCGTTTCCGGTCATCACCACGAGATGACGGTTGCGGGTCGTCGTCATCTGCCGCATCGCGAGATAGAGGTCGTCGCTGCCCTGGATGGTCGGCGGGGGCGTCACCATCACACTCGTCGCTGTCGTCGTTTCGGCGCAGGTGCTGCTCGCGGCCATCGCCTCCACCAGAACGCGCTCGGTCACGATCCCGACTGTCTGGCCCTTGGCGTTCCTGACCAGCACCGAGCCGATCCGCTTGTCCCGCATGACGCGGGCGACGTCGCCGAGCTTGGCGTCGTGCGACACGGCCGTAACCTCTCGGCCCTTTGCGCCAACAATGTCGTCGATCTTCATGTGTGTGTACTCCTGGGGGTTGGCGGCCGTTCGAGCCGCGGAGCAACACTGCAGAAACCCCGTTCACGACAAAAGGTGACCGTCGTCACAACGGCGCGAGGCGTCGATCACAGAGGCGCGTCCAGCGCGCGAGCCAGCCACCACACGAGATGGCCGGCTCACCCGCCGGGACGGGTCCGCGTTCGAGACCGCGCGGCGCTGGTCCGGCGGGCCACCGCGATCGCCTCGCGGGCCCACACTGTCAGCTCGTCGCCATCGTCGAGCAGCCGGTCCGGCACGCGCCAGTAGCTCATCGCGACCGGACGCGTTTTTCCATCATAGACGAAAGGGCGCTCGCCTTCTGCCTCGAAACGCAGCTTCGTCTCGGCATCGGCTTTGAAGTAGAGCGTATCGCCGATCACGAGGGCAAACATCACCCCGTCGCCATAGACACCGGCACCGCCGAACATGCGCCTGACCGACACCGGCCCGGAGCCGGTGCCGACGTCGGCGAGCAAGTCCACAATCAAAGCTATGAATTCTGCGCTGGCGGTCATGACGCAAGTCCATACCGGGCCGCCTACATCCGCGCTATATTGCATACATGACCACGCTCGACGGTATCGCCTTCCGGCAGCTCCGCAGCTCCGAAACGGGAGCGCTGAAAGGCCTCATGCACGTCTTTGCTGACGCCTTCGAGGATGACGCGACCTATCGCAGCGCGCCGCCCTCCGACGCCTACCTCGCCGGACTTCTGGCCAAGCCGCACTTCATCGCGGTGGTGGCATGCGAGCGCGCCGCAATCGTCGGCGGTCTCACGGCCTATATCCTGGACAAGCCGGAGCAGGACCGGCGCGAGGTCTACATCTACGATCTTGCAGTTGCCGAAAGTCACCGCCGCCGGGGCATTGCCACGGAGCTCATCGAGACCCTGCGCCGCACGGCTGCCGAACACGATGCCTTCGTCATCTATGTCCAGGCCGATCTCGCCGACGCACCGGCGATCGCGCTATACGACACGCTTGGCAGCCGGGCGCTCGCGCTCCACTTCGATATCGACGTTCCGCAGCCGGCGCCGCGCCTCGACCGTCCTGGCGACTGACCCTGGACCACCCAGCACGACCCTTTCGGGCACCACGTCAGCGATTGCGAACCTTGCCGCGCAGCAGCATGCGGCGCAGTACGCTGTCGCCTTTGATGTAGTGATGCCAGAGCGCGGCGAGCGCGTGACCGACAGCAAGCACGATCAGCAGGTTGGACAGGATCTCGTGCACCTCCTTCAGCCACTCCCCCTTGATCGCCACGGGCGAGGGCACGGGTAGCAGCCATAGCAGGCTCGGTACCAACGGAGGCGTGAGGCCCGCGGCCATGAACCATCCGGAGAGCGTGACGAGCAGCGTCACGACATAGAGCGCTGCGTGCGCGGCGTGGGCTGCCGCTTTCTCCCATTCGGGCGACTGGGCCGGCATCATCGGTGTGCGATTCACAAGACGCCACATAAGCCGGGCCAGCATCACGACGGCAACGGTCATGCCCGCTGCAGCGTGCCATTCGACAAAGCCGCGACCGCTGCCGCCGTGCTCGTCCCAATCGTCGAGCAGCATGGCCCCATCGACGTAGACGACGACAATCAGCACCGCCGCGACCCAATGCAGGATCTTGGCGGGTATGCCCCAATAGTAGGCTGAGTTCCAGATCATGCGCGGCTCCCGGCGATCGGGCCGAGTTGTCCGCGCTGGTCGGCGCTGCCGCGTTGATCCGCGTCAAGCCCGGCGTGTGCTTCCCGCGTGTGCCGGTCGCGCGACCGCGCTCGGCCTCAGTCGCCGAAGGCCGCCAACCGCTCCTTGCCCACGGGCACCAGGTTCACGCTCTCGCCGCAGCCGCAGGCGCCCTTCTGGTTCGGGTTGTTGAACACGAACTGGGAGGCGAGCTTATCGACCTTATGGTCCATTTCCGTGCCGAGGAGATACATGATCGCCATCGGGTCGATTAGGATCCTGATGCCCTTGGTCTCGACGACCTCGTCGAAGCGGTCCTGGGTCTCCGCCCAGGACATCGTGTACTCCATACCGGCGCAGCCGCCCTTCTTGACAGCGAGCTTCAAACCGACGACCCCCGGCCGAGACGCCATGATCGAGCGGATGCGTTCCGCCGCGGCGTCGGTGACGGTCAAAACCGGCGGGCGGGAGCGGGGAGCGGGACGCGGGGTGGTCTCGGTCGGCGCGGTCATGGCGGGGCAGGTCCTGGTTCAAGGCCGGGTTGCTCGGCGGCTTCAGACGACAATCAATATAGCGGCGAATTGGGCGAGCGCGAGGACGTGGCCGCACGCCCGGGGCACACCGAGCACGTATTGCAGGCCTCTAGAACATGCCGATCGCCAACCGCGCCTCGTCCGACATCCGGCTCTGGTCCCATGGCGGATCGAACACGATCTTCACGGTCGTCCCCGACACCCCCGGCACTGTGTTGACTGCATTCTCGACCCAGCCGGGCATCTCGCCGGCCACCGGACAACCCGGCGCCGTCAGCGTCATGTCGATCGCAACCTCGCGCTCGTCCGAGATGTCGATCTTGTAGATGAGGCCCAGCTCGTAGATGTCCGACGGGATCTCGGGATCGTAGACCGTCTTCAAGGCCGCCACGATGTCGGTCGTGAGCCGGTCGAGCTCCTCTTCCGACAGCGCCGAGCCAGGAACAGGCGTGCCCCCCTCCGCGACGCCCGGCGGCGGGCCGGGCGGTCCGCTGTCTGCCCCGGCCCGGCCGGTGCCACCCGCCAGCGCCGCGGCGGGCCCCTCCACAAGCGCCTCTCGCGCGGCCGACTTGTCGTCCATGGCGAGCCCTCCTTCTCGTGTCACGCAAACAGCTCCCGCGCCCGGACCAGGGCTGAGGCGAGTGCGTCGACCTCGGCTTTCGTGTTGTAAAGCGCAAACGAGGCGCGGCAGGTCGCCGTTACGCCGAGGCGCTCCATCAGCGGCTGCGCGCAATGATGCCCGGCGCGGATCGCCACGCCCGAGCGGTCGATGATCGTCGAGACATCGTGCGGATGCAGGCCTTCGACGGAGAACGAGACGATCGCTCCCTTGCCCGGTGCGGTGCCGTGGATCTTGAGCCAGGGAAGCTGCCCGAGCACGTCCTGCGCGTAGGCGCCGATCTCGGCCTCGTGGCGTGCGATGCGCTCGCGCCCGAGCTGCATCATGTAGTTGAGTGCCGCGCCGAGCCCGACCGCTTCGACGATCGCTGGCGTACCCGCCTCGAAGCGATGCGGCGGAACGTTGTAGGTGACATTGTCGACATGCACCGCCTCGATCATCTCCCCGCCACCCTGGTAGGGCGGCATCGTCTCCAGCAGCTCGCGCCGGCCGTAGAGAACACCGATGCCCGACGGACCGTAGACCTTGTGGCCGGTCAGAACATAGAAGTCGCACCCGATGTCCTGCACGTCGACCGGCATATGCACGGCCGCCTGGCTGCCGTCGACCAGCACCGGAATGCCGCGCGCATGCGCAATCCGCACGATCTCCTTCACCGGCAACACCGTGCCCAGCACGTTCGACATGTGGGTGATGGCCACGATTCTCGTGCGCGGCGACAGCAGCCGCTCGAACTCGTCGAGCAGAAACTCGCCGCTGTCGGAGACCGGCGCCCACTTCAGTATCGCGCCGCGCCGCTCGCGATGAAAGTGCCACGGCACGATGTTCGAGTGATGCTCCATGATCGACAGCACCACCTCGTCGCCCTCACCGAGCACCATGCCGCCGAACGACGATGCCACCAGGTTGATCGCATCGGTTGCATTGCGCGTGAAGATGATCTCGGACGTGGTGGGTGCGTTGAGGAAGCGCCGAGCCGTCTCGCGCGCGTCCTCGACGTTCTGGGTCGCCGCATTGGCGAGATAGTGCAGCCCGCGATGCACGTTCGCGTACTCGAAGCGATACGCATGATCCATCGCCTCCAGCACCTGGCGCGGCTTCTGCGCCGACGCGCCGTTGTCGAGATAGACCAGCGGGCGGCCGTGAACCTCCCGGTATAGAATCGGAAAATCGGCCCGGATCCGATCCACGTCATAGGCGGCGCCGAGGGCCAGATGAGACCCGCCCGCCACCGCTCGTGCTTCCACTGCCATCGCCTGCCGCATCCTTCCGTCACCGGTCCTGCGCGCTCGCGGCGCGCGAGCTGTTTAGCTGCCCAGGCTCGCCAGCCACTCGCTCGCGAACGCCGATGCCGCACCCCGAACCGCCTCGTCCTCGATACGGTCGATCGCCTCGCCCGCGAAGCTCTCGATCAGCAGCGCACGCGCCACTGAGAGCGGAATGCCGCGCGAGCGGCAGTAGAACAGCAGGTCGCCGTCGAGCTCGGCTGCCGTCGAGCCGTGCCCGCACACCACGTCGTCGGCGTAGATCTCGAGCTCCGGCTTTGAATCGAACTCTGCCCCCGGCGCCAGCAGCAGCGCCTGCGCCATCTGCTTGCCATCGGTCTTCTGCGCGTTCGGCCGGACAATGATCTTGCCCTGGAAGATACCCTTGGCCTCGCCGTCGAGAACGCCCTTGAACAGCTCCCGGCTCTCGCAATGAGGCACCGCATGATCGACCACGAGAGTGGTGTCGACGTGCTCGCTGCCGCGCGCCAGAAACAGCCCCGACACATCGATCTTGCCGCCCTCGCCGCGGTAGGTCACCTGGATCTCGTTGCGCGCCAGCGCGATGCCCTGGGTCTGCTGGAAGCCGCGGTAGGTCGCACCCCGGCCGAGCCCCACGTACCAATTCGCCAGGTGCACCGCTCGCCCGACATCGACCGCGAGCTTGACGTGCGTCACGGCGGCGCCCTCGTCGAGCTGGATCTCGGTCGCCGCATTGACCTGACCGTCTGGCGTCGATCCCGGGAGCGTGAGGAAGGCCTCGACGACGGTGGCACGCGCGTCCTTGCCGACGCTCACCACGTTGCGGGTCGTGACGAGGCGCGCCTCCGCACCAGCCCTGAGGTTCACGATCAGCAGCGGCTTGGTGAGCGCCTGCTTGGCGCCGACCCGGACCACCGCCCCGTCCGTCATGTAGGCCGTGTTGAGGGCCAACACGACGTTGCCGTCGTTGCCCGGCGCCCGCGCCAGCGCCTCGCCGACCTTGTCCTGCGCGGCGGCCAGTGCCGACCCGAGTGAGGCTACCTCGATGCCCTCCGCACCCTCGAGGTTCGACAGCTCCGGCCGATGTCGCCCGTTGACCAGCACCACGCGGGCGGCATCGACGTGCGCCAGCGGCCCGAGCGCCACGATGAGGTCGGCGACGGTCAGCTTGGCTTGGTCGGCCACCGCCAGCGCCGGCACCTCTTTGAGCATGTTGCGCAGGTCGGTGTACTTCCACTCCTCGATGCGCCGGCTCGGCAGCCCGAGTGCCGCGAATCGGCCGAGCGCATCCTTGCGCATCTCTGTCACCGCCGCCCCGCCCGGCAACCGGTCTGCCACGCGCTCGAACTGCTCCGAAAGCGCCTGCTCCGCCTTGGTCTTCATCACCGCTACGCCCATGTCGCTTGATCTCTCCCTGCCGCTGCGGACGCTCCGCTGCGCCTCGCCTCAGGCCGCCTTGTCCTGGAACTCCGCGTAGCCCGACGTCTCGAGCTCGAGCGCGAGCTCCTTGCCGCCCGACTTCTGGATCCGTCCGTGCGCCAGCACGTGCACGCGGTCGGGTACGATGTGGTTCAAGAGCCGCTGATAGTGAGTGATCACGAGCATGGCGCGATCGGGCGAGCGCAGCGCATTGACGCCGTCGGAGACGATCTTCAAGGCATCGATATCGAGGCCGGAGTCGGTCTCGTCGAGCACGCACAGCGTCGGCTCGAGCATGGCCATCTGCAGGATCTCGGAGCGCTTCTTCTCGCCGCCCGAGAAGCCGACATTGACCGGCCGCTTCAGCATCTCGACGTCGATATTGAGGGCGGCCGCCCTGGCCTTGACGAGCTTCATGAAGTCGGGCGTCGACAATTCCGCATCCCCGCGCTTCTTGCGCACCGCGTTTGCGGCAGTGCGCAGGAACGTCAGACCGGCCACACCCGGGATCTCCATCGGGTACTGGAAGGCCAGAAACACGCCCTTTGCGGCGCGCTCGTCGGGCTCCATGGCGATGATGCTCTCCCCGTTCCAGAGGATGTCGCCGTCGGTCACCTCGTAGTCCTCGCGGCCGGCCAGCACGTAGGCGAGCGTCGACTTGCCCGACCCGTTCGGGCCCATGATGGCATGCACCTCGCCCTTGGGCACGGTGAGGGTCAGGCCCTTGATGATGGCCTTGTCCTCCTCGGCGAGCTTCACGTGAAGGTTCTTGATCTCGAGCATGTTCCGTTGCCTCGTCAGAGTGTTGCGCGGCCACGTCGTGGCGCGGCCCGCCCGTTTCAGTCCTCGTTGCCCCAGCGCCAGCGCCAGTCGCCATCCGTGCGCGACTTGCTGACCCTGAGGAATACGTACGTCACGATCATCACCAGTCCGAGCCACAGCCAGAACTGCGCCATGCCCATCTGGCGCCCCGGTGGCGGCACCAGGAACAGCAAACAGAGCAGCAAGACCGCGCCGACGTAGGCCGCAGTCGCGACCCACCCCTTCCAGTTGATCGGCGTCGCGCCGTACCCGTGCGACTTGGGCTTGAACCAGTGGTGCGACATCGCTAGCCCACGCTGCCTTCCAGCGACACGCCGATGAGCTTCTGCGTCTCGGCCATGAACTCCATCGGCAGCTGCTGCAGCACGTCGCGGACGAAGCCGTTCACCACCAGCGCCACCGCCTCCTCCTCCGAGAGACCGCGCTGCATGCAGTAGAACAGCATGTCCTCCGAGATCTTCGACGTCGTCGCCTCGTGCTCGAAATGCGCGCTCGACGTCTTGGCCTCGATGTAGGGGACGGTATGCGCCCCGCACTTGTCGCCGATGAGCAGCGAGTCGCATGCGGTGAAGTTTCGCGCGCCCGTCGCCTTCCGGTGCGCCGAGACGAGCCCGCGATAGGTATTCTGCGAGTGACCCGCCGCAATGCCCTTCGAGATGATGCGGCTCGAGGTGTGCTTGCCCAGATGGATCATCTTGGTGCCGCTATCGACCTGCTGGCGGCCGTTCGATACGGCGATCGAGTAGAACTCGCCGCGCGAATGGTCCCCGCGCAGAATGCAGGACGGATACTTCCAGGTGATCGCGGAGCCTGTCTCGACCTGTGTCCAGCTGATCTTCGAGTGGTGACCCCGGCAGTCGCCCCGCTTGGTGACAAAGTTATAGATGCCGCCCTTGCCGTTCTTGTCGCCAGGGTACCAGTTCTGCACCGTCGAGTACTTGATCTCGGCATCGTCTAGCGCGACGAGCTCGACCACGGCCGCGTGCAACTGGTGCTCGTCGCGCATCGGTGCCGTGCAGCCCTCGAGATAGGAAACGTAGGAGCCGCGGTCGGCGATGATGAGCGTGCGCTCGAACTGGCCGGTCTGCTTCTCGTTGATGCGGAAATACGTCGACAGCTCCATCGGGCAGCGCGTGTTCGGCGGGATGTAGACGAACGATCCGTCCGAGAACACCGCCGAATTCAGCGCCGCATAGTAGTTGTCGGCCTGCGGCACCACCGAGCCGAGGTACTTCTGCACCAGCTCGGGATGCTCGCGCAGCGCTTCCGAGATCGAGCAGAAGATGACGCCCGCCTTCTTCAACTCCTCCTTGAACGTCGTGACGACCGACACGCTGTCGAACACGGCGTCGACCGCCACCCTCGCCCCCTGCACGCCCGCGAGGATGCCCCGCTCCTTCAGCGGAATGCCGAGCTTCTCGTAGGTGCGCAGGATCTCGGGATCGACCTCGTCGAGGCTCTTCGGCGCCTCGTTCATGCGGGGCGCCGCATAGTAGTAGAGATCCTGGAAGTCGATCTTCGGGTACTCGACCTTGGCCCATGTCGGCTCGATCATCGCCGTCCAGCGGCGATAGGCCTCGAGCCGCCAGTCGAGCATCCACGCCGGCTCGCCCTTCTTCTCCGAGATGAAGCGGACGATATCCTCGTTGAGACCCTTCGGGGCCTTGACCATGTCGACCGAGGTCTCGAAGCCGTACTTGTACTGGTCGACGTCGATCTTCTTGACCTGCTCGATCGTTGCCTCGACTGCCGGCATCTCACGTCTCTCCTTCTGTAACGACCTTGGGAAGCCGCGCGGCGCGCGCCTGCCGGTCCCTGGAACCTCTCATGCCGCCGGCGTCGCCCATTCGCCGCACCGGCCCCGTCTCTCGCAGAGGCGCCGGCACCGCTGCACCGGCACCGGACACGGCCAGCAGCCAGGCGCGCACGAACGCGTCGATCTCGTCTTGCGTCGTCGCCGGCCCGAGGGAGATACGGATGGCGCTGCGTGCCAGAGCATTGGCGACGCCCATTGCCGCCAGCACATGGCTCGCCCCGACCTTGCCCGACGAGCAGGCTGCCCCCGCACTCACCGCAAATCCGGCGAGATCGAGCTTGATGACCAGCGTCTCCGCGGTGCGACCGGCCAGCGCGATACACGACGTATTGGGAAGCCGCGGCACGTCCCGGCCGATCACTACAGCCTGAGGTGTCGCCTTCAGCACACCCTCCTCGAGCCGGTCGCGGAGCGCCGAGATTCGCCCGGCACTGGACAGCTCGCCCGCCGCCACCTCCGCCGCCGCGCCAAACCCGGCGATGCCGGGAACGTTCTCCGTGCCGGCCCGCCGCCGCCGCTCCTGGCCACCCCCGCGCAGCAGCTGTGACAGCTCCAAGCCGTCGCGCACCACGATCGCACCGACGCCCTTTGGCCCGCCGAGCTTGTGTGCCGACAGCGACAGCAGGTCGACACCGAGCGTCGTCATGTCCAGGGGGATGCGCCCCGCCGCCTGCGTGGCGTCCGTATGGGCGACGCAATGCTCCGGTGCCGCGGCGACCGCATCCCCGACCGGTTGGATGACACCCGTTTCGGAATTGGCGAGCTGAACACTGATGAGGGCCCGCGTGGCCTTATGAAGCGCGGTCTCGCCCCGCAGCGGGGAAAGGTCGACAACGCCGCGCGCATCCACCGGCAGCTCGATCAGTTCGCCGACCGAGGCCCGCGCCGCGCCCAGAACGGAGGGGTGCTCGTGGCTCGCGACCGCGGCGGCCTGCCAGCCCTGAGCCATCGCCCACGTGTTGGCCTCCGTGGCCCCCGACGTGAACACCACCTCCGACGGCTTCGCTCCGACCAGTGCTGCGACCTTCTCACGCGCATCCTCGACCAGCATGCGAGCCGCGCGCCCCTCCGCATGCACCGACGACGGATTGCCGGTGAGCGACAGCGCGGCGACGACCGCGTCGCGGGCCTCGGGGCGCAGCGGCGCTGTTGCATTGTAGTCGAGGTAGACGCGCGGATGCGTCATACCGCAGCCTCCTCGATCGTCCGCAGCGGTGTGCCGCGCGCGAGTTTCTCGTCGGGAATACCGTCGAGCACCTCCTGCAGCGAGACACTCGCGAGGAAGGCGGCGATGTGGCTGCCGAGTGCGTGCCACAGGTTGTGCGTGAGGCAGCGCTCCTCGCCGAGGCAGCCGCCCCCGCCCTCGAAGCAGCGCGTCATCCGCGTCGCCTCCTCCACCGCGACCATGATCTCGGCGACGCGGATCTCGCTCGCGGGGCGGGCCAGGATGTACCCGCCCGAGCGCCCGCGCGCGCTTTCGACGAGGCCGGCCCGGCGGAGACGCTGGAAAATCTGCTCCAGATAGGCCAGCGACAGCTGCTGGCGCTCGGCGACCAGCGACAGCGGCACGGCGCCGCCGCTGCCATGGCGCGCGATATCGGCCATCGCCATTACTGCGTAGCGGCCCTTCGTATTGAGCTCCATCGGCAGCTCCTCACGCTCAGTTCCGCAAGAGCGCCCAGACGGGCAGTCGGCCACCCATGCCGCACGTGATGCTTGCATCGGCCCGCCCCCGTCGTGCTAAGAAGCGCGAATCGAGAGGCTGGGTGAGCGCGCAAGGGGGGCAAAACGCTCTTTCGAACTGTTCTAAACTTCTGGCAATATGTTAATTCCGAGCGCGTAAGTCAAGTATAGATGATCTGACCTTGATCACCTGACTGTTCGCCGGCATCGGGGTTCTCTGCACGCTCGCAACACGCTCGGGCCTCACGGGACACTGGCGCCTGGGAACTCAGCCGGCCCTCCACCCTGCGAGTTGGTCTTCGGCGTTCGAGCGGTCGAGGACCGCCGCGACCGGCTGACGCCGCGCTCCACGGTGTGCACTTCAGGACGCGCCTGCTCCTCGAACGACTGTCATCTAGATCCGGACCAAGACCACACCCATGCCCGAGTTGATCATCAACGGCCCCGCCGGTCGCATCGAGGCGCGCTACCACCACGAAGGCGCCTCCGACAGCCCGATTGCGCTCATCCTGCACCCGCACCCCCAGTTCGGCGGCACGATGAACAATCAGGTCGTCTATTCTCTCTACTACACGTTCGCCAAGCGCGGCTTCTCGGTGCTGCGGTTCAACTTCCGAGGCGTCGGGCGCAGCCAGGGCTTCTGGGACGGCGGACCGGGCGAGCTTGCGGATGCCGCATCCGCGCTGGACTGGTTGCAGATCGTCAAGCCCGACAGCAAGACCTGCTGGATCGCGGGTGTGTCGTTCGGCACCTGGATCGCCATGCAGCTCCTGATGCGCCGGCCCGAGATCGACGGCTTCGTCTGTGTCGCACCGCCCTCGAACCTCTATGACTTCTCCTTTCTCGCGCCGTGCCCGTCGTCGGGTCTCATGATCAACGGCGACAAGGACCGCGTGGTGCCGACCCAGTCCGTCGCCGACCTGTCGCAGAAGCTCAAGACGCAGAAGGGCATCAAGATCGACCACGAGGTCGTGGCCGGCGCGAACCATTTCTTCGAGAACAAGACCGACGAGCTCGAGGGCGTGGTCGGCAGCTATCTCGACATGCGTCTGGCCAAGGACGCTAAGGATCGCGAGACGAAAAAGGAGCGGGAGCGCGAGCGCGAGCGCGCGCGGACCGAGCGGGACCGCGAGCCCGAGCCCGAGCCGCTGCCGCCGCCGGCAGCCGGTGATGACGACGACGACGACTGAGGGCCGCGGGCGACCCCCGCCGAAGGCCGAGTGTAGCGTCTCCGCGACGTCCCGAACGACAGCGACGCGGAAGGGGCCGACAACCGCCGCCTCGGGATCTGGCTCGGTCGCTGACGCCGGCCTGGAGGCGCGACCGGCGCGCTGCGGTTGCGCCTCCGACCGACGCCCCGCCGCGGAACAGTCTTTGCGCCGAAGCGCGGGCGTCAGACCGCCGCCTCGGCCGGCCGCGCAAGCTTGCCGCCGGTCATCGCCTGCGGCACGCCGGTCGTACCCGGAAAAGTGATTGCCAGTCCGGACCGCGCGCGCACTGCCAGATAGGCCCAGGCCTCGGCTTCGATGCTGTCGCCGTCGAACCCGACGGCCTCGGCCGGCACCACCGCGTTTTCGACACGCGCCGCGAGCATGCTCATCAGCGTGCGGTTGAGACGCCCGCCGCCGGCGACAACCCACAACGCCGGCTCCTCGGGCAGCACCTCGCGAGCGCGCGCCGCCGCGGCCGCGGTGAAGGCGGTCAGCGTCGCCGCACCGTCCTCTACCGAAAGCCCCTGCACCAGATCCCAGACGAACGCATTGCGATCGAGCGACTTCGGCGGCGGGGCTGCGAAGAACGAATGCGAGAGGTAGAACCGCACGACGTCGTCGTGGACGCGCCCCCTCGCCGCCGTCGCACCGTCGGTGTCGCGCGGCACGCCCGCGTGGCGCATCATCCAGTCGTCGATGAGCGCATTGCCGGGACCCGTGTCGAAGGCGATCAGGTCGTCGTCGCGCCCGATATAGGTGATGTTGGCGACCCCGCCGACGTTGAGCACCGCCAGCGGACGCTGCGGCAGCGCCGCCGCCAGCGCCCGGTGATAGACCGGAACCAGCGGCGCCCCCTCTCCGCCCGCCGCCACGTCGTCGGCGCGCAGATCGTAGACCACCGGCAACCGGATCAGCTCGGCCAGCATCGGCCCAAGACCGATCTGCACCGTCAGCCGGTCGGCGGGGCGGTGCAGCACGGTCTGACCGTGGAAGCCCACCACCTCGATCGACCCGCGGTCGATGCGCTGCTTGCGCACGAACGCCGACACGGCGGCCGCATGCTGTTCGGTCAGCTCGCGCTCAGCGACCGCCAGCATCCCCGGCCGCTCCTCACGCCGGCGGATCGCACGCGCGTCGGCCAAGGCGTCGGCGAGCAGCCGGCGCATCGCGGCCGTATAAGGGAACGTCATGGCCGGTCCGCGGCTGAGGTGGCGCTCACCGTCGGTCTCGATCATCGCCACGTCGATGCCATCGAGCGAGGTCCCGCTCATGAGGCCCAGAGCCCTGACCACCCGCTCCATCAGCGACCGCCGCCTTCCGTTTGCGTCGTGCTCAGCACTGCCGTGCTCAGCCCTGACGCGCTCAGACCTGCCGCGCTCAGACCTGCCCGTTCCCGGGACGGCCGAGGTCGGCCCTGCCGTGCTCTGCCCGGGGCGTCGCCGGCCGCCCCGGCCGCGGCCACCGCCGCTTCCAGCATAGCCGAACCTCGGCCTCCTGCCGGAGCACGCGTCTTGCCCTGTGCATCCATCCTGTGCATGTTCCGCCATCCGCAGCAGGGCTCAGGCCGCAGTCGGGCTCAGGCCATGCGGCGGCAGGTGCCGTCCGCAACCGCGCATAACCCGTCAAACTAGAGATCGCTACGCGCCATGTCCAAGCCGAAGTCCGACTTTCTCGCCCTCCTCCACGAGCGCGGCTTCGTGCACCAGTGTTCCGACACCGACGGGCTCGACACGCTTGCCGCAAGGGGCGGCATCGTCGCCTATGTCGGCTACGACTGCACTGCGCCGTCGCTCCACATCGGCCACCTCTTGTCGATCATGATGCTGCACTGGCTGCAGGCGACCGGTGCCGGCAAGCCCATTGCGCTCATGGGCGGCGGCACGACCCGCGTCGGCGACCCCTCGGGCAAGGACGAGACCCGCCAGTTGCGCCCCGTCGAAGAGATCGAGGCCAACAAGAACAGCATCAAGTCGGTGTTTCAGCGCTTTCTCACCTTCGGCGCCGCCCCGCGCGAGGCCGTCATGGTCGACAACGCCGAGTGGCTCGCCCCCTTGAACTACATCGAGTTCCTGCGCGACGTCGGACGCCACTTCTCGGTCAACCGCATGCTGACCATGGACAGCGCCAAGCTGCGGCTCGATCGGGAGCAGGAGCTCTCGTTCATCGAGTTCAACTACATGCTGCTCCAGTCGTACGACTTCGTCGAGCTCGCGCGGCGCTACGGCTGCAACCTGCAGATGGGCGGCTCCGACCAGTGGGGCAACATCGTCATGGGGCTCGACCTCGGCCGGCGGATGGGCATCGCGCACCCGCTTTTCGCGCTGACCTGTCCCCTGCTCACCACCGCGTCCGGCGCCAAGATGGGCAAGACCGCCCAGGGCGCCGTCTGGCTCAACGAGGCGCAGCTCTCGGCCTACGACTATTGGCAGTTCTGGCGCAACACCGAGGACGGCGACGTCGCGCGCTTCCTGAAGCTTTTCACTCTCCTGCCATTGGCCGAGATCGCGCGTCTCGCGGCGCTTGCAGGCGCCGAGATCAACGAGGCAAAGAAGGTGCTCGCCACCGAGGCGACCGCCCTCGTCCATGGCCGAGACAAGGCCGAGGCGGCAGCGGAGACCGCGCGCAAGACGTTCGAGCAGGGCGCGCTGGCCGACGATCTCCCGACGATCGAGATCCCGAGGAGCGACATCGCCAACGAGCTCGGCGTGCTCGCGGCGTTCGTGACCGCCGGTCTCGTCAAATCGAACAGCGAGGCGCGCCGCCAGGTTCAGGGCGGGGGGCTGCGCGTCAACGATCAACCGGTCGCGGACGAGAAAGCGAAGCTGCGTCTCGCCGACATCACCGGCGACGGCATCATCAAGCTCTCGCTCGGCAAGAAGAAGCACGTCCTACTGCGACCGGTGTGACCGGCGTCCTGGCTGAGTGCCGCAAGGCCGCCCGCTCGTCAGGCCCTCAACTCGTCAGGCCCCCAGATCGTCAGGCGAGCGTCACGTCGGCGTGGAACCGGTTGCCGGCCGTCGTCGCTGCGACAACGCCGCTGCGCACGGTGAAATCGCCGAAGCGCTCTCCCGGCTGCCGCTCCTTCGCATAGCGGGCGATCACCGGCGCCAGCAGCGCCAGAATGCGCTCATTGCCGACGTCCTGCGCGTAGAGCTTGGACAGCCTCGTGCCGTCGAAAGCGGCACCGAGATAGAGATTGTAGAGCCCCGGTCCGCGACCGACGAGGCCGATCTCGGCGAGATAGGGCCGCGCGCAGCCATTGGGGCAGCCGGTCATGCGGATGACGATCTCGTCGTCGCGGAGACCGGCCGCGTCGAGCAGCGCCTCGATGTCGGTGACGAGGCGGGGCAGATAGCGCTCGCTCTCGGCCAAGGCGAGCCCGCACGTCGGCAGCGCCACGCACGCCATGGCGTTCCGCCGCAACCCCGACAACGCACCGGGCGCCACGCCGTGGGCGGCCAGCACAGCCTCGATCTTCGGCTTGGCCTTGGCCGTCACGTTGGCGATGGTCACGTTCTGGTTCGACGTCAGCACGAATTGGCCGGTATGCAAGCCGGCGATCTCGCGCAGCGCCGAGCGCATGGTGCGTCCCGGCTCGTCCTTGATACGACCGTTCTCCACATAGAGCGTCAGGTGCCACTTCTTGTCGTGGCCCTGCTGCCAGCCGATCGGATCGCCCATGTGGGCGAACGCCAGCGTGCGCGGTGCACCGAGCGTCACGCCAGAGCGCCGCTCGACCTCGGCCCGGAAGGCGTCGAGACCGCGATCCTCGATGGTGTATTTCAGCCGCGCCCGCTTTCTGACCTCGCGGTTGCCCCAGTCGCGCTGCGTGGTGACCACGGCCTCGGCGACGCGGACCGCCTCGTCCGGGGCGCAGAAGCCCATGACGTCGGCGGTCCGCGGGAACGTATCGGTCTCGCCGTGGGTCATGCCCATGCCGCCGCCGACGGTCACGTTCCAGCCCGTCACCGCGCCCTTGTCCACGACCGCCACGAAACCGAGATCGTGCGCGAGCACGTCGACGTCGTTGGCGGGCGGCACAGCGACCACCAGCTTGAACTTCCGCGGCAGATAGTGCGTGCCGTAGATCGGCTCGACATCCGGCGCCGCGGTGCCGCTCGACTGCTCGACCTTGGAGCCGTCGAGCCAGATCTCGTGATACGCCCCGGTCCGCGGCAACAGGTGCTCGGAGAGCGTGCGGCCGAGCTCGTAGGCCTCGCCGTGGGCTTTCGACAGATAGGGGTTGGCCGCCGTCATGACGTTGCGGTTCACGTCGCCGCAGGCCGCGAGCGTATCGAGGCAGGCGGCATTGATCGCCTGCATCGTACGGCGCATGTTCGACTTGATGATGCCGTGGAGCTGGAACGTCGCACGCGTCGTCAGCCGCAGCGTGCCGTTGGCGTACTCGCCGGCGATGCGATCCATCCGGAGCCACTGGTCGGGGGTCACGACGCCGCCCGGAATGCGCAGGCGGATCATGAACGAGAACGCCTTCTCGAGCTTCTTCCGGGCCCGCTCGCCGCGCACATCGCGGTCGTCCTGCATGTAAGTGCCGTGGAACTTCACGAGTTGCGTGTCGTCCTCGGCGATGGCGCCGGTCGACACGTCCTCGAGCCCTGCGGCGATCGTGCCCCGCAGCGCGCGGCTCCGCTCCTTGATGATCTCGTTCTTCGAGCGCTTGTCGGTCATCGTCTTCCGGTCTCGCGAATGGTTGTCGGGCGGCTCAGTAGACGTCGCGCTGGTAGCGGCCGTCCTTGGCGAGCTGTTTCAGCGCTGCATGCCCGGCGGTCGCATCCTGACCCGCGCTATCCGCCAGGATCCGGGCCAGCATCTCGTTGACGTCGCGCGCCATGCCCTTTTCGTCGCCGCACACATACACGTGCGCGCCGTCCGCAATCCACCCCGCGAGCTCCTTGCGCCGCTCCCACAGCCGCTGCTGCACGTAGATTTTCTCCGGCTGGTCGCGCGAGAACGCGACGTCGATCCGCGACAGCGCACCCGACGCCAGGTGGTCCTGCCATTCCGTCTGATAGAGGAAATCGTTGGTGTAGTTGCGCTCGCCGAAGAACAGCCAACTCTTGCCGGCAGCGCCGACTTCGGCCCGCTCGGCGACGAACCCGCGGTAGGGCGCAACTCCGGTGCCGGCGCCGATCATCACGATCGGTCGCGCGGGGTCGGCGGGCAGCCTGAAATGCCGGTTCGGCTTGACGTAGATGCGCACGCCGTCACCCGCCTTGCGGCGATCGGCAAGATAGGTCGATGCGACGCCCCTCCGCGCAATCCCGTGGGACGACCAACGTACCGCGCCGACCAGGAGGTGCACCTCGCCGTTGTGCGCGGCCGGGCTCGAGGCCACCGAGTAGAGCCGCCCCGGCAGCGGCCTCAAGAGGCCGCGAAGCTGATCCGGCAACAGCGTCTCGGGATGAGCCGCGAACAGATCGACGAGCTGCCGGTCGGCGGCAAAAGCCGCGAACGCGTCGGGCGCGGCGAGGGCGGCCACGTCGGCGCGGCCCGTGAGCTTCGCGTACCCTTCGACCAGCGGCCGCGACAGCGTCGTGATGTCGAACCGCGAGATGAGCTCGCCGGCCAGCGCCGCATCGCCCGAAAGCCCCACCGCATCGAGCAGGCGCGCGGCCAGCTCGGGGTCGTTCTCCGGTACGAGCCCGATGGCATCCCCCACCGTATAGCGGAAATCCGCGGCCGCGGGCTGCAGCTCGACATGCCACGTCTCGCGCGTAGAGCCCGTGCCGTTGAGGTCGACGAGCGCGCCGATCTCGGCCTCGGCCGGCGAGGAGGCCGTGTAGCGGGGCTCGTCCGTCTCGTCGGAGCTGTCGCCGTAGGCACCGCCATGACCGTCGACGTGGCTCTTGAAATCGACATGCACGATGTTGGCGGCACCCTCCGCTTCGACCGGGGCCAGCGCCGCGAGCGTGCGCTGCGTCCAATCGCCGGCGGACTTGGCGAAGTCGAGATCGAGATCGGCGCGCGGCGTCACGCGAACCGCGCCCAGCGCCTCGAGCCGCTCGTCGATGAGCCGGCCGGTCAGGCAGAAGTTCACGTAGGCCGTGTCGCCCAGCGCCAGCACGGCGAAGCGGACGCCGTCGAGGCGCGGTGCGGCGTCGCCCATCAGCGCCGCATAGAAGTCGGCCGCTCGCTGCGGCGGATCGCCCTCGCCCCATGTCGAGGCGTAGACGACAATGTTCTGCGCCTTGGCGAGCATGGCCACGTCGGCATCCGCCATGTCGAGCACGCGCGCCTGGAAGCCCTGCCGGTCGGCGGTCTTCTTGGCCTTCATCGCCAGCCCCTCGGCATTGCCGCTCTCGCTCGCGTAGAGAATGAGCAGCGGCGACCGCGGGCGCGGCGGCGCGGCGCTTTGCACCGCGGCGCCCGCCTGGCCTGCGGCTTCAAGACCGGCGAGGAACCCGGCCAGCCACGACCGCTGCACGGGGGTCGAGCGGCCAACGACCCTGTTCAGAGTGTCGATGTCCTCCTTGCTGAAGGGGGCGCTGGCGGGAAGCTGCGGTCGGGAGGTCACGGCGGCTCCTATGTCGAGGACGAGGTCGAGGTCGGCACGAACCGCACGTGTGCGCGGCCAATCAGGTTGTCATGTCGGTTCGGTGCGACAACACGTCGTGCCGACGCTTGAGCGCGCCATCGCGACGTACGTTGCCGGCACCCCTAGGGCTCGGCCCAGGATCGGTCTCGTGGACGAGACCTGGACCGCACCTGCTGGCCCCCACTCGACCCGACACTAAGTACGCCGATACGCAATTTTTTTCTATACAGAAAGCAATAGAAGCGCATAATAAGTATTATTTACCATCCCGCTTCGTCTTTCTGGGCAAGAATTTACGTCGACTGCCTGTGCGGCGCACCATCCGCCTCGTTGTCGTTGGCGTTGAAGGATGGCGCCCGCCGCAGTCATGCCCCGTCAGTCCATTGGCGGCGCTGCTCGGCACCGCACCACGCACGGGGACGCATCAACACGAGAATGTGAGGCGTTGTGAGTTGTTCACCCTGGCCCGTTCATGATCTGTAGCTATCGAAGCTGCTGGGCGACAGCACTTGACATTTGGTCGCCGAGCCGCACACTGAAGTGGCACTGAGCAAAAAAACAGGTGCTGCTTCGGTAGGGTGTCCCTCGGCGGGGTCATCTTTTCGAGTAATGGGCATCGTGCCGCAACTTTGGAGGAAGCCATTATGAAGATCTGGAACAAGCCGTCGGTGAAGGAGCAGGGCGTTGGCCTCGAGGTCACGAGCTACCTGCCGGCCGAGATCGACGTCATCTGAGACGTCTGAACTCGCTCATCGTATGAGCACATGACGGCGCGGCGGTCGGTTCAATCGGCCGCCGTCGCTGTTTGTGCCGTTGTCTTCTCAGCGTTGTAACCGCTGCTGTGCGCGTCACCGCTGCTGTGCTTCGTCACCGCTGCTGTGCTTCGTCACCGCTGCTGTCGCCTTCACAGGCGCGGCAACGCTTATTTGTGCGTTCGCGGCCGCCCCACAAGGTCGACAGCGGTTAGTGCGGTACGAAGGCTAAGGCCAAGCGTCGCTGAGACGTGCGAAGGACCATTCCATGCTGATCCGCATCTTGGGGTCTGCCGCGGGCGGCGGGTTCCCTCAATGGAATTGCAATGGTCCGCAATCGGCAGCGGTCCGCCAGGGCGACGCGCGATTCCGCCCGCGCACCCAGTCCTCTCTCGCGGTCAGCGCCGACGGCTCGTCTTGGGTGCTCCTCAATGCTTCGCCGGATCTGCGCCAGCAGATCAACGACACGCCGCTGCTGTGGCCGCGCCCGGATGGTGGGTTGCGCAACAGCCCGATCAAGGCCGCCGTGCTCACCAACGGCGATGTCGACCACATCATCGGCCTTATCAACCTGCGCGAGGCGCAGCCGTTCACCATCTACGCGTCCGACCGCGTTCTGGCGACCCTCGCCTCCAATTCCGTCTTCGATGTCCTGGCCAAAACCAAAGTGCCGCGGGTCGCGCTGACGCTCGGCCGGTTGCAGTCACTGGCCGGCGCCGGCGTCGACCTCGGCATCGCCGTCGAGCCCTTCGCCGTCCCGGGCAAGGTTGCGCTCTATCTGGAGAAGTCCGGAGAGCCGGGCTTCGGCAGCCAGGCGGGGGACACCATCGGGCTTCGCGTCATCTGTCTCCGCTCGGGCCGCGCCTTCTTCTACATCCCGGGCTGCGCCGCGGTCGATGCCACGCTCGCCGACCGCCTCCGTGGCGCAGATCTCGTGTTCTTCGACGGCACGCTCTACGACGACGACGAGATGATCCGCCAGGGCTTGCTCGACAAGACCGGTGCCCGCATGGGCCATATCAGCATCGGCGGCACGCAGGGCTCAATGGCGGCCTTCGCTCCACTTGGGGTGCGCCGACGCATCTATGTCCATATCAACAATTCCAACCCCGTCCTCGACGAGCAATCGGCCGAGCGCCGGGCCGCCGAGGCAGCGGGTTGGGAGATCGGCTACGACGGAATGGAGGTGCTGCTATGACCGCGACCGCGAGCCTCGATCGGGAGCGCCAGGGGGCGCGGGGGCGCGAGATGCTGAGCCGGTCCGAATTCGAGGCCGCCATCCGTGCCGTCGGCGCCGAGCGCTATCACGACAAGCACCCCTTCCATCAGCTGCTACACGGGGGCAAGCTGTCCAAGGCGCAGGTGCGGGCCTGGGCGCTCAACCGCTACTGCTATCAGGCAGCGGTGCCGCGCAAGGACGCCGCCCTCATGAGCCGCACCCACGACCGCGAGCTGCGCCGCGAGTGGGCCCACCGCATGCTCGACCACGACGGCTACGGCGACGAGCAGGGCGGCATCGAGCGTTGGATGGTGCTGACCGACGGTCTTGGGCTCGACCGCGACTACGTCATCTCGCGCCGCGGCGCGTTGCCGGCCACCGTGTTCGCGGTCGAGGCCTATGTGACGTTCGTGCGCGAGCAGCCGCTGACCGTTGCGGTAGCCTCGTCGCTGACCGAGCTGTTCGCCCCGAAAATCCACAAAGAGCGCATCTCGGGCATGCTCGAGGGCTACGACTTCATCGACGACCGCGTCATGGCCTACTTCAAGCGCCGTCTGACACAGGCGCCTCGCGACGCCGATTTCGCACTCGGCTACGTGCTCGACCGTGCCGAGACGCGCTCCGAGCAGGACGCCTGCGTCGACGCCGTCCGCTTCAAGTGCAACGTGCTTTGGTCGATGCTCGACGCGCTGCACCACGCTTACCTGTCGCCCGGCCATATTCCGCCCGGCGCCTTCCGGCCGGAGAGCCTCGATGGCTGACCCAAAGCCCCGCGTCCGCGCGATCATCGCCGCCGCCTCGGTCCCGGTGCTCCCGCGACACATCAAGCTCCGCCATGACGCGGGCCGCGGTCGCTGGGTGCTGCTTGCTCCCGAGCGCGTCTACGATCCCGACGAGACCGCCGTCGCCGTGCTCCGTCTATGCGACGGGGCGCGCACCGTCGACGACATCGCCGGACACCTGGCCAGCGAGTACCAGGCGCCGAAGGATGTCATCGCCGCCGACATCGTCGCCATGCTGCAGGATCTGGCCGACAAGGGGGTCGTCGCCGTCGCCTGAGGCGAGACCTTTCAACGAGACCCGCGGCAGGTCCCAGAACCCGCATGCAGGTACCCGCATGCAGGTACAGGCCCCCAAAAAGGCCCAATGGAGGACACGACATGACCGAGCTTGCTCCGCTCGCTGCGACCAAGGATGTCGCTCCCGCCTGCGCCCGCGCTCCCGTGGGCCTTCTTGCCGAGCTGACCCATCGCTGCCCGCTACAGTGCCCCTACTGCTCGAACCCGCTCGAGATGGACCGCGCCAACGTCGAGCTGACGACGGCAGAATGGCAGGACGTGCTGCGCCAGGCGGCCGCCCTCGGCGTGCTGCAGATCCACTTGTCGGGCGGCGAGCCGACGGCGCGGCGCGACCTCGAGGACATCGTCAAGACCGCCGCCGAGGTCGGGCTCTACACGAACCTCATCACTGCCGGCGTGCTGCTCACGCGCGAGCGCATGCAGAAGCTCGCCGACAACGGCCTCGACCACGTCCAGCTCTCGATCCAGGACGCGGACGCCGCCAACGCCGACCGCATCGCCGCCTACAAGGGCGGGCTCGCCAAGAAGCGCGAGGTCGCGGCGTGGGTGCGCGAGCTCGGCCTGCCGCTCACCGTCAATGCGCCCATCCACCGCCAAAACATCGAGAACCTGCCCGCCATCATCGAGCTTGCGGTCGAGCTCGGCGCCGGCCGGCTCGAGGTGGCGCACATTCAGTACTACGCCTGGGCACTCAAGAACCGCTCCGCGCTGATGCCGACCCGTGACCAGTTCATGAAGACGGTGGCCATCGTCGAGGAGGCAAAAGAGCGCCTCAAGGGCATCCTCGTGTTCGACTTCGTCGTGCCCGACTACTACGCCAAGTACCCAAAGCCCTGCATGGGCGGCTGGGGTGCGGGCATCATGAACGTCACGCCATCGGGCAAAGTGCTGCCGTGCCACGCGGCCGAGTCGCTGCCGGGTCTCACCTTCGACAACGTCAAGACTCGGCCGCTCGCCGACATCTGGCTCCACGGCGACGCCTTCCAGAAGTATCGCGGCACCGGCTGGATGAAGGAGCCGTGCCGCTCCTGCGACCGCCGCGAGATCGACTTCGGCGGTTGCCGCTGCCAGGCCTTCGCGCTGACCGGCGACGCGACCAACACCGACCCGGCATGCTCGCTGTCCTCGCGGCACGCCGAATGGGCGCGCGTCGCAGACGTCGAGAGCCATACAGCGCCCCCTCCTTTCGTCTATCGAAGGATCTCCGGCGAGAAGACCTGACGCACCTTCAAGACCCATCACGGCCCGTATCCTGGCCTCCGCGATGGCAAATACCCACCGTTCGGGCAGATGTGCATCGGCGCCAGGTGCGGCATTCTGTTCAGCGCCGGTTCAAGTAAAACTTGCCAATGTGGTCCTTGGTTTGGGACAAGCATGCGCTGTCTGAAACAACCAGAAGTCGACGGAGGGAAGTCAATGCTCAAGTGGATGTTGGCCGCAGCTGCGCTCGTTGCCGTTCCGGCCGTTGCCTCGGCCCAGGACGCCGACGCGGGCAAGGCCGTGTTCGGCAAATGCCGCGCCTGCCATGCGGTTGGCGAGGGTGCGAAGAACCTGGTCGGTCCCCAGCTCAACGGCATCGTGGGCCGCAAGTCCGGCGTGGCCGAAGGGTTCAACTACTCCGACGCGATGAAGAATGCCGGCAAGACGTGGGACGAGGCGACGCTCGACGCCTACATCGCCGATCCGAAGGGCTACATTCCCGGCAATAAGATGGTGTTCGTGGGCATCAAGGACGAGACCGATCGCAAGAACCTGATCGCCTTCCTCAAGACCCACAAGTAGTCCGCACCGTGCGGGAGCTGCGCTGCTGCGACCGCCAGGCTTGATTGCGACACCCCCGAGAACAACACCGCGGATCCCCCGGATCCGCGGTATCGCTGTCCTGGGCCGAGCGCTTCACCCCTCCCATCGGCAGCGGCGCCCCGGCCGCGCGGCTGCATCATCCTTCACCGGTCACCCGATACGCTCGACGCCCGCGCAGTCGACGGCCTCGAGCCAGTCCGCGACCCGCCGCCCCCCGATCTCGAGGTCGGGGGCGATCTCGGCGAGCGGCGCCAGAACGAACGCCCGCTCCGTGATGCGCGGATGGGGCACGACCAGATCGGGCAGGCTGATGTCGCGGCTGCCGTAGATCAGAATGTCGACGTCGACGATCCGCGGCCCCCAATGGCGGGTGCGCACCCGCCCCATCCGGTCCTCGACGGCGCTGCAGCGCGCAAGCAGCGCGCGCGGCTCGAGCGTCGTGGCGACCGCAATGCACGCATTCACGAACCAGTCCTGGTCGGTGTCGCCCCAGGGCGCTGTCCGCCACTTTCCCGACTGAGAGACCACGCGCACGTCTTCGCCGTCGGCCAGCATCTCGATGGCGCGGTCGATATTTCCGACCTTGTCGCCGATGTTCGAGCCGAGGCCGAGGATGGCCTCGTTCGTCGTCGCGCCCGAGGAGGCCACGGCACGGCGGATACTGTCATCAGTCATATTTGACGTACGCGAAGCGCAGGTCCGACTGCGGCGTCCCCTCGAGCGTGCTCGCGCCCTCCTTGGCGGGCTGCCACATCACCACGTCCTCGATCTTGCGCGCCAGAGCCAGATCCTTGTCGGTGATGCCTTTGGCCGAGTGCGTCATCAGACGCACCTCGACCCAGGCGTAGGATGCGGTGATGTCGGGGTGATGCCACGCCGCCTCCGCCAAATGCCCGACTGTATTGATGACCATCAGCGTGCCCTTCCAGCTCGCCGTCTTGTAGGTGCGTCGCACCCAGCCGTCATCGAGCCGCCAGCTCGGAAGGTTTTTCTCGAGCCAGGCATTGACTTCGGCATCGGCCATGGGTTTCTCGCGGGATTGGCTCATGTTGCCTGCTCCGTGGCATTGGTGGACACTCGGGCGTCGGTGGACACTCGGCACTGCGGACCGACGTCGCCCGCCGCACCTCTTTTACCAGATCCCGGCTCGTCCGGCCCAAGGATAGCCCCGACCCATGCGTGCCAACCCGGCTATTGTCTCAGTGCGCGTCCGGGCGCCCGCGCGGCTGCACCTCGGCTTCCTCGACCTCGGCGGCGGGCTCGGACGGCGGTTCGGCTCGCTTGGCCTCGCCATCGACCAGCCCGACACCGAGATCGTGATCTCGCGCGGGGCCGGCATCTCCGCCGAGGGTCAAGAGTCCCATCGCACCGTTGCCGCCGCCCGCCGTGCCGCGGCTGCCTTCGGCATCGAGCCCGGCCATGCGATCGACGTCCGTCGCGCCATCCCAGCGCACGCCGGCCTCGGCTCGGGCACGCAGCTATCTCTCGCCGTCGGCACCGGCATGCTGCGCCTCGCAGGGCGTCGGCTTCCCGCTCACGACGTTGGCAGCGCACTCGACCGCGGCGCGCGCTCGGCCATCGGCATGGCAGCCTTCGACGCTGGCGGCTTCGTCGTCGACGGCGGCCGGGGCACCAGCGACCGCCCGCCGCCCGTCGTGCTACATAGGGCGTTTCCGGAGGATTGGCGCATCCTGCTCGTCCTCGACCGCAACGGCGAGGGCGTGCACGGCGATACCGAGGCGAGGGCATTCGCGAACCTCGCCCCGTTTCCCCCCGAGCGCGCCGGCCGCATCTGCCACCTCGTGCTGATGCAGCTCGCGCCTTCGCTCGCCGAGGCCGACATCGCCGGCTTCGGCGCCGCCGTCACGGAGATCCAGGAGATCGTCGGCGGGCACTTTGCCGCAGCACAGGGCGGTAGGCTGTGGGCGCGGCCGGCGGTCGAGGATCTCGTCAAGGCGCTTCAGGCGGAAGGCGCCGTCGGCATCGGTCAGAGCTCCTGGGGCCCGACCGGGTTCGCGTTCCTGCCGAGCGCGGCCGGCGCAGAACGCCTCTATCGGACTTTCGTACAAGACGCTAAACGCAGGGGTCTTGAGATTCTGGTGGCGCGCGGGCGCAACGTCGGCGCGCAGATCGAAGAGCGGACGCCAGATACCGCTCAGGTCTGATTGTTTCGGGGAAGGAGACAACCCATGAGCGAAGCCACGCCCATTCTCCATATGCTCGCGCCGCAGAAGCACATGAGCCCGTTCGACGTGAACATGGCCGCCGATGCCGGCTACAAGGTCATCGTGCCCTACATCAACGTCGAGTTGCCCGAGGTAACCGGGCTCATTCAGGACGCCATCTTCTCGCGCCCCCCCCATTACGGCGTGCGCACCGGCTTCTTCATGGGCGGCAAGGACGCCATCCTGGCCCTCGACATGCTCGAGGCCGCACGAAAGGCCATGGTGCCTCCGTTCGAGTGCTCGGTGTTCGCCGACCCGGCCGGGTCCTTCACGACAGCCGCGGCCATGGTCGCCTGCGTCGAGCGCGTCCTGAAAATGAAGTTCGGCCGCAGTTGGAAGGGCACCAACGTCGCCGTGTTCGGCGCCACCGGCGTCGTCGGCTTCGCGTCCTCCATCATCGCCGCACTCGAGGGCGCCAACGTGCAGCTCGTCGCCCACCGCGGCGTCGACCGCGTCATCAAAAGCGCAGCCGTCTCGAAGGAGCGCTTCGGCGTCGACCTGACCCCCGTGGCCGGCGAGACGGACGCGCAAAAGCGCGACATCATCGCCGGCGCCGAGGTGATCCTTGCCGCCGCCGCCGCGGGCGTGCAGGTGGTCTCGAAGGAGCACAAGGCGATCGCCAGAAAACTCATGGTCATTGCCGACGTCAACGCCGTCCCGCCGGCCGGCGTCGAGGGCATGGATCTGTTCATGGACGGCGCGCCGATCGGCGGCTGCGAGGCGCTCGGCGTCGGCCCGCTCGCCATCGGCGACATCAAGTACAAGTGCGAGAGCGGCCTCTTCAAGCAGATGATCGACAGCGACAAGCCGCTGTCGCTCGACTTCCGGCATGCCTACGCCCTGGCCAAGAAGCTGACCGGCCTCGACTGACGCCAGGATCGGCGTTGCCATGAGCCCCGCGGTCCTGATCGCCGCCCTGTCCGGGCGCGCGCTGGCGCAGTCCGCCCGGCGCGCCGGCTTCGTCCCGCTTGTTGCCGATGCCTTCGGCGACATGGACACGCTGACGGCCGCGCACGCCGTCGAGGTTCTGCCGGGCGCCCTGCGGCGCGGCTTCGCTCGCCGGCCGCTGCTCGGTGCATTGGCGCGCCTCGCAGCCGCCGCGCCGTCCCCGCCCGAGGGCCTCGTGCTCGGCGCTGGCTTCGAGGACCGCCCGCACCTCGTCGCGGCACTCGCCCGCGAGCATCGGATCCTCGGCTGCGGCGCGGATGCGGTCGCGCGTGCGAAATCGCCTGACGTGCTGTTCCCGCTGCTGGCCGGCCGCGGCATTGCCCACCCCGAGACGCTGGCCCGGCCCGGCGCCACGGCGCTCGGCGGCGGCTGGCTTCAGAAGCGCATCGGCGGCACCGGCGGTCTCCACATCCGCCCGCTGGCGCCCGGCGCCCGGATTGCGCCGCGCCATTACGCCCAGCGCCGCGTCGACGGCGAGCCGGTCTCGGTCCTGGCCATCGTCGGGACGAGCGACATGGCCTTCGCCTTCAGCCGCCAGTGGACGGCGCCTGCCGAGGGCGCACCCTTTCGCTACGGGGGCGCCAGCAGCGGCCTTGTGCTCGACGCGGATCTCGAGGCGCGACTGATCGACGCCGCCGTGGAGGTGTGCCGCACCCTTCAGCTCACGGGCCTCGTCTCGCTCGACGTCCTGGTCGCGGCCGACCAGCCCCCCGTCGTCGTCGAGATCAATCCCCGCCCCGGCGCCACCATCGACATCTTCGACGACCAGGCCGGCACGTTGTTTGCCTGTCAGGTCGCCGCCGCACAGGGCCGCTCGCTGCGGTCCCTGCTCGCAGGCTGGGCGCCGCCCGCCGCGGCCGCGGCCGCCTATCTCTATGCCGACCGCGGCCGACTCGCCGTGCCGCAAGTTGCATGGCCGATCTGGGCCCTCGACCGGCCGGCACCTGGCACTGCGGTGCCGCCAGGGCGCCCGATCGCGACCGCCACGGCCGCCGCCAGCGGCACCGACCCAGCCGAGACGCTCTGCCGCAAGCGTCTGTCGGAGCTGGAGAAGTTATTGTATCAATGCTGAAAAACCGAATGGGGAAGGAAACGCTGCCATGACGGCTCTGTTGGGCTCAGGAGTGAGCGTGTCGGCCCGTGCCGCGCGGCTGGTGGACGATCTCGTGCAGAACGCGCCCGCGCTGCGCTGCACCGTCACCAAGGGCGCGGCCGGCGAGCGTCTTATCGACCTCGGCGCCACGGTACCCGGCGGGCTCGAGGCCGGCCGCCGCCTCGGCGAGATCTGCATGGGCGGGCTCGGCACCGTGTCGCTGACCTCGAGCTCAGGCCTTGCCAACTGGCCGCTCGGCGTCGTCATCCATTCGAGCGACCCGGTGGTCGCGTGCCTGGCCAGCCAGTATGCCGGCTGGACGATCGAGGGCGACGGCTTCTTCGCGCTCGGCTCGGGCCCGGCGCGGGCACTGTCGCGCGTCGAGGCGCTCTACAAGGAGCTCGGCTATGCCGACCACCACAACCGCGCCTCGCTGGTGATCGAGGGCGCATCGGCCCCGCCCGCACCCGTCGCCGCCAAGGTCGCTGCGGCCTGCGGGGTGGCACCGGCCGATCTCACCGTGCTCTTCGCCCCGACAGGCAGCCTCGCCGGCACCGTGCAGATCGCCGCACGCGTGCTCGAGGTGGCGCTGCACAAGGCGCACACGCTGCATTTCCCGCTCGGCGACATCGTCGACGGCTATGGCGTCGCGCCCATCGCCCCGCCCGTTCCCGACTTCGTCAAGGCCATGGGCCGCACCAACGACGCCATCATCTACGGCGGCCGCATCCAGCTTTTCGTCCGCGGCACCGACACGGCCGCGGAGGCTCTCGCCGAGAAGCTGCCGAGCCGGTCGTCGTCGGTCTACGGCAAACCGTTCGCCGAGATCTTCGCGGCCGTCAACGGCGACTTCTACAAGATCGACCCGATGCTGTTCAGCCCGGCTCAGGTGACGGTTTCAAATCTCGACACCGGGCGCTCGTTCCAGGCGGGCGCACTGGCGCCCGAGATCGTCGATGCCAGCTTCCGCTGACGGCGCAGGCGAGCCCCAGGCCCGAGACGTAGCCCATGCTCCGGCCCGTACAGGAGCCGGCTCGGAACGGCTGCGCATCGCACTCTTCGTCGAGGAAGGCGGCGGAGATTGGCACGCGCGCCGGCTGATGCGCGCGATCGAGGCCCGCGGCGCCGAGGTTGTCGTGACCTCGCTCAGTCTCTGCGCCTTCGATACCGCCGCGCCGTCGGGTCTCGAGGTGCCGGGCTTCGACGGCCGGCTGCCCGGCGCTGCCTTCGTGCGCTCCGTGTCGGCCGGATCGCTCGAGCAGATCACGATGCGGCTCGGCATCCTGCATGCGCTCGAGGCCGCCGGCGTCACCGTCTGGAACAACGCCCGCGCGATCGAGCGCTGCGTCGACAAGTCGACCGCGACCTGGCGCTTCCAGAGGGCGGGTCTGCCGGTGCCGGCGACGCGCGTGGCCGAGGGCCTGGACGCCGCGGCGGCGTGGCGGCAAGGTCGCGGAACGCTGGTCGCCAAGCCGCTGTTCGGCTCCCAGGGCAACGGCGTGCGCCGCCTCGCGCCCGGCGATCCCCTGCCGCCAGCCCCGGAGGTCGGCAGCGTCTACTACCTCCAGGAGTACGTGCGCGGGGCGGCCGACAGCCAGTTCGAGGACTGGCGCGTGTTCGTCTCCGCAGGCCGGATCCTCGCGACGATGACACGTCGCGGAACGTCCTGGCTCACGAACGTGCACCAGGGCGCCGAGCCGATCGCCCACGAGCCCGACGATGAGATGCGCCGGCTCGCGCTGGCCGCGGCCCGTGCGGTCGGCGCCGACTATGCCGGCGTCGATCTGATCCGCGCCTCCGATGGCCGCCTGCTCGTGCTCGAGATCAATTCCAATCCGGCCTGGAAGGGTCTGCAGAGCGTCACCGATCGCGACATCGCCGCCACGCTCGCCGGCGACTTCCTCGCTGCCGTCGCTGCAGGCGCCCGCGTGACGCCAGCGGCCCCCGCATGACTGCACTCCTCGACCCCGCGGGCGTTCGCGCGGCCTACCTCGAGGCGACCCGTGCCGAGCTCGCGGCGCTCAAGCCCGGCAACGTCCACGTCTTCGCGCCCGGCCACAACATGCAGGTCTGGCACTTCGAGCGGAGCGCAGAGGCCTCCGCCCCGTTCATCGCCGATCCGAGCCTCAAAGTGGGTGCCCGCATCTGGGCCGGCATGGAGGCGAGCTTCGCGATCGCCGGCTGCAACACCAATCTCGGCATCCTGCTGCTGGCAGCCCCCCTGGCCCGTGCCGCCGACGTCGCCCTGCCCTGGCAGACCCTGCGCAGACGCCTCGAGCACGTGCTCGAGACGCTCGATCTCGACGACGCCCGCGACGCATTCCGCGCCATCCAACTGGCCAATCCGGCCGGCCTCGGTCACGTCGACGTCGGGGACGTATCGCGCCCGCCCTCGATGACGCTCGCCGCCGCGATGCGGCTCGCCGCCGACCGCGACCGCATCTCGCGCGCCTACGTCACCGGCTACGCCGACATATTCGATGTTGCGATGCCGGCACTCGACGCCGCCCGCAGAGAAGCGGCCGAGGCGAATCTCGCCGTCACGACGCTGCACATGACCCTGCTCGCTGCATTCCCCGACAGCCATATCCAGCGCAAGCACGGCCCTGAGTTGGCGGAAGCCGTCCGCCGCGAGGCGCGCGACCTGACCCATATCTGGAGCCCCGTCGCCACGACCGCCGCGGTGTCCGAGCTTCTCGCTTTCGACCGCGACCTGAAGGCCCGCGGCCTCAATCCCGGCACCACGGCGGATATGGTCGTCGCAACCCTATTTGCCTCGGCGCTCGAGGTCAGAATTGCCCGGTTGTGAACGAGCAAAGACCCCTTGTCGAAAGTAGCATACTGGCGTTATTTACCCGCGGTGCTCCGGGCACCCCTATCTGGCCAACCGGTGCGACGACGCTTTGTCATCGTGCGCTGCTAACAGGGATAGTGCGGACTACCCAATGGGAGGCAGACGGATTATGTCCGCTGTTTTTCCCGAGCCGTTTTTTCAAATGGGAGGAAGACCCCACATGGCCAAGATCAACAAGGTGATGCTCGGCGAGTCGCTCGTCGGCGATGGCAACGAGATCGCGCATATCGATCTCCTGATCGGGCCGCGCGGCTCGGCTGCAGAGACCGCGTTCTGCAACGCGCTGACCAACAACAAGGACGGCTTCACGACCCTGCTCGCCGTTATCGCGCCGAACCTGCCCTGCAAGCCCAACACGATCCTGTACAACAAGGTCACCATCAAGGACGCCCGTCAGGCCGTCCAGATGTTCGGCCCGGCCCAGTACGCCGTTGCCAAGGCCGTCCAGGACTGCGTTGCCGAGGGCACGATCCCGGCCGCCGAGGCCGACGACGTCTACGTCGCGGTCGGCGTGTTCATCCACTGGGAAGCCGCTGACGACGCCAAGATCCAGGACTTCAACTATCGCGCCACCAAGGAGGCCATCGAGCGTGCCGTTGCCGGCAAGCCGACCGCCGCCGAGGTCACCGCGCAGCGCAACTCGGTTCAGCATCCGTTCGGCGCCAAGTCGTAATCGGCCAGCGCCCATCCTCCGATCGACCGGCTAACCGGCCGCGTCGAATTGAGGGTTCGGACCGGAGCATCAAGTCGGGCCGGCGATCATCGGATCGCCGGCCTTGATTTTGCCGGCATGGAGTGCGGTGGCGACGAGAACGCCCGAGGCACCCACCGCGCCCAGCGCGCCAAGATCCTCGCCGCCGCGCACGCCACCCGCCGCGATCACGCGCCGCTTCGTCCCTGCCTTCCGCCGGATCGCTGCGACGCGTGCCAGATCGGGTCCTGCGCCCGCGCCGACCCGCGACAGCGTCATCGCGATCACCGTCTCCGGCCAGATGTCGCTCCGTCCGAGCACGCCCTCGGGCCCGATCAGTGCGCCCTCGCGGAAATCGAGCGACAGCGCCCAGTCTCGGGGATCCAGGGCTCCAGCCAAAGCCTCGAGCGCATCGACCGACCCGAGCGTCTCGCTGCCGACCACGGGCCGCACAGCCGGACGTCGCGCGGCACGCACGTCGCCGAGCCCGCTCCGCCCGTCGTCGAGCCAGATCTCGAGCCCCGGCAGCGCGGCCGCCATCGCGGCGACCGCGGCGCCGTTCCGTGCCCCGCCGCCGATGCCGTCGAGATCGGCGACGTAAATCACCGGGAACGGCGCGAGGCGGCGGAAGCCTTCCGCGACACCGGCCGGGTCCGTGCGGCCGGGTGCCAGCGGCGTCTCGATCGGACGGTAGCCCGCCCGGTCGCCGCCACGGGCGTGAACCACCACTCCGTCTTTGATGTCGAGCACTGGAATGACGAGCACGGCGTTGGTCTCCTTGACCTCGGTCGTGTAACACGGAGGACGATGCTGACGGAGGGGTCGTTGACACGGGTGGTCGGACTGGATGTCGGAGGCGCGCATCTCAAGGTGGCGGTCGCGGAGGGCGGCCGGCTCGTCGCCGTGGCGCAGCACGTCTGCCCCCTGTGGCAAGGGCTCGCTCATCTCGATGCCGCCCTTGCTGCCGCCAGCCCGCTGACCGCAGGCGCAGCGCGCACCGCCGTGACGATGACGGGCGAGCTCTCCGACCTCTTCGCCAGCCGGCGCGAGGGCGTCGCGACACTGGTGGCCCGCCTATCGGCCGCGCTCGGCGCGGACACCCGCTTCTGGATGGGCGCACGAGGGTTCGGCTCCGCCGACCAGGCCACCCTGAGCCCCGAGCTTACCGGCTCCACGAATTTCCTCGCCACCGCGGCACTCGCCGGCCGGCGCTGTGCCGATGCCCTGCTCGTCGACCTCGGCTCGACGACGACCGACATCGTTCCGGTCACCGGAGGCCGGCCCGTCCCGCTTGGTCTCACCGATGCCGAGCGCCAGGCGACGGGCGAGCTCGTCTATACCGGCTTCACCCGAACCGCGGTGATGGCCGTGGCCGGCCGCGCGCCCTTCGCCGGGCAGTGGGTGACACTCGCGCGCGAGTATCTCGCCACCATGGCCGACGCCCGCCGCGTCCTCGGCACCGATCTCGAAGCCGTCGATCTCCACGCTACGGCCGACGGTCGCGGCAAGTCGGTCGCCGAAAGCCGCCAGCGCCTCGCGCGCATGCTGGGCCGGGACGCCTGCGACAGCGACCCCGACGCCTGGCTGCCCACCGCCGCGTACCTGCGCGAGCGCCAGCTCTGCTCGATCGTCGATGGATGTCTGCAGGTGCTGTCGCGCGCCGCGTTCGACGCGGAGCCCACGGTGATCACGGCCGGCATCGGCGCCGACGACGCCGCCGAGGTCGCGCGACGGCTCGGGCTCATGTCACAGCCGTTCGGCGCGCTCACCGGGGCGCCGGACGCGCTGCAGCTCGAGGCGACCCGGTCGGCACCGGCCGCGGCCGTCGCGCTGCTCGCCAGCGACCTTGGCCAGCGATCTCGACCACCAAACTGGCCGCTAGTGCCGGTCTGACCTTGCCGGGTTGGCTTGCTGCCTCGGTGGCCGGCTCTTAGGCCCACACTTGGATTGTCATTCACGCCTTCGTTGGAAGCGTAGCCGCTTCCATCTCAGACGATCAGGCTTTGGCCACAGCGACGGCGGCATCAGGCGGCGCGCCCAACGCAGCCGCTCGCTGCGCTCATTTCAACGCGATGAGACGTCCGCTCGTGCCACTCATCACGACCTCGCCGCCCGCCGTCCTGCCGACCGCCGTCACCTTCGACATGGCCGCCAACAGCGCCTCCTCGAACGCCATCACCGGGGGTGGGCACATCTTGCGCGTGCGCGCAACCTCGCCGAGCGACAGCGCGCCACCGGACTGCGTATAGGAGCCCATCACGCGGTTGCAGCCGCCCGAGCCGCCGAAACGTCCGCCGGCCTCGAACACCAGCGCGACGCCGCCCGGCACCGTGCCCTCGAACCCCGTCACGGACGTCACCGTCCACGACGTGCCGGCAAGCGTCACGGTTGCGGGCTCGGCGCGCGTCCCGCCCGACGGCCACGCCAGCGCCGCCAGCCCCAACGCCGACGCGCTTGCGGCGGCCAGGCCGGCGCGCGTCGCCATCCGGTTTCCCACGCTCCGGGGCGCCGCGCTCTCCGCCGCGGGTTTCGACGTGAGCAGCCGCATCATGGCGAACATCCGAGCCTCCTCACAGCGCCCGCCGGCGCGCAACGCCGTTCTGCCAAGCCACTTGGCACACGGGTCCGACCGCGCTCCCTGCGCCATCTGTCCGGCGCATCCTCGCGCCCGCGCGCTGAACGCCGCCTGAACACGCCCTGAGGCGCGTCCGCAGCTATGCTCGGGCTAGTTGGGCCGCTCGAGCATCGCGACCATCTCGGAGATCCAGCCCCTGACCGCGACCAGCCGGCCATAGACGCCGTACTTGTTCGGCTGCGCACACCCCAAGCCCCAGCTCACGACCCCGATCAGACGGCGTTGACCGTTCGGTCCCACCGCCGCCGTCAACGGCCCGCCGCTGTCGCCCTGGCAGGAGTCCTTGCCGCCCTCGCGCACGCCCGCGCACAGCATCCGCGTCGTGATGATGCCGTTGTACGAGTTGGCGTCGTTGCAATCGCCGCGGCTCACAACCTTGATGTTAAGCTTCTGCAGATCGCGCGAGGACGCCCCGCCCTCGCTCGTCGCGCCCCAGCCCGAAACCTGCGCCACCGTTCCGACCGCGATCCGGTCGCTCTCGGCCGCCGATACCACCTCGATGGTCGGACCGTTGAAACGCTGAGCCACGCGCAGCAGCGCGAAATCGTAGTCGAGCCCGAGGCCCAGCTCGGCGTAGCGCGGATGCACGACCACGTCGGTGATGTCGTACGTCACCATCCGCGGATCGTCGATGCGCGCCGCCCCGCTCACAACCACCCAGTCCTTGAGATTGCCGATAAAGTCGCTGGTCCCCACGCAATGCGCAGCGGTCATCACGATATTGGGGCGGATGAACGCGCCGCCGCAATTGAGCCGCTCGATCGGCTTCGCGCCGGACCCGTCGTCGCGCAGCATCAATGCCGCCTGCCAGGGCAGATCGCCGTCGCGCGCCGTCTCGCCGTTGACGATGCGCGGGCTCCGCGCCGCGCGGGCTCGCACCTGCGCCTGCAGCGCCTTCAAGCGCTCGGCATCGCTCTTCGCCTCGATCTGCGCCGAGGCCGGCGTGCCGCCCGCCATCGACAATGCCGCCACGAAGAGACTGACCCAAAAGACTGTCAAACGCATATCGAACCTCCTCACGCCTACAAAAAATCCGGGCCACCCGGGCAACGCGCCCCTCGATGAACGTTCGTATCCCTTACAGCGCGTGCGCATCGCGCCATCGACCCGAGCGCCCCGGCGCGCCGACCCGGCTGCGGCTACTGGTTCTGCACCCATACGTAGCCGATCGACCGGCCCGGAGCGGGATAGTGCCCTTCCGCCGCATCGAACAACTCGCACGTGCGCTCGAAGAAGTTGAACGCGATGCACTGCCCGTCGCCCCGGCACGCCGCGGCGCAGTCCGACCAGTCGTCGGCGGCTGCGGTGCGCTGAGGCTTGTCGAAGAACGAGCGCTCCTTGACGCGGACCGTGACCACCTTGCCGGTCTCGTCGAGGCCGGCCATACCGTCGACCAGTTCGCGGCGGATGCCGATCGTGCTCTTCGGTTCCCGCTTCAGGATGCGGTCCGCAGCGCCGAGCCGTCGCGTCTCGGGAAAACCCGTCAGATTGAAGCTCCGCGCGATCTTGCCGGTGCTCTTCAGGAAACAGGCGTTGTACCAGCGGTCGAACGAGAACATCCCGCAGGCGCTGTTGGCGAGGCAGGCCTTGGCGCAGGCCTCGATGCTGATGCCGAACAGCTCGCGGATGTCGCCGCCGTAGATGTCGCGGTTCAACGCCAGCTCGAAGCGGGCAAGATCGTCGGCGGTGCCCTTCAGCGGCGCCGATCCGACGCCGCCCTTGGCCTGAAGCCATCCGCGCGTCACCGCTTCGGCGCGCCGCTCGCGCCCGGGGTGCGTGCAGGTGTCGTGCGTGTCGAGCACGTGCATCGCCGACAAGGCGTCCTCGCGCGCCGCTCCGAGCCGCGACAGCACGAAGCCCGCGAAGAAATCCGCCTCGAGCTCGAGCCGCCGGTTGAATTCGGCGTGCGCCTCCGGCATCCCGGGACGGCACGCACAGTAGGTGTCGTTCGGGTGCTCGGGCGTGCACGGCAGCCGCAGGTTGCCGTGGTTGCGCCAGATGTGCCCCACCTCGTGAGCGGCGACGAACACCCACGACCAGTAGGGCCCGGTGCCGCGCGCGGTATTGCGCAGCCGCTGCAGGAACGATTGGCCGAAGACGACCATCTTGCCCCCGTTGAGGCAATGGTGCGCGAAGGCGTCGACGCCGTCCCGGTCGACGACGATGGCACGCACCGCCTCGTAGACGGGCGCGTTCTCGGTGATGAGGCCGATCAGGTTGGCCGCCTCCGCCGTGGCGGCGCGGGCGGCGGCGTCGGTCGCGGCTGGATTGGCGGCACAGAGCTGCTCGGCCAAGGTCGCATCCTCCGACCGTGCCGGTTGCGGTATCGTCACGCTGGCCAAGGCGATAGCCAGCGCCATCGCAGCCGGCAGCATCGACCGGCGGCGGGTGAGGATCTGCAGCGCGCGCGATTGCATGCCTGCGGCGACTGCGGCGACTGCGGCACAAAGGTCAGCAACGGTTCGCTGGCGCAGCGGCATCGAACGGGCTCCGCGGGTAAATCCAGGACTGAGCCAATCACCGCGTCAACCCGCCGGCAAGGGACGATCACGCAGCATCCCAAACTCCCCGGGAGTGTGGCTCTGCGGAAACAACAGCTGCGGCAATGGCTTCGGATATCGCCCGGTCACGCACGCTGAACGGGAAGTCTGCTCAATTGCCCCCTCGACGCGCCTCGCTGCGCCGCCAGCCCTCGACCTTCTCCATCAGCCAGCCCCACGCCTCGCGCTCGGCCGGCCCTGCCGTCTTGGCGATCGCGATCTCGAGATAGGAGAGCTCGCTCTCGACCTTCTCCGCCGGCAGCATATGAAGCCGCGTCGTCAGCACGGCCAGCTCCAGTACCGCCGCCTGGGCGCGATTGAAGCCGGCGAACGGGCGATGGCTCGCGACATGCACCCGCCGGCACATAAAGCGCGGGCGTACCTCGTCCTCAGCGACGCTCTCGACGGCCAGCTCCCAATGCGACACCGCGCCTGCGAGCCGCTGTCCGGCCACCGTCTCGGCCGCCACCAGCGGCCACTCCTTGCGCCCGGTGACGCACCCCGCGAACACGCGCACGTCGCCGGGATGGCTCGCCACCGCGAACGGGTGGATGCGCAGGTTGTCGAGTGTCCGCGACGGGCGGAACGGCGCGATCAACCAGCGCGTGCTGTCCGCGTCGCCCTCGCCGTCCGCAATGAGCCCGAGGGGCGCGATGTGCGCCTGCCCCGCCGCATCAAGCGTCGTTACGATCGTCTCGACGATCAGCGGCATCCGTGCCCTCCCCCGCCTCCTCTTCCGCCGCCCGCGCGGCGTGGCGCTCGCGCGCTCGCTTCCTCGCTTCCAGCGTCGAGCCTTCCGGCGCATGCCGCGTCAGGTCTTCGCGCTTCTGCTCCGCGGCCACGCCCCAGTCGAGCGGATTGTCCTGCGCGTAGCGCTTGCCGAGCCGCCAGGCGAGCTCTGCCTTGGCCAACTCGTAGCCGAGATAGAACGCGTGCGGTCCGTCCGCGTCGACCCCGAGCCCTGCGAACAGATCGAACGGGTCGGTTGCAGCCCGGTGCCCGTCGCGGTTGTAGACGTGGATGCCTTGGTCCGTCACCTCGATGCGGAAGTTCTGGTCCCGCACGCCCGCCGCCTGCTCCGCAACCTCGCGCGCCGTGTAGGGGAACGGCCGCAGCTCGTGCAGCGACAGCAGCCCGCCGCCATAACCCTTGGGCAGGCTTCGGTCCTCGCGCGCCCGGAACATCAGTCGGCGCGCCGCGTCGTGCTCCTCGACCGTCCGGCGCGTGTGCGGCGACACCTGCACGACGAGCACGTTGCGGATCGCGAGCTCCGAGCAGATGCCGAGCAGCGTCGCCGTGAGGCCTTGGCTGTCGGCATCGGTGAGCTCGGTCAGGTTGCCGGTGCCCATCAGGATCTCGACATCGGGGCAACGGCGGCGCAACGCCGCATACCGCTCGAGCGACGCCGTGAAGCCGAAGTGGATCGGATCGAGGATCGGATCGGCAATGTGATCGAGACCCATCTCGCGCGCCTTGCCGACCGCGCGCACGAGAGACTCGAGGTCGCCGTGCGGCTTCGGCACCAGGATCGGCACCGACGCCGTTCCGGCCACCGCATCGAGTGACGTCTCGTCGAGCGACAGAACGAAATCGGCCCCCGCCCTGGCCCCACGCGCCAGCTCCGCGACATCGCCGCTGTCGACGCTTACCTTGCGGCCGGTAGCCTTCAGCGCCCTCACCGCCGCCTCGAGATGCGGGAATGGCGTATCCGGCTGACAACCAATATCGATCACGTCCGCGCCCGACGCCGCCAGCGCCGCCGCCCGTGCGACGATCGCCTCGACGCTCAGCGTCGGCGCCTCGATGATCTCGGCGAAGATGCGCAGATCGTAGCGCGTGAGGTCGGGTGCCACGCCGCCTTTGCCGAGGTACTGGGGCAGGTCGACGATCTCGTCGGGGCCGCGCTCGAACGGCACGCCGAAGTGCGCCGACAGACGTGCGAGATCCATCCTCGAGCGGCCGGGCACGATCACGCGGTCGGCCTCGATCGGTCCCTTGAGCCGGTTCTTGACGATCGCCTCGGTCATCAGCGCGGCGACCTTGACGCCGAGGCTCACGATGACCCACGAGCCGTCGGGCAGGCCGAGCCGGGCCACGGTCTCGCCGAGCCTCGCTTCCGCGAGGCGTCCGGTCAGGAAGAGGAGCTTTTGAGCCATTGGAGCCGCGCCTCGACCGCGGCCGTCAGATCGGCGACGCTGTCCACGACGGCCGTCGCCTCGAACGACTTCAACCGCTCGGTGTTCTCGAGATCGATCCGCCGCGGATACACCTTAACCATGCCCTTCGGCGCCTCGGTATCCATCTCGGGCGCGGTGTCGCAGGCAAAGACGATCGTCGGCACGCGGCACTTGCCGGCCTGGGCGAAAACGTTGGTCGCGAGATTGTCCGAGATGCCCGCGACGCACTTGGCCACCGTGTTCGACGTCGCCGGCGCGACGATCAGCGTATGGTAGACGCCGTAGTAGAAATTGCCGACCGGCGCCGCGCTCGCCGTCGTGTCCTTGTAGATGCGCACCGAGGACGGCAACTGAAGCTCCTGCTTGTACATCCGCAGCACCTCGGCTGCCGCCTTCGACACGAACACGTCGAGATCGGGCAGCCCGCGCATGATCTCGAGGCTCTCCTTGAAGAAGTGCCCCGACCCCGTCAGAGCCCAGCCGAAGCGGGGTGTCTTCACGTCGTCGCGCGTCATGGTCCGTCCTGGTTGCCTCGTCGCGCGATAGCATGCTGGCGCCCCGGCGTCGACCGGCATGGGGCACGGTGTCGGCCAGGGCCCGCGACGTGAGCCGGACGGCGCAGACGCACCCGAGCCCTCAGTGGACTGTCGCGGCCGCGCCGTCGATCCCGACCGCCTCGGCCACCTTGGCCTCGTCGCCCGGCCCCGCCACGAGCCACCTGAGCCCGGACGCCGAAACGATGTCGGCGAACACCGGATCGACCACGCGGCTGTCGGCCAGTGCATGCACGTCGGCGCCCTGCGGCACCCTGCACGACTTGACCAGCACCACGGCCGAGGCCTGGATCTCGCGCGCGAGCCAGGCGGCCAGCCCGTCGGACGTGACCGTCCAATCCTCGGGCAGCGCGCCGTCGCGATCGACCATCGGCAGCGGCTGCCAGACCGGCGTGCGGCGCTTGGCATGGGCGTCGGCTATGGCCGCACGGCTCGCCGCCGCAACGAGTCGCGCACCCGGCGGGGCGAGGCCGACCAGCGCCAGCGCGCCCTGATGCATCGCAAAAAGCGCCATGCGGTGGGCCAGAGTGTCGGAGAGACCGAGGCGCGCCTGCTCGCGGCGTACGGCGTCAGCGAACGCGCCGCCGCCTGGCACGAGCACAACGGCGCGGCTCGCCTTCGCGATCATCTCGAGCCAGGTCATGACCGGGGGCACCGTCCCCGGCTCCGCTTCGAGCAGGCTGCCGCCCAGTTTCACCACCACCGGGGCCCGACGCCCGCCGGGCCGCGGCCGGGTGCGCATGGCGGAGCCCATCGCCTCACCGCCTGCGCCAGATCTCGACGCCGCGGCGCGGACCGCGCTCGAGCTTCTCGAGCCGGATGCGCACCGCGACGATGCGGGTATCGGCCAGGCAGTGCGCCGCCAGCCGCTCCGCGAATGTCTCGACAAGCTCGATATGCCCCTGGCGCGCAATGGCCTCGATGCCGTCGATGATATCGGCGTACGACGGCACCTCGGCGATGTCGTCGGTCACGCTCTTCACGTCCGGCGCGATGTAGGCATCGACCGAGAAGCTGATCTTCTGCGTGACACCTTTTTCCTCGGCATAGACGCCGATGTTGCAGTCGACGACCAGGTCGCGAACAAAGATATGGTCGCCCGCCAGGAGGCTCGCGGCAGAGCCGGCGGCGGGTGCGAACGGTCGGGGCATGGTCATCGGGCGGTGCTCGCGAGACGGACGGGGGCGGCCCGCGCCGGATCGTCGGCATTGGCGCGGTCGATCGCCTCCCTTACAGCGGCCACGCGCATCGGGTCCAGTCCCGCGGTCCGTTGTTGCCCGGCGGCCAGCGCGCCGCGGAACCCGAGGATGTCGGGCTGACAGGCAGCCAGCGGCGCGATATCGGCCTCGTCGAGCGATCCGGCGAGCCCGGCCAGCAACCCCGCCGCATGCGCAGCCGCCACGAACGCCGCGAGGCGGTCGAGCGGCATCAGGTCGGTGAGCCGCCGCCCGGATTTTCCGGCCGTGTCGAGCAGGACGCCGGCGAAACCCGCGTCCGCCATCGCCGCGACGAGCGCAAGATCCGGTTCGCGGTCGGCCAGCAGCACGCCGACGAGCCGCGCTCCCCCGATGTCGAGGCGACCCGCAGCGCGCACCGCGCCGCGCGCGTCCCTGCCCGGAAAGATGCCGATCTTCACATAGCCCGCGCCGGCACCCGCCAGCGCCAGGATCGGCCCGCGCCAGACGTCGATATCGGGCGCCAGATCGCCGATGGTGGCGCTGAGCGGCACCGCCGCAGGCAACGCCCGCCGGATCGCCGCGACGACCCGGGGCGCCAGCGCACCGAGCGCACCGGCCGCCGGGTCCTTGGCGTCCACGATGTCGGCGCCGCCCGCCATCGCGAGCCGCGCCTCGTCCGCGTCGACAACGCTCGCCAGGAAGCGGATCGGACGCGGCCCGCTGACGTGCGGGGCCGTTGGGAAGCTCGCCGCGGCCATCACGCCTCACCGAAAATGCGTCGGCGCTCGGCTGCCACCGCCGCGCGATCCAGCCGCTGGCTGCTTTCGAGCTTGACCTCGGCGTCCTGCACGATGCCGGCGGGCGCGCCACCAAATCGCAGTACGCGCGTGCCGAGCATCACCGCCTCGGAGCGGTCGTGGGTGACGAACAGCACCGTGGCCCGCGTCCGGTTCCACAGCTCGATGAGAATGCGGCGCAGCTCCTCAGCTGTCGGATCGTCGAGCGAGACGAACGGCTCGTCCATGAACAGCATGTCCGGCTCCTGCACGAAGCCGCGCACGAGGGCCGCGCGCCGCTGCATGCCGAGCGAGATGCGCTCCGGGTAGGCGGTCGCGGCATCGGCGAGCCCGACCTGCCCGAGCAGCTCGTCGATGCGGCCGTGGCGTGCATCGCCCTCGGGCAGCGACAGCGCGATATTCTCCCGCACCGTCCGCCAGGGCAGCAGCCGCGGCGTCTGGAACACGAACGCGGTGCGGCGGATACCAGGCCCGAAATCCACAGCCCCGTCGTAGTCCGTGTCGAGGCCGGCCACGATGCCGAGCAGCGTCGATTTCCCGCAGCCCGACGGGCCGGTGATGACGACGAAAGACCGCGGCTCGACGTCGATCGCGACGTTCTCGAGCACGAGGTTCTCCGAACGCTCCGCGACCGCCGGGAATACCTTCCGACGGATTCGGATGCCGATCCGCTCGTTGACGCCGCTCACCGCCTCCATCGGTTGACCCTGGCCTCGAGCGGCTGCAGCACGCCGATCTCGATGATCTGCACGACGATGATGAAGGCGATCGCATAAGCGAGGATCATCGACACGTCGAAGAGCTGGAAGCCGACGTTCAACTGATAGCCGACGCCGTTCGAGCGGCCGAGCAGCTCGACGACGAGCACGATCTTCCAGACGAGCGACAGCCCGCTGCGCGCTGCTCCCATGAAGAACGGCGCGAGCTGGGGCAGCGTCACGTGCCGTAGCGTCTTCCAGAAGCCGAAGCCGTAGACCGAGGCCATCTCGGCCAGATCGCGCGAGAGGCTCCGGGCACCTTCCCGCACCGTCACCGCGACGTTCGGGATCTTGTTGATCGCCACCGCCAGGATCGCGGCCGTCTCCGACAGGCCGAGCCAGACGTAGCAGAGAATGATGACCACCAGTGCCGGCAGGTTGAGGAAGAAGATCAGCCAGCTGTCGAAGAAGCGGTCGACCGCCTTCATGCGTCCCATCGCGAGCCCGATGGAGGCGCCGATCAGCATGGCGATCGGGAAGCTGATCGCGACCCTCGCGAGCGTCGCCGAGACGTGGGTCTGAAGCGCGCCGGTGGCGAATTCCCGCGCCATCGTCGCCAGCACATCGCCCGGACCCGGCAGCGTGCGCGCGCGGCCCAGATAGTGGGCGAGGAGCGCCGCGGCCTCCCACAACAGCACCAGCGCGCCGAGCGACACCAGCGGCCAAAGGAGCCGCGTCCAGCCGCCGAGGCCGGGGCGCGCGGCGCTACGATGCTGAGCTATGGAAGAGATCGCCATCGAAGCGCGTGCCAGATCCCATGACATCTTTGGAGCCGAGCGCGATCAGGAGCTCGGTAAGCTTGCCGGCCGCCGCCGTCTCGGCCGCGGTCCAAGGCCCCGGGATGCCAGCCCTATAGTATTCGCGGATGGCGGTAAACTCGGCGTCGTTCTCGGGTTTGACGAGCGGGCGGATGCGGTCCCAAACCGCGTCCTCCTTGGCCAGTCGCGCGTTGGCAGCCGCAGCGGCCTTTAGAAAGCCCGCCACCTCGACCGGCTTCCTCGCCGCCGTGTCCTCTTTCCAGATGAAGCCGACCAGCGCCGGCGTCGGCGCGATCGCGAGCCCTTTGAGAACGTCGGCCATCGACAGCACCTGCCGGTAGCCTGCGCCTTTGAGCCGCGCCGCGAACGTCCAGAAATTCAGCGCTGCGTCCAGCCGGCCGTTCTTCAATTCCTCCGTCATCAGCGGCGCCGCGCCGAACACCGGCGTCACCAACTCGGCAAGGTCCGTGCCGAGCGATTGCTTGGCGTAGGCGCGCAGCAGAAGCCAGCTTTTGTCGATGGCGGTGCCTGCGACGCCGATCTTCTTGCCCTTGAGGTCGGCCAGCGTCTTGATCGGACTTGCCGCCGGCACCATCACCGAGCCCAGCGCCGACGAGTACGGCGCGAACTTGAGCTTGTCGCCGAGCCCGCGCTGGCGCATGGCCCAGGTCCAGTCGGAGACGATGATATCGGCCTCGCCCGCGAGCAGAGCCACGGGACCCGCATGGTTCGACGCTACCTCGACCGTCTCGAGTTTGAAGCCGTTGGCCGCATCGAGCGCATCCGTTCGCATCACGTCGAGCAACCAGCTCAGCGAGCCGAACTTCAACGACGCCACCCTGAGCGGGCCCGCACCGGCACCTGCGAGGGCAACCGGCAGCCTGGACAAGCCTGCTGCCGCGGCCATGGCCCCGGCTCCGGCGATCAGCGTG